>JAFPXD010000025.1 GCA_017394835.1 Clostridia bacterium
CTGTAAATTTGTTATGATAACGAACGGTTAGCACCGTTTACCTTCTGTTTATATAACGCATCGGGAGCGGCTTCGGTTCCCTGTTTTCAGGAAAAATCGGGGATCGGGCAAAGCGTTTCGGGAAGCCCGGTTCCCGCCCGCCGCGCGCCCTTTCCAAGCCGCCGCGGTCCGCTTTCCGATACCATTATCACCCCGCGTCCGGGGCTTTTCAAGGGACAATTCGCACCCGTTCACGGGCATTGGGGTGCACTGAAGCGGGGATACCGCCTTTTCGGGCGAATTATCCGGATCTTCCTATAAGCTGTTCGGTGGCGCCGGGGCCCTCTGCCGGCCCGGCTTACTCGTAAATGGTATCGTGGGGGAGGTCCGCGTAATAATCCTGGCGGACGCCGTTGATGGTGGTGCCGTAGTAGCTGTCATGCTCCACGGATGCGGAGCCCATCCTGCCGTCGGGCAGCTCGACCTTGACGTAGCGGAACCTGTCGGTATAGCGGGGGATTATTTCAGCACCCTCGGGGACGGTATAATACGAGCCGTTTTCGAGCTTGACGCGGAGCTCGGTCTTAAGCTTGAGCGGACGGACCGAATCGGGATAGCTGAAATGGAAATAGTTTTGATCCGAGTTTAGGGGCAGGATGCCCTTCTCTGTCACGCGGAAGCGGGTATCGACGTAATAATCGCCGAGCACGTCCGTTATGCCCTGAGCGGGCAGGCCCTTTGCGGGTTCGAATTTGAAATTCGCGGGCAGGCCGTTGTTGAATATGGACTTGGAGCCGAACCTCAGGGCCATTTCAAATTTCTTGAAGCCGTCCCCGCTTGATTTGAGATGGAACGCGGTTATCGAATAGTCGCCGGTCTGGTCGTAAGCGAATACTATCTCGCGGCCCTTGACTTCGGGCTCGAAGTCAACTACCATCGCCATGCATTTGTTGCAGGTCTGGAGGGTGTAGGTCAGGGTGTTTGCGGGATCGGCGGCAAGCGTTATCCTGAGCTTGGGGTGGTATTCGTCGTCGTGCGTAACCGCAAACAGCACGGTATCCTCCTTCCCGTCGCCGTCCATATCGACGGACAGGGGCGCGTTGGGCTCGAGCATGCTGAAGTACGCCGCGGGCTTGGGCGTATTCGTGGGCTTCGGCGTGGGAGCCGCGGTGGGCTTGGGCGTGTTCGTGGGCTTGGGCGTATTCGTGGGCTTGGGTGTATTCGTGGGCTTGGGAGTGGGAGCTTCGGTAGGCTTTGGAGTGGGAGCCGCGGTAGGCGCATCCGTGGGCGCTTCCGTAGGCGTTTCGGTAGGCGTTTCGGTAGGCGCTTCCGTGGGCGCTTCCGTGGGCGTTTCCGTGGGCGCTTCGGTCTCAATGGGCGCCTCGGTATCAATTGGGGCTTCGGTATCGGCGGGAGCCTCGGTACCGCCCGCAATGAAGGCTTCCTTTTCGTCGGGGACGGTCTTATCGGAGCTGCCCGCAAACGCGGTGCACGCGGCAAACGCGGCGATGAGCAGCACGGCGGCTGCCGCGGCGGCGCTCATCCTGCGGCGCTTCGCAATGTGGGTTATGCGCTGTTTCAAATGCTTTTTGCCGTTCGCCATAGTGGTCGCGGCGCAGAGCACGGGCGGGTTGATGGGGCGCTTTGCGGCAAGCCCCAGAAGGGTCAGACCGTAGCGCTCGCGTTCGCCGTCGCCAAGGCGGGATATGGCGCCCGCGTCGGCAAAGAGCTCGCTGTCCTGCTTTGAGATCACGGCGGCCCACCAAACGAGGGGATTGAACCAGTGCACGGCAAGGGCGATGCTCCGCAGAAAGGCGATCACGTGGTCGCCGTGGCGGTAATGCGCCAGCTCATGCTCCAGTACGTATTTGAGCTGAACGGGATCCTCGGCGGTCTCTTCGGAAATATAGACGGTCCCCAGGAACAAACAGCTCGAAGAGAGCCTTTTCACCGAATAGACGGGGCGCCTGCATTCTATATCGAGGCGCTTCCGCCTTGAGCGCAGATCGGCGCAGAAGCGGATATTCAGGACGGCGAATACTATAAGGCACACGCCCGACCCGACGAGCCATACGTATTTGAATATGTCGCGCAGCTTTAAGCGGGTCTGCATGCGGACGAACCGCTCCGGGGTGGCGTTTTCAACGAGGGTGGCGGCGATCTGCGGCTCCTCGGGAACGGGCTCGGGCATATCCGCGGGCTCCGCCTCGGGCATGTTCATGGGGATGGGCTCCGCCTCCGTGCGCGGGGCGCTTTCGAGGCTCATCGCCGCGATGGAGCCGGTCTCCGTGTGCGCTATCGCTTCAACGCCCTGAAGCAGCTCGAAATCGCGCACCGCCTCCGTCTGCTCCGCCGCGTTCTCTATGCTGACGGGGAACGAAAAGAGCGTCCCCGGAATGAGCAGGCGCAGGAGCACAAGCCCCCAAAGGGCGTAGCGAAGCCCCGCGGAAAGCTTTTTGCCGAACGCCGCGCGGGCGGCGATGACAGCAAGGATGAGGACGCTCGAGGTTATTATCCAAATGATGACGTTCATGATCTTTACCTCTTTATTCTGTGTGCCTGAGGGCGGTCGGAGGAGGGGAGGGCTTTTAGGATCAGTTTTTGCTTCCTTCTTTGAGTATGCGGGCAAGCTCGTCGATCTCTTCGTCGGAAAGCCTGCAGTCCTGCGCCATGGTGCTTATGAGCAGGCCGAGCCCGCCAGTCTTTATCCTTTCGAGGGTGCTCTTCGCTTCCTGCACAACGGCGTCATCGCGGTCAAGAAGGGGATGGACGCGCTTGGTCCTTTCGGAAGAGTCTATCCGCACCGCGCCCTTTTCCACAAGGCGGTTTATCATCATGTTGACGGTCGCCTTGGTCCAGCCCGTTTCGGGCCTTGCCGCCTCGGTAAGCCCGAGTATCGTCAGGGGCGACTTTTCCCAAAGGATGTTCATGAGCTTCCATTCGCCGTCGGAAAGAGAAATCTTATTCATATCGCCGTATCTCGCTTTCGTTTAATATGCTTCTGTTGTGGTACGGTACTATATTACCACCGGTATAAACAGTTGTCAATACCTTTTTGCGCCAATTTGAAAACTTTTTTGTTCTGCGGCGGCGCGCGCGGGGCGGCCGCATCCATAATATATTGAAATTTATTGATATTGCCTTGAAATATCAACGAAAAGTGGTATTATATAAGATGGACTGCTCCAAGCGGGCGATCAGCCCCGCGCGCGGAGCGCCTAATATGCAGCATTCTATTACGGGAGGATCAATTCGTTATGGAAATCAAGAAAACGGGTGTTGCCGGAACTATGGAATCCAGCGATATCATCGTAAGGATCGAGCCCAAGGAGACCGAGGGTATTGAGCTCGAGCTCGAAAGCGCCGTCATGCAGCAGTACGGCAGGCAGATC
This sequence comes from Clostridia bacterium, assembly GCA_017394835.1. Taxonomy (GTDB): domain Bacteria; phylum Bacillota; class Clostridia; order Christensenellales; family CAG-138; genus UBA3857. The sequence continues at coordinate 3,372 of JAFPXD010000025.1, forward strand.
GAAAAGGTCATAAGAGAGACCCTTTCGGAGCTTGGCGTAACGAAGGCTTACGTCAACGCGACCGATAAGGGCGCGCTCGACTGCACCGTTGCCGCGCGCACGCAGGCCGCCGCTTACCGCGCCGCCGAGAGCACTGACTTTGTATGGAAGTTCGGAGGCGTCAAATGAGCAGATTGAGAAGGAGCATGCTGTTCGTTCCGGGCAATAACCCCGGCATGATAAGGGACGCGCATATCTACGGTTCGGATTCCATCATGTTCGACCTTGAGGATTCCGTTGCCATCACCGAAAAGGATGCGGCAAGGTTCCTCGTGTATGAGGCGCTCACCCGTCTGCACTACGGCTCCAAGGAGCTCGTGGTCCGCATAAACGACCTTTCCTCGGGTCTCGGCGTAGCCGATCTCGAAGCGATAGTAAGGGCTCAGCCCGACGTTATCAGGCTCCCCAAGACCGACAGCGCGAAGGACGTTATCGAGTGCGAGCGCGAGATAGAGCGCATCGAGCGTGAGGCGGGCATCCCCGTTGGCAAGACGGGCATGATGGCCGCTATCGAGAGCGCGAACGGCGTGCTTAACGCCCGCGAGATCGCGTTCTCCTCCAAGCGCTTGATCGGCATCGCGCTGGGCGCGGAGGATTACGTCACCGACCTTAAGACCACCAGGAGCCCCGAGGGCATAGAGCTCATGTTCGCCCGCGGCATGATCGTCAACGCCGCGAAGGCGGCGGGCATAATGGCGCTCGATACCGTCTATTCCGACGTCAACAATGAAGAAGGCTTCATTGCCGAGGCTACCATGATCCGCAAGATGGGCTTTGACGGCAAATCCGTCATCAACCCCCGCCAGATCGCGCCTCTGCACGCGGTGTTCACTCCCTCCGAAAAGGATCTCATGAAGGCCCGCGCCATCATGGAGGCCATCGCGGAGGCGAACGCGAGGGGCTCGGGCGTTGCTTCCCTCAAGGGCAAGATGATAGACAAGCCCGTTGTCGCAAGGGCGCAGTACCTGCTTGAAATGGCGGAGCGCGCCAAGACGATGACCGTTGAGGATATCTGAGGCGTTCGGAAGAAAGGTAGGTAATAATATGTTTGATTTCGATTCCATCCCCCACATAAAAGAAGTTTCCGCCTGCCACGGCGTCTATGACGAAAAGAACCTTAACGAGAAGAACCTCGTGAGCTTCGACGAGCGTCAGAAGGAATCCAAGAAGGTCCTCCCCTCCATTGAGGAGGCGATAAAGCGCGTCGGCCTCAAGGACGGCATGACCATCTCCTTCCACCATCATTTCAGGAACGGCGATTTCGTCGTCAACATGGTGATGGACGTCATCGCGAAGATGGGCATAAAGCACCTCACCCTTGCCGCAAGCAGCCTTACCGACTGCCATTGGCCCCTCATCGAGCACATCAAGAACGGCGTTGTGGATCATATCGAGACCAGCGGCCTCCGCGGCAAGCTGGGTGACGCCGTCTCCCACGGTCTCATGGATTTCCCCGTCATATTCCGCTCCCACGGCGGCAGGGCGGCGGCCATCGAAACCGGCGAGCTGCATATAGACGTCGCGTTCCTCGGCGCTCCCTCCTGCGATCCCTACGGCAACGCCAACGGCTACAACAGGGACAGCGAGGAAGGCTCCTGCTGCGGCTCCCTGGGCTATGCCAAGCTCGACGCGCTCTATGCCGATAAGTGCATCATAATCACCGATCACCTCGTTTCCTTCCCCAACACACCCTTCGGCATCCCCGAAAGCCAGGTGGATTACGTCGTAAAGGTCGATAACATAGGCGATCCCAACGGCATCATGAGCGGCGCGACCCGCTTCACCAAGAACCCGAAGGAGCTGCTCATCGCCCAGTATGCGACGAACGCGATAGTCGCCTCCGGCTATTTCAAGAACAATTTCTCCATGCAGATGGGCTCCGGCGGCGCCTCCCTTGCCGTTGCGAGGTATCTCAGGGAAAAGATGATCGAGCAGGACATCAAGTGCCGTTTCGCACTTGGCGGCATCACCGGTCAGATCGTCCAGATGCACGAGGAGGGCCTCGTCAAGAAGATACTGGACGTTCAGTCCTTCGATCTCATCGCGGCCAATTCCGTAAAGAACAACCGCTTCCATCAGCAGATCGACGCTTCCTATTACGCCAGCTACGTAAACAAGGGCGCGGCTGTCAACCAGCTCGATTTCGTCATCCTCTCCGCGCTTGAGGTCGATACCGATTTCAACGTGAACGTAATGACGGGTTCCGACGGCGTCATCCGCGGCGCGGTCGGCGGCCATCCCGATACCGCGGCGGGCGCTTCCATGACCATCGTCGTGTGCCCCCTGCTCCGCGGCAGGATCCCCACCATCTGCTCCAAGGTCAACACCATCTGCACCCCCGGCAAGACGGTCGATGTAGTGGTCACCGATCAGGGCATCGCGGTCAACCCCGCCCGTCCCGAGCTGTATGAAAAGTTCGTTGCCGCGGGCCTTCCCGTGACGACCATCGAAAAGCTGCGCGACCGCGCCGAACGCGTCGCCGGCACTCCCGAGCCCATCAAGTACGGCGAGAAGATAGTCGGCGTGCTTATGTACAGGGACAACACCGTTATCGACGTTATCCGCGAGGTCGCGGACTAAACCGAGATCGGCCGCCCGGGGGGGTTCTCCCCCCCGGGCCTTCAGCTCCCCCGCCTGAGGCGAGGGCGTTTTATACCCGGAAAAAAGGTGCGCTAAATGGAGTTCTACCCCGAAAGAGGCGTCGTGCTCAGCCCCGAACGCCTTGAAAAAACCGAAGCATTTCTCGCCGGAATGGGCTTGAGGTATGAGGGCGGCGCGGATTACACCGTGCAGCTCGTTTCGGAGAGCGGAGAAATACTGGGTAACGGCTCCCTCTGCGGGAACGTGCTGAAATACATAGCGATAGACGAGCGCCTTCAGGGCGAGGGCGCGGCGCTGACGGTCGTTTCCGGCCTCATAGAGGAGGCGTACCGCAGGGGGATCACCAACCTCTTCCTTTTCACAAAAGCGGCGAACGAAATGCTCTTCCGCGGGGTGGGCTTTTATACCCTTGCCGCCACGCGTGAAGTCTGCTTCATGGAAAATTCCCGCTCGGGGCTTGCCAGATGGCTCTCATCCGTTCCCAAATTCGAATGCGTGACGGGCGCGGCGGTGATGAACTGCAACCCCTTCACGCTGGGCCACAGGTATCTTATCGAAACTGCGGCAAGCGAAGTCCCCGAGCTCTACGTTTTCGTTGTAAGCGAGGATAAGTCCCGCTTCGGCTTTGAGGAAAGGCTGGAGCTCGTGCGCCGCGGCACGGAGGATCTGAAGAACGTTCACGTGATCCCCAGCGGCCCTTACATGATATCAAAGGCCACCTTCCCGACCTATTTCATAAAGGATACGGCAAACGTCGAATCCATATACGCTTCCCTGGATCTGACCTTATTCGCTCAAAAAATAGCTCCTGCGCTCAATATCAAGCGGCGTTTCGTGGGGACGGAGCCCTATTGCGCCGTAACAAGGAATTATAACGAGATCATGAAGGAGCTGCTTCCCCGCTATGGAGTCGAAGTCACGGAGATCGAAAGGAAGGGCGGCATCAGTGCGAGCCTCGTTCGTGAGGCGATCGACAGGTGCGATATTGACACGCTTCGCGGGCTCGTTCCGGAGAGCACGCTCGATCATATTATCGAAAGGTATTTCTAAATGCGCAAACTGGTATTGTTTTTATTGATGATCGGAGTGCTGCTGCTGATCGCAGCGGGCGTTTTCGTGTTCTGGTATTTTCCCGAAAAGATACGCCCCATGCAGGAATACCGCGCCACGGTCGCGCTCTATGAAAAGGGCGATTACGTTCCCGCCGCGCTTCAGTTCGAAGCGATGCGCGGGCTTGCGAATTCCAAGGAATACGCAGGGCGTGCGTGGATAGCCGCGGGCGACAGGGCCTTTGAGGAAGGCGATCTTGCCCAGGCGCGCACCTATTATTTGAAGGGCGGGGCGGATAACGAGGTATTCGAAAAGCTCGATTCCGCATACTATCAGAACGGCGTCCGCGCCTATGCCGAAAACGACAGGGTGGAGGGTGAAAACTGCTTCTCCTGCATTTCGGAAGGCTCCCGTTACCGCGCGCTGCTCGATCCCGTGCGCTTAAGCTGCGCGGAACGCTTCCTCGAAGCGGGCGATCTCGATTCCGCCGATAAGGTGCTTCTGCACTGCGGGAATGAAAGCGCGGCCGATATATGTGAGCTTTGGATGAAAAAGGGCGAAAGCGTCCTTCATGATTACGATCTTGATACCGCCTCCGACTGCTTTGCAAAGGCAATGGCAATAAGCGGCGAAAGGGAAAGCCTTCAGAGCCGCATTTCGGCGCTTTGGCATAAAGCGGGCGATAACGCAAGGGCGGATGGCAATACGGAGCTTGCCAACAAATGCTATGCCCGCATGGGCGGCGCCAGCTCCGCGGAGCAGACGGCGGCCTATGCCGCGGCGCTCACCGCTCTGGGCGAGGGCAGGAGCGTCGATGCGCTCCGCCTGTTCACCGAAGCCGGCGATTTCCGCGACGCCGCCGAGCAGGCCGACAGGCTGCGCGAAAGCTTAAAGCATTATTACGCGGCGGGTCTCGGCTCCTGCTGGGCGACCCTCGCTCCCGACGGCAAGGCGACTCCCATGGGGAACTGGGGCACCTACAACGATCCCGGCTGGTATTCCATGACCGCCATAGCGCTGGGCGCAAACCGTTTCATGCTCGGCCTCAGGGAGGACGGCACCGTTGCGGCTCACGGCGATATGTCAACCGCGAACGGCCTTGTTTCCGGCTGGCGCGGCGTGCTCGCCGTCGCCTGCGGAGCGGAGCATTCGGTCGCGCTCCGTCAGGGCGGCACCGTCTATGCCTGCGGTCTTGACCGTTACGGCGAGGTCAGCGGCACCTATTCGTGGACTCACGTGACCGCGATAGCGGCCGGCAGGGATTTCACCGCGGGCCTCAAGGATAACGGCAAGGTGGTATTGTGCGGCAGAGCGGAGGAAGGCTTCGAAGCCGCCGCTCAGTGGGAAGGCGTCAGCGCCATCGCCTGCGGCGAGCGCCACGTTCTCGCGCTCCTGCCGGGCGGCACTGTGGTCGCGGCGGGCGAGAACGCTTACGGCGAGTGCGAGGTCGCGGCATGGACCGATATAGTTGCGATCTTTGCGGGCGCGCATCATTCCGTGGGCCTCAGGGCGGACGGAACGCTCGCAGCCGCGGGATCTAACATGCACGGCGAATGCAGCGTGACGGGCATAACCGGGGTCATCTCGGTAGCCTGCGGCGATGGATTTACCCTTATTCTCACCGAAAACGGCGAAGAAATAAGGCTCGGCATTGGCGAATAAAAGGATCTGCAATGGAAGAATTCAAATGTGATGAAAAGCTCTGCGCGGTCTGCGGGCACGACTGCTCCCACGCGCACGGCAATAAAAGGGCCGAAACGAAGCCCGTTACCGTTGAGGAAATGGGCGCCCGCCGCGAAGCGAGGGCGGCGCGCCAGGCGGAGCTTTGCGGGGAGCACGGGCTTCCCGTCGTGAGCTTTACTATGAATATAGCGGGGCCCGTTAAATATTCCCCCGCGATAGAGACCTGCTTCAACGTCGGTCTGGAGGAGCTTTCGAAGGCGCTCTCCCGCTTTAACGCGAAGCTCGTCCATGAGGAATACCATATCGCCCATACGGGCTGCGAGGCGCTGCTCGTCTATAAGGGCGTGAACGCAAGGCTCATAAAGGCCGTCGCCGTCAAGACGGAGGAAGCCACCGCTTTCGGGCGCCTCTTCGATATAGACGTTATCGAAGAAGGGCGCAAGCTCGAAAGGCCGCATCCCCGCAAATGCCTCATCTGCTCAAAGCCCGCTTCGGACTGCGCGAGGAACCGCACCCATTCCGTCGAGGAGCTGACAAGGGCGGCCGACGCCCTTTTGAGGGAGGCCACGGCCTATTCCGCCTCCGCCGCGGCTTACGGGGCTTTGATAGACGAGGTGATGACCACCCCGAAGCCCGGCCTTGTCGATCGCGTGAACAACGGCGCAAATACCGATATGGATATTCCCCTCTTTGAAAAGAGCGCCGGCGCTCTCGCGCCTTATTTCTATTCGATGGCGTATCTTGCCGCCGACGCCGACGCTCCCGAAAGCGGGCACGGCGAAGGCTGTGAGGAGGATGACGGCGTGAACTGCGCCGACTGCCCCTCGCACGAGACCTGCGGCCTGGAGCATGGCGCCTCCCTTATGACAAAGCTCACGATATTGGGCGTTGACGCAGAGGCCGCCATGAAGAGGGCGACGGGCGGGGTCAACACCCATAAGGGCGCCATATACTGCCTGGGGCTCATCGCCTCCGCTTACGCAAGGCTCACGAGCCTCGGGAAGGACAGGGGGCCCCTTGATATTATTGAGGAGACAAAGCGCCTTGCGGCTCAGCGGCCCGATCCCGGCCGCGGCACAAACGGGTATTTTATGAGGCGGGAGCACGCCTCCGAGATCCCCGAGGGCAAGCCCTTCGGAGCCGACGCCGAGGCGCGCGCGGGCTTCCCCGCGGCGATGAACGCCTACCGCAGGATATTGGGCTACCGCCTTATGGAGCTTGACGATAATTCCGCATACGCGCTCGCGCTCCTGGGCATAATGGCGGAGCTTTACGATACCAACGCCTACAAGCGCGCGGGCAGCGAGGGCGCGGAATTCGTCCGCCGCAGGGCGAAGGAGATAATGGAAATGCCCCTCTCGAAGCGCCTGCCGGAGGCCGCGGTGTTCGACCGCGAGCTCATAGAGCGCAACATCAACTGCGGCGGCGCGGCGGATATGCTCGCGGCGGCAATATTCATAGATAAGCTCAACGCCTATACCGAAAGCCGCGGCGCAAGTTACGAGCATAAGCACGAACACGAACACAATGCTTAACGAAAAGGTGAAAATCGAATATGACGACCGCCCCGTGGGCGTGTTCGATTCCGGCTTCGGCGGGGCGAGCACCCTGCGCGATCTCATGCGCGAGCTTCCCTTCGAGCGCTTCATCTATTTCGGCGACAATGCGAACGCCCCCTATGGCGACAGGCCGGAGGAGGAGATACTCGCCCTTTCGGAGGCCGCGGCGGATCTGCTCCTTCATAAGGGAGTTAAGGCGCTCGTAGTTGCCTGCAACACGGCGACCTCCGCCTCCATAAAGGCGCTCCGGATGAAGCTCGATGTGCCCGTGGTCTCTGTCGAGCCCGCGATAAAGCCCGCCTGCATGGCGGAGGGACGGGGGAAGGTATTGATGCTCGCCACTGTCGCGACCACCCGCCTTGCGCGTTACAGAGCCTTGAAAAACCGCATGCCCGATCCCGAAAGGGTCATAGACGTAGGCTGCTCGGGGCTCGTGGAGCTCATCGAAAGCGGGCTTACGGAGGGCGAAAAAATCGAGGCGGCGCTTCATGATAAGCTCGCCCCCTTCGAGGGTATGCGCATCGACGGCATAGTTTTGGGCTGCACGCATTACCCCTTCATCGCGCCCGCAGTCAAGGCCTATGCCTTGGCGCATTTTGAGGGCGAGCGCCGCATATTCGACGGCAACGCGGGCACCGCGCGGCAGTTAAAGCGCGTGCTCATAAACGAAGGGCTTTCCGCTTCGCCCAAGGCTCCCGAAGGGGAGCGGGCCGCCTTCTTCACGAGCGGCGATCCCGCTGTGGAGGAGCCCATTTTCAGAAGACTTTTGGAGATACCCGTATATGCAGAACGATAAGCGAAATGAAAAAGGTCAGACCCTCGCGGAATTCCTCGCGGAGTATGACCTTAAAAAATACGACCGCCCGAGCGTGACCTTGGATAACGTTATATTTGCACGGGATGAGGAGGGCCTTTCCGTGCTGCTCATCAGAAGACGGAACCACCCCTTCATAGGCGATCTTGCCTTCCCCGGCGGGTTCCTCGAAATGGATGAGGATCTGCCCGAGGGCGCCGCGCGCGAGCTAAACGAGGAGACAGGCGTTACAGGCGTTTCGCCCGTACAGCTCGGCGCTTACGGACGTCCCGGAAGGGATCCGCGCGGCAGGATCATCACCGTCGCGTTCGTTTCGGAGCTTCCCGACGGCGCCGTTCCGAAGGCCGCGGACGACGCGAAGGACGCCGGGATGTGGCGTATTTCGGTCATACCCGATGAGAAAAGCATCGTCCTCACGTCCGAGCAGACGGGGGAGAGCGTGCGCGTCCCGTATGAGTTCGACAGGGGCAAAGCGGTCTTCATCCCGACCGAGGGCATAGCGGGCGACCACGGGCAGATACTTGCCGACGCGCTCCGCGCGGCGGGACTTATAAACGGATGACAGAATAAAAAGGCGCGGTGCATGCCGTGCCTTTTTCCTTGAAAAAACCTTATTCTTCGCTCTTTTTCGCGAGCTCCGCGATCCTCGGGAAATTCTTAATGACGTAATCGTAGCCGCCCCGCCCGTGGGTCTTTAAGCAGCCCGAGCAATCCTTTATCCCGCCCTCGATATAGCGGAAATTGCCGCCGCATTTATCGCCCAGCGCGTAGAGCGGGCAGTAGCAGAACAGGCAGTTGAAAAAGTCGGGATCGGCCCCCTTGTGGCAGGGGAAGTATTCGCAGTCCGTGTTCTGATAGTAGCGGCAGGAGTTCTTCTCCTTCATGTCGAGCTTCTTTTTGATCTCTTCGTTCATATTATCACCCTTTCATAATCCGTCAACGTATTTTGAAGCGGCAAGCCCCGCTACCGCGCCGTCCGCGGCGGCGGTGGTGAGCTGGCGCACGCTCTTTTCCCTGCAGTCTCCCGCGACGAAAACGCCGGGGGTGCGCGTCGTGCAGTCCTCCCCGGAAGCGGCGAACCCGTATTCGTCAAGGTCGATGAGCTCCGCGAAGGGCGTGTTCTGCGGGATGTGCCCCAGGGCCACGAAAAGCCCCGCTGTATCGAGGGGCATATCCTCTTCGCCCGAGGTGGAGCGGAGCGTGAGACGAAGCCCCGCGTCCGTCCTTTCGACCGTCTCCACAGTCCTGTTTTCAAGGCGGACTATCTTTTCATTCGAATAGAGCCTGTCCATAACGGCCTTTTCCGCGCGGTAACCCGTGCGGCGGTGGATGAGATAGACCTTCTCGCATATATCGGCAAGATAAAGCGCCTCGGAAACGGCGGTGTTGCCCCCGCCCACGACGGCGACGGTCTTTCCCTTATAGAACATCCCGTCGCATACGGCGCAGTATGAAACGCCCTGGCCTGCAAGCTGTTCTGCGGCCTCGAGCCTGCGGTGCATGAGGCCCGTCGCTATGACTATTGACTTTGCCGATACCTCGGTATAGGCGCAGATGAGGCGGAATATCCCGTCCTCCTTTTTGACCTCCTTCACCTCATCGACCTCGAGCGCGGCGCCCAATTCCATAGCCTGAGCGAATATCCCATCCGCGAGATCGAGCCCCGAAACGGCCTTGTATCCGGGGTAGTTTTCAACCTTGGGCGAAAGCGTTATCTGCCCGCCCACGCTTTCCTTTTCTATGAGCGCGACGGTCTTTCCCGCCCGAAGCGCGTATATCGCGGCGGTCATGCCCGCGATGCCCGCGCCTATCACAGCAACGTCGTAAACCATAACAATACCCTTCCTTTGCTTTTGCTGACTTTATTATATCACAGAAACGCGGGCGTTAGCAAGGACGGAATGATAAAGGGGCGCCCCGCGGGGAGCGTCCCTTTCTCATGTTATCCGTCAGTCTATCCTCAGCCCCTTCTCATCCGCGTTCACGGTGAGCGTGGAGTAGGGCTCGGGATCGTCCGCCAGTATCTTCCTTGCAAGCATGGTCTCGACGTTCTGCGCTATGAACCTCTTCAAGGGCCTTGCGCCGAACTGCGCGTCGGAGCCGTTCCTTACGATATAGTCGATGGCGGAATCGGTGATGTCGAGCGTCAGCGTCCTCTCCTTCATGCGGAGGGCGAGCTTCTTCACCATAAGCTTGACTATCTCGCGCATGTCCGCGGCGGAGAGGGGACGGAACATGACGGTCTCGTCAAGACGGTTTATGAACTCGGGGCGGAAGTGCGAGCGCAGGAGCCTCGTCACGCGCGCCCTCGTCTCATCGGAGATCGAGCCGTCGGCGCTCAGATCCTCGAGCAGCAGGTCGCTGCCCAGATTGCTCGTCATTATGATTATGGTGTTCTTGAAATCCACCGTGCGGCCCTGACCGTCGGTAGCTCTGCCGTCGTCCAGTACCTGCAGAAGCACGTTCAGAACGTCGGGATGCGCCTTCTCTATCTCATCGAAAAGCACCACGGCATAAGGCTTTCTGCGCACAGCCTCGGTGAGCTGGCCGCCCTCGTCATAGCCGACGTAGCCCGGAGGCGCTCCAAGAAGACGCGAAACGGAATACTTTTCCATGTACTCGCTCATGTCGATGCGGACTATGCTCCTCTCATCGTCGAAGAGCGCTTCCGCAAGCGCCTTTGCAAGCTCGGTCTTGCCGACGCCCGTAGGGCCCAGGAACAGGAACGAGCCCACGGGGCGGTTCGGGTCCTGTATGCCCGCCCTTGAGCGGAGTATGGCGTCGGAGACCGCGTCAACGGCCTCGTTCTGGCCTATCACGCGCTCGTGGAGCTTATCGCCCAGCCTTAAGAGCTTTTCGCGCTCCGATTCCATGAGCTTCGTCACGGGGATGCCCGTCCATCTTGCCACGATCCTCGCTATCTCGTCGTCCGTCACGCGGTCGCGGAGCAGGGTCTCGTCGTTGTCGGCAAGGGCCTTTTCCTTCTCCTCGAGCTCCTTCTTGAGCTTCGGGAGCTCGCCGTAGCGGATCTGCGCCACCAAGTTGAGATCGTAATCGTTTTCCGCCTTCTGCATGCGCGCGTTTGCGGAATCGATCTCCGCGCGGAGCTTCTGCACCTCCTCGATCTCGCTCTTCTCCTCGTCGAACTTGGCCTTCATGGCGTTGAACTTATCGCGCTCCTCGGAAAGCTCGCGCCTGAGCGTTTCGAGCCTTTCGACGGAAAGACGGTCGGTCTCCTTCTTGAGCGCGGTCTCCTCTATCTCGAGCTGCATTATGCGGCGGCGGATATCGTCAAGCTCCGAGGGCATGGAGTTTATCTCGGTCTTGATCAGGGCGCATGCCTCATCGACGAGGTCTATCGCCTTGTCGGGCAGGAACCTGTCGGAAATATAGCGGTTGGAAAGCTCCGCCGCGGCGATCAGCGCGCTGTCGTTTATCTTGACTCCGTGGAACACCTCATACCTTTCCTTCAGGCCGCGAAGGATGGATACGGTATCCTCGACCGAAGGCTCATCGACCATTACGGGCTGGAAACGCCTCTCCAAAGCCGCGTCCTTTTCGATGTACTTGCGGTACTCGTCAAGAGTGGTGGCGCCGATGCAGTGCAGCTCGCCGCGCGCCAGCATGGGCTTTAACAGATTGCCCGCGTCCATGGCGCCGTCGGTCTTGCCCGCGCCTACGATCGTGTGGAGCTCGTCTATGAAGAGGATTATCCGTCCGTCGGAATTCTTGATCTCCTCGAGCACGGCCTTCAAGCGCTCCTCGAATTCGCCGCGGTATTTGGCTCCCGCTACGAGCGCGCCCATATCAAGGGAGAAAACGCTCCTGTCCTTTAAGTTTTCGGGCACGTCGCCGCGCACTATCCTCTGCGCCAGACCCTCCGCTATCGCGGTCTTGCCAACGCCCGGTTCGCCTATCAGGCAGGGATTGTTCTTGGTCTTTCGGGACAGTATGCGGATCACGTTCCTTATTTCGTCGTCGCGGCCTATGACGGGGTCGAGCTTCTGCTGCCGCGCGAGCTCCACAAGGTCGGAGCCGTATTTCTTGAGCGCGTCGTAGGTGCTTTCGGGATCGTCGCCCGTCACGGTCCTGCCGCCGCGCACGTCCTTCAGAACGAGGAGGAAGCTTTCCTCGGTTATACCGTATTTTCTGAATATGGGCTTGATCGTCTGATCCGCCTTTTCTATGAGGCCGAGCATAAGGTGCTCGACGCTCACGTATTCGTCGTGCATCCTTTCGGCGCGCGCTTCGGCGGCGTCAAGCGCGGAGGAAAGCTGCGGGGAAGCGTAAGACGAAGGCTCCGCTCCGCCCGAAAGCCGCGCAAGGCCCGCTATGGCGGATTCCGCGTCCTTCGCCACCGCGGCGGGATCCGCGCCGAGCTTCTTCAAGAGCGCGGGGATGAGCCCGTCCTTCGCGGAAGCGAGCGCGTATAAAAGATGCACCTGTTCTATTGTGGAATTTGAGGCGTTCGCGGCCGCCATCCTCGCGGCGTTCACCGCCTCCATGCTTTTCTGTGTGAGCTTGTTCGCGTTCATATCCTCACGTCCTTTACATTATAATATCGTTTCTTCTCACGTAATCCGCCATGCGCGCCTCAACGGCCTCCTGCGCCGCGGCGGGATCGTTAACTCCCGCAAAGAACGCCTTCATAGCGCCGTCGAACGCGTTCACGTAAGCGGCTATCGCGGAGCCATCGACCGCCTCGCTTATTATGGAGCCGTTCTTCTTGTGGGGGATGAGCTTCCTTGTGAGCCTTCCCGCCTCAAAGGAGATATCCGTCTTGCCTATGTAGGCTTCCTCGAGCCGCGCCCACAGCCTGAAAAACTGCAGCAGCATGAGGGTGAAGCCGTCGCTGCGGCTGCGCACCTGTATGCGAAGCTCGCCTATCGAAGCGCCCTCGCGCCCCAGCGCCACCGTGTATTTGACGGTGGGATTGTATTTATATGAGATCGCGGAGCGGAGCCTTAAGGTGCTGTCGCCCGATTCCGCGGGCATGGGAAGAAGGGAGCTTTCCAAAATATCCTCCATTCGGCGGAATATATCGCGCATCCGCATCTCGGGAGTGGAAAAGCCCACGTTTTCCGCGAGTATGCGGTTTATGAGCGCGGATCGGCTCGCCCCCTCCGCATAGGCCATGCGGTCGATGAGGGCTATCACCTCGTCATCCAATACGAGGGAGTATATGCTTTTTGCCATACCGAGTATCATTCCTTTCCGGGGCAGAAGCCCCTGCTTGATAATATTATACCACGCCGCAAATAATTTACAATACAAATTAATAATATATTATGCAAAGTTTGACGAAGGGCGGCGGGACCCGCAAGCCCGAAGCCGCGCATCCCGCCGCCCGTGTATCGTTATTCGCTCCATTCGGCAGGCGCTCCTTCGAACACCACGCGGATGAGACCGTCGTCGGCTTCGTGCTTATCGAGCTTCCGTTCGGCAAGCTCCAGAGTGAGCTTCACCGCCGCAAGCCTGTCCGAAGCCTTGGCGGAGCTGTCGTTCATGATCGCGCCAAGGCAGTCGAGCGCCTCGGCGGAAAGCTCCAGGAGCCTTTTTGTTTCCTTCGTCTTCCGCCCCCGCTTGCGCGGAGCGGGCTTTGATGCCGTCATCGCATTGCCTCCTTTCCAAAAGATAGACGTTCGCTGCGAAACGCCCACCGATATTATAGCACATATGTTCGAGTATGACAACCGTCTCCGCCTCTGCTATTACAAAGCCTCAGCAAAAAGCCCCGCGCGAGGCGCATTTTCGGTACTTGAACCCACCCGAACTCCCCGCCGAACCGTCATAATTTTCGAACAAAGTTTCTGAAAATGGGTTGACAATAGAACAAATGTTCTGCTATAATGAATATGCGGGATAAAAACCCGCCTCAAAAATACATACGTCAACGCTTTGGCTCTTCGGTGGGCGGGCGCGAGCGAAATGCGCGTCCGCCCGCGGGGGAAGCCGGGGCGAAATCATCATCTTATATAAGGAGATAACAAAATGACTTTGAACGACATTCTTGTTTCGGCGCTCGCGCAGCTTGGGCGGGGGCACGATGCGCAGACGATGGAGCTTTTCAGGGCGAGGCTGACCGATTACGCGAACGACGCGCAGGACGATATTGCCCGCGAGCTTCTTTTTTCAAGGACGGAGACCGTCCCCGCGCCCCAGGGCACGGTGGAGCTCGAAGCCCTTTCCCGCGACTGCATAAGGGTCGAAAAGACGGTCCAGCTCGGCGGCGCCGTCCCCTTCCGCGAGACCGACACGGGCCATATAGAGCTCCCCTATGACGCTCCCGCCGAGATCACCTACCGCTGTCTGCCCAAAAGGCTCGCCTCCCCTGCGGACGTGCCGGAGCTGCCCTCGCATACCCACGGGCTGATCGTCAGCTACGTGGTGGGCCGCGAGCGCATGGCGGGGGACGTTTCCACCCAGCGCGGCGCGAACATCTACCTTTCGATGTACGAGGCGGCGAAATCCCGCCTGCGCCCCCACGCGGGCGACCCCGCGAGCTATCGCATAGTGAACCGCTGGAGGTGATCGATTGGCAGGATACACTTACAGGATAGAGCGCTTCGTCGGCCTCGATCAGTCGAGGGACGAAAGCCTCATATCGCCCGCGTTCTCGCCGGACGCGATCAATATGGATGTTTCCGACGGCGTGCTTGCCGTAACGAAGGGCTTTTCAAAGCTCTTCCCCGCAAGGGTGCCGCAGGTCGGCGCGGAAAGGCTCGACCGCATAACCTTTTTCCATTCCGCGGATAAGAATATCCCCATGGTAATATCGGGCGGCTACATCTATACCTATGATGAGGAGAACGAGGAATGGACGCGCTCCTATTCCTATTCGCTCGTGCTCGAAAACCCGCGCCATTACTCCGTGCTCATGACGAGGATAGGAACTTCCGACGTCATGCTCATCGCCGACGGCGCGAACCCCATACTTAAATTCGACGGGGAGAACTTCTCGCTCTTCGGCTCGCAGGCGGGCTGTTCGAATATCTGCGTGAGGTATATCGCCATGTACCGCGGACGGCTGTTCGCCGCGGGCGATTTCGATAACCCCAACAGGCTCTATTATTCCAAGCTCCCCGGCGACGGCCGAACCATTGAGGACTGGGGCTATGATGAAGCAAGCCCCTCCGTGGAGGGAGGGCATATCGAAATAGGCACCACCTCCGGCGATCCCATCACCGCGATATGCTCCATCAGCAATCAGCTTCTCATATTCAAGAAGAGCACCATATACAGGCTCATAGGCGACCGCCCCGGCAATTTCACGGTGGAGCTCATAGAGGCGGATTCCACTTTCGTTTCCGATACGGCGACAGCGGTGCGGCGCGACCTCGTTTTCTTCGTGACCTCCGACGGTCTCCACTGCTTCAACGGGGTCGATACCGCCACGATGCCCGATTCCCGCCTCATAAAGCGCATATTGGAAAGCGCCGATACCTCCGAAACGCGCATGGCGGCCGTGGGCGACAGCCTGTTTTTCACCCTTTCGGTGGGGAACGAAAAACGCCTCATAGAATACGATATCGTGAACCGCAGCTATATGCAGTACGGCGGCTTCGGCGTTGACGATATTGCAAGCGAGGACGGCAGGCTCATAATAGGCAGCTCCGCCCGCTATCTCGAAAAATGGGGCGAGGGCGGCGATTTTGACGGCGTCCCCATAAACGCCCATTGGCGGGTGCCGCTTACCGACCTCGGCGACAAGGCCTCCGTCAAATCCCCGCATGAGCTGTTCCTTCGCGGCACGAGCGAGGGCGGCGCTCCGATCCGCATCGAAACGCGGGTCGGCGCTCACCGCGAAACCTTCGAAAGGCTCCTCCCCGAAACGGAAGAGGAGGTGCTCGACGTCCCTCTTAAGCATGAGGGGCGCACGCTGGGGCTCGAGATCTCCAACGTGAACGGCGGCAGGTTCCGCATAGTGGGCGGGCTGGAGCTCGATATAGGCGTCCGCCGCAGGACCGAATGATCCGGAAAGGAGGGGTATTTATGGAGATGCGCGCGCTGTATTCCGTCAGCCTCCCCCTGGAAAGGGACGAGGGCGAGGACAGGAAGACCCATGAGGACGTCATAAAAAAGAACGAAAGCTGCCTGAACCTCAATTTCGGGCTCATATCGGATAAGCTCTATGAAATGGAGCTGCGCCTCGCCGTGATCGAGGAAGCTTTGAGCCGGGAGTGATCCCCTTTACAAAAACGCCTCCCGTATGGTATCATTTCGATGATAAGAAGTACGGGAGGCGATATTCATGCCCTTTATAATAGTGAGCGAAGACATAACCCGGATGCGGGTCGATGCGATAGTCAACGCCGCGAACAGCTCTTTGCTGGGCGGCGGGGGCGTTGACGGCGCCATCCACCGCGCCGCGGGGCCGGAGCTTTTGGAATACTGCCGCGGCCTTCACGGCTGTGAAACGGGCGAGGCGAAGAGCACGCCCGGCTTCCGTCTGCCCGCAAAATACGTCATCCACACCGTCGGCCCCGTATGGATGGGCGGAGGCAGGGGGGAGGAGGCCCTTTTAAGGAGCTGTTACGCGAATTCGCTCCTCAAGGCGGAAAAGCTCGGCTGTGAAACGGTCGCGTTCCCGCTCATCTCCTCCGGCGTTTACGGCTATCCCAAGCGCGAAGCGGCGGCCGTCGCGATAAGCGCCGTAAGGGAGTTCCTCGAAACGCATGAGATGACCGTCTATCTGAGCATTTTCGGCGACCGCGGCATAGTGGCGGACGGCGCCCTCGTTTCGGAGGTTGAAAGCGCCATAGCCCGTCCCCCGCGTGAAAGCGCGCCTTTCCGCCCGGATGCGGTCATGGGCGCGGCTTACAGCCGCCCCGCAGAGCTGCAGGATGCGTCCGAAGCCAAGGCCGAAAGGCCCAAGCCCTTCGCCCTTTGGCGCAGGCAGCACAAGGCGCGCGAAAGCGCCGCCGCGAACGCCTGCGAGCCCGCCCATTACGAGGCGCGTGAGGAGGCGGACGAGGAACTTTGCGAAGGTTACCGCCCGGATGGTGAGCTCGAGGAATGGCTCCGCAGCCTTGACGAGGGCTTTTCCCGCAATCTGCTCCGCCGCATAGACGCTTCCGGCATGACGGACGCCGAATGCTATAAGCGGGCAAACATAGACCGCAAGCTTTTTTCGAAGATACGGAGCGATGAAAACTACCGCCCGTCCAAGCCCACGGCCGTCGCTTTCGCGATCGCCCTCCGGCTCGATCTTCCCTCCACGCTCGATCTTCTGCGCCGCGCGGGGCTGACCCTTTCGCGCTCCAACCGTTTCGATATGATAATCGAGTATTTCATCACCCACGGCAGGTACGATATTTACGAGATAAACGAGACCCTCTTCGCATTCGACCAGCCTCTGCTGGGAAGCTGAGGCGAAAACACAACGATCCGCCCGGGGCCGATCCGCCCCGCGGCGGATCTTTTTATGCGGAAAGACATATCAGTTAAGCGCTTCGATCCGCCGCCGCGGGAGCCTTTGCCGGGGCTGACGAACGCCGCGCGCGCCGAAAGAGGCTTCCCCGAGTCAAATTCCTATAAAAATACTCGGAATTTAAGCGGCCGTTTTTTGCCTCGATTTGCCTCCCGAGGCGAAATATACAATAAATTGTATCAATTAAATATGGAATATGAGTTGCTGATGTGTTATACTTTACGATGGTTGATGATGGGGATACTGCGCCCTTTTGGCAGTGAGCGCGTCTCATGAGTCCGAAAGGGGCGGCCGCCCGTCACGCCAAGCTAACCAATAATTCCGCGAAAAGCGGTATAAGGAGGACTGTCATGGCAAAACAAATCACGACAATTCCCTTTAAGGGCACCCCTGAGCAGGAAAAAGAGCTCAAGGATTTCATTGCCACTTGGAAGGGGAAGGACGGCGCGACTATGCCCGTTCTTCAGAAGGCACAGGAGATCTATGGTTATCTTCCCATAGAGGTCCAGAAGATGGTAGCCGATGGGCTCGGCCGCTCACTGGAGGAAGTTTACGGTGTTTCCACCTTCTACTCCATGTTCAATCTTGAGCCCAGGGGCGAGCATCTCATAAGGGTATGTCTCGGCACCGCCTGCTACGTCAAGGGTTCTCAGAACATCCTCGACGAGCTTTCCCGCGTGCTGAACGTTGAGCCCGGCCACACCACCGCGGACGGCAAGTTCACTCTGGAACCCACCCGCTGCCTCGGCTGCTGCGGTCTTGCTCCCGTTATGACCATCGACGGCGAAGTTTACGGCCGTCTCGTTCCCGCCGACGTAAGGGACATCATCAAGAAGTATCAGTAAGGACAACAAAACCCCAATCAAAGGAGAATCGCCGTTATGAAGATCAGTCAGGTAGCCGAAATACTGAACGCCAACGTCCTGACGGGCGAGGATATGCTCGATCATGAGGTGCATTCCGCCTGCGGAAGCGACATGATGAGCGACGTGCTCGCGTTCGTCAAGGATCAGGGCGTGCTGCTCTCCGGGCTCATCAACGTTCAGGTAATAAGGACGCTTCTCATGATGGACATGAACTGCGTTGTTTTCGTCAGAGGCAAGGTGCCGCCCGCCGGCATCGTTGACTTCGCGGCGGAAAACGGAGTCGTCGTCCTTCAGACCGCTCTCCCCATGTTCGAATCCTGCGGCAGGCTTTACTGCGCGGGTTTGGGCAGGAAGGACCAGCCGGAAGAGGCCGCCTGCGAATGCGGGTGCTGCAGTCCGGCGGAAGGCTTGAACGGTAACGATCATGAGTGAGGCGCTGCATTATCATTTCGATGTTGACGGAGCCAGCTTCGCAAACGCGGGCCGCGCTTCGGTCGAGACCAAAAAACTGCTCAGGCAGCTGGGCGTTTCTCCGGAGATAATCCGCTCAATCTCCGTTGCGATGTACGAGGGTGAGATCAATATGGTCATCCACGCTCACGGCGGCGATGCGGATGTTTACATCACGGAGGATACCATCATCATCATATTGAAGGACGTTGGCCCCGGCATCAGAAACGTCGAAGAGGCCATGAAGGAGGGGTTCTCCACCGCTCCCGAAAACATCCGCGCGCTGGGCTTCGGCGCCGGCATGGGTCTGCCCAATATGAAAAGGTATTCGGACGAGATGCACATCGATACAAAGGTCGGAGTGGGCACCACGATCGAGCTTTGGTATCATCTGAACAAGTAAGGCTTTCGCATCCGATGCGGCTGCCTTGCCGAAAGGGAAGGGCTTAAATGGCAAAATACACTCATTCGGTCGCTATCGACCCGGAAAAATGCACCGGCTGCACCACCTGTCTGCGCAGATGCCCCGTTGAGGCGATCCGCATAAGGGATGAAAAGGCGGTAATAAACGCCAACCAGTGCATCGACTGCGGCGAGTGCATTAGGGTGTGCAAGCACAATGCGAAGCATGCATCCTACGATAAGCTCTCCGATCTGGATTTTTCCAAGTATCTCATAGCGCTGCCCGCGCCTTCGCTGTTCGGGCAGTTCAACCACCTGGACGAAGCGGATTTCGTTATCCAGGGGCTCCTCGATATGGGCTTTTCCGACGTTTACGAGGTCGCAAAGGCGGCCGAATACGTTACCGATCTCACGAGGATATACATGGCCGGCGAAAACGTCGCGCGCCCCGTCATAAGCTCCGCTTGTCCCGTTGTCGTAAGGCTTATAAAGCTCAGGTTCCCCACCCTCTGCGATCAGCTCGTTCCGATACTCCCCCCCTATGAGCTTGCAGGCAAGCTTGCAAGGGAAAGGGCGCTTGAGGAACATCCCGAGCTCAAGCCGGAGGATATAAAGACGGTCTTCATCTCGCCCTGTCCCGCAAAGGTGAGCTGGGCGAAGAGCGTTATGGAGGGGCAGACGGTCCACGTCGATTACGTGACCTCCATGAACGACGTCTATATGACTCTGCTCGATAAGATGAAGGGCTCCGTCCCCGGTCCCGATTCCGCTCCCGAAGCGGGCTCCGTGGGCCTCCGGTGGGCGACGACGAGCGGCGAGGCGGCTTCCCTCATGAACGAAGGCTACCTCACGGCCGACGGCATAGATAACGTCATCAAGGTACTGGACGATCTCGAAAGCGGCATGCTCGGCGATATAGGCTTCGTTGAGCTCAACGCCTGCAGCCCCGGCTGCGTCGGCGGCGTGCTCGCCCCCTCCAACGGCTACGTTGCGAGGCTGCGCCTGCAGAGCCTGCAGAAGACGGTCGTCGTAAAGCCCAACAATCTTGAGGATATAGAGAGCCTCGAAAGGTTCAAGGGTGAGATCCCCTCGGATTACACCGAGGCGGAAGCCTTCACCTACATGCCCGACGGCGCCCCCAATATGTTCAAGATGATGCTGGCAATGAAAAAGGCGGAAGCGCTCGCCGAAAAGCTCCCCAACAAGGACTGCGGCGCCTGCGGCTCGCCCACCTGCCGCGCCTTCGCGCTCGACGTTGTGAACGGCGAAGCGAAGATCGAGGACTGCAAGGTGAGGAGCGAGCTCCAGGGCTGAAGCGAAACCGCCGAAAGGAGAAGAAACAATGCTGACAGTTGATAAACTTATCGAAAAACTCGGGCTCGACGTGATAGAGCTCGCGGACGGCTCCCGTGAGATCAAGGGGGGCTACGCGGGCGATCTGTTAAGCTGGGTAATGGGCCGCGCGCAGCCCGACGACGCATGGGTGACGATCATGTCCAACATGAACGTCTCCGCAGTCGCGCAGCTTACCGACGTCGCGTGCGTCATTTTCGCGGAGGGAGTCGCTCCGGATCCCGAGGCGCTGAGTAAAGCCAAGATGCACGGCATAAACCTTCTGGGCAGCCGCAAGGGCATGTTCGAGCTCTGCGGCGACGTGAAGGATGCGATGCTTTCCGAAGCTCATGCCGAGGCCGATTACGCTGAAACGGAAGAAAGGAACTGACGATGGCGCTCTTTACCTACGATCTGCACGTGCATTCCTGTTTATCCCCCTGCGGGGATGACGATATGACCCCGTGCAACATTGCAGGTATGGCCTATCTTGCGGGAGTCCGCATAGTGGCGCTTACGGATCATAACTCCTGCAAAAACTGCCCCGCCTTCTTCTCGGCCTGCGAGGAATACGGCGTAACGCCCGTCGCCGGCTGCGAACTGACCACCTCCGAGGAGATCCACATGGTATGCCTGTTTGAAGGCCTGAAACAGGCTATGGCCTTCGACGAGGCGATACAGCCTTACAGAATGCCGCTTAAAAACCGTGTGGAAATATTCGGCGGTCAGCCCATAATGGGGAGGGATGACGAGGTGATAGGGGAGGACCCCTGGTTCCTGCCCGCCGCCACGAGCCTTTCTTTGACCGAAGCGGCCGCCCTCGTCCGCGGGATGGGAGGCATTGCCTACCCCGCCCATATAGACAGGGAATCCAACGGCCTTATTGCGATACTCGGTATGTTCCCCGATGAGCCCGTGTTCGAGCTCTGCGAGGTGCGCGACAAGGAAAACGCCCAAAAGCTTTCGGGCGGAAGGCGCGTCGTGGTATCCTCCGATGCTCACAGGCTCACCGATTTCGCGGTCACTCTCAATCACATGGAGCTTGACTGCTCACCCGATGCGGAGCCCGAGGTCATCCGTCACGCATTGTTTGAAAAACTGAAAGGAGCCTGATCCCATGAAGGAGCTTTCACTCAACATATTGGATATAGCTCAAAACTCCATCCATGCGGAGGCGGGCTTCGTCGAAATACTGCTCACCGAGACCGCCGAATCCTTAAAACTCGAGATAAAGGACGACGGGCGCGGCATGAGCGAGGAATTCCTGAACAGGGTCACGGATCCCTTCTCCACCACCCGTACGACCCGCAAGGTCGGCATGGGGCTTCCCCTTCTGAAGCTTGCCGCCGAACAGACGGGCGGGTATATGACCATCACCTCCCGCGAACGCGCTCTCTACCCCGAGACGCACGGCACCGAGGTCACGGCATTCTTCTATAAAACGCACCTTGATTTCACCCCGCTGGGGGACGTTATCAGCACTGTGGTTTCCCTTGTGCAGGGAAGTCCCGAAGTGGATTTCCTTTACAGGCACACGATGCCCGGCAGGGAAGTGGAGCTCGATACCCGAATGCTCCGCGAAGTGCTGGGCGACGTTCCGCTCTCCTCTCCCGACGTGCTCATGTGGATACGCGAGTCTCTCACGGAGCAGTATTACGGCGAGGCGGAGCAGAGCGAATAGACCCCTTACGATCCCTTGGGGAACGCCCCGAGGTCAAATATTTAAGCAAATCAAATCACCAGAAAGGAAAAGTGATTATGAAATCTTTGGAAGAACTGAAAGCAATCCGCGAGAGGATGCAGAACAAGGTCATCCTTCGCGAAGGCTCCGCCGAGAAGCGCATCGTCGTCGGTATGGCGACCTGCGGTATCGCAGCGGGCGCCCGCCCCGTCCTCAACACCTTCGTTGAGGAGATCGCAAACCGCGGCCTCACCGGCAGCGTCGAAGTAAGCCAGACCGGCTGCATCGGCATGTGCCGTTTCGAGCCGATCGTTGAGGTATTCGAGGGCGACGAGCGCGTCACCTACGTCCTCATCGATCCCGCCAAGGCGAAGGAGATCGTTGAAAAGCACATCGTGGGCGGCAAGCCCATCGTCGAGTACACCATCGGCGCTGCTGAAAAATAACGGAGGGTTAAATAAATGATTCGTTCACATGTACTGATTTGCGGCGGTACCGGCTGCACCAGCGGCGGTTCCCAGGCCATCGCGGACAATCTGAAGCTCGAGCTCGAGAGGCTGGGCCTCCAGGATGAAGTCCAGGTCATCCGCACGGGCTGCTTCGGCCTCTGCGCCATGGGCCCCATCATGATCGTCTATCCCGAGGGCACCTATTACAGCCGTGTAAAGCCCGAGGACGTTAAGGAGATCGCCGAAGAGCATTTCCTCAAGGGCCGCGTAGTTGAGCGCCTTGTCCATAAGGAGATGGAAGGTCAGAAGCTCGAGGACGTTCCCGCCCTCGGCGAAACCAATTTCTACAAGACCCAGATGCGCGTTGCGCTCCGCAACTGCGGCGTCATCAACCCCGAGAACATCGACGAGTACATCGCGATGGACGGCTATGCCGCTCTCGGTAAGGTTTTGACCGAGATGACCCCCGCTGAGGTCATCGACGTTATGAAGAAGTCCGGTCTGCGCGGCCGCGGCGGCGCGGGCTTCCCCACCGGCATGAAGTGGCAGTTTGCCGCTGCGAACGAGGCCGATCAGAAGTACGTCGTCTGCAACGCGGACGAGGGCGACCCCGGCGCGTTCATGGATCGTTCCGTTCTTGAGGGCGACCCCCATGCCGTTCTCGAGGCTATGGCCATCGCCGGCTACGCCATCGGCGCTTCCAAGGGTTACATCTACGTCCGTGCGGAGTACCCCATCGCCGTTGAGCGTCTGAAGATCGCCATCGGTCAGGCCCGTGAGTATGGCCTGCTCGGCGAGGATATCTTCGGCACCGGCTTCAATTTCGATATCGACATCCGTCTCGGCGCGGGCGCGTTCGTCTGCGGCGAGGAGACCGCGCTCCTGACCTCCATCGAGGGCAACCGCGGCGAGCCCCGCAACAAGCCCCCGTTCCCCGCGAACAAGGGTCTGTTCCAGAAGCCCACTATCATCAATAACGTTGAGACCCTTGCCAACATCCCCCAGATCATCATGAAGGGCGCCGATTGGTTCGCCTCCATGGGTACTGAGGACAGTAAGGGCACCAAGGTCTTTGCGCTTGGCGGCGCCATCAACAACACCGGCCTCGTTGAGATCCCCCTCGGCACCACTCTCCGCCACATCATCTATGATATCGGCGGCGGCATCCCCAAGGGCAGGAAGTTCAAGGCGGTCCAGACCGGCGGTCCTTCCGGCGGCTGTATCCCCGCTCAGTTCCTCGATACCCCCATCGATTACGCCAACCTCACCCGTATCGGCGCCATGATGGGTTCCGGCGGTATGATCGTTACCGACGATTCCACCTGTATGGTTGACTTCGCAAGGTTCTTCCTCGACTTCACCGTTGACGAGTCCTGCGGTAAGTGCACTCCCTGCCGTATCGGTACGAGGCGTCTGCTCGAGCTGCTCCAGAAGATCACCGACGGCCGCGGCGAGCCCGAGGATCTCGAAAAGCTCGAAGAGCTCTGCTACTACATCAAGGCCAACGCTCTCTGCGCTCTCGGCCAGACCGCTCCCAACCCCGTCCTCTCCACGCTGAAGTATTTCCGCGATGAGTATGAGGCGCACGTATTCGAGAAGCGCTGCCCCGCCGGCGTCTGCAAGAACCTCATGCATTATGAGATCCAGCCCGACGTCTGCCGCGGTTGTACGGCTTGCGCGCGCAAGTGCCCCGTCGGCGCTATCAGCGGCACGGTCAAGCAGCCCCACACCATCGACGTCAACAAGTGCATCAAGTGCGGCGCCTGCA
Organism: Clostridia bacterium; assembly: GCA_017394835.1. Classification (GTDB taxonomy): domain Bacteria; phylum Bacillota; class Clostridia; order Christensenellales; family CAG-138; genus UBA3857. The sequence continues at coordinate 27,496 of JAFPXD010000025.1, forward strand.
TCGAGACCTGCAGGTTTGGCGCAATCGTCAAGAAATAAGGAGTCAGAGATATGGAAATGATCAACATGACAATCAACGGTCAGGCCGTTCAGGTGCCTGCCAACTATACCATCCTCCAGGCCGCCGAGTCCGTGGGCATCCGCATCCCCACCCTCTGCTACCTCAAGGATATCAACGCCATCGGCGCGTGCCGTATGTGCGTCGTTGAGGTCGAGAAGGCAAGGTCCAACCCCGTCGCGTGCCTCCAGCAGGTAGCCGAGGGCATGGTCGTAAGGACCAACACCCCCGCTCTGCGCAAGGCCCGCAAGACCACCCTCGAGCTCATGCTCTCCAACCATCGCATGGACTGCCTCGGCTGCTCCCGCTCCACCAACTGCGAGCTGCAGACCCTGGCTCAGGAGTATGGCTGCGATAACCACAAGTTCGAGTTCGGCGAGCCCATGAAGCCCGATATCGACGATTCCGCCATCCACCTCATCCGCGATAACTCCAAGTGCATACTGTGCCGCCGCTGCGTCGCCGTATGTAAGCACAACCAGCACTGCTCCGTCATCGGCCCCAACCAGCGCGGCTTCAAGACCCACATCGCCTCCGCGTTCGAGATGGATCTCGATGAGACCGCCTGCGTAAACTGCGGCCAGTGCATCGCCGTATGTCCCACCGGCGCTCTTACCGAGCGTGACGATACCAAGAAGGTCTGGGCGGCTCTCGCCGATCCCACCAAGCACGTCGTCGTCGGTCCCGCTCCCTCCGTCCGCGTACAGCTCGGTGAGGAGTTCGGTATGCCCATCGGCACCAACGTAGAGGGCAAGATGATCGCCGCTCTCCGCCGCCTGGGCTTTGACCGCGTATTCGACGTTGACAACGCCGCGGATATCACCATCATGGAGGAAGGCACCGAGTTCATCGAGCGCGTCAAGAACGGCGGCAAGCTCCCGCTCATCACCTCCTGCTCCCCCGGCTGGATCAAGTTCTGCGAGACCTACTATCCCGAGTTCATCCCCAACCTCTCCTCCTGCCGCAGCCCCCAGGGCATGTTCGGCGCTCTGGTCAAGACCTATTATGCGGAGAAGGCCGGCATCGATCCCAAGGATATCGTAGTCGTTTCCATCATGCCCTGCACCGCGAAGAAGTTCGAGGCTGCCCGCGATGAGCTTTCCACCAACGGTTTGAGGACCATCGACGTATCCCTCACCACCCGTGAGCTTGCCAAGATGATCCGCGAAGCCGGCGTCAAGTTCACCGAGCTGCCCGACGAGGTCTGCGATCCCTTCCTCGGCATGGCGTCCGGCGCGGGACACATCTTCGGCGCTACCGGCGGCGTTATGGAGGCTGCCCTCCGTACCGTCTATGAGATCCTCGAAGGCAAGCCCCTCGATAATCTCGACATCCACGCCGTCCGCGGCACCGACGCCATCAAGGAAGCCACCATCAAGGTCGCCGGTATGGACGTTAACGTTGCCGTTACCTCCGGCCTCGAGAACGCTTCCAAGCTGCTCGACATGGTCAAGTCCGGCGAGAAGAATTACCACTTCATCGAGGTCATGGCCTGCCCCGGCGGCTGCGTAAACGGCGGCGGTCAGCCCCATCAGCCCGGCTACGTAAGGAACTTCACCGATCTGCGCGCCATCCGCGCCGCGGGTCTCTACGGTGAGGACGCCGCGATGAGCCTCCGCAAGTCCCACGAGAATCCCGAGGTCAAGGAACTCTATGAGACCTTCCTCGAGAAGCCCGGCTCCCACAAGGCGCATGAGCTCCTGCACACCCACTATCAGGAGCGCCCCATGTACCGCGACTAATCCGATCCCCCGCATCCCCCCGCACCGTGCGGTGCGGGGGGCGCTTTTTTAAGCGATTATCGTTTATTTCGAAAATAGGAGGCAATGTTCAGAACAATGAAAAGAAACGGCATGATATTCCTGTTAACGGTATTCTTGATAATTGCATCGACCGGGTGTGCTCGGAGTGCTTTTACGGCTGAGAGCATAGCATCCGAAAGCAATGAGTTTACCGCTGAAAAGACCGATGGGAAAAGCATAGAGCTCGGCGGCAATGCTTATGATTGTTCATATGACGTAAGCTATGTTTCCGATTTTTCCGGCAAAACCTACGACCGTTTCAGGACGGGTGAGCGCGGCAGGATAGTCATTGACCCCGAGACCGGCGAGGTGATAAGGTTTTACGGGATAGCGCCGTTCGAGCCTATCGTCCGTGCCGCGGAGCTTGACGACGATGAGCTTGTAAGCGCGGTAAGGGAGCGTGTTTCATCCCTTGTTGATACCGAAAAATACGGCGAAAGCCTTGTGACGCGGTATTCGCAGAACGGAAAGGAAACGAGCAGCATTGTAGTCAAGCTCTTCCAAAAGGACGTGAAAGAGCTTAATAACTCCGTTTCCGTCACGGTCAATGCCGAAGGCGAGATCGAGGATTATTCGAGGATCGACGGCTGGGCCGAGGGCTCTGAGCCGATAGAGATCTCCGAAGAAGAACGAGACGCGCTCATAAGAATCGCAGTCGCCAAACAGATCGACGGCAAGCTCGGCGAGATAAGGCTCGATTCCGAACTGCTGACGATCTATAAGGGCAAGCCCGCGCTCCTGTACCGGGTCGAAGCGATGGACGATAAAGGCTTCTCCCACGGCCTGTTCCCCGTCGTGATATTCGGCAAGTGACCGCAGTTTCTATTTATCTGCACCGAACCCGTCCGCGCCCGCGGGCGGGCTTTTTTCGTTTTACAAAAGCTCCCCTTGTTTTTCCTCCCGCTCTGCGGTATAATCCCCGTGTAAACAAAGAAGCATGGAGAAAACTCATGGAAAACTATTCCGTATTCGACATAATCGGTCCGCGCATGACGGGCCCCTCCTCGAGCCACACCGCGGGCGCTGTGAGGCTGGGCTATATCACGCGCAGGATAATGGGCGCGGAGCCCTCCCACGCGAGCTTTACGCTCTACGGCTCGTTTGCCGAGACCGGCCGCGGGCACGGCACCGATAAGGCGCTGATCGCGGGGCTCCTGGGCTGTATGCCGGACGACGCCCGCATCCGCTCCGCCTATAAGCTCGCGCGCGACAGCGGTCTGTCCGTCGATTTCACCTGGTCGGAGGAGCCCGCGGAGCATCCCAACACCGTCCGCATAATCGCGGAGGACGTGAACGGTAAGGAGACCGACGTCACTGGGCGCTCCGTAGGCGGCGGGAACATACTCATCACCAAAATAAACGGGCTCGACGTCGAGGTGACGGGCGAGTACCCGACTCTGATAATACAGCACCACGATATGCCCGGCGTCATTTCGGATGTTTCCCGCGTGCTGGCGCAGCTCGGCGTGAACATCGCGAATATGCGCGTTTTCCGCCGCGGCAAGGGCGATAACGAGGCGTACATGGTCATCGAATCGGATGAGCCCGTCACGCCCGATATGCCCGCGATAATAATGCGGCTCTGCCCCGCGGTGCACGATATGACCGTCATTTGATAAGAGGAGCAAGCTATGAGGTACGATTTCAATACGGGCGCCGAGCTTTTGAAGCTTTGCGACGCCGAGCAGATAACCATTTCCGAGGTGATGATCCGCAGGGAGATGGAGCTGAGCGAATCCGCAAGGGAACAGCTTATGACCGAGATGCGCCGTTCCCTCACCGTGATGCGGGAATCCGTCAAGAAGGGCCTCACGGAGGATCTCAAATCCGTCAGCCGCCTTTCGGGCGGAGAGGCGAGGACTCTCTACCGCTATGCCGATTTCGGCCCCCTTTCGGGCAGCGAGACCTGCCACGCGGCGGCCGCGGCGATGGCCGTGGTGGAGGTCAACGCCGCGATGGGCAGGATAGTCGCGGCTCCCACGGCGGGCGCCTCCGGCATAATCCCCGCGGTGCTCCTCGAAACGGCGCATTCAAGGGATTGGTCGGAAGATAAGCTCGTCGAAGGGCTCTTCTGCGCCGGCGCGATAGGCATGCTCTTTGCAAAAAACGCCTCCATTTCGGGCGCGGCGGCGGGCTGTCAGGCCGAAACGGGCGTCGCGGCATCAATGGCGGCGGCCGCGCTCGTTGAGCTTTCGGGCGGGGATCCCATCCACTGCCTCGATGCGGCGGCGATAGCGATAAAGAATATAGAAGGGCTCGTCTGCGACCCCGTGGCGGGGCTCGTCGAATGCCCCTGCATAAAGCGCAACGCGATGGGCGCGGCGAACGCGCTGCTTTCCGCCGACCTCGCGCTCTGCGGGATAACGAGCCTCATCCCCTTTGACGAGGTCGTTTCGAGCATGTACGCCGTCGGGCGCGAGATCCGCCCCGAATACCGCGAGACCGCGAAGGGCGGCCTTGCCGCCACCCCCACGGGAAGGCAGATCGCCGCGAACATAAAGCGGATGAACGGCAGGACGGATGATTGACAAAACTAAAGGGGCGCTTCGATAGGGGCGCCCAAATATATTAAAAAAAAGCTTGCATTTGTTCCATCCATGCTGTATAATAATCCCCGCTGTTGAGGCAAAACAACCGCATAGCCAATTGGAGGAGTCGCCTAGTTTGGTCGAGGGCGCACGATTGGAAATCGTGTAACGGTCATAAGCCGTTCGAGAGTTCGAATCTCTCCTCCTCCGCCACAAAAATACCACTCCATCGGGGTGGTATTTTTGTGGCGCATTTGTATGGCAGAGATTCGAAGACCGTCAAGAAAATGCGAAGCATTTTCAGGCCTGTGTTTTGATCCCTGCCCGCTTTGCGTCAGCGCGGAGCGCAAGCAAAGCGTGGCAACAGGGTCAAAACCGAATCTCTCCTCCTCCGCCATCAAAGAAACCTCTTTTGTCTACCAAGGGCAGGAGAGGTTTCTTTGTTGATTCAACCACCAGATCATGGTATAATCATCTCGACAAGTCGGGATTTGGCGAGGTTAGTATATATGCTGGAAAAAATGGGAGAATTCTTCGATGCTCGTTTAAACGGATATGAAGAACACCAACTGACCTGTATTGATTCCGCACGGGAATTCTATCCGTTTACAGCAACCTGCCTTCCGCAAATTCATGGTACACGCCTTCTTGATTTGGGATGCGGTACTGGTCTGGAACTCGATTATTACTATGAGATGGTGCCTTCGGCAGAGATCACAGGCATTGACCTTGCACCGGGTATGCTTGACAAGCTGCGCAACAAGTTTCCCGATAAGAAAATGACGCTGATTCTGGGATCGTATTTTGATGTGCCGTTTGCCGAAAACTCCTATGATGCAGCGGTGTCTGTGGAATCGCTTCATCATTTTACCAAAGAGGAAAAAATACCTCTGTATGAAAAACTGAGAAAAGCGTTAAAGCCTGGAGGCTGCTTCATTCTGACGGATTATTTCGCATTGTCAATGGAAGAAGAGCAGTTTTATCAAAATGAGCTGCTTCGTCTGAAAGGAGAACAGAGCATAGCGGATGAGGCTTTTTATCACTACGACACGCCATTAACCGTCGAACACGAAAAGGAAGCTTTGCTCAAAGCCGGCTTTTCATCTGTCACAATTCTGAAAAGCTGGGGTGCCACTTACACATTGAAAGCAATTCGGTAAATTGTCGTTTGCAGGACTGAAGCACGTATCATTTTGGTGCCTTTTCTATGGGTTACGTATCATTTACGTGCTCTTTCCCATGAAAGAAACCTCTCTTGTCTTGGTAGACAAAAGAGGTTTCTTCTTGCAATTTAGCCGAAAAACAGGCAAAATACCGTGAAATCGGGCTCCGGAGCGGTCGATCAGCTTCTCCGGAGCCCGATTTATTGCTTTCAGGCCTCGAAAACAGCCGAATACGCTGGTGTACTTTTTGCGTTTCTTTGCTCTGTAAAGAAAGAACAAATAGGTGTAGGAGGCAGGACTTGAACCGAATATTCACTAAAAATACCCAGTCGGGTAAGGATTTAATTACGCGAAAATATTGAAAAAACGGATGTTTTGTGGTATAATAGATAAAATATAATATCGTGAAATTGTTGATAAACAGATGTTTTGTGTTAAAATAACAAACACAAATAATCTATGCAGTCAGATTATTACCGGAGAGAGGATCTGCGGCGAAGCCGGAGTATCGTCTGTCGTCGGCGTTACGTTGTGATAATAGGGAGGAACCGTAATAATGAAACGTAATCACATTTTTTCTTTGCTTTTGGCTGCAACGCTCCTGATCTGCCTGTGCTGCGCCGGCTGCGGCAAACACTCCGCGCCGCCTGCGCTTGACGAGCCGGCGGCGACGGAACCCGATCCGACGACGCCGACGGAGCCAGATCCCGGCACTGCCGATCCCTCCACCCCGGAGGAGATCCCGGCACGCATGCTAAACGGCGGAAAGCTGAGCTTCCTGCCGGAGGAGCCGATCGCCGTGCCCAAGCTGTCCGAGATGGTCTACACCCGCCCGGATGCGGAAAAGCTGTTCGCCGATATCAAGGCGCTCACGGAGAAGATCCCCGGGTGTGACAGTGCGGAGGAGCTTTTGAACGAATATTACCCGATTGCCGTGCAGATCCATAACCTTTCTTCGATGGATGCCCTGGCGTTCTACCATTATTGCATGGATATGAGCGACAGCTATTACGCCGATGAATACAATTACTGCCAGGAGCAATGCGGGATCGAGGAGGAAAAGGAGAATGCGCTCTATGCCGCTTTCGCCGGCTCGCCATACCGGGATGCCCTGGAACAGGCATATTTCGGCGAAGGATTTTTCCTTGACTATGACAATTTCAACGTCGGCGACGAAACCTACCTCGACCTGAAACAGCAGGAAAACGATCTGCTGTTCCAATACTATGAGCTGGCGTCGACAGCCGATTATACCAGCTACAGCCAGATCGAAAAGAACCACGAGGCGTCAGGTGCGATTTTCATCGAGCTTGTCAAGGTCCGCCAGAAGATCGCCGAGGCCAAGGGATATGAGAACTACATGGATTACAGCTATGCCTGCGACTACAAGCGGGATTATACAACTGCCCAGGCGCGGGAATATCTGAGCATGGTCAAAACCATGCTTGCTCCGCTGATGCAAAACTCCAAAATTGCCGGTCAGTATTCGTACTATTCTGACTGGAATGAGTCCAATTCGATGGAACTGCTTTCCGCGGCCGCAGAAAAGATGGGCGGGCCCGTTTGGGACAGCTTCCGTTTCATGTCAGGCTACGAGCTGTATGACGTTTCTTACTCGCCAAACAAGATGGGCATCGGCTATACAAGCTACATAGGGAACTATGAGTCGCCGTATATTTTCGTGGATCCCGATTCAAAGGATCTGCTCATCACGCTGTTCCACGAATTCGGGCACTTTACCGACTGGCATTACAATTACTGCATCGCAGGAGACTATGAGACCGGCGAGACCTATTCCCAGGCCATGCAGTATCTGGCGTTTGCCTATGCCGATCCTTTCTCGGACAGCGCGCGGGCGGAGAACCTCCGTGCGACTCTGTCGGATCTTCTGGTCTATTCCGTTCTTCAGGAGGGGGCGTACGCGGACTTTGAATTGCAGGCTTACGCGCTTGCTCCTGAGGAGCTGACAGTGGAAAACCTTGACGCCATATTCGGGCAGTGTCTAGAGGACTACGGCATTGCGGGCCTGAGCGGCGTGCGTTTCAAAAGCAACTATTGGAGCGTCTATCAGCATTTCTTTGCTTACCCCGGTTACGTCATCAGCTATTCCGATTCTGCGGTGGCTTCCATGCAGATCTGCCGTCTGGAAGCGGAAAATCCCGGCGCAGGCGTCGACGCCTTCTGCCGTCTGCTGGATCGCACCCACGGAAAGAAGTTTGCCGCGGTCCTGGCAGAGGTCGGCCTGGACAGTCCCTTCGAGGAGGCAACGCTGGAAAAGACCGCAGCATTTCTGAAAGACGCCTTCGATATGGACTGACACAGAAGATGCGCGCGATCCATTCGCAGTATTTAGAGTTAGAAAGAATACCGATCTCTGGTGTACTTTTAGGCGGTCTTTCTATGGTTTGGTGCCCTTTTAGGCGGTCTTTCACATCAAAGAAACCTCTTTTGTCTGCCAAGGCAAAAGAGGTTTTTTGTGTGGTGAATGATTAAAAAACTTACGTTTTTATGCTATACTAGCATATGACAGATCTGAACAGTAAATGACAGGACAGTTTTCACCTGGAATGATAAAATGATTCATAACATCAAGGGAAGGGGGACATGTTTGTGGAGTGGTTAACCTGCATTCGTACGGCAATCGATTATATTGAAAGACATCTGACCGATAACATCAGTGCGCAGGGTGTTGCGGATCGGGTGAATATTTCCCCGTTCTATCTTCAGAAGGTATTCTCTCTGTTGACCGGATACGGTATCGGAGAGTATATAAGAAACCGCAGACTGTACCGGGCGGCTGTGGATCTTCGGGATACAGAAGATAGAGTAATCGACATTGCATTTCGGTATGGTTATGAAACGCCGGAAAGCTTTACGAAAGCATTCTCCCGTTTCCACGGTTCAACACCGTCACGAGTACGCGACGGAGGAGCAGCAATAAACACCTTTCTCCCCTTGACCATCAAAATATCCATTCAGGGAGGTAATCAGATGGATTACAAAATCACACCGATGTTCCCGTTTAAGGTCATCGGCTTTCAGAAAGTGTTCGACAATGAAACCGCATATGCAGAGATTCCAAAGTTCTGGGACGAAATCTGCGAAAAGTATGCTTACAACGTGTATGCCGGAAACGCTCCGTCGAATCCCTATGAACAGGCGTTGGTGGACAACTGCATTGGTGAATACGGCGTCTGTATCGACGACATCGGCGATGGAAAGTTCCGGTATCTCGTTGCCGGGAGATATACGGGCGGAGACGTGCCGGAAGGCATGGTCGTCTATGAATTTCCTCGGAGCGACTGGGCGGTGTTTGACTGCATTGGCCCAATCCCGGAAGCTCTTCAAAGCGTTAACACGCGAATCTTCAAAGAATGGCTGCCGGGAAATCCGGAGTATGAGCTTTGCGGCAATGCCAATGTGGAGTGGTATGATTGCGTGAACGGAGAAAAAACAGATCCGGACTACCATAGCGCGATCTGGTTGCCGGTTAAGAGAAAAAGATAAGCAGATAATAAAGTCTTGACAATTGACAAATTCCGGTTTGGCGAGGCAGCAAGCGTGTATCATTTAGGCGCTTTTACCTTGATTATGTATCATTTTGGCGCTCTTATACATCAAAGAAACCTCTTTTGTCTACCAAGGCAAAAGGGGTTTTTCCTTGTTTTTGGAGCGAAAAACAGGCATAATCAGGCAAAATAAGCACAAATAGGGCTACGGAGCGGTCGATCGGCTGCTTCGTAGCTCGATTATTTTGCTTTCATCGGTCAAAAACGGCCCAAAAAGCTGGTGTACTTTTTGCGTTTCCTTGCTCTGTAAAAAAACAAAAGTGTATAGGAGGCAAGCCTTGAACAACCTTCTCATAACAAGACCCGGTAACGAAAAGCCTGAAAGAAAAACGATCTGTGAAAAAACACTTGACAAATCCGGGGATCCATTATAATATAAACACGTTAATATAAACGCGTTTATAAAGCAAAAGGAAAGGCGGATTCGACAAGAATGATACTGATCGTAAATACCACTGCAGACACATCCGTAACGGATGATCTGAAAAAATGCCTGGCAGGCCGCGGGGCCGACTTTGAGATCATCGAGGCCGGAGGTCTTCGGATCAGTCCCTGCATCGGCTGCAATCACTGCTGGCTGAAAACCCCCGGGGAATGCTCGATCAAGGATGATTTTGAAAGGATCCTGAAAAAGATCGTGCACGCGGACCAGATGTGGGTCATTTCGGACACGGCCCTCGGGTTCCTGGACCATAAAGGAAAGAACGTCTATGACAGGATGCTTCCGATCCTGACGATGTATCTGAAGTTTTACAAAGGGCAGCTGCGGCATGTGCCAAGATATCAGAAGCTGCCCGACGTTGGGCTTATCTATTTCGGGAGCGGAGAAAAGGAGTATTTGAAACGTTGGAATGAGAGAGCCGCCCTGAACTTCATGCGGAAGTCCCTGGGCGTGTTTGAGAGAGACGAACTGAAGGAGGCGGTATCATGCATGTGCTGATCATAAACGGAAGCCCGCGGGTCAAGAAATACAGCAACACGAATGCGATCCTGGAGAAATTCACTGAAGGCCTGCGCGAAAACGGCGCCTCCTTCGAGCAGTACGAGATCTCCGACAGAGCTTCCTGGGATCAGATCCGGCAGGCCTTTGACCGGAACCCCGTCATTTTGATCGCGCTTCCCCTCTACGTGGAGTGCATCCCGGGGCTTCTGATGGAGTTCCTTGAGACTCTCACACCCAAAAGCGACGGATCGAAGATGGCGTTCCTCCTGCAGGGCGGATTTATGGAAGGTGTACAGCTTCGCTGCGGAGAGGCCTATCTTAAGATCTTGGCGGGCAAACTCGGATGCGCGTACATGGGAACGCTCGTAAAGGGCGACAACTTCATGATCCGTTTCTTTGAAGGAGAATGGCGGGAAAAAGTCACCGACCCCTATGCGGACATGGGCCGGGAATATGCTGTTAACGGAGATTTCAATTCCAAAGCGTGCAAAAAGTTCACGGGACACGAGAAATTCCCTCTCCCCGTGCGTATCTACGTCGGGCACATATTGAAGACACAGGCCGCAAAAGGCTTTGAACAGATAGCGGCGGCGTTTGAATGTGACAAGCCGCTCGACTTCAAACCGTATTAACAGGAGGCCGATATGGGCAGAAAAGTTCGGATCACGCGGGAGATGATCCTGCAGGCTGCCTATGAGATTCTGGACGAAGCCGGGATCGGGGCTGTCGGGATCAAGGCGATCGCATCAAGGCTCGGCTGCTCGACGCAGCCCGTTTCCTGGGTTTTCGGCAGCATGAAGGAACTGAAAAAGGAGTTGTTCCGATATGCGAACGCGAGGGCTTTTGCAGGGCTCCCGGAGCAGATGACCGGAAGAAACGCCATCGACGCCTTCTTTGCTTCCGGAGTCTATTATCTTTCCATCGCCTGTGAGCACCCGAATGTATTTCGCTTCATCACTGTGGACGACCCGATGGATACCATCGGGGAGCCGGTGCGGGACAACAAAAGCATCTTTTCGTTTGAATTCGACGCCGACGCGGCAAATCTGCTTGCCGGGGAATATGACGTCCCGCCCGAGACGATCGGCAATACCGTGAAGGATATCGTGATCTACACCCACGGCCTGGCGGTCATGATGATGCACGACAGTTACAGGCTGCCGAAGGAAGACGCCTTTAAAATGGTCTATGACGTGGGCGAGAAACTGCTTCACTCGATCGGAATAGATAAAATCAGTACTTAAAGGTATTTCTATATACAAGGTCAAAGATGCGATCTATGTTGTACTGGTATACTTTTAGGCCTTCTTTCTATGCTTTGGTGTACGTTTGCGCGCTCTTTCCCA
>JAFPXD010000026.1 GCA_017394835.1 Clostridia bacterium
GATCCCGCCGACATGATCAAGGTTGCCGGCGACTTCACCGCCACCGGCGCTTACGTGATGTATGAGGCCGACCTCTCCGACTTTGCCGGCGAGACCGTTTACATCGCGATCCGTCACTACAACGTGACCGACATGTTCAGGTTCAACGTTGACCAGGTCGAGGTCTTCGCGACTGCCGGCGAACCCCAGCCTCCCGTGGAGCATCTCTGGGGCGACGCCAACGGCGACGGTGTTGTTGATTCCGAGGACGTCCTGCTCATGATGCGCTACGCGATGGATCTGCAGGAGCTCGATCCCGAGAACATCGATCCTTGGTGCGACGTCAACCAGGACGGCGCTTGGGATATGACCGACGCTCTGCTCATTGCCCGCTACGTCAATGAGATCATCCCCGCGCTTCCCGTTATCGACTGATAACATTACCGACTGAAAACTCGCCCGCCCGGCTCATCCCGGGCGGGCGGTTTTTTGCGTAAAGCTTTATTCGCCGAAGGAGAGGGAGCGGGCATGATGAAAAGCCTTCCCCGGATTTGCTCCCTCCGCACTTGAAATGCGCTGCGTCCGGCGGTATAATAAATAATATAAAAAGGCGCTCGTTTGGCGCCGCTGCAAGGAGGAAAACAATATGATGAAGAGATTTGCCGCTCTGCTTACCGCGGTGCTCATGGCGATGGCGCTCATTCCCATAAGCGCGGCCGCGGAGCCCGAGGATCCCTATGCGATCCATGAGGTCGTTGTCAACGGTTGGGGCGAGCCCGTGGAGGGTATGGCGGGCATAGACAATATGTTCCTCGAAACTCCGGAAGGCGCTCCCTATTTCATCATCTACGGCGGCTGGCGCGACGAGACCGACCAGCAGCAGATGTGGGGCGAGGAGCATGTGTTCATCGAGGGTCACGAGTATTCCGAGGGCGCTCAGATCTGGGCGGACGAGGGCTACTATTTCGCGGACGACTGCGTTTTCACGACGCAGGACGAGGGCGTCGAGCTCGATCTCGAGTGGTGCTACGTTGACGAGTATGAGAACTATATCTGCTATATGAACACCGTGCCCGTGACCTGCGGCGGCGATCCCTACGCGATACATGAGGTCAGAGTCGTCGGTTGGGGCGAGCCCGTCGAGGGCATGGCGGGTATCGATAACGTATATCTTGAGACCCCCATGGACGCGCCCTACTTCATAATCTACGGCGGCTGGCGCGATGAGACCGATCAGCAGCAGATGTGGGGCGAGGAGCATATCTTCATCGCGGGGCATGAGTATTCCGAGGGCTGCCAGATATGGGCGTTTGATGGATATTATTTCGCTGAGGACTGCGTATTCCTGGCAGACGAGGGCGTCGAGCTCGATCTCGAGTGGTGCTACGTCGATGAGTATGAAAACTATATCTGCTATATGAACACCGTGCCCGTTGTCTGCGGGGGCGCTCCCGCGGAGCATCTCTGGGGCGACGCCAATGGCGACGGCAGCGTGAATTTTGAGGACGTTCTGCTCATAATGCGCTGCGCTATGGGCCTTACGGAGCTCGACCCGGAGAACGCCGATCCCTGGTGCGACGTTAACGGCGACGGCGAGCTCAATATGAACGACGCGCTGATCGTTGCAAGGTACGTCAATGAGATGATCGACGCGCTGCCCGTGTTCTGATACTTCGGCAAAACCGCATCGGCAAGCCCCGCCCGAATTTTCGGGCGGGGCTTTTATGCGGGCCGAGTTTCGCCGGGGGCGCAGGGCGGGGGAGAGGGCGCTTTTTTACAGGCTGTGCTCACCGTACTTGCGCGTTTTGAAAAAGAGCATAAAAAATATCTTTGAGCCCCATTGCAATGCCGCCGGCAAAGAGGTATAATATGCACATAATAATGCGGAAATCTCCGCTAAATTATTAAAGGAGGAAAACCAAATGGCTAAGAAACTCTTAAGTCTCGCAGTCGCGCTCCTCATGGTGCTCGCAGTAGTTCCCATGACCGGCTTCTCCGCGCCTGAAAAGGCTCCCGAGCAGAAGAAGCTCGAGAATCCCGCGACTTCCACCCTGCCCCGCGTCAAGGCTCACGTTTGTGACGCCACTCTTGACGAGGCGCTGAACGTCCCCGATGGCGGTCTCGTATTCAATGATGACGCCGCATATCCCTGGATGGTCGTTGAGGAGGGCAACCGTGTTTATGCGATGTCCAACATCTCCGGTATGGCCAGCACCGCCACCGAGATCAGCGCGGTCGTTGACGCCGATGAGGGCGACATCGTCCAGTTTGATTTCAAGGCTTGGGGCGAAGGCTCCTACACCTTCTGGGATCACTGCGATTTCGCTGTTGACGGCACCGTTGTAATGACCTACGGCGCTTACGACAACGATTGGGAAACCTTCTCTTACGGCCTTACCGCGGGTGAGCACACCCTGGTATGGTCCTACACGAAGGACTCTTCCGTCAACCCTACCGGCGACTATTTCGCGATCGATAACGTTTACGTCGGCCAGCCCGTTCAGCCCAACGAGATCAACGTTCAGCCCGTTGAAGTTCACGCCGGCCGCCGCGCTGCCGTTGTTTACGAGGTCCTTCCCGCTGAGGCCTTCAATAAGGAAGTCACCTTCGCGATCGAGGATACCTCCATCGCCACCGTCAGCGATCAGGGCATCGTGACCGGTGTTGCCGAAGGCACCACCAACGTCATCGTCACCAGCGCTGCGGATCCCACCGTTTCCGGCACTGCGACCGTTACCGTTACCGAGGCTCTGCCCACCGTCAACCTCTACGGCTATGCTACCTATGATATGAACAGCACCTACGACGGCCAGTGGATCACCTTCCCCGATTACGATCCCTCCGCTTACATGGGCCTCGGCAGTATGCCTCAGACCTGGGCGGCGGCCTTCGCGGGCGGCAACGTGTACGGCTACCTCTATGAAAATGAAGGCGCCGATACCCGCTTCTATGTCATGGATCCCGAGACCTACCAGGTAAGCTACACCGGTTACAGCGCTGCCGACGGCGTCTTCGCTATGGCTTATAACTATGCGAACGACACCATGTACGCTATCTGCGGCGCCGATGATCGCTATCTTGCGACCGTCAACCTCGGCACCGGCGCGATCACTCCCGTTGGTTACTTCACCGGTATGTCCGATCCCATGACCCTCGCCATCGATGAGAACGGCGTAGCTTATACGCTCGATCTCAACAGCTCCGGCTGCACCCTCTACACCGTAGATCTTGAGACTGCCGCCTGCACCGCCGTCGGTCCCACCGGCGTCGGCCTCAGCTATGTTCAGTCCATGACCTATGATATGGACACCCACCAGATCTTCTGGGCTCAGATCCTTGACGCCAGCACCCACGGTCTCTACACCATCGATAAGAACACCGGTGCTGCCGACTTCCTCGGCATGATCGGTACTGCCGGCACTGAGGTCACCTGCCTCTACACCGTGAACGATATCGAGATCGCGCCCATCGAAGTTCCCGACGTCACCGTTACCTTCGTTGACGGCGTTGACGGCTCCGTTATCGACACCTTCGAAGTACCCGCGGGCAGCGTTCTCGATCCCGCCGACTTCCCCGCGGCTCCCGAGCATGAGGGCCTTGAGTTTGTAGGCTGGAACTATGACGGCTCCGCCATCTTCCAGGATACCACCATCACCGCAAGGTATCGTGATCCCAATGCCGCCACCGCCACCGTTATCCTCAACGTTCCCGAGGATCACTGGGGCGACGGCACCGGCTATCAGATGCTTCTTGACGCCGACGCTACCGCTTTCGGTTCCATCATCCCCGAGAGCGGCGCTTTGACCACCGGCGGCAACGTTCCCGATTCCGTATATGCCGAGTTCGAGTATAAGATCCCCGAGAACGCGGACGGCGCTCTTACCACCTCCAACATCGTAAGCTGCACCTCCGTCGCCATCGAGATCCCCGCCGGCGTCTATGACTGGTGCATCACCAACCCCACTCCCGGCGACAGGATGTGGATCGCTTCCGCTCAGGGCAACGTCGGCGGCCGTCAGGACAACTACGAGTTCATCGCGGGCTACACCTACGAGTTCGTCGTGACCCTTGAGGGCAACAATGACGCGGTCAACGTGACCATCACCGAGGGCACCGCTCCCCAGCCCACCGAGCCCGTGGAGCCCACCGAGCCTCCCGTAGAGCCCACCCCCGTTCCCACCGAGCCCGGCGAGGAGCAGATGGTTTACGGCAACTACTTCGAGACCGAGACCCAGTACAACGAGTTCACCTACGTTGATCTCGACGGCGACGGC
>JAFPXD010000027.1 GCA_017394835.1 Clostridia bacterium
GATCGCTCCTGCGAGACATATCCCCGTAATTACAGCAAAAAACTCTTTGCAGTGGCTAAAACCATTTGCAAAGAGTTTTTGTTTCGCAGACTAATTGTTTAGGAGAAGTCTCCAAATACCGCCTTATGACCATTCGGCATACTCGGGGCCGTTGTTGTTAAGCATTCGTTATTGCATTCGTATCAGAATTTCCTGCCGCTTCCCGAATGGGAGGAGCCGGAGCTTCCGTGATACCCGCCGGAATAGGATGAGCCGCCGTGGTGCCCGCTCGAACCGGAGCTCGATTCGCGGCTGACGG
This sequence comes from Clostridia bacterium, assembly GCA_017394835.1. GTDB lineage: Bacteria > Bacillota > Clostridia > Christensenellales > CAG-138 > UBA3857. The sequence continues at coordinate 299 of JAFPXD010000027.1, forward strand.
GGCTGTAAACCTTCGATACGGTGCTGCGGATGAATTCGTCCCTCGTGCTCTCAAAGCCCATGCTGTCACGCGTCAAATGCTCGCCCGCGGTATAAGCGGTACGCACGGTCTTCATTGAGCTCTTCGCGCCGGCCATGTGGATACCGGAGCCGATGAGCGAAACGAAGGAGGCGATGAGGCTCCTCATTCCCCAAACGAAGGGAGTACGCGGCGTGCGGCCGGTCTTGAGAGTCCTTTCAAGGTAATTGAGCCAGCGGTCGGCAGCCTTGTAATAATCACCCGAATTCGCGGGGCCCTGAGCGCCGTCGATCAGCCTGTCGATATTGGTGGGCGTGAGCTTGGTGCTGTCGGTGTCCTCCGGCAGCATGTTGACGTAGCCGGAGCCGTCGGTCAGCAGGGTGAGCTGAGTCCCCGTGTATTTATCTCCGAAGCCGTAGCCGTTATAGTAATAGAAATCGCGGCAGTAGTTGGAGCTGGAAAGCCCGTATGTGGAGCCGGTCGTGTGGATCACAACGTCCAGCCCGTACTTCTCGGAAATACGCTTCGCTTTTTCGGCAAGAGCGGTCTCCTGCTCGGCCGTCAATACGCCGCCGTCGTCAACTATCCTGGGCTTATTGGGGTCGTTCCTGCGGATGAAATCTTCATTGCGGGAAGGATACCAGGGCGGCGCGAAGGGTATGCCCTTATCGAGCAGTGTGCCTATATTGCCTATCCAATCGTAAACGCCGGTGAAGTATTGACCGTTGCCCAGATATTCATAGAGCACGTCGTCAAGATCGTTCGCGTTCTGCTCGGTGTAGAGCGCGCGGGGAGCGCCGGTCACGCAGCACCAGCCGCCGCGGTCGGCGGGATCCATACAGATCATAAGGCAGAAGCCGTCATGCTCGGGGCCGTAGCCGTAGCCGTTGAAATCGTAGAAATCGGCGGCATAAACGCCGTGAGAAAGGCCATGAGTGGAAACGTCGGTGAATATGACTATATCCGCCTGATACTTGGGAGCGATCTCCGCGATCCTCTCCTCAAGGCGCCTTTCCTCATCATCGGTGAAAAGATCGGCGTCGTCAACGACCCTCGGCGCATCGGGGGAAGCGGGGGTGAATACCCACGCGTTCACGTCCTCGGGATACCAATCGGGCATATCGTATTCGTTGAGCCCGGTCAGCTCGGAGTAAGCGACCGCATCCTCATCGTAATCGGCGTCGCCGTCGTAGCGATAGGGCGAAACGCCAACCCTCTGCGCCGCTTCATCTATAAACGAATCTATCGCGGCGGGGTATCTCCCGTTCTTGAACGCGTTCCTGACGGCGAAGGAAAGCTCGTTCATCGCGTTGTCGGTGAATATCTCCGAGCCGCGCCCGAACGCCTCCATGATGAAGGTCTGATGCTGGGTGTTCACGGCAAGCACTATGCCGTCGCGCGATTCGCCGTAACCCAAACGGTTCTTGTTGTAAATGTAATTGATGTAGCGGGCGTCCTCGTCGCTGCCCTTATGCTCATCCGTATAGAGGATTATAACGAAATCGAAGCGGCGCTTTAAGGCAAGATCGCACGCCTTTTCGTTGAGCTCGTCGGAATCGGCTTGGGTGAGGATGCCGGAAAGATCGTTCATCCTGCGGAGATCCCCGCGCCAGGGGTGCTCCTCGGTGGGATCGGGCTCGGCCGTCACCGTGAAGGAAGCGAATACGGGGAAGCAGAGCAGAAGCATTGAAACCGCGAAAAGCAGAGCGGAAATGCGCTTTATATACTTCATGGCAAACCTCCTCAGCAGGAAATGAAGTGGATCAGGAGCATTATGATCGCGAATATCGCCGCGAACGTGCCCCAGCGGTGAGCAAGGGAAAGCCCCTTATCGGTCGGCACCTCGCCGACCACCTTTCCCGTTTCGCCGTTCATTGCGAACGTGTATCTTTCGCCCTTATAATCCACGTTGAAGGTATATACGGGCAGCAGCACGTATTTTGCTTCGATCGGATCGGCGGTGAGCGCGTTGCCCTTGTTCGCTATGCCGGTGTAACCGCTCTGCGCGCTCGCATCCGCTATGCTGAGCGCGGAATTGAGCATTCGGTCGGTCGCCCTCCGGCGCACCTCGTCGGAATCTTTATCGAAGCGCTCCGCAAAGAAGCCGGAAAGATAGCTCATTTGGAACGGGACTATATCCTCGGGAAGGAAGGGCTCGAGCGAATCCATCAGCGCGTCGTCCAGCCTGCTCGAAGCATCGACGGGGATATTGGTGAAGTCCATCGAAATATCCCTCTGCACGTCGTAATACGATCTTGTGGTGACTACGTAATCGCCTTCGCGCACGGCAGCGTCCTTATAGCCCTCGTAATAGACGGGGCCGCTGTAATGGCAGTTATAGAGCCAGAACGGGACGTAAACCCCGCAAAGATCCACTATGCTGCTTTCGGAAAAGAACCTGCGCGGCAGGAGCTTCCTGCCCTTGTAGAAGCGCTGTACGGCTTCGGGCAGATGCTTTTTGTCGATCTTGAAGGGGATGATCCCATCGGGACGGAGCCCGCCGGAAACCTTTTCGGTCAGCACAATGTTGTTCCCGCAGTAGGGGCAGGTCATGGAAGCCGCAAGCGGATCGGCCACGAGCTCCGCGCCGCAGGAAACGCAGTTGTAAACGCAGATGCCCTCCCCGTTCTCATGAGCGCCGCTTTCGGCCTGCTCTTCAAGGGAGGCGTCGTTTTCGGTGGGTATTTCAAAGGATGCGCCGCACCAATCGCAAACGGATCTGCCGCTGTCGGGATCGAACCTCAGCGGCGCGCCGCATGCGGGACATTTTTGTTCATTCAGGCTTTTTTGCATAGAAAGTCTCCTTCCTTGCCGAAATCTTTTTTCCTAACCCTAATTATATAATAAAACGCGCTCCCATGCAAGCGAAAACGCGCTTTTTGCCGTTTATTCGAGTATCCCGTATTTTATCTGTATCCTGTTGAGTTTTTTCAAAAGCGGCCGCGCAAGCGCCAGCAAAAAAACGACGGTCGCCGCCGCATGGATGAGGTTGAACACCACTCCCGCGCCGTAAGCCGTCAGCGCGAGCTCCCACGTCGGCTTCTCATAGGAGGTGAAAATGACGGAGGTATCGGCAATGAAGCCGTAGATAAAGAACGTGGAAAGCGCCCCGAAAACGCAGAGCGGCAAAAGCCCCGGCAGACGCCCGTCCCTTCTGTTGAAGAGGAGCCCCGCAAGGAACCCTATGAGCCCCAGCGCGGCCATCTGCCACGGGGTCCACGGCCCCTGCCCGAATATGAAATTCGATACGAACGCCGTCATTGCCCCGGCTATGAACCCGGAGCCGCAGCCGAACGCCGCGCCCGTGATTATAACTATCGCGGTCATGGGCTTGAACTGGGGCAGCATGTAGAACGCCGCCCTTGCCGCAACGCCGAGGGCTATCATGGCGGCAAGCACCACAAGCTCGCGGGGCTTTGGCCTGCGCTTTTCAAAGCTCACTGCAAACGGGATCATGGCGAACACGATCACGAGCATGCTGACTATGTAGAATTTGCGGTTGCTCCATACGGCGACGCCCAGCGCTATCGCTCCCGCGATAAGCACAAGCGCGCATATACCCGCAATAAGGCCGCCGCGGCTTATCCTGCGGCGCTCAGCTCCGCTTTCGTTCGGAGAGTACAAGCTCCGTCACCTCCTCCGTAAGCAGCGCGTTTTTGTATGTGTCCCGCGCTATGCGGTTCGCCGCGGTGGTATAGAAAGTGTTTTCGCAGAAGAATTCCCTTGCGGTGTTTTCCGAAACGATGCTCCCGTCGAACAGGAAACCGACCCTGTCGGCATATTCCGCGCAGAATTCTATATCGTGAGAGACGAGCAGCACGGCTATCCCCATACCGGCGAGCGCGCGGAGCTTATCCCCGAACACCGCTTTAACGGAAGCGTCCATGCCCTTTGTGGGCTCGTCCAAAAGCAGGACCTCCGGCTCGGTCAAAAGCACCTTCGCAATGGCCGCTCGCTGCTGCTCGCCGCCGGAAAGATCGAACGGGTCGCGCTCCATAACGCCCTCTATCTCCATGAGCCGCGCCGCCGCGGTCACCGCCGCCTCCGGATCGGAGGAGCGGAGCTGCGCCGCGCTGAAAAGCTCTTCTTTAACGCTCTCCTTTGAAAAGACAGTCCGCGGATCCTGAGAAAGATGCGCGATCCTTTCCTCGAATGCTCCGAAGCTTTCGCGCAGCCTCTTGCCGTTTGAGAAGAGCTTGCCACGATAGGGGCGGTTCTCGCCCGAAAGCACCGAAAGCAGGGTGGATTTTCCCGCTCCGTTCCCGCCGACAAGCCCGTATATCTCGCCCCCGTAAAGGGTGACGCCAAGCCCCTTCAGCACGTCTGCGGAATTCTTTTCGTATCTGAAATAAAGCCCTTCGGCGCGGAGCCTTTCGCGGCGTTCGCATTCCTTCTTTTGAGCGGAGGGCAGAAGCTTCGGCTCGAGCCCGAGCGAAGCGAGCAATGAGCGGCCCTCGTTTACGGTAAGGGGCGGCGCCTCGTCGAAACCGGCGGGGCAGCCTATCCTCGCCGCGGTGGGCATTGCGCGGAACATGGGGGAGGAGGCGCGGAAGAGGGCGCTTGCGGCGCCTCTCGGGGAGCCGTCGAATATGAGCCTTCCATCCTCCATAACGAGCACCCTGTCCGCCGCGGGCATGGCTTCCTCAAGCCTGTGTTCGCATAGTATAACGGTTATGCCAAGCTCCGTGTTGAGCTTCCTGACTGTTCCCAAAAAATCCGCCGCGGCTATGGGATCGAGCTGGGAGGTAGGCTCGTCGAGAACGAGCAGATCGGGCGAAAGCGCCATTACGGAAGCAAGGTTCAAAAGCTGCTTTTGACCGCCCGAAAGTTCCGCAACGTCCGAATCGAAATAGGGATCGAGCCCGAAATAGCTCGCCATTTCCGCTATGCGTATGCGCATCCTTTTGTTGTCCCAGCCGAGGCTTTCAGGGCCGAATGCAAGCTCGTGCCACACCTTATCGGTCACTATCTGGTCGTCGGGATGCTGAAAAACGAAGCCTATCCGCTCCGCCTGCTCGCGGTCGGGCACTTCGGATAAGGGCCTGCCGTCAAAACAAACGCGGCCCTCGGTGCTGCCGTGGGGAGCGAGCACGCTTTTCAAATGTCTGAGCAGGGTGCTCTTGCCGCAGCCGGAAGCGCCTATCAGCAGAAGGAATTCCCCGCGGCGCACCTCGAAGGAGACGCCGTCAAGCGCCCGCTTTTTCCCGTTGGGATATGTAAAACTCAGATCTTCGACCTTAATGCACGCCATTTTGCGTCCTCCAGAATGTTCAAGAGCAGGGGAATAAGACACAGCAGCGCGAACGCCGCATATCCCGCCAAAGCCGGCGCATCGCACCCGGCGGCGCGTATGGTCGGGTAGTAGCGGAAATCGATCCGTTTGAGCGCCGCCGCCGCGGCATATACCGCGAAGCATACAAGCATCAGCGTAAGCAGCGCCCCGTCCCTTTTTTCGAATTTGTAACGGGAGAAGGAGGTCCGTCCCTTCAAGCCGTACCCGCGGCTTTTCATGCTGTCCGCCTGAACTACCGCGCCTTCAAGCGCCCAGGTGACGGTCACGCCGATCACCGAGAGCCCGTGCTTCACCGCCCGGACGGGGCTCATTTTAAGCCGGGGCTCAAGGCTCCTCTGCGCCGCCGCGACCTCCCTTATTCGCGAGACGAAGCGCGGCACGAAGCGGAGCACCATCGAAAACACCAGCGAAAGCACGGGGATAGTTTTCCCGAAGAGATAGACGTATTTATCGGAGCTCATAACGCAGTTCAAGCAGTAGAACCAAAGCGTGAGCGCCGCGAACATACAGGCGGAATTGACTCCGTAAAGCACCGCCTCGAGTGTGACGGCGTTCCCGTTTCGGAAGTAAAACAGCGCCGTAGCGCCCGCGTGATTGAAAACGGGGTTCAATACGGCGACGATCGCGATCAGCGGCAACACGAAACAAAGGCAGAATTTCAAAGCCTTTCCGCCCTTCAGATAAACGGCGTATGCGCAGGCGGCTATGAGCGAACAGCCTGTAACGACGGGATGCAGAATGAGGGCCGTCGTTACCGTCACTATCACGAAAAACAGCATTGCCGCCGCGGGATGCACCGAATAAAACGCGTCGCGCCGCATATTGATCCTCCCTGTAATGGCTAACCAAATAATTATACCATAGGGCGGCGAAAGCCTCAAGAACGATTTTTCGCGGGATGGGCTTTTCCTTTTTGGCCTCTTTCCGATTGACTGCCGCCGCCGCGCCGTGATATACTTTATAAAACCGACGCATAATATCAACGAAGATTCTTCGATACGGAGGCAGTATGAAAAAAACGGTCGCTATAATACTGATACTGGCGGCGGCGTTCGCCGCGTTCGCCTGCGTTCCCAACGGCGCTGACCCGGCTTCTCCTTCTTCAAAGCCCGAGAGCGAAGCGCTTTCGTTCACGGGCGAGGACGTGAACGGGAACGAGGTCTCAATGGCAAGCTTCGCGGGGAGCAAGGTAATAATGCTCAACCTGTGGGAGACCTGGTGCGGCCCCTGCATGGGCGAGCTCGGGGATATAAACAAGCTTTATGCTGCTTACAGGGACCGCGGCCTCGCAGTGATAGGCGCCTATTCGAGCTCCGGCACGAACGACGTTAAAGCCGCGATCGAAAGCCTCGGCCTTACCTATACGATAATGCCGGCAGTCAAGGAATTCATGCCCTACGCCACCCGCTACGTTCCCACCACCGTGTTCTTTGACGGGGAGGGCAACCTTCTTTCAAAGGAGCCCTACGTCGGCGCGAGGAGCTATGAGGAGTGGGAAAGCGTGATACTCTCCTATCTCGGCGCTTGAAAGGGGCGGCTATGGAAGTCCGGGATTGCCTTGAAAAACTGCCCTTCTGGGCGGAGCTTTCCGATGAGGAAAGGCGCTTTGCACAGAGGAATTCCGCCATGCGCCGCATAGACGCGGGCTCCCTCGTTTACAGCAGGGGGCATTGTGCCTGCGTGGGGATGGTCTATGTTGCAAAGGGCTCCGTGAGAGCCTATCTCATGTCCTCCGAGGGGCGCGAGATAACGCTTTTCCGCCTCCGCAGCGGGGACTCCTGCGTGCTCACGGCGGCCTGCGTTGTGAAGCGGATAACCGTCGATATACACATGACCGCGGAGGAGCCCTCGGAGCTGATGGTCATGAACGCCGAAGCCTTCGCTTCCCTGACCGAAGGCAATATCCATGCGCGCTGCTTCCTTTACGAAAGCGCGGCGGAAAGCTTTTCCTCCGTAGTGAGCACAATGGAGGAGATACTCTTTTCCGGCTTCGACCGCCGCCTTGCCGCGTTCCTTCTGGCGGAGACCGAAAGGGAAGGGGGGAGCGAGATCCGCATGACTCAGAGCCGCATTGCAGAATGCGTCAACTCCGCAAGGGAGGTCGTGACGCGCATGCTCAAGCAGTTTGCGCAAAAAGGGCTCGTTGAATTGAAACGCGGGCAGGTGAAGCTGCTCGATCCCGATGGACTGCGCGAGCTGGCAAAATAAATATATTATTTTTAATGTGACTTGGTCACAGCAGCGCCGCTCGCGCGTTGGGTACAATAAACCCGAAGAAAAAAAGAAAGGAGCTTTCCCCGAAAGGGGGGAGCAGGGTAAGTAAAAATGAAGGAAATAGAAGTAAACGCATCCAATTTCGATACTGAGGTAATGGAGTCCGATAAGCCCGTCCTCGTGGATTTCTGGGCCACCTGGTGCGGCCCCTGCCGTATGCTCGGCCCCGTCATCGCGCAGATCGCCGATGAGCGCGACGATATAAAGGTCTGCAAGATCAACGTTGACGAAGCGCCCTCCCTTGCGCAGCAGTTCAACGTGATGGGCATTCCCACAGTCCTTCTCTTCAAAAACGGTGAGATCGCGGGCCAGTCCGTCGGTTTCGTACCCAAGCAGAAGCTTCTCGATCTGCTTAACTGATATTATAGGAGGCATAAAATGAGCAAGTATTCCGGAACACAGACCGAAAAGAACCTCTGGGAAGCCTTTGCGGGCGAATCCCAGGCGAGGAACAAGTACACCTACTTCGCTTCCAAGGCGAAGAAGGAGGGCTTTGAGCAGATGACGGCCATTTTCTTAAAGACCGCCGATAATGAGAAGGAGCATGCCAAGCTCTGGTTCAAGGAGCTTGAGGGCATCGGATCCACCGCGGAAAACCTCGCGGCCGCCGCCGAGGGCGAGAATTACGAGTGGACCGATATGTACGAAGGCTTTGCGAAGACCGCCGAGGAGGAGGGCTTCCCCGAGCTGGCCGAGAAGTTCCGCGGCGTAGCCGCCATCGAAAAGGAGCATGAGGCGAGGTATCGCGCGCTGCTTAACAACCTCGAGACCGCTCAGGTTTTCGAAAAGAGCGAGGTAAAGGTTTGGGAATGCCGCAACTGCGGTCATATCGTCGTCGGCACGAAGGCTCCCGAGATATGCCCCGTATGCGCGCATCCGCAGGCATATTTTGAGATAAACAAAAAGAATTATTGAGCCTATTGGCTTACGAAAGGAGAACCGATATGAAATACGTTTGCGAAGCATGCGGCTGGGTCTATGATGAGGAGCTCGGCGATCCCGAAAACGGCATCGCTCCCGGCACCAAGTTCGAGGATCTTCCCGAAGATTTCGCCTGCCCCCTCTGCGGCGTGGGCAAGGATATGTTCACCGCCGAATAAGCCGTAAACAGGACTCGAAAACGCCTTCGTACGAACGTACGGGGCGTTTTTCATATGCGGCACAACGGTTTTTAACATGGAGCGGAGGGGAATACCAAAGGCTTTAGTACGTTCGTACGAAGACCGTCGGACGAACGGCCGGCGGGTTTTGCGGCTTTACAGCATCCGCTTTCACGGCGCCGCGGGCTCCGCATAAAAGCGCAGGCGGCCCGCCAATTATTTCCGCGCACTTGCCGATGGGACTTGTCTATGGTATAATAAGAAATAAAATGGGAGAATATGCGAAAGGAGCATCCCCGGAAAACGGAGCCCAAATGAAGCTTGAAAGGGAACAACTGAATATAGATATGCCGTGGGGCAGCATGAAGCTGCTCGTTTCAAAGCCCGAGAATGCGGGGGAGCCGCTTCCCGGCCTTTTGTGGCTCCACGGCGGCGGCTATTATGAAGGCATGGCGGAAATGGTCTATTTTTCCCGCGGATTCGATGCGGCGCAGCGCTACGGCGCGGTTATAGTCTCGCCCGAATACCGCCTTTCGACTGCGGCTCCTTATCCCGCCGCGCTGGAGGATTGCTATGCCGCGCTCGAATGGCTCTATGAAAACGCCGATGATCTCGGCGTCGATAGGGCCCGCATAATGGTCGGCGGCGAAAGCGCGGGCGGCGGGCTCACAGCGGCGGTCTGCATGCTCGCAAGGGACAGGGGAAAGATAGCGGTCTCCTATCAATTCCCTCTTTATCCCATGCTCGATTGCCTCGATACCGATTCCTCGCGCGATAACCGCGGCATATTCTGGAACACCAAGCGCAATCATGAAGGGTGGCGCCGCTATCTGGGGGAGCTTTACGGCAGCCCCGATATACCGCCCTACGCATCCCCATCGCGTCAGACCGATCACAGGGGCCTTCCGCCCTGCTATACCTTCGTAGGGGATGGCGAGCCCTTCTACTGTGAGACCGTAAAATACGTTGAGGAGCTTAAAAAAGCGGGCGTTCCCGCCGAGCTGGACGTTTACCATATCGACGTTCACGCGTTCGATGCGTTCTTCCCCCTGCTGAAGGTCTCGCGTGAGGCGAGGGCGTCGTTCAACCGTCATTTCGAAAATGCGATAAGAGGTGGATCGAATGAATAAAAAAGAGCTTCTGCGCACCCTTAAATACATTGCCATAGCCGCCTCAGCGGGCGTGATCCAGTTCGTGAGCTTCACCCTCATGAATGAGATAATAGGGTGGGATTACTGGATAAGCTATCTCGTCGCGCTCGTCCTTTCCGTGATCTGGAACTTCACGTTCAACAGGAAATACACGTTCAAATCCGCGAATAACGTGCCGAAGGCCATGGCGCTCGTGTTCGCCTACTACTGCGTATTCACCCCGCTTTCGACCCTGAACGAGCATTTTTTGACAAGGGGTCTCGGCTGGAACGAGTACCTTGTTACCATCATAAACATGCTTCTGAACCTCGCTACGGAATTCCCGTTCCAAAGGTTCGTCGTTTTCCGCAACAGCATCGACACAAACGAGCTTGCCAAAAAGCAGGCTCAAACCGAGGGGCCCGCCCGGGAAGAAACCTGCGGCTCGAGCCCGGAAAACTCCAGGGAGGATAAATGAAAACCAAACGCATCATCGGCATCGTCATTGCCATTGTAATGCTTGCGGCGATGATCCCCGCTTCCGCTGCAGGTACGCTTAAACAGCGCGCGCAGGAGCGCCGCATCACTCCAATCGCCGGCGACGGAGTTACCCTCACTTACAATGAGGAAGCGTTCGCGCTGTCTCTTGCCCCGTATTTCGGGCTGTACCGTGTGGAAAGCGCCCGCACGCTCGAGCTTAAGGCGGCCTTTGAGGAAGGCTGGACATATAATCCCCGCTATTCCGCGTTCTTCCGTGAGCATGAGCATACCGAGACCAACCTTCCCGACGGTTCGATCCGCTTCACGATAGCCTTTGAAGCGGGCGATCTTTTGACCGAGGACGAGCTTCTGACGGTGGGCATATACGCCTCTCCCGCAAGTCTCCCCAAGCTGGAGATCAACGCCTCCGTGCCCTTCTCCCAGATAGGCAAGAACGAATACGTCGAAGCCTCCTTTGCGCTGACCCTCGGCACCAAGCAGTTCCCGGGCGGTGATTATGAGGGTACCGGCTCCATCAAGGGGCGCGGCAATACCTCCTGGGGGCAGCCCAAAAAGCCTTATTCCATAAAGCTTTCTTCAAAGGCGTCCCTCCTCGGCATCCCCAAGACCAAGAAGTATGCCATAATCCCCAGCTATTCGGATGATTCCCTGCTCCGCAATTACATGACCTACAAGGCGGCGCTCGAGTATTCCGGCATAGGCTACGTTCCGAAGTGCGAATTCGTGGAGGTCTATCTCAACGGCACTTACAACGGCGTTTACCTGCTTGTCGAGCGCGTTTCCATCGAGAACAACAAGATAAACATAACGGAAGCCTCCGCTGAGGATCTGACCGGCGGCTACCTTATCGAAAAGGATATAGACGGCAAGATCGACTATTCCGCCGATCAGTGGTTCAACGCTCCCTATTGGGCGAACCAGAGCCGCGACTATTTCGTGCTCAAGGAGCCGGAGCCCGAAGAGCCCCAGCTTCTTCAGCAGATGCTTTCCTATCTTGCGAATTACATGGCCTCCCTCCATACCGCGGTAACGGGCGGCGATGCAAGCGCGTGGAAGCAGTACGTTGACGTTCCCTCCTGGGCGGATATGATGATACTGCAGGAGATAGCGAAAAACATAGACGGCAACCTCAAAACGAGCTGCTATATGATAAAGCAGGCGCAGGACGATAAGCTCTATATGACAGCCCCCTGGGATTTTGACCTTGCCTACGGCAGCACCGCCTGCACTTGGAACAACGCCGATCATACCCACAACGATTATTATGACTGCCCCGATGCGCAGAGCGCCGCGGGCTTCATGGTGATAAACAGCTCCTGCCCGTGGTACGATCACATGTACGACGATCATGAGGATTTCCGCAGCGCTCTCAAGGCGCGCTACGCCGAATACAGAACGACGGCGATCCCCGAAATGATCTCCCTCATGGACAGCGGCGCGGCTTATATCGCAAACGCGATGCCCCGCGATGAGCAGAAATGGGGCGTCCGTTTCGAAAGCGGCGTTTCCTATCTGCAGAACTGGCTCAAGGGCCGCATCGAATGGCTCGACGGCGAATGGCTCCCCGAGTCGGAGACCGTCGATCTTGACAGGGCCCTCAATACCGAACGCGGTACCCTTCACTTCACAAGCTCCGGCAGCTATCCCTTCCGCGGAGTACTGAAGGACGGCAGGCTTGCGGGCGTCAGCACCAACGTCGGAGCGGACAGCACCGAAAGCACGGTTTCCATTACGCTCGCGATGGAGGCGGGGCAGACCCTCTCCTTCGATTATAAAGTGAGCTCCGAAACGAGCTACGATAAATTCACCTTCTCCGTGAACGGCCAGCAGAAGCTCTCCGCCGACGGCGAAAAGGATTGGCAGACCTTCACCTTTACAGCATCCTCCGCGGGCAATTACAGCTTCGTATGGAAATATGCGAAGGATTATTCCGTGGCTTCGGGCTCCGACTGCGTCTGGCTCGATGAGGTCGCGTGGTCGGGCGATCCGCTGACGCTCCCGGGCGACGTTGACGGCAGCGGCGTTGTCGATGCGGCGGATGCGCTGCTCCTCCTGCGCTATACGATGGAGCTCATCGATTCGCTTCCCTGCCCGCAGAACGCCGATTTCAACGGTGACGGAACCATTGATGCTGCGGACGCGCTTCTCGTGCTCCGCTTCTCCATGGGCGCTTAACGGCCCCGGCCTTTTGCCGCCCGCACCTGCAAAAAAACGAAAGGACGAACTAATACCGAAATGAAAAGAAAGCTTGCATTTGCTTTAGCCGCCCTTATGCTTTTCACCTGCTTTGCGGGATTTCCCACCGCGCTCGCTTGGGGCGGCGCGTTCCCCCTGAGGGGCGAGGGCTCGGAGTCCTCCCCTTACGTTATTTCAACCGCGGAGGAGCTTTGCCTCTTCGCATCCTCTGTGAACTCCGGCGCGCCCACGCGCGGCGCGTTCTTTGAGCTCGTTTCCGATATCGACCTCGGCGGCGCAGAATGGGAACCGATAGGCGCCTATCCCGCGATCCCCTTTGAGGGCAGTTTTTCGGGCGCGGGCCATGCCGTCTCGAATTTCAAAGTTACGGACCGCGATAACGCCGCGCTCTTCGCTTACAGCACTGGCGCGATAAGCGGCCTCACCGTAAGGGAAGCGCGCATTTCGGGCGGCTCCTGCGCGGCGGGCATTGTTGCGATGGGCTCCGCCGATAACTGCGTGAGCTTCGCCCGCGTTTCGGGTGCGGACCGCGTCGGCGGCGTCACGGGAGAAGGCTCCGTTTTCGACTGCGTAAGCTATGCGGAAGTTTCGGGCGAAACCTGCGTCGGCGGCGTCGTCGGCTTGGGAGACGCTTACCGCTGCGTTTCATTCGCGGCAGTCGATGCGGCAGAGCAGTCCGGTCCCGTTTCGGGCCTCGGCGCCGTGATAGGCGATGGATCGGGCGAGGGCTCCTATCACCACTCCCTGCGCGATACCAAGTACAGCGTATCCGAATTCATCCGCTGGGCGCTCACCCACGTCGATCCCGTAACGGTCCCCACCAACGCGAGCCTGCTTCTCGACTCGGCGAGCTGCGGTTCCGAACCCTGGGAGTATCTTTACGGCACGGTAAGGACTTCCACGAGCCAAACGGCCATAAACAGCCTTTATAACAACTACTACACCAATTACATGTTTCGTATCCAGTATGACGAGATAACCTCCGAATGGAGCCGTTCCACCTACGCGACGGATTGTCAGGGGCTTCTCGACGCATGGCTGACCTACGAGGCGGGGGAGACCACCGATATAAACGCCGCCATGAACTATGCGAATTGGTGCACGAGCAAGGGCGAGATAGCCAATATTACCCGCGATTATGTAATAGGCGAGGCGCTGTTCATCTATTCGAACCGTCTGGGCAAGATCAGCCACGTCGGCTGGATCTGCGGATTCGATGAGGACGGCACTCCCCTTGTGGTGGAGGCGCGCGGGCTCGCCTTCGGCGTTTCGGTCACAAGGTTCGACGACAGGTCGTGGACCCATCGCGGCCTTATGACGGTCAAATTCAATTACGATGCGAGCCTTTCCTCCTCCTATACCGCGCCTGCGGAAGAGGCGGAGGACAAGCCCGGTGCAGAGACCCGTCCCGCCGTCGCGGAAGACATCTGGGATGGCACGGTGGCTTCCTCCTTTGCGGGGGGCACGGGCTCCAGCACCAACCCCTACACCATCGCGAACGGAAGTCAGCTCGCGTATCTTGCCGCCTCCGTAGCGGCGGGCAGCAACTATAAGGGCAAGTATTTCAAGCTCACGAACGATATCTGGCTCAACGATACCGCGAATTGGGAAACCTGGGATTATTTCCATCAGCCCGCAAACGCATGGACGCCGATCGGCTGCTTTACGAACAACAGCACCAACGCTCCGTTCTCCGGCAATTTCGACGGCGGCGGCCACACCGTTTACGGCATATTCTTCTCCGAAAACCAGAAGAGCTGCTACGGCCTTTTCGGCTACGTCGCGAATTCGCTCAGCGGCGTAATAAAGAACGTGAAGGTCGATCGTTCCTATATGGAAGCGGTCGATAACGTGGGCGGCATAGTGGGCTGTATGCAGAATTACGGCAGCATAATAAACTGCGAAAACGCGGGCAAGGTCCGCGGCTCATACTGGACGGGCGGCATTGCCGGTTATATAGGCAACAGTCTCGGCTCGACAAGCGTCCAAAGCTGCACCAACTCGAAATTCATAAGGGGCTCCTTCGTAACAGGCGGCATTGTGGGCTACGCTCATGAAAACTGCGTGATAGATTCCTGCTGCAATAACGCGACCTACGTAAGAGGCTCCGAGATCACCGGCGGTATCGCGGGCATGGCCGGGCTCACGTCGTTCGAAGCCTGCGCCAACCTCGCGGAGGTAAGGGGCGTCAACAAGAACGGCGGCATAGTCGGCACGGCGATAAGCTCCGATATTTCACGCTGCGTCAACCTTCGCGGCTTCACCTCCCGTTACAGGGCCGGCGGCCTGATCGGCTATATGAACGGCGGTACAATAGTAAACTGCTTCAATACGGGCGTTATCAAGGGCACCGAAAGGGTAGGCGGGCTTACGGGCCTTGCAACGGGCGCGCTCTTGAGGACGAGCTATAACAAGGGCGCCGTTTCCGGCAGACGCAAGACGGGCGCCGTCACGGGCGGGTATTCGAGCCTGACCGTCGAGAACGTGTTCGCTCTGCAGGGCTGCGCTTCGAGCGCGGGGCAGGGGACTTTCCTGACTCAGGAACAGCTTTCCTCGGCCGAAAGCTATACGGATTTCGATTTCGATTCGATATGGGCGATCAACCCCGATTGCGATTATCCTTACGCGGTGCTGAGAAACGTTTCCGCGCCGGATGGCTACGTCCCGGGCGGCACGACGCCCACGCCCACTCCAACGCCAACGCCGACTCCAACTCCTACGGCCGCTCCCTCGGAACCCACTCCGACTCCCACGGCCGCTCCTTCGGAGCCGACCCCCACACCCACGGCAACACCCACGGCTACCCCCACGGCAACACCCACGGCAACACCCACGGCCACTCCCACGGCCACTCCCACGGCAACACCCACGGCCACTCCCACGGCTGCTCCCACGCCCACGCCCGACCCCAACGATCCCACGGATCCGGGCAATTATCCCATCCCCACACGCACGCTTCAGCGCGGCTGTGAGGGCGAGGACGTAAAGTGGCTCCAGGCGGCGCTTACAAGGCTCGGCTATCCTCTTGATATTGACGGCAAGTTCGGCCCTAAGACCGAGAACGCCGTGCGTGAGTTCCAGGCGGATAACGGCTTGACTGTCGATGGAAAGGTGGGCCCCGCAACGAGGGCAAAGATCATCGAGCTGCTTGCGCTTCTCAACAGCCACCCGGCGGTGCAGGGCGACGCGGATGGCGACGGCGTCGTATCCGCTGCTGACGCCTTGCTTGTGCTGAGGTATTCGCTCGATCTTGCGGTGCTTTCCCCGGCGCAGCTTGAGGCGGCGGATCTCGACGGCGACAGCGGCGTGACCGCGGCGGACGCGCTGCTCATACTGCGGCGCTCCATGGAGCTTTAGTATCGCCGCGGCGGCATTATGAATAACCGCACAATACAATGATCGGAAACGGCTCCCGCAGGCTCCCTGCGGGAGCTTTTCTGTCGCGGCGCCGGAGCCGGCCCGTGGTTCGCAGGACCCTTCAGTCGGCCTCGCGCAGTTAGGGCTGACAGTTCCCCTTATCGGGGAGAGCCGGGTATGCGCGGTATCTGCCTTACCTGCCTTCTCCTCCTCTCAAAGAAACGTTCTCGCGAAAAACAGCATATAATCCCGCATCCTGACGCATAAGATTTCTCAGTCAGATGAAAGGAATGTGAAATATGTTCGGAGCGCTTGTGGATCTGTTCAGGAAGATATTTGTTTTTGCGGGTTACGTCGGCGCGGGGGGATTCCCGCCTAAGCTCACTCCCGCGGAGGAAGCGGAGCTTATCGAAAGGATGCGCGGCGGCAGCGAGGAAGCTCGAAGCGAACTCATAGAGCGCAATCTCCGCCTTGCCGCCCATATAGCCAAAAAGTATAAGGGCGCGGGGCGCGACCTCGACGATCTCATCTCCATCGGCTCTCTGGGGCTCATAAAGGCCGTTTCAACATATACTCCCGGAAGGGGCCGTTCGCTTGCGGCTTATGCGGGCCGCTGCATCGAAAATGCTATCCGCTCATAAACACAACATTTGGCTCAAAATCCGAATACCATTCCACCGAAAGGGCTGTCTGGCGCGTATTCCGTCGCGTCACAGACAACCTTTTCATTATGTGCCGAAGTTGCGGAACCCGAGTAAGGCTTGCCCCGCTCTACATCCATTCCTTCCGGGTCATCGTCCCTCGCAGCTTCAAGGATAAGAAGGCGTTCAATGAACTCCTGCCGGGCAAGAGCAGAGGAGCAGGTCATCGGAGAAATAGTGCTGGCATAAAGCGAAAGGACTGTACCCGCTTGGTGCAGTCCTTTTCAATCATTAATAGGAAAAATAACCAGTATCTTCGTGTACGAGGCAAAATTATGTACTCCTCAACGTTCGTTAACTTGCCGACCCTCTCAACGTAATTATCCGTCTTCATGCCGAGCAGAATGATGCCGAAGATTATAAGGACGATCCCTAAGGGTATCAAAAACCTTGCCGGACCGGTGTTCCTCATGAGCCTTTCATGTTCTTTTCTCCTTGACGATAATTATTGTTTCCTATTCTTCATCCTGTCCAGGAAAGCCTCGGTGAAGCTTGCCCAGGAATAGGCGTTCATGTATTCCCCGCGATAGGAATTGACCGCAGTTGCGTCGCCGCTGAGAAAACGATACAGGTCGCTGTCGAACTTTTCGGGCAGGATCCGCATCGTGCCGCTTTTGAGCTCGAAGATATCCTGTGCGCCGACCGATTTCAACGCAGTGCGGAGCGAACGGATGATCACGTCAAGCTGCTTCTGCAGGGAACGGTTATAGGGTTGCTCCTCCCAGAGCACCGCTGCGGCAGCCGCCCTTGTTACGCCGCTGCCCTGACGGTCAATAAGATAGGCAAGCAGTTCCTTTGATTTGGAACGCGGGAAGGAAAGCGGCTCTCCGTTCACAAAGAGGTCGAATTCACCGAAAGTGCCGGCAAAAATGCGTGTGTCGGGCTCGGGCTTCGGCTGTGCCGGTTCTTTTCGCAGCTTTGTCGCGTGCGCGATCTCCTCGGCAAGGCGGGCTTTGTTGACGGGCTTCAAGAGGTAACCGGAGGCATGCAGCCTGAACGCATCCACCGCATATTCGGAATAACCGGTGAGAAAGATTATCGCGGTCGTCGGGTCGAGCTCACGGATCCTCGCAGCAAGCTCAAGCCCGCTCATCCCGGGCATGTTGATATCGAGGAGTGCGATGTCCGCCGAGTGCGCGTTAAGCCATACGAGCGCGTCACCGGGCTTTGTGAAGCCCACGACCTCCGGCCCCTGTGGTAGCTTCTCACATAGCTCGACAGTCATATTCAGTATGAGCGGTTCGTCGTCTATACAGATTATCCTCATAAATACGCCCGACTCCCATCGTGTCAGTTTTTAAGAGTGTTGAACAGCGTCTTGCGGTTGCCGCCGTTATCGGCGCTTGCTCCGGTCCTTGCAAAGGCAAGAAGCGTGACAAAGAGCAGATCGAGGTTTCTCTCGCGCGTCCAGATGCGGAAGAAGCCCTGTACGGGTACGGAGCTTACGACCTTATGCTCCTCGGTATCCTCCTCGTGAGGGTACCTGCCGGTGCTCTCCGCGCGGGCGATCGCCATGGCAAAATACCTGAACCCAATACCTTTGACTGACGTAAAGGAAACCTCCTTGCTGTTTGCATGATCGGCTTACACGATTATAATTGGCCCTGTCCAACAAATGTCCAACAAAACCCGCGAAGAATACGAGCGCAAATATATGTTGGACATTTGTTGGACAAAGCAGGTTATCATATCATAAGGCAAGCGGGGGGTATATGCACCGCTTGCCAAAACCGAATTACGGAGGTTCCCCAAATGAATGAATACATTATTTTCGGTGCAGTCGCGGCGCTGATAGTCGGCGTTGGGATATACATCATCATCCGCAACAGTAAGATCCGCAAAAACGGCGTTGAGGCCGACGCCATCGTGTCGCGCATAGAGGAGAATTGGACCACCTCCTCCGAGGGCGGAGCAGACTATACGGAGATTTACTACGTTACCTTCTTAGATCAGAACGGACAGACCGTTGAAGCAAGACTCAACAGCCAGCCGGGTCACACCCGCGTGGGCGACTCCGTGCGAATTAAGTATCTTCCTGAAAAGCCGCATTTTGCGGTGATCGTAAAATGATCGGAACACATGCAAAGGCGGCTCGATCGAACCGCTGAGCCTGCCGTGCAGGGTGAAAGGACACTCCAATGCTTATAAACGTCATCATATTTTTGCTAAGCGTCATTCCGTCGGTGCTTATATTCGTTTGGCTCAGGAACAGACATGCGGATAGTATCCTTTACAAAAAGAGCTGCCGCTATGCACTTGTCGGCGGCGCGGTCAGCGTGCTGCCGATACTCCTTCTGTCGGCAATACTGTTTATCGTGAACGCGGCATTGAAGCTCACCCTGCTCAAGGACGCAAACGTACTGATCTATCAGGCGATCTATAAGTTTATCGTCCTCGCTTTTGCAGAGGAGATCGTCAAATTCATCACGCTGAAGATCGTGCTGAAAAAAAGTCAATACCTGTATTCATGGGCGGACGTTACCGCGTTGATGGTCATCATCGGCACGGTATTCGGACTGATGGAGGACTTACCCTATGCCATCGGCGCAACTCCTGCCCAGATGCTTGTGCGCGGCTTCACTATGGGGCATGTCGGCTACGGCTTCATAATGGGGTGGTTCTATGGCAAACGGCTGTATTCGGTTAAAAAGCGTTACGGCGTGATCGCCGTCCTGCTGCCTTGGCTGATACACGGACTGTATGACTTTTCGCTGACTCCGGAGCTTGTGGAGTTCAACGACAATTTTATGCTTTTAGCTTTGCTGCTGGCGGCATTGGACGTCGTACTGCTCATATTGATGATCCGTTTCTTCATCAAAGCGAGGAAAAAGGATTTTTACAACGAGCCCGTTCCGCTGTGCGAAAAGACGCAGACCGTATCATAAAGAGCGAAAAAAGATCGCTCACCGCATTCGTCCGGCGGTGGGCATCTTTTTGTTTTTTACAGCGAAAGAGTTCACTGCTTGCCGTCCTTTTCAGCGGGGATGCGGATCGTGACTTTTGTTCCCTCACCCAAAAGGCTTTCAATGGTCAGCGACCCGCCGCACAGGCTTCGGAGTCTTTCGCGGACGTTGCGGATGCCGATATGCGTCCCGTCGGCGCTTTCGGCGGCGGACGTGTCGAAGCCCCTTCCGTTGTCGCTGATAACGACCTCATGGAAGCTGCCCGCTCTTTTTGAGGAAACGCGGACGCACCCGTTTTCAATTCCGCGCAAGCCGTGGCGGATCGCGTTCTCAACGAGGGGCTGAACGGTCAGCGCCGGAAGGCGAAAATCCCTGTCCTGCACGTCGTATTCTATGCGTATCGACGGAAAGCGGATCATCTCTATCTCCGAGTAAGTGCGGGTGTGCTCGAGCTCCTTTTCAAACGGGATGAGCTGGGGCTGATCGAGCGAGCCGAGGTTTTGCCTGAGATACGAGCCAAATTTTTCCGTAACGTCAAAAGCCTTTTCGGGATCGGTCAGGCACAGCGCCTGGATGGACGACAGCGTGTTGTAAAGAAAGTGCGGCTGTATCTGGCTCATCATTATCTTGATCCGCTGCTGGGCTTTAAGATCCTCCTCGTGCATCCGCACGAACCTCAGGTGCAGCCAGATGTAGCAGAACACGCTTCCTATGACTATCGCATAGGTCAGGAAGGTCACGGGCTGATCCTCGCCGCTGACTTTTCCGTCCATATAGATGGATACGAGTATCGTCAGCACCACAAAGATATGGATAAGTATGCCGCGCTTCTCGGTGCTTTTGGTATCAAGATAATTGCGCAGGTTTCGGTACAGCCAGTAGGCTATCAGTATCAGGCTGATGTATAGGCAGGTCTTGGAGAGCGGACCGTGCAGATAATGGTTTCCGGTGCTGATCCAGAAGCAGATGTGCGAGAAATACGCCGTCAAATGAATGAGGAAGTTGACGACCGCCAGCGCCCAGCAGCCGAGGTGTTTTTCATCCGGGAAGACGATATAGAGAAAAAGTATAATGAATATGGGACGAATGGTATATCCGTAAACCGACAATGTGGTACGCCAAAACCAACGGAGCTCACCCGCAGCAAGCGCGTTCTCTAAAAGGTTCTGAGCTATAAGGGAAAGGCTGAGCCCGATAATAATGAACATCACCCGCCGGTGCTTTTTGCCGATATAAGGGTCAAGCGCCACGGTGATCGTCAGCCCCGTCAATAAAAAGCACAGCGGGAGAAGCAGCGCAAAGGTGTAAATACTCCATACCATAGCCGAAAGCTCCTCCTTGATTTTTGCCGATGAATGAGGCTGCCGTTCACTGTGCGTTTATGATACACTATGCAAATTTGATTGTCAAATCGGCATGAGGAAAAACGCAATTCCGCCCTTTGAGTAAACGCTGATCAATTCGTTTACTTGAGCAGTAAAATTTTTTTCAAATAAAAGGAAGGTTTAGTTGGACATTTGTTGGACAGGACGTGTTATAATACAACCAAATACTATGCTCCCGCAAGGCGGATGAGCCAAATCATACACAAGGAGGAAGTGTAAAGCATGAATAAGGGTGGATCAAAGCTCTTGGCGGCGTTGCTCGCGGTGATCATGGTCTTAGCCGAGCTTGTGACCCCGGCGCTCGCGCTCGAAAAAGCTCAAGGCGTCACGAAGGTCGTCAGCACCGAGACTAAGGCTTATGAGACGAACCGTCCCGAAGCCAACACGAATTCGGGCGAGACAGCGGCTGACGTGGAGTACGATGCCGTCTCCAATACTATGAACATTGTCGGCGAGGTGCTGGCAAACGCATTCAACAGCATTGAGGAGGATCCGGAAAGTACAAGATCCTTGCTTGAATCGTACCCCACGGAGGAACACGAACCCGAGTATTATGAGGCTTCCCTCAGGATACGTTACCTTGCTGACGGCGGGGACGAGCCCAATTATTTGGTTTACAGGGACAGCTTCCTTATTATACCC
>JAFPXD010000028.1 GCA_017394835.1 Clostridia bacterium
GGAGATAATGTTCTCGATAGTTGTTTACGCAAATATGAAGGGGATATTCTCAAGCAGAGGCATAGAGGAAGCCTGTAAGACGGATATCCGATTCATGTGGCTTTTACAGTATCGCAAGGCTCCGGATCATACGACCATATCACGGTTTCTTGAGAACAATATGAGCGGGTGCGCCGAAGATCTGTTTTATCAGCTCGTTCAAAAGCTTGCGGATATGGGCGAGATCGACTTTGAAACGCTTTTCGTTGACGGGACTAAGATAGAAGCCAACGCGAACAGATACACCTTCGTCTGGGCTAAAGCTGTTGAGAAGCGGCTTAAAAAGCTCAGCGAATATATTATATGCCGCCTTCCGTGAACAGGCGCACTGCCTCCTCCTCCATTTTGAGGAGCGCGGGATCGTCCGGCCCCGAATAAAGGCCGTTGAGATGCCCGCCGTATTCGAAAACGAGAGTACGCGCCCCGAGCTTTTCGGCGGCGTTTTCCGAAACGTACGCGGGAACGACTGTATCATCCCGCGACCATACTACGAGCGCGTCGCCGGTAAAGCGCTCTGCGGCCGCTGGGGTGGGGTCCTCCACCCGCTCTATCGCGGCGAAGAACTCCGGGCCGAGGCGCTGGATGATCCCGGCGTCGAATTCGGCATAGCCCCTCTCCCCCGCCTCGCGCTTCATGCTTTCCCATGCGGTCTTGCCGCCGAAGAGGTTTATAAGCTCCCGCGTTGAGGCGGCGGGAGCTATGAGCATGAGCTTTTCGGGAGAAACGCGCCCCTCCGCGATGAGCTCCAACGAGATCCTGCCTCCCATTGAAAAGCCTATGAGCGATACGTTTTCACGGGAAAGGCCGTATTCGGAAGCCATATAGTCAATGGCGCGAAGGGTATCCTCCTTCATATTGGTGAGGTTGTTTTCGGTAAAATCCTCCCGGCTTTGGCCGCAGCCGGGGAAATCCATCCTTATCGAAGCGACTCCCGCCCCGCAGAGCGCCTCCGCTATGCGGGCAAGCCCCTCGTTGCTGCCGCCGTGACCGTGGAGTATCACGGCGAAGGGGACCGCCTCCCCCGCCCTTCTTTCGGGCATGAGCACCACGGCGGGGACTTCGACCCCGCGTGAAGGGTAAGTCACAGCCCTTTCGAAGCCCCCGAGAACGGTCGCCTCAGGCGCTTCGGAGCCCGAAGCGGTCTGCACCGGCTCCGTCGGCGCGGGCTTTTCGCCGCGGGGAGCGCAGGCGGGCGCAAACGCAAATATGAGGGCAAGTATCAATGCCGCGGGAACGGCAATGCGTTTCATATCGGCTCCTTTCTTTGCGGGCAGACCGCGCCGCAGTCCATAAAACGGGCAAAAGGGCATGTGACTGCCCTTTTGTTCGATCGTATCGGTATTATTCTTCTATAACGCCGGTGGCTTCCTCCGCGGCTTCCTCCGCGGCTTCGGAGGCTTCGTTTACGGCTTCCGCAGCGGCTTCCTCCACGGCTTCGGAGGCTTCGTTTACGGCGGTCTCGCCGCAGTTTTCGTGAGGAGCTTCCCCATCGCCTTCGAAATCGCCGAAATGCTCCGCGGGCCAGATGCCCATTATCGCGGGCTCGGCCTCCGGGATACGGGTGGCGACGCCGTACCTGCGGCGTTCGGAAGCGAAAACGAGGCGGGAAACGCCGCGCTTCTTTTCGGCGACCTCTTCGAAGCCGCGATCCATGAGGGCCTTTACCTCGGGGATCTCGGCAACGTCGGTATGCATGCGCTTTTTCATAACGGAGCCCAATATGAGTTTTATTATGAGAGCGACGATCGCTCCGAATGCGGCAAACCCGGCGAGCATGGCTACGGGAAGCCACGACGCCATCTTATAGGCGGCGGCATAGACGGGCTTTGCGGTGGTGACGGCGAGCCCTATCGCCGAGATCGCCAGCGCGGCGGAGATGGGGAGCCAGTCATAGAGCCTGTAAGCTCTGCGGCATTTCCTGCAGCAGTTTACCTGAAGGGGGAGTATCATATCCGCGCCCTTCACTTCAAGGCTGCGCTTGCCCAGCGCCACGCTCCAGTTGCCCTCGGGATCGGGCTTTGAAAGATCGAACATGGCGAAGCACTCCGCGGGCCCCTTATCCTCGCCCTTGCAGAAAAGGCAGGAGCCCCCCAGGAAGAGCTCGGAGGTGAGCTCCGCGGGAGCGGCGGCGGAAAGGCGCTCGAGAGCGGCCTTCGCCCTTTCCTGTTTTTCCTTTTTGAGGCTGCCGACCGCGCATTCGCCGCAGTTTTCGGCGTTAAGATAACGGCAGGCTTCGGTATCGCAGAGGAGGCATTCGGTGTTTTTGGCGTTTACGACCTTCTCTATCTCATCGGAGTATTTGATTTCGTTTTCCATAGAGACCTCTCTATCTCGCTATAATGAGGCGCCGCCCGCAGCACACGCGGGCGGCTCCTTTACAGGCATTATTCTTCGTTCGCGGCAACATCCACAAGGCGGTAGCGCTTGAGGCCGACGCCCGCGGGAATGAGCTTGCCCAGAATGACGTTTTCCTTGAGGCCGACCAGCGGATCGATCTTGCCCTTGATGGCGGCTTCGGTCAATACCCTCGTGGTCTCCTGGAAGGAGGCGGCGGAGAGGAACGAATCGGTGGCAAGCGCGGACTTCGTGATGCCGAGCAGCTTGCGCTTTGCAACGGCGGGAGTGCCGCCCATCGCCACTATGCGGTCGTTTTCCGCCTCGAAGCGGAAGATATCGACTATCTCGCCGGGGAGCAGATCGGTATCGCCGGATTCTTCGACCTGGACCTTGCGGAGCATCTGGCGGATTATTACCTCGATATGCTTATCGGAGATCTCAACGCCCTGCAGACGATAGACGGACTGCACCTCGCGGAGCATGTACGCCTGAACGCCCTTGACGCCCTTGATCTTAAGAATATCGTGGGGGTTGACGGAGCCTTCGGTGAGCTCTTCGCCGGCTTCGACCACGTCACCCTCATGCACCTTGAGCTTGGAGCCGAAGGGGATGAGGTACTTTTCGCACTCGCCCTCGTCGTTGGAGATGACGGCTTCGGTCTTCTTGCCGTCGGTCTTCATCTGGACGACGCCGTTGATCTCGGTGATAACGGCAAGACCCTTGGGCTTGCGCGCTTCGAAGATCTCCTCTACGCGGGGAAGACCCTGGGTGATGTCCTCGCTCGTTGCGATACCGCCGGCGTGGAAAGTACGCATGGTGAGCTGCGTACCGGGCTCGCCGATGGCCTGCGCGGCGATGATGCCGACCGCTTCGCCTATATCGACGGTGTTGCCGGTGGTGAGGTTGGAGCCGTAGCACTTGGTGCAGACGCCGTGCTCGCAGCGGCAGGTGAATACAGTCCTGATCTCGACCTCGGTGATGCCCGCGGCGATGATCTTATCCCTGATCTCATAGGTTATCATCTCGTTGCCGCCGACGATGAGCTCGCCGGTCTCGGGATGATAGATGGGGTTGACGGTGTAGCGGCCGAGGATCCTGTCGCCAAGGGGCTCGATGGGCTTTTCGCCCTCGCCTATCTGGCGGACCTTCATGCCGCGGACGGGCTCGTTCCTTTCGGCGAAGCAATCCTGCTCGCGCACGATGACGTTATGGGAAACGTCAACAAGGCGGCGGGTCAGATAACCGGAGTCCGCGGTACGCAGCGCGGTATCGGCAAGACCCTTGCGCGCGCCGTGGGAGGAGATGAAGAACTCCAGAACGGAGAGGCCTTCACGGAAGTTCGCACGGATAGGCACCTCGATCGTCTGACCGGAGGGATCTGCCATAAGGCCGCGCATACCGGCAAGCTGACGGATCTGAGCGGTGGAGCCGCGGGCGCCGGAATTCGCCATCATGTAGATGGGATTGATGGGGGAAAGCTTTCTCATAAGGGCGTCGGTGACTTCGCCGGTGGTCTTTTCCCACTCGGCTATGACGCGCTTACGGCGATCCTCCCTGGAGAGGAGACCGTCACGATAGAGCTCGTCGATCTCGGCACAGGCGCTGTCCGCATTGGCGAGCAGCTCCTTCTTCTCTTCGGGAACGGTTATATCCTGGAAGCCGACGGTGATGCCGCCCCTGGTGGAGTAGGAGAAGCCGAGCTTCTTGACCCTGTCGAGCACCTGACTGGTGATCGTGGGGCCATGCTTCCTGTAACAGTAATCGACGATCTTCGCAATATCCTTCTTTACGACGAGCTTATCGACCTCGAGCTTGAACATATCATCGACCGTGCTGCGGCTCTTGACGAAGCCGAGATCCTGCGGCAGGGCGTTGTTGAATATGAGTCGGCCGATGGAGGTCTTTATGACGCGCCTGTAAGTCTCGCCCTCGAACTCGCGCTCGATCCTGATCTTGACGAGAGCGTGCAGGGAGAGAACGCCCGTCTGGTAAGCCATGAGGGCTTCCGCCTCGGAAGCGAATGCCTTGCCCTCGCCCTTGTGGATGCGGCGGAGGGTGGGGTTCATCATGAAGCGGACTATATCCTCGCCGGCGTAATCGCGGCAGTTGAGCTCCGCCGCAAGCTCGCGGACCTTATCCTGCACCGCGGTCTCGTAATCGGAGGCCGCAAAGAGACGGGTCAGCTCCTCATCGGAGAAGAGCTTGTTCACGGCGATGTTTATATTGACCTCGCCCGCTTCGGTATGCTTCGCGAGCATTTCCGCAACGGACTTGCGGTTCCACTCGTTGAGCTCATCGGAGCGGAGGGTGAGGTAGTAACAGCCCATGACCATATCCTGAGTCGGGCAGACGACGGGCTTGCCGTCCTGGGGCTTCAGGATATTGTTGGCGGCGAGCATGAGGAACCTTGCCTCCGCCTGCGCCTCAACGGAAAGGGGAACGTGGACCGCCATCTGGTCGCCGTCGAAGTCCGCGTTGTAGGCGGTACAGGCGAGGGGATGGAGCTTCAGCGCGCGGCCCTCTACAAGGACGGGCTCGAACGCCTGGATGCCGAGGCGGTGCAGCGTGGGCGCGCGGTTCAGAAGGACGGGGTGATCCTTTATGACGCCTTCCAGAACGTCCCAAACCTCGGGACGGACGCGCTCTACCATGCGCTTTGCGGATTTGATGTTATGCGCATAGCCCTTTTCGGTGAGCTTCTTCATTACGAAGGGCTTGAAGAGCTCGAGCGCCATCTCCTTGGGGAGACCGCACTGGAACATCTTGAGATCGGGGCCGACGACTATAACGGAACGGCCGGAATAGTCAACGCGCTTGCCGAGCAGGTTCTGACGGAAACGGCCCTGCTTGCCGCGGAGCATATCGGAAAGGCTCTTCAGGGGGCGGTTGCCGGGGCCCGTTACGGCGCGGCCGCGGCGGCCGTTGTCGATAAGGGCGTCAACGGCTTCCTGGAGCATGCGCTTCTCGTTCCTGACTATAATATCGGGAGCGTGGAGCTCAAGGAGCCTCTTCAAGCGGTTGTTGCGGTTGATGACGCGGCGATAGAGATCGTTGAGGTCGCTCGTCGCGAACCTGCCGCCGTCGAGCTGGACCATGGGCCTGAGATCGGGGGGAATGACGGGGATAACGTCCATCACTATCCACTCGGGCTTGTTGCCGCTCTTTATGAAGGCTTCAACTACCTCGAGGCGCTTTATCGCGTTGGTGCGCTTCTGGCCGGAGGAGTTATCGAC
This sequence comes from Clostridia bacterium, assembly GCA_017394835.1. Classification (GTDB taxonomy): domain Bacteria; phylum Bacillota; class Clostridia; order Christensenellales; family CAG-138; genus UBA3857. The sequence continues at coordinate 5,610 of JAFPXD010000028.1, forward strand.
CTCCTCACGCAGCTCCTTCTCGAGCTTTTCGAGATCGATCTGCATGAGCAGTTCCTTTATGGCCTCTGCGCCCATGCCGGCACGGAACGCCTTGGGGCCGTAGGTCTTCTGCGCGTCGCGGTATTCCTTATCGGTCAAAAGCTGCTTGTGCTGGAAGGTGGTGGAGCCGGGATCGGTCACTACGAAGGAGGCGAAATAGAGTATCTTCTCGAGATCCTTCGGGTTCATATCCAGCAGCATCTTCATGCGGCAGGGGATGCCCTTGAAATACCAGATATGGGATACGGGCGCGGCAAGCTCTATATGGCCCATGCGCTCGCGGCGAACCTTTGCGCGGGTGACTTCAACGCCGCACTTTTCGCAGACGACGCCCTTATAGCGGATGCGCTTATACCTTCCGCAATGGCACTCCCAATCCTTGGTGGGCCCGAATATGCGCTCGCAGAACAAGCCGTCGCGCTCGGGCTTTAAGGTCCTGTAATTGATGGTCTCGGGCTTCTTGACTTCGCCGTGGGACCATTCCCTTATCTTTTCGGGCGATGCGAGCCCTATCTGAATAGCATCGAAATTAGTAAGTTCGAACAATGTTTTATCTCCCTTCTGCATTAAGCGGGTCGATAGTTCTCTGCTTCAAAAACGGGATCACTCGTCCTCGTTCCTGAGGTCTTCATCGGTGGGCTCGACGTCTTCATCGTCGCCGAAATCATCGAATTCGTCCTCTTCGTCTTCCTCGCCGCCGAAGTCGTCCTCGTCGCCGAAGTCCTCGAAGTCGTCATCGTAGCCCTCATCGTCCTCATCGTCATCCTCGTCGCTGTCGAACATGCCGAAGTCGGCCTCGCGCTCGCGGGTATCGTCCTCGCGGCCGTCGATCCTCACGCCGATGGGAGCGGTATCCTCATCATCGTCATAGACCTCGGAGATCTTGATCTCCTCCTTGTTCTCGGCAAGGACCTTTATATCAAGGCCCAGGGACTGGAGCTCCTTGATAAGGACCTTGAAGCTTTCGGGCACGCCGGGCTCGGGAACGTTCTCGCCCTTTACGATGGCTTCGTAGGTCTTGACGCGGCCTACGACGTCATCGGACTTGACGGTGAGTATCTCCTGCAGGGTGTTTGCCGCGCCGTAGGCTTCGAGCGCCCAAACCTCCATCTCGCCGAAGCGCTGGCCGCCGAACTGGGCCTTGCCGCCCAGAGGCTGCTGCGTGACGAGGGAGTACGGGCCCGTGCTCCTTGCGTGGATCTTGTCATCGACAAGGTGGAAGAGCTTGAGGTAATACATGTAGCCGACCGAGATCCTGTTCTCGAAGGGCTCGCCGCTCCTGCCGTCGTAAAGAACGGTCTTGCCGTCCTCATACTTGGAGCACTCGTAGAGGCGCGCCTTTACCGCCTCATCCTTCGCGGCCGCCTGCATGAGGCGCTCCGCGTCGCCGTCAAACTCCGCGAGCATTTCCTGCGCGGGCTTGTTATCCTTATTGGAGAGAGCGAGCAGCGCCTTTATATCCTCCTCGGTAGCGCCGTCCAATACGGGGGTGGCGATGTTCCAGCCCAGCGCCTTGGCGGCCTTGCCGAGATGCAGCTCGAGTATCTGACCGATGTTCATTCGGGAAGGAACGCCCAGCGGGTTCAGAACTATCTGAAGGGGGGTGCCGTCGGGCAGGAAGGGCATATCCTCTTCGGGGAGAATCCTGGAAATAACGCCCTTGTTGCCGTGGCGGCCCGCCATCTTATCGCCTACGGAGATCTTTCTCTTCTGAGCGATGTAAACGCGGACGAGCTTGTGGACTCCGGGGGAGAGCTCATCCTTGTTTTCCCTGGTGAATACGCGCACGTCAACGACTATGCCGTCCTCGCCATGGGGAACGCGGAGGGAGGTATCCCTTACCTCGCGCGCCTTTTCGCCGAATATCGCGCGGAGCAGGCGCTCTTCGGCGGTAAGCTCCGTCTCGCCCTTGGGGGTCACCTTGCCGACGAGTATATCGCCGGAGCGGACCTCCGCGCCGATGCGGACGATGCCTTCTTCATCGAGATCCTTCAGAGCGTCGTCGCCGACGTTGGGGATGTCTCTCGTGATCTCCTCGGCGCCGAGCTTGGTGTCGCGCGCTTCGGTCTCATGCTCTTCGATATGGATGGAGGTGTAAACATCCTCCTTAACGAGCTTTTCACTGATGAGGACCGCGTCCTCGTAATTGTAACCCTCCCAGGTCATGAAGCCTATGAGGATGTTCTTGCCCAGCGCGATCTCACCGTTTGCGGTGGAGACGCCGTCCGCTATCTGATCGCCCTTCTTAAGGTGATCGCCGCGGTTTACGACTGGGCGCTGGTTGATGCAGGTGCCCTGGTTGGAGCGTTTGAACTTGATGAGCTTATAGGTCTTGAGCTCATGGGTCGCATCGCTTTCGGTAACGACCTTATCCGCGGAAACGGACTTAACGGTGCAGTCGTCTTCCGCAAGCACGAGAACGCCGGAATCGTAAGCGGCCTTATACTCCATGCCGGTGCCTACTACGGGAGCTTCGGTCACGAGAAGGGGGACCGCCTGACGCTGCATGTTGGAGCCCATAAGAGCGCGGTTCGCGTCGTCGTTTTCGAGGAAGGGGATCATCGCGGTCGCAACGGAAACGAGCTGCTTGGGCGAAACGTCCATATAGTCGATCTCATTGGGACGGACTTCGATGATCTGATCGAGCTGGCGGGCTACGATCCTCTCCTTGGCGAACCATACGTTGCCCTTCTCATCCGTTACGGTGGGCTCGTTCGCCTGCGCGACTATGCGGCCGTCTTCCTCATTCGCGGTGAGATACACGATCTCATCGAGGATGCGGTGGTTCTCCCTGTCGATCCTGCGGTAGGGCGCTTCGATAAAGCCGTACTCATTGATGCGCGCGTAGGTGGCGAGGGAGTTGATGAGGCCGATGTTGGGACCTTCGGGAGTCTCGATGGGGCACATGCGGCCGTAGTGGGAATAGTGAACGTCGCGGACTTCGAAGGTCGCGCGGTCACGGTTCAAGCCGCCGGGGCCGAGAGCCGAAAGACGGCGCTTGTGGGTGAGCTCTGCCAGGGGGTTGACCTGATCCATGAACTGGGAGAGCTGGGAGGAACCGAAGAATTCCTTTATCGCCGCGATGACCGGGCGGGTGTTGATGAGGTTGTTGGGCATAGCGCCGTCGATATCCTGGAGGCTCATGCGCTCACGCACGGAACGCTCGAGACGGGTGAAGCCGACGCGGATCTGATTCTGCAGAAGCTCGCCGACGGACCTGATGCGGCGGTTGCCGAGGTGGTCGATATCGTCGGTCTTGCCGATGCCGTAGGGCAGGCCGATGAGATAGCTGATGGAGGCGATCATATCGGCGGGCAGTATGTGGCGGGGGGAGAGCTCCAGCGCGTTCATCTTGACGTAATCGCGGAAGTCCTCGTCGCTTTCCATATTGGCGCGCTCCGCAAGGATGCCCATGAGGGTGGGATAATAAACGTGCTCGTTCACGCCGAGGGAGCGGAGAATGCTGTTGTTCTCCTTATAGTCGTCGGCAAACCTCAGATAGAGGTTGGGATCGACGAACTGGTTGCCCAGTACGCGGATCTTCTTTTCGAACCTTTCGTTCGTATAGACGTAAACGCCCAGCACGCCCGCGTTCTCGATGGCGAGAGCCTTCTCGTCGTCAATGAGCTCACGGTCGGAAGCCAGTATCTCGGCGGTGTTGGGATCGATAACGTTCTCCGCCGCGTACCTGCCCGCGATGCGCGCGGAGAGGGCGAGCTTGGAGTTGTACTTATACCTGCCGACGCGGGCAAGATCGTAACGCTTATCGAAGAAGAGGGAATTGAGGAGGCTCCTCGCGCTCTCTTCCGTGGGGGGCTCGCCGGGACGGAGCCTCTTGTAGATCTCGATGAGACCGTCGGCGGTGTCCTGAGTGGCGGTATCCTTCTTGAGCGTCTCCATAAGGCGCTCCTCCTCGCCCATCAGTTCGATGATGGAAGCGTCGGAGCCGTAACCCAGAGCGCGGAGGAAGGTGGTGATGTAGAGCTTCCTCTGACGGTCGATCTTGACGTAGAGCAGCTCGGCGGAATCGGTCTCATACTCCAGCCACGCGCCGCGGTTGGGGATGACCTGGGAGCTGAAAAGATGACGGCCGAGCTTATCCACCGACTCGGTGTAGTAAGCGCCGGGGCTCCTGACGAGCTGGGAGACTATGACGCGCTCCGCACCGTTGATGATGAAGGTGCCCTGCTCGGTCATGAGAGGGAAATCGCCCATATAGACTTCCTGCTGCTTCACCTCGCCGGTCTCGGTATTGATGAGGCGCACGCCGACGCGAAGGGGCGCGGAATAGTTGACGTCCCTCTCCTTGCACTCGGCTATGTCGTACTTGGGATGCTCCTTGTCGATCTTGTAATCGGTGAACTCGAGAACGAGCTTTTCGGTAAAGTCCTTGATGGGGGAAATATCCTCGAGGACTTCTCCGAATCCGTGATCAACGAACTGACGGTATGAATCCTTCTGCACCTCGATAAGGTCGGGCATGCTCAGGATCTCGTTGATGCGGGAGAAGCTTCGCCTTTCGGTCTTCCCCATCTTCACCTTATGTACCATCTGTTTAACTCCTTCCGGGCGGACGGCCGCCGCATGAATAATCAAATTATCGTGACCCCCTGTTTTTTAAGCCGCGCCGTACGTTTTTTGCAGCCCGCACGGCGGGGGAAAAACCGCAGAAGGGGATATAACCGCAGTTTAACCCATATTACATCAGTATCGCATTATACGCTAATGCGGGGGGAAAGTCAAGACCCCCCTTTCAAACAAATAAAAATATATTTGGGTGGTTTTAACAATATGTATATAAAATCTGCTATAATGCCTTGTGTATATAGAAAAGAACGGAGGATACCACCATGTGTTTATGCAAAAAGAACAAGGCGGAGGTCAAGCCCGCTCTCGTCATAATGGCCGCCGGCATGGGCTCCCGCTACGGGGGCTTAAAGCAGCTCGATCCCTTCGACGACTACGGCAATTTCATAATCGACTATTCCTGCTTCGATGCGATACGCGCGGGCTTTGAGCACATAGTGTTCATAATCAAGAGCGCGATCTACGACGATTTCGTTTCCACCATCGGCGCGAGGGTATCGAAGTTCGCAAAGGTCGATTACGTCCTTCAGGAGCTCGATAAGATCCCCGAGGGCTTTGCCATCCCCGAAGGCCGAGTCAAGCCCTGGGGCACGAGCCATGCGATCCTCTGCGCGGCGGAAAAGGTCAACGGCCCCTTCGCCGTGATAGGCGCGGACGATTATTTCGGCCCCAACGGGTTCAAGATCATTTACGATTTTCTCATGGAGCACCCCGCCGAAAACGAGTGGGGCATGATAGGCTACGACGTTATGAACACCCTTCCCCCCGAGGGATTCGTGGCGCGCGGCGAATGCGCCGTAGATGAGAACGGTTTCCTCACCGACATAGTCGAAAGGAAGAAGCTCCGCAGGGCGGGCGAAAACGCCGAATACACTTTGGACGACGAGACCTTCATCCCCATGAAGGCGGGCACCTGCGTCAGCATGAATTTCTTCGGCTTCAAGCCCGCGCTCTTCAAGGAGATCGCGGCGCATTTCCCCAAATTCCTTGAGGAGAACATCCCCGTCAACCCCTTAAAGTGCGAAGACCTCCTGCCCGACGCGGTACGCCGCTGCCTTGCCTCCGGCAAATACTCCGTCAAGGTGCTCGCCACCCCCGATAAGTGGTACGGCGTCACCAACCGCGAGGATAAGCCCGTGGTCGTAGAGGCGCTGCGCCGCTTCACCGAGGAGGGGCTCTACCCCGAGGGGCTGTGGAAGTAAAAACCGGCGAAAAATCATGACCCGAAAACAAAAGTGCGGCGCCTTTTTGTGCGCCGCATTTTGAGTTGACATTCACTCCGTTTCAAGGATCTGCCATCCCGCGATATCGACCTTCGATCCTTCAAAAAAACGAGTGAAAAGATCGAGCGCTTCTCCCGTGGTAATACCGTCTCGGGCAAGGATCTTGACCCGGCCGTTTGCCATGAACTTTTCCGTACCCGCCTCGATGTGCATAAGGCCCTCCTCATCATCGCCGCATACCTGAAGGAAAGTGACTCCGCCGACCGGCATGGAAGGCGAAAGGACAAGAAACTCCGTATAGCCCTCCTCAACGGCGGTCAGAGCATCGTCTATAAGCGCGTAAAAACCGTCTGCAGTGACGACGGTCTCCCTCGAGGCGGTGCGTATCGTCCAAGTTATCCCCTCGGAGCGGCGCTTTTTTAACAAGTCGAATAAACTCATTATTCGGAGCCCTCCTTTTCTTCGCTCCGAGCATTATCCCCGCAGAGCCTTTCGAGCATTTCGAGGTATATCTTATCCGCCCCCGCGAGCCAGCGCTGCTGGGCGGTATAGGTCGAGTGGGAATCGGGCATGAGCAGATTCATCTCGAAGGCGACCGAATTGCTGTCGAGTATCGCAAGGTTCAGGCTCCACGAGCCGTCGCCTCTGGGCAGAGCGTCCGTCACTATGCAGTTCTCGCGGCGGATGCGCTCGCGGTTTTCATCCGCGTAGCCCGCCATCTCATCGCGGGAGGACTTGGCGATCTCGCGCTCGAACGCCTTGACGAGCTCCGCGCCCTTCTCCGTCAGAAAGAGGAGCTGCTGCTGCCGGACGGGCGCCGTGAGCAGATACCTGTCACGCTCGAGCTCGGCCAAAAGCTCGCTCATCTCGAAAAAGCCCGTATCATCGACGTTCACCATCGCCGTATAGAGCTGCTCGCGCGTGATCGGAGTCCTGAATCTTTCTATTATATAGAGCATGAGGAGCTTTACCATCCCCTGCCCGCCGGAAAAGAATGCCATTTGCAGCGCCTCCCAAACTGGTCTTCCCCTATTATACCATAAGCGGCGGCGCTGTCAAAGCCGATTTCCCGCCGCCGCGGAGCCGTTTTTCCGAACGATAATGCCGGACCGGGGGCGCTTCCAAAAAATATTTTTCAAAAAGGGCTTGCAATTTCGTTTCAAATGTGTATAATAATGCTTGCACAAAACGCATGGGGTTATAGCTCAGCTGGTTAGAGCGCTACGTTGACATCGTAGAGGTCATTGGTTCGATCCCAACTAACCCCACCATTTGTTTTCCTGCGGTGTGCGTCACACCTCGTGTATAAACCCTCACACCATAATTTCGGGTCTTGTCGGTCGTCACAATAGCGGGCGGGCGCGGGCCCCATACCTGCTCGAGAGAAGCGGGTGTTATATGTGAGGTGAACGGCACAATGGGAATTCATTGCCGAATTGTGTAATGGTAGCACCTACGACTCTGACTCGTATTGTCTAGGTTCGAATCCTAGTTCGGCAGCCATGAAAAAAGCGCTTTTGTCTATCGACAAAAGTGCTTTTTTCAATGATATCCGTTCCTGCCGGAAGTTGCAAAAATCATACTTTTCGGGTATAATCATCTCGATAAACGGGGATTTATTGTTGATGAGATATTGACAACGAAAACCGATCCACAGAGGATCATCTGAGGTATAATCTGTGAAAGGTGACGCTCAATGCTAAAACTTGTTCGCTTTGATCTGCGCGATCCTACTGAGTGGGATAAATTCTACAATCTGTTTTCTGCGTATTTGGAAGAAGTATGCGATGATGATGAATACCGGGAAGAAATCGCTGATTTACATGACGAAACACTGAATAGTCAGATGATCGAGCAAACACTGCAAGTGCATAACCCATATTTTATCATGCGTATTGTGCTGAATGAAGAATGTGTGGGTCTGATCAGCTATTCCTATAATGAAAATTCCTTCCTTGGGTTCATAAACAACTTCTATGTCTGCCCCGAAAAGAGAAGCACAGGCATAGGCTCCGCTGTTTTGCGCATGGTAGAGACCCACCTGTCGATGCTGGGTGCAAACCAAGTTGACCTAACCCCTGAAGAGAAAGCAAAGCCATTCTATGTTCGCAATGGATTTGTTCAAACACGCATGATTATCGATGGTGAGCAAGTTTTCAGAAAGAAAATAAAGGAATAAACCGGAGGTCTTCTGCATATTGCGGCGGCTGCCGGTGCGGAGTTGAACAGTCGCAAAAGCTCTATGAGAACAAGGGCTTTTCCGCATCCGGCGCTGAGGATGAAGACGAGATAGAACTTGTAATGACATTGGCGTGACAGATCCCGGCTTGCCGAGTCCCTCCCCGGCATCCCCCGTCATAACGGTATAAGGCACGTCCCTTACCATCACAGACGATCCCCCGCAAAACGCGCATAATCAAAGCCAAGTCTTTTTACGGTGCGCAAAAACAAGGAGCCCGCAATGAATACCGAAAACCTTTACATCCTCTCCCCCGCGTTTTCAACCCGCGTGAAGCGCGCCGCGGATGCGGCGTTTGCGCTGACGGACGGCGCCGTGCGGTTTGAAGAATACATAGCCCTGCCCTGCTTCGGCAGCGTGATACTTCGCTTCGGCCTGCGCGCGGAGCGGACCTCGCTTGATGCGCTTGACGGTTACGAGCGGCTGCTTTACGGGATAGTCGGGGACGAGTTCCTCATAGATTTCATGGGGAGCGACTACCGGAAAGCGGGCGTCTGTTTTTCGGATATGGAGGAAAGGTTCCTGCGGCTCGAAGAGCGGTTTGAAAACGAGCCCGTTCCGCCTTCCCGCCATGCGGAGGGGATCGCGGAAGACGCCCGCGCGCTGCTTGCGCTTGCGGGGCTTCCGCCGGAGCTGCCCGTCTGGGAGATACAGCCGGAGGAAGATGAATTGCTGCTCCTTGTCATGGGCGAAAGGAACGCCTTTATGGGGAGCTTCGGCGGCAGGCCCGAGCTCAAGGCGGCCGAGGTGAACGGCCGCGCCTGTACGGGGCTGATAAAGGCGGCATTCTTTGCCAGAAACAACGGGATCTCCATTGCAAGACTTCTTTGCGGGGATTGACGGACGGCCGCGCTTATGGCATAATGTTACGGAGAAAAGCAGATCCATGTAAAAAATCGGCGGAGGTGAGGCATGAGCGACAGGATCCGTTACGAGCGTTCCTGCGGGGCGGTCGTCTATCGAATGGATGAGGGCGAGATCAAATATCTGCTCGTCCGTTCAAAAAACGGCCTTTGGGGATTCCCGAAGGGGCACATGGAACAGGGCGAGACAGAGCACGAGACCGCTCTGCGCGAAATACTTGAAGAGACCAGCCTGAACGTGACTATAGAGGACGGCTTCCGCGCGACGGACACCTACCCCATAGGGCACGGCGACGCGCAGGAGACCATAAAGCAGGTGGTGTTCTTCCTTGCCCACTACAAGGATCAGGAGCCCGCGCCCCAGCCTTCGGAAATAACGAAGCTCGCGCTGATGGATCTGACCTCCGCTATGCGCGCGCTCAAATTCGAGGGGCAGAAGAGGATACTTGCGAAGGCGCATGAATTTATAAGCAAATAAGGGAAAAATACGAGCGTTCGGCAGGGTTTTGCCGAACGCTCTTTTTTCGTTCCCGACAGGTTTACTCCGTCCTTATGCCCATGCCGTCCTCGGTGAGCTTCAGAATGAGCTCCTCCCCGCCGTTTTCGGCGTTTATATAGACGAGGTATTCCGAATCCTCAAGCGCGGCGCGGATCTCATAGCACAGCGCCTCCCGCGAGGGGGAAACGGGCAGCAGCGCGAGCCGCACCTTTTTGACGGCGAGGCGGTCCGATATGAGCTCCAGCGCCTCCTCACGCGTGAGCTTTGCCCCGGGGATATTCCTTTCGCTCCCGTGCAGGAGGTATTGTTCGGCGTCGAGGCCGATGGGGCTGCCCGTGCCGCGGTCGATCCAGACCTTCACCGCGTCGTTATAGATCAGTATGCCGCCCCTGCGGGATACGAAAGTGAGCACCGCGGAGCCGCCCGTGAATTCGGATGCGACGGGCTCCGTATCAGGATAGCCCGCTTTTTCGAGGAAAGCCTTTGCCGCAGAGACGAGGTTTTGGTATTCCCCCTCCTCCGGTGCGCCTTCCTTATTTGAAGAGGGCTCCGCCATAAAGCTTAAAAGCCTGCCGCCGCTGACCGTGACGAGCGCTTCGGCTCCTTCCGAATCGAAAACGTAAGCCGGGAGCCGCCCCGAAGTCTTCCCGGCAAGCGTGAACTTTCGCCCAATGAGTTTTTCGACGATAAGCTGCGCTTCGCCCTCGCCCACTTCGTCGCCGAGAAACACCTCGGGCGCATCTTCCGCGCCGCTCGAAAGCTCGCCGTCGTAAACGAGGCGGGGCATTTCGGGGTATTCGGCTTCAGTCGGCTCATAGTAATCCATATCCTCCGTGCCCGTGGGCATCGAGCCGTTTTCGAGCTTTGCGGCGGCGAGCTCCGCGAGGGAACGGCAGGCGGAAAGCATCGACTCGAGCTGAGCTTCGTCCGTCTCATCCGTATCGCCCCCCGCAAGCAGACGCTTTGAGAGCGTCCTTGCGTAATCGCCCGCCCGCGTGACGAAGGCTTCGAGCTCCATTATATCCACCTGCGAACAGGGCAGGCGGGTCATGAGTCCCACAGCCTCCGCGGAGGAGCGCACTATATCCTCCAGCGCGAGCACGCGCCTCGTTTTGGAGCCGCTGACGCGCAGTTTTTCGAGGCCGAGGCTCATTTCGCGCGTTTTTGCCGCAAGCTCCTCGCCGCAGCGGGCGCAGGCGCTTACGGTCGCCAGCACGTATTCATCCGCAAGCGCCTCGCTCCTTTCCGCGCGGGCATGCTCGCGCAGGCCCCAGACGATCGCGGCGGCGAGCGCAAACACCGCAAGAAACGCCGCGGATCTTATCAAAACATTCTTCTTCATGCTGCCTCCTTTAGCAGAACGCGTGCGAACCGATCCTCAAAAGGACGGGCCGCGAGAGCATCCAGCGGCTCGTCGCCGTGGCGGGATTGTAGTAAAAAAGACAGCCGTTCGTGGGGTCCCAGCCGTTAAGCGCGTCGCGCGCGGCGCGGACGGCCGTCTCGTTGGGGGCTAAATTTATCTGCCCGTCGGAGACTGCGTCGAAGGCGCCCTTCTGATAGATGACGCCCGCGATCGTGTTTGGGAACGAGGGGCTTTTCACCCTGTTCAGCACCACCGCCGCTATCGCGACCTGCCCCTTGTAGGGCTCGCCGCGCGCTTCGCCGTAGATTATGCGGGCAAGGAGCCAAACGTCGCCCGTTGAGGTCTGCGCGGGGGCTTCGGAAAGGGCGATCCCCATTGCGGCGGCGGTCTGTTTGCCGACTATGCCATCCGCCTTCAGGCCGTTCTTCCTTTGAAAGCTCTTGACCGCCGCAAGAGTGCCGCTGCCGAATATGCCGTCAACGGAGCCCGTATAATAGCCCCATTGCTTGAGCCTCTGCTGTATTTTTTTGACGGTATCCCCGCGCGAGCCGTAGCTGATATTCGCCGCGGAAACGCAGAGCGCGGCAAACAGCAGGAGCGCGGCGGCAAGGAGCGCCGCGATACGCTTCAGCTTCATCCGAACAACCTCCCGAAAAGCTCCTCAAAGAAGCTTTTGAATACGAGCGAGCCGTCATCGTTGAATTCGGGCTCGTCGGTGACGAGGCAGAGCGGCGGGAACACCACGCACCACCAGTTTTGCCCCGCGCCTTCGCCCAGCACCACGCGCAGCGCCTCATAGCGCCCCGCGGGATAGAGCTCGTTTCCGTAAGTGCGGTCGGGGAAATCAAATCGGCCCAGATAGAGGCTCGCGCCGTAATCCATGCCGTTTTCCCGAAGCGCGCGCTCCGCCGCCTCGGCTAGAGCGCCGCCGGAGCGCATGATCTCGCCCCTTGCTTCCGCCGCAGTCTCCGCCGAAATGAGCTCCCCGGCGGCTTTGAGCACGGCGTCCCGCACCTTCAGCTTGACCGCTTGATCCTCTTCGGAATCGGAATTGGCTATCACGTGAAGGCGTATGCAGTCCTTTTTATCGGCGCGCTGCACGGGCAGCACCCCGCAGACGGTGAATACCGCCGCGGCGGCAAGCGCCGCAAACCTTATTTTACCGAACATAAAGCACCTCTTTTCTTGCGTTATCGATTTTAGGATTGACAAACCGCCCCCGAAAAATACATAATAAGGGTATGGAAGAAAAGATTTTCATAAACGCATACGCGAAGATAAACCTGCTGCTCGACGTGCTCCGCAGGCGAGAGGACGGCTATCATGAGTTGGACGGCATAATGCAGAGCGTTTCCGTCTGCGACGAGCTCGCGCTTTCCCCCGCGGAGGGGATCGAGGTCGTTTCCTCGGAGCCGCTGCCCCATAACAACACCTGCCGCAGGGCGGCGGAGGCCTTCCTTAAGGAGAGCGGCAGGGGCGTCAGGATAGAGATAGAAAAGCGCATCCCCTCCGAGGCCGGCATGGGCGGCGCTTCGGCGGACGCCGCGGCGGTTTTACGCGGGCTTTCGGCGCTGTATCCAGAGCTTTCCGTGCCCGAGGACGAGCTTTATAAGCTCGGCCTTTCGGTGGGAGCCGACGTGCCCTTCTGCCTTATGGGCGGCTGTGCGCGAGCCCGCGGTGTGGGCGAAAGGCTCACGGCGCTCCCCGCTTTGAGGCTGCCCCTCGTAATAGTGCGGGGCGGGCGCGGAGTCTCCACGGGGAGGCTGTTTTCATCGCTCGGGATAGGGTGTGAGGAAAGCTCGCGTCTTCCCGAAGGCGCGATAAAAAAAGCCCTTTCCGCATTGGAAAAGGGCGATATGAACGAATTGGCGGGCTGCGTTTCGAACGCGCTGTTCGAGCCCGCGTGCGGGGAAGCTCCCGAAATAGCGGAATACCGCGAAAGGCTCGTCGCCGCGGGCGCGCTGGGCGCCTCCATGACTGGCTCCGGCGCGGCGGTTTTCGGCATATTTGCCGGTGAAGATGAAGCAAGGGCCGCGCTTTCCCGTTTTGCGGACTGCGATTTCGCCTCCTTTGCCGAGGCTCTGCCCTCCCCCGCGGCTGCCGTCATCCGCTTCCGAAGGGCGAGCGCGGAGGACGCTCCCCTGACGGCCGAGCTTCGCCGCAGGGCTTGGCTCACGACCTACCGAGGCATATACCCCGACGAGCTGCTTGACGGGTTCGACCTTGCGGCAAGGGAAGCGCGCGACAGGGCGATGCTCTCATCCCCCGATATAACGGGCTTTATTATCGAGGCGGACGGAACGCCCTGCGGGTTCATGCTTTTGCAGGACGACGGCGGGCTTAACCTTCGCGCGCTGTATCTTTTGAAGGAGCATCGCGGTAAAGGGATCGGCAGATACGCCTTCCGCGTGATACGCGGTATCGCCCGTGAGCGCGGGTATTCGAAATTCGCCTGTAACTGCAATTCGCACAACTCCCCCGCCCTCGCGTTCTATAAGAGCATGGGCGGAAGGGCGATATCGAGATCGGAGGGGCACGAAAACCCGCGCGAGGATCAGATCGCGCTGGAGTTTGAGGCATGATCTGCCGAATACGGATAATTAAAAGAGCGTCTGCCGACGCCCTTTTTCATCTTCAGCCAGATCAATACTGATAGAACCCGTTGCCGGTCTTTCTGCCGAGCCGTCCCGCTCTGACCATCTTTTTAAGCAGGGGATGCGCGCGGTATTTGCTGTCCTTCGTCTCATTGAAGAGGGTATCCATTATCGCGAGCACCACGTCAAGGCCAATAAGATCGCCCAGCGCGAGGGGGCCCATGGGGTGATTTGCGCCGAGCTTCATGGCGGTGTCGATATCCTCGGGGGAGGCGACGCCCTCGGCGACAAGGCCTATCGCCTCGTTTACCATGGGGATAAGGATGCGGTTCACTACGAAGCCGGGCGCCTCCGCGACCTCAACGGGGGTCTTGCCGATGGCTTCGGAAAGCTCATAGACGGCCTTAAAGGTCTCTTCCGAGGTCGCCATGCCGCGGATGACCTCAACGAGCTTCATGACCGTGGCGGGGTTGAAGAAGTGCATGCCGATGCACTTATCGGGGCGGTTAGTCGCGGCCGCTATCTCGGTTATGGATATGGAGGAGGTGTTGGTCGCAAATATCGTTTCGGGGGGACAGATGGAATCAAGGTTGCGGAAGACCGTCTTTTTGACCTCAACGCTCTCGATTATCGCCTCTATGACGAGATCGGCCTGCTTCGCTGCGTCATACTGAGTGGTGAAGGAGATGCCGCCCGCTATGGCGTTCTTCTGCTCCTCGGTGAGCTTGCCCTTATCGACCCTCTTCTGCAGGCCCTTTTCGAGCCTTGCGGCGGACCTGGCGATTATCTCGTCGGTCATATCATAGACGGAAACGGGGAAGCCCGCGGTGGAGAAAACCTGCGCGATATCAAGGCCCATAGTGCCTGCGCCAACTACAAAAATGTTCTTCATACTATTACCCTTTCATGTTGATTATTTGCCTGTGAAGGGGGCTTTTTCCGTCTTGGTGACGAAAGCCTCCATAGCCATCTTCTGATCCTCCGTTGCGAAGCATCCGCCGAAGGAAGCCGCCTCAAGATCGAGATCTTCGGGAAGGCCGCTGCCCGTGAACCTGCGGATGAGCTTCTTTGCCTCCCTCACCGCGAAGGGAGCGTTCGCCGCAATGGCGTTTGCCAGCTTCATCGCCTCATCCATTAGCGCCTCGGGCGGAACGACCTTATCCACAAGGCCCAATGCAAGCGCCTCGTCCGCCCTTATCATGCGGGCGGTCAAAATGAGATCCATCGCCTTTGAAATGCCTATCACGCGGGGAAGCCTCTGCGTGCCGCCGAAGCCCGGGGTGATGCCGAGGCCCGTTTCGGGCTGACCGAACTTGGCCTTTTCGGAAGCGATGCGGATATCGGCGCAGAGCGCGAGCTCGCATCCGCCGCCCAGAGCAAAGCCGTTCACGGCGGCGATCACGGGGATGGGAAGCGACTCTATGGCGTTCATGGCGGCGTGCCCGCGGTGGCCGAACTCCTCGCCCGCCTTGGGATCGAGATCCTTCATTTCGGAAATATCCGCCCCCGCTACAAAGGCCTTGCCCTCGCCCGTCACAATGAGGACGCGGATCTGGTCATCCGCCTTGACGAGCGCCGCCGTCTCGCGGATCTCGTCGAGAGTTTTGCTGTTCAGCGCGTTGAGCGCCTCCGGGCGGGATACCGTCATAATACCGACGTGCCCGAGCTTTTCAAGCTTTATCATTGGATCTGCCCCTCCTTACAGTTTTTTCAAAAGCATCATTCCCGAAGCGAAGGGGATGCGCCCCTCCTCATCCGGCTTGAGCTCATCCCACGGGGACTGCTCCTCGCCGAAAAGCTCGCGATGCTCGTTTGTGTTGTAATAGCATTTGCCATCGACCGTCTTCCACTCCATTTCGCCCGCGCAGAAGAGGCCGTCCTTTACGGCTTTTATCTGCCCCGCTTCAAGCGCGGCTTCGATCTGCTCCTGAGTGACCCCCTTGGGCAGGGGCGCCCACATAAGCACGCGTCGGTCCTGTGTGAATTCGATCTTTTGCTCAAACGCCGCAAGCATATCGGCGGCGGCGTCCCCATCGAGCTCGCCCGTGCTCATGCGCTTTTTCACTTCCGCCTCCACCTCCTCGCGGGAAAAGAGGCCGAATTTATCGCCGACCACGGACATCGCCTTAACGGGCTCATATTTGCCGACTATGCCTATGGGGTCTCCCTCATCGGGCTCCATATCGCCTATATCGGGGGGCTCTGTGAAAACGCCCTCCTCCGTCTTTTCCATTGCGATCGCAAGGAACCCGAGCGAGAACACGAGCCGCCCCTCCTGCACGGTGAGCGTTTCGACCGATTTTTTGAAATCGCCCTCCGGTACTTTCAGCAGATCGGGCACGCTCCAGCGGTATTGGGAAAGCCCCGTCTGCTCCCAGGAGCCCTCCTCGCGCCTGCCTTCCGCGGTGTTTTCCGCCGTCATGCGGCCGTCTTCAAAAAACTCGAACACCAGCGCGGTAAGATCCCGCCCGTCCTCCGACTTGAATTCGGCGGCGGGGATGTGCGCAAGGTCGTTCGAGAAAAGGCTCACCACGAAATCGGGGCGCCATTTGCCGACTATGAATTTTGTTCCTTTTCGGATATCCTGTTCGTCAAGAGTCATAAGACACACCTCCGAAATTACTCTATGTTATTATATACTTTCGGGCGCCGTAAAGCAAGAGGGAATTGGGCGGCTCCGCCGCGGGAGCCCGCCTCCCCCGCCGTTTCAACGGAAATCCGCCGCAGTCACGTCGTCCGCCAAAATGAAGTAGCTCTCGCAGTAATGCGGGTGCCCCACTCCCATGAGCGCGGCGGTCGCAAGCGCCCATTTGGCGCTCTCGTACTTATCGGCTATATCGTAATCGGCGAATTCCAGCTTTGTCATTCTATCGCACATGAACGCCGCAAGCATCTGCATGAAGAATATGGGCGGCTGGCAGTGATGCGTCCAGTAGAACGTGGCGTCCTCAAGCTCCAGCTTGTAGTAGCCCGCAAGGCAGGCGGGAGTTTTGGCAATGGCCTTATCCCTGTTGGAGCTTGTAAAATACCAGTTGGAAGTCTTTATGCTGTCATCCGTGCCGTCACCGTGGCAGGAGCAGGTATAGGAATACGCGTCGTTGCGGCAGTCCATTATCGCTTTGAGCTTATCGAGCGCGTTATCGAGAGTCGTATCCGCAAAATCATAGGTCTCGCCCATCATGCTCTTCCATTCGCTGCGGCGCTCCTCCGTCATCTCCATATTCGCGGAAACGCCATACCGGGTGAAGCCCCATTCGGTGAATGGAAGATAGGGCACGAGGTCGCCCTCGTTCACGACGTTGAATATCGTGTTGTATCTGGCCGCGCCGGCGTTAGGATCGACCGTGTTGTTCGGGCAGGCAAACGTATAGGCGAAGGTCGTTTTGCCCGCGTCGATGAGCTTTGCCGCGCACAGGTTGGCGATCGCCGCGCCCCTGGAGTGCCCCGTTACCCAATATACGACGTTTCTTCTTTTTTCAAGGCGCTGTGAATAGAATTCGTCTAAAAGCTCCATAACGCGGTTTGCCGTAACGTCAAAGCCCATGTGATTATCGGCGTCGTTCCAATCCTGTGCGACGCCGTATTTGAAGCGCATGAGTTCGGGCTCGCAGTTATCGAGGGTATGGCCCACCTCAAAATTGCTGTTCCACTCCGCCCAAGTGCCGTTGGTCCCGCGGAAGGCTATGAGCACCACGTCAAAGCTCTTCCTGCCGAGCTTCACCGTGTGTACGCCCATATCGACAAGCGTAACGTGACCGTCGGAATAATAAGTATTGAGATTGTATTCCTCCACCCTCATGCCGTGCGCCGCCATAAGCTCGGGCAGATCCATATTCGAGCCGAGCACGTTGGAAACGGAATAGTAATCGTCGCTCGCTTCCGGGCTGTCAAACCCGTTCCGGTGATAGCCGAGCCCCGCGATCAGCGAGGATAGGCGGCAGAGCTCCGCATTGAACACGGCGGGATCCCGCTTGAACCAGGAATAATTCCATTTATAGGTATAGGAATAATCGGCGTCGATGCCGATAGAGGCCTTATCGTGGGACACGGTGGAAACGAACGTGTTGCTCTTGGGGTTCGGATCGTCGGCGTCGGTTATCCCGTCGCAGTCCGTATCGTCTATCGGCATGAGGGGATCGAGCGGCGTGGGGGTCAAGCCGCCGCGCAGCGAGAGCCGCATCGCGCCCGCGGGAAGGCTTAACAGCAGAACGGCGGCAAATGTCAGCAGAGCTATTATCCTTTTCATGTGGAGCCTCCTTCGGTTTTGTATATAACATAGCATATATGTCGGAAAAAAACAAGCCGATTTCGAAAGGAACGGAGGCCATTGAAAAACGGACGGCGGATGGCGTCCGGATCGCGTGGAGCAGGAGACGGGAAAACTACCGGGGCGGAGGTGTGTATTACGGGACGGAGAGATTCGGTTTTGACCCTATTGCCACGCTTTGCGGGAGGGTCAGTCGGTAGGTGAAGAGGACGGAGAGATTCGGTTTTTCTGCGATCAATGCGTCTCGCTGCTTGTGCTCCGCACTGCGCGCTCGCACCGCAGAAAAACACGGGGCTAAAAAAGGTAACGACCGGGGCGGACTGCTTCGCTTTTGCTCGCAAGGCCGCCCGTTGCCTCCCTTTTCGGGCATTCACAGGATGCCCGAAATTGCCTTTGGCAACCGGTCGGCAACCCTTCGAATCTCTTCCGATGACGGCAAAAAACAGACCCCAATGGGGTCTTCCGAGCATTTTGACGCGGTACGGCGCAAAAAGATCCCTTTTGAGGCTGTGTATCGTTAAGTGAATGCGTCCAATGGGGTCTGTTTTTTTGTGAAAGAGCGCTCAAAAGTACAAAATCCGAAGGAAGAAAAGACAAGTGTAACCTCTGCTGCATCAACAAACCAGGATCTATCGTTTTATAAATAAAGGCATATCGTATTCATCTTTTCCGTTTTCTTCAAATCCGATGGATTTCCAAAAACGAATGGAGTTTTCTTTTTGACTGTTGATTTCATAGTACTTTGCTCCGTCCAATCTCGTGTGGTCTTCCAACGCATAAAAGCATCTGTGTCCTGTGCCATTGCCCCTAAACTCAGGGAATACCCAAAAGTCTAAGATAAAGCATTTTCCGTCTTCGCTTTGATAGGTATTATACTGTGCAGCACCGATCCGTACATTTCCATCTACAAAATA
>JAFPXD010000029.1 GCA_017394835.1 Clostridia bacterium
GCCCGTTGTCCGACTTCCAAACCATCCACCGGATGGTTTGGATCGCAAACAATGCGACCGTCGGCCAACCCCTCTTAGGCTTCAAGAGGCCGGAATTTCCAACCAAAACGAAATAAAAACAGGCAAAGAACTGCCTGTTTTTATTTGGTCTGGGTGAGAAGATTCGAACTTCCGGCCTCTTGAACCCCATTCAAGCACGCTACCAAACTGCGCTACACCCAGTCGCTTGATGCTTGCATATTATAGCGCCGAGAAACGCGATTGTCAAGCGATAATTAAAGTATATTTCGCGGGATGAGCTTACAGCGCGCCATGCATCCTGTCTTTATAGATGCAGAGCCCCGCGAGCACCGCTCCGAGGAACGCCATACAGCCGAACACGACGGAGACGGCGCGGAGCAGATCGTACTTGGCAAGGGTCTTGCCGTAGCTCGGCGAGCGGCGCAGATCCTTGACCTCCCATGAGGCGTCGGGAATGGATGCGGCTTCGTTCCTATTGATTTTGTACTCGGCTTCAAGATCGCGTATGCGGGCGGTCTCAACGCTCTTGAGTGCGGCGTCGCGCTCTATGCCGGAGCTTATCTCATCGACTTCCTCGCGCTTCCGTGCAAGCTTCTCCTCAATGTCGCCGTGCCGCATCCTTGTGCGTTCATAAGCCTCGAACTCGCTCTTGTAGGCGGCAAGCTTTCTCAAAAACTCCTGCTCGCTCGAACGGTTTTCGCCTATGCGGGCTGTGAAATCCGCACGGCGCTCCATGTAATCGGCAAGCGCGGCGGTGTAATCGTCATGATCCGCGTCCCACAAACGGGCCGCATCGCGCAGGCGCGTATGCTCCGCCTCGTAGGATGAGACGGCAAGCCCCACGCCGAACGCCAGCATGCGCTTTGCGGTCTCGACCTCCTTCCCATGATAGATGCCGAGGCTTGAGGTGAGCGCAAGGATATCCTCATCGGGGATCTCATCGGACCAGATGAGCGCCTTCACGTTATCGGAAAGGGAGTTTTCAAGATCGAAGCTGTAAGTGGAAGTCACCCAAAGATCGCGCGCGCGGGTATCCGCATGATCGGGTCGGGCGCTCTTTTTTGAGGCCCAGTCAATGAATTCGGGCTCGCCGCCGAGATCCGAGATCGCGCTGCGAAGGGTGCTGCGGAAGGCCTCCTTATCGTTTTCGAGCGCGTTCCAGCGCGCTGCGAGCGCCGCGCGCCTTTGGGAAAGAGAGGCTTCCTCATTATCGAGGGCCTTCTTTTCGTTTTCGAGCGCGGCGGAATCGGGATCGAGATTTGCCCGCATATCGATAAGCGCCGATTCGGCTTCGGAAAGCCTTGACCTTGCGGCTTCAAGATCCTCCTCCGTCTGTTTGAGCTGGTCTTCGAGCTCGCTGACGTCGGCTTCCGCTTCGGGGAGCTGTTTCGCATACGAATCGAGGCTCGTTTTTAGCTCCGCCACACGCTCACGCGCGGCTTCTATATCGGAAATGATGGCCTCCGCACGGGAATCGAGCTCCTCCTCGACCTCGGTATGCCTTATCTCCGCACGCAGCGCGGAAAGATCCTCGAGCCTGCGGACGGCGGCGTTGACGCGGGCGCGGTAGGGCGAACCGAGCGGATTGGAGCGCGAGCCGTCAACGGTTATGAGCGCGTAGGAATAGCGGCCGGGAAGCTCCGAACCGTCCTCCGCGAGCGCGTTAAGAGCCCTTGCTTCCGCAACACCCGCGACCGAGCGTATGAGTTCAAGCTCCTCATCCGTAAGGTCGAGCGGGGCGGTGAGCATTATGTCGAACGATTCGCTCCCCGCGTAATCCTTTGCGGCTTTGCGGGCAAGCGAGTCTGCCGCGGCGGCCGTCCCTATGAACGCGGCGGCGGAGATCACCGCAACGAGCAGCGAAGCGGCAAGCTTCGAAAGCCCGTTTCGGAACAGCTTTATTTGCTTTTTTCGTTTATCTATTTTCATTTTCGGCCCTTTTGATAATGACGGGGCGCCCCGCCTTTTATTGAATTATATAGCGAAACCGGCCGCAATGCAAGCGGATAAAAGCCGGACTCCCGCGAATGTGACAATTACGGGGCAATTACCGCACGCGGCCGCGTCCGAGCTTGAAAAAAGGCTTCAAAAGATGTATAATATAAAATCGGAGGCGGATATGGATAAGACCGAAATCAAAAAGAATAAAGAGGAAAAGCGGCACGCAAGGGTTTGGAGCGCGCTCGATCGCTTCGTGCGCCCCGTAATAAGGCGGAAGTACAGCGTTGATATGGAGCGCGTGGAAGCGGCCGCACCGTATCTGCTCATTGCCAACCACGCAATGAATCTCGATCCGTTCCTCATCGGAATGGCTTCCCCGGAGAGGCCGCTTGCATACGTCGCGAGCGAGCATCTTGAGCGCCTCGGCGCGATCACGAAGCTTCTGAACGCCGCCTTTACCATAGTGCCGAGGAGCAAGGCTTCCTCCGGCTTCGGCGCCGTCCGCGGGATACTGCGCGTTTTGCGCGAGGGGAAGCCCGTAGTGCTCTTTGCCGAAGGCGACTGCACGTGGGATGGCGTATCCCAGCCGATATTCCCCGCGACGGGCAAGCTTGCAAAGGCTGCGCGGGCGCCGCTCGTCATCTACCGCATAAAGGGCAACTACCTTTCAAAGCCGCGCTGGGCGGATCGTCCGCGCTCCGGCAGGATAAGGGGCGAGGTCGCGCAGGTGATAAGCCCCGAGGAGCTTGATAAAATGAGCGCGGAGGATATAGACCGCGCAATAAACGAGGGGATATTCGTTAACGCCTGGGAGGAGCAGAAGCGCGCCCCCGCCGCATACAGGTGCAAGGCCCCCGCGGAGGGGCTTCACAAGGCGCTGTTCATCTGCCCCGAATGCGGGAGGATGGGCGGCATGCGTTCGCATGGGGATAAGCTTTGCTGCGGCTTCTGCGGAGCGGAAACGCGGATGGATGAGCGGGGCTTCCTGCACGGAGGGAAATTCGGCGCCGTCCAAGATTGGGACTGCTGGCAGCGTGAAAGGCTTGGGGAGCTTTTGGGCTCCGACGAGTGCTCCGGTCCGCTCTTTGAAGGGAAGGGGGAGCTGCTCGAAATAGGCGGCGGCCAAAAGAAAAAGGTGCGCTTCGGTCTGGATCCCGCAGGCGCGGCCATTGTATTGGGCGATGAAACGATACCGTTTGCTTCCGTTTCGGATATTGCCATGGTCAAGACCGACCGCCTGCTTTTCACGGCGAATGACAGATACCGCGAGCTCCGCTCAAAACGCGGCGTGCTCCGCCCGTATCTGATGGCGGTAAAGCTTTATAACGAGCAAAACGGGGAAGGGCGGAGCCCGCGCCCCGGCAAGGAGGGATAAATGTTTCTGTTCACGGCTGAGGAGACGGCGCAGGCCGCTCCGATACTCTACGCGACTCACGGGGTATGGAACTTCGTGATACAGCTCGGCTTGATCGCCGCGATAATGCTGCTCGCGAACTTTTTAAGGCGGCAGATACCCTTCGTAAGAAGGAGCCTCATGCCCGTTTCGGTCATAGCGGGCTTTATGATGCTGGGCCTTAAGCTGCTGCTTGAAAAGGGCTTCAAGCTCACGAACGTTTTCGATCATGAGCTGCTCGATACCCTCGTCTATCACTGCATAGCGCTGGGCTTCATAGCGATGAGCCTGCGCACCGCGGCCAAAACACAAGAAAGCGGCGACGCGGCGGGCGTAAAATCCGGCGCGGCGATAGTGGGCTCCTATCTCATACAGGGCTTCGTCGGGCTTATAATAACGATAGTGCTCGCGCTGACGATAAAGCCCGGCCTCTTCAAGGCGGCGGGCCTGCTCCTTCCCATGGGCTACGGTCAGGGCCCCGGTCAGGCGAACAACATAGGCATGACCTATGAAAGCTACGGCTTCGCGGGCGGGCAGAGCTTCGGCCTTGCCATAGCCGCGGCGGGCTATATCTGCGCCTGCACGGTGGGCGTGATAGTCCTCAATTACTGGAAGAGGAAGAAGCTCATAGAGCGCCGCGGGGAAGCGGCCTCCGGCGGGAACGATCTGACCGTGGATTACTTCCAGTCCGAAAACGAGATCCCCGTTTCCGATTCCATAGACAAGCTTTCCGTTCAGATAGCGCTTGTGCTCGCCGTCTATCTCGTCACCTATCTCGTGACGCTCGGGATCACCTCCGCGCTCACAAAATGGGCGCCGGGCGTGGGCAAGCTCTTGAATTCGATGCTCTGGGGCTTCAATTTCATTATCGGCTCCGCGGCCGCGATACTGCTGCGCAGCGTGCTGGGCTCGCTTGAAAAGCGCGGGGCGATAAAGCGCCGCTATCAGAACAATTACCTGCTGAACCGCCTTTCGGGCTTCTTCTTCGATATTATGATAGTCGCGGGCATCGCCTGCATCGACCCGGAGGATCTTTCCGGCCTGTGGCTCCCGTTCGCGCTGATGGCAGCGGCGGGCGGCGTTGTGACATGGTTCTATTTGAAGCGCGTCAGCCGCAGGATCTACGGCGATTATTATTACGAGGGGCTCATTTCCATGTACGGCATGATGACGGGCACCATCGGCTCCGGCATACTGCTCCTGCGTGAGATAGACCCCGAATTCAAGACCCCCGCCGCGAACAACCTCGTCGTCGGCTCGAGCTACGGCATACTCTTCGGAGCTCCCCTGCTCATACTCGTCACGATGGCGGCAAAGTCCGACCTCATGTGCTATATCGTCGCAGGGATAATCGCCGTTTACTTCACACTGCTCATGCTGTTTATAAGGTTCTTTAAGGGAAGGAAAAAGAAATGAGTGAAGCGGTTTTTCTGCGCCGCTTCCATCCGGAGGACGCGGAGCCCGTTCAAAGGCTCATGTATCCCGATATGACGGTGAACGAAGCCGAAAGGCTCATCGCCGAATGGGAAAAGCCCGAGTTTGAGGGCCGATATTTCGAAATGCTTGCCGTGATCTGCGGCGAAAGGATCGCCGGCAGCGCCTCGGTGACGGGGCGCGGCAAAGCGACGGCTTCCCTCGGCATAGAGCTGTTTGAGGATGAGCGCGGGAAGGGGATAGCCTCAAAAGCAATGCCCCTTCTGATGCGGCTTGCGGCGGAAAAAGGGTATAGCGTGATACTCGATCAGGTGCGGAAGGACAACGCGGCAAGCATAGCTCTGCATGAAAAGCTCGGCTTTGAAAGCGACGGATACGTTTACGTAAACAAACGCGGCAGGGAAGTGCTGATATTCGTAAAGCCGATATAAAAACATCGGCCGCGGGGAACGCCCCCGCGGCCGATCCCTTTTCAGAAATCTATCACTCCCAAAAGATTGAGCGCCAGCTTCAAAAACAGAAGCCCCAGCACCACGAACATGATATAGCGTACCCGTCTGCTGCCTCCCTTTATCGCGTAACGGGAGCCCAGATAGTTGCCGAGCATGGAGCAGGCTATCGCGGGGATACCTATCGAAAACATCACGTACCCGCGGGAAAGATAGACAATGAGGGAAGCGGCGTTCGAGGCGAGGTTCGCGATCTTCGCGCAGCCGGAGGAGCGCAGGAGGGTATAGCCCAGCGCCATCGAAAACCCGAGCGTCAGGAACGTCCCCGTGCCGGGGCCCACGAGCCCGTCGTAGCAGCCTATCGCAAGCCCTATTGCGGAGGCTATGGCGACCGTCGCCGTTTTTCCCTTGGGCGGCTTTTCTTTTTGGCCGAAATCCTTTGATAAAAACAGCAGTATCGCAACGGCGGGCAGCGCGGCGAGTATGAGTATCTTAAGCGCGTTTTCGGGAATGAACACGGCGATGCTCGTGCCTATATAGGAGCCGATGAGCGAAAACACGCCCGCGGGGATGGCGGCAAGCCAGAAAATGTTGCCGCTCTTCGCGTATTTTACGGCGGCGAGAGCCGTACCGCAGCCGTTTGCCAGCTTGTTGGTCCCCGCGGCGAAGCGCACGGGCACGCCCGCTATAAGGTATGCGGGCAGGGAAATGACGCCGCCGCCCCCGGCGACGGAATCGACGAACCCCGCGAGAAGCACCAGCGGGCAGACTATCAGATATGTCCAGAAGGTAGGAGCCATACAAATCCTTTTCAAACGATCTTCCGATATGATACCATATTCCGCGCCGATATGCTATAATGAAAAAAAAGAAATCAAAGGAGCCGCTCATGGTAAACGAATGGATAAGGGAAAACCTCGATAAGCACGCCGCGCTTCTGAAGGAGCTCGCCGCAATACCCGCGCCCTCCGGCAATGAGGATAAGCGCGTGGAGTACCTTGTAAAGCTGTTTGAAGGGATGGGCGTAAACTGCCTCACCGATGAAGCGAAGAACGTGATAGCGCCCTTCGGCAGGGCCGAAGGGAGAAGCGCCATAGTATTCGCCGCCCATACCGACGTGGTATTCCCCGATACCGCGCCGCTCACCGTCACGGAAAGGGACGGGCTCCTCATGGCGCCGGGCGTGGGCGACGATACGGCGAATCTTGCCGCGATCGTCACCGCCATCCGCTATATAAAGGAAAAGGGGCTTTCACCCAAGCGCCCCGTGCTTTTCGTATTCGATTCCTGTGAGGAAGGGCTCGGCAATCTCAAGGGGACGAGGGAGCTCTTCAAAAACCGCGGCGCCGAAATAGCGGAATTCATATCCTTCGACTGCGCCTTCGACGAGGGGATTATAACCCGCGCGGTGGGCTCCGAAAGATGGCGCGTGAGGGCGAAGGCGCGCGGCGGGCACTCGTTCATGGATTTCGGCAATTCGAGCGCGATAGAGGGCGCCGCCCGCCTTGTGACGAGGCTGTATGAGCAGACCGTGCCGCAAAAGGAAAACGCGCATACCACCTACAACGTAGGGGTGATCTCCGGCGGCACTTCCGTCAATACCATTGCGGAGACCGCGGAGCTGCTTTACGAATACCGCTCCGACGAACGCGCCTGCATGGATGCGATGCGCGAAAGCTTTATGCGGATCCTGAAGGAGGAGGAAGGGGAGGTCGCGTTCGCCGCCGAGCTCATCGGCGAGCGCCCCTGCGGCGGCGAAGTCGATGCGGAAGCGCTGGAAGCGCTCATCTCAAGGTGCGCCGCGGCGCTCCGCGAATTCGTGGGAGAGCCGATTTTCGGCGCGGGCTCGACGGATTCCAATATCCCGCTTTCGCTCGGGATCCCCGCGGTCACTTTCGGCCTTTACGAAGGCGGCGGCATGCACACGAGGGGCGAATGGCTGAAGCTCGATTCGCTCGAAAAGGGGCTCAAGACCGCATTCAGAGTGATACTCAATGAATTTGAGTGATGATGAAACGCCCCCAAAGGCTTCCCGCGGCGGGGGGAGCTGTCAGCGGAACCGACATGAGGCATAAAAAGAGGCTGTTGCCTGCAAACTCTTGCAAATGCAACAGCCCCTTTTACGTCAGTGCTTTTCGTCATTCGGCCGGTCGCCTCCGCCGCCCATGCTTCCCATGGCGCGAAGGTCCATCCCCTCGGCCGGGACCATATCCGCCGCGTTCTGCGTTCCCGATACGGAGCCCAGCTTTCCGTCAAGCTGGAGCCGCACGCTTTCCGCGCGCTTCGCGGTGAACGCCGCAAGGGTATCGACCGCCGTCTCGAATTCCTCCGCCGTATAGAATGCCGTGGGGTCTTCCGCAACGTAGGGAGCTATCAGCGCGCGCACCCGCTCGATCTCCCGCGAGCATTCGCCGCTCTCGAAGAAGCCTTCTATGAGCGCCTCGTATTTTTCATGGTAAAGCTTCAGATAGTCCTCGTTCTGCGCGATGAGCTTCCAAAGGGGACGCGCGTCCTCCGTTGTGCCCGAAAGAGGAGAATCTATGGGGTGATTGACGGCGGAGACCGCGTCGCCCACGCCCGCAAAGCCGCCGAACGCGAGGTTATAATCCCACGGGAGCATCGAAACGCGCCCGCTGTTCAGGTAAAGATAATAATTGTGGAGCATCGTGCCCGTGTAGCTGTCGAAATTCAGCACGAAATCGTGCGCCGCAAAGTAGGCGCAGACCTCCTCGATATTCCAGTATTTATCGGCGTTTTTGCCGTCGGTAAGGCTTTTGAGCGCGGAGATCAGACGCCTGCGCTCGGCATTTGAGACCTCGTTCTCTTCGTTATCGAATATGGCGGGGTAGGAGGATCGATCGCCGTCGATGTATTTAAGATCCGCGCCGCCGGAATCCTCGTTCATTCCGGGAAAGCCCTGCCCGCCGGGGAAGCCTTGCCCGCCGCCCTGACCTCCGGGGAAGCCTTGCCCGCCCTGACCGCCGCCCTCCGGGGGCTCCGGCATGCCCGAGGGCATGGGCATATTGGGATCGGGAGTGCCGTTAGGCCCGCCGGGGAAGCCCTGCCCGCCGCCCTGACCTCCGGGGAAGCCCTGACCGCCGCCCTGACCTCCGGGGAAGCCCTGACCGCCGCCCTGACCGCCGCCTTCCGGGGGCTCCGGCATGCCCGAGGGCATGGGCATATTGGGATCGAACGTGCCTTCCGGCCGCTGACCGCCGCCTTCCGGCCGCTGCTCTCCGCCCTTGCCTTCGCCCGTCAGCCACTCGGTCTCGGGCTTGAAGAGCGCGCCGCTGTCGGAACCGGATATCCTCTTCAAAAACGAATCGGAAACATTCTCTATTGCGATGTAAAGCCCGCGCGCCTCGCCGTTTACGATGAGCTCCGTGTAGCTTATGAGCGGCGCTTCGACTCCCGCCTTTCGCATAATGGTGTATGAAAGATAATCCTTCATATAGGTGGAGTCCGCGAACAGATTATTGAGGTTCAGCTTATCGAGCCCGAAATAGGTCTGCCCCTCTTCGTATTTGCCGAAATTCAGCTTGAAGCTGTATCTGTCGGAATCGGAAGCGGCGACGTTGCGGAGCGAGGTGTTCCCCTTTGTGGAAAAGGACACGTTATCCAAACGGTTCCCGTCTATCGTGACGGAGACGGAGTATTTTGTCTTTTCGAGGGGGTTCGCCAGAAGATCCTGCCAGTCGGCGGCGGGTATCTCCACCTCGATCCTGTGCACGCGCGAGGTGTCGAAAAGCCCGCCGTAAACAACGGCGTCATCCTCCTTTACGAATTCCTTCCTGCCGCAGGAGCAGAGCGCTGCGAGAGTTATAAGAGCGGTCAATGCCGCGAGTATCCTTTTCAAATGCTTCATGGTTTCCTTTCCCGATACGTTTTGTTTGCTATATTATAGCCCGATACCGAACGATTGTCACTCTTTTTCGGTATTGTACCCCAAACGACATATTTTGTTCAATATGAGCCCTCCGCGCGTTGAAGAAAGCAATAAAACGTGTTATAATCGAAGACGAGAGGGCAGTCCCTTCCGAAAAAACAAAAGGAGCCTATTGCGATGCGCAGCCTCGATGAAACCTATTGCCTTGAAACATTCAAACGCCTCCTGGCGGTGGACAGCACCACCGGCGATCATGAGCCGATACAGGAGCTCATCAAAGAAATACTCACCGAGATGGGTTTCCCGTTCACAGTCACCCACAAGGGCGGCGTGATAGCGGAGCTCGGCGGGGAGGGGGATCCCCTCGTCGTGACCGCGCATCTTGACGATATAGGCCTCATGGTGAGGCATATCAATTCCGACGGCACTCTGAACGTCTGCCCCGTGGGCGGGCTCTATCCCTTCTACTGCGTTACTGAAAACGTCCGCGTCCGCACGAGGGAAGGAAAGGTCTTCACCGGCTGCGTCTGCCGCACTCCCAATTCCGTGCACGTCACGGAGGAGGAGCTTCGCGAGGAGCTGGGCGATTTCCGCTCGAACGTCTGCGTGGTGCTGGATGAGGACGTCTGTTCCGCGGAGGATACCCGCGCCCTCGGCATAGAAACGGGCGACGTGATAGCGCTCTTCCCGAGATTTGAGTTCTCAAACGGCTTTATCAAGTCCCGCTTCATTGACGATAAGGCCTGCGCCGCGGTGCTGCTCGATGCGATGCGCGCCGTTAAGGCGGGCGAGGTGAAGCTTTGCAGGAAGGTCTATGCCTACTTTGCCATGTATGAGGAGATAGGCCACGGCACGAGCTGGCTCCCCGCCGATACGAAGGATATCCTTTCCATAGATATAGCGCCCACCGGCCCCGATCAGAATTCGGATGAGCATAAGGTGACGGTATTTGCAAAGGATTCCCGATACCCCTACCATTGGAGCATGACCAACGAGCTCCGCGCCGCGGCGATACGCGCCGGAGTCGATCACGTTATGGATATTTTCACGCCCCATTACGGCACGGACGGCGATACCAGCATCGCGGCGGGGCATGACGTGCGCCACGCGGCGATAGGCCCCGGCACGGCCAACAGCCACGGCTACGAGCGCACGCATATAGCGGGGCTTAAGGCGACCTTCGATCTTCTGATCGCCTATATTGCGGAATGAGGGATACTCTTCAAGGCTTGAACAGCGCCCAGCTTGAGGCGGTCACGGCGACCGAGGGCGTCATCCGCGTTATCGCGGGGGCGGGCTCGGGAAAGACCCGCGCGCTCACGCGGAGATTTGCGTACCTTGTGAACGACCTCGGCATGATGCCGGGGAATATCCTGTGCGTAACGTTCACAAACAAGGCGGCGGCGGAGATGCGCGAGCGCATAAGGCTGCTCACGGGCGATAACGACACCGGCTTTATAAACACGTTCCACGGGTTCTGCGTCACCGTCCTGCAGGAGGAAAGCTACGCCGTTTCGTACCCCAAGAGCTTTTTGGTGCTCGATAACGGCGATATTGACGAGATGCTCCGCATCATCTACGACGAGCGGGGGCTGACCCTGCGCGATATGACCTTTTCCGCAGCGCGCGACATGATAGAGATGCAGAAGCTCTATAAGCGCCCGGAATACTATCTGAAGCTCATAGATATGAGTCTGGAGCAGCTTCGCCGTGAATTCGACGAGGCGAAGTCCGCGGAGGACGCGATATTCTTCGGCTACCTTTGGCAGCAGAAGAAATGCTTCGGGCTCGATTACAACGATCTCATCAAATTCACGCTTTACATATTCGAGCATAATGAGGAGATAAAGCTCAAGTGGCAGAAGAAGCTCGAATACATTATGATAGACGAGTTCCAGGATATTGACGAGCTCCAATACAGGCTCATGGAGGCGCTGTGCGGCTACCACGGGAACCTGTTCATAGTGGGCGACCCGGATCAGACCATCTATACCTGGCGCGGGGCGAACGTAAAATTCCTTATGGATCTCGACAGGCATTTCAAAAAGCTCCGCACCGTCATGATGCAGGAAAACTACCGCTCGACCCCCGAAATACTTGCCGCAGCGAATTCGCTCATATCGAAGAACCGCCACCGCATAAAGAAGGAGCTGATCCCCACTCTTCCTTCCGGCAAAAGCGTGCTTGCTCACAGCGCGAGGGACGCGGAGAGCGAGGCGAAGTGGATAGCGGAAAGAATAAAGGAACTGCATGAAGGCGGAACGGAGCTGCGCGATATAGCCGTGCTTTACAGGGCGCATTACGTTTCGCGCTCGATAGAGCAGGTGTTCATCGAAAGCAAGCTGCCCTATGCGATCTACAGCGGCGTGCAGTTCTTTGCGCGGGCGGAGATAAAGGACGCTCTCTCATACCTGCGCATGGCGGCTTTCGGCGACGATCTCGCCTTCCGCCGCATAGTGAACGTGCCCAAGCGCAACATAGGCACGAGCCGCATGAAGCTCATAGAGGAATACGCCGCCCAAAACAAGTGCTCGCTCATGGAAGCGCTGCGCGCGCTTGCGGACGAGCCCTCTTTCCGCGGAACGGGCGCTTCAAAATTCATAAAGCTCATAGACAGGTTTTCGAAGGGGCAGGAGGGCAGGCCCGTTTCGGAGCTGCTTTCCGCAATGCTCGATGAGAGCGGCTATGAACAGATGCTCCGCACGGAAGGCTCGCAGGAGCGGCTCGATAATCTGGCGGAGCTCAAGCAGTCGGTTTTCGATTTCGAGACCTCCTGCGGCGAGGAAACGACCCTTGCGCACTATCTTTCCCATATCGCGCTCTACACGAACACCGATATGGCGGAGCGCGCGGGCTCTGTAAAGCTCATGACGGTGCACGCCGCGAAGGGTCTGGAATTCAAATACGTGTTCCTCTGCGGCATGAACGAGGGCGTGTTCCCCTCCCGCAAGGTGGATACCATGCCCGGCATGGAGGAGGAGCGCAGGCTTGCGTTCGTGGCGATGACCCGCGCAAAGGAAAGGCTCTTCCTTTCCGGAGCCGAGGGCATAAACATTGACGGCTCGCCCCGCTACCCTTCGAGGTTCATACTCGACATAGACGAAGGGCTCATAGAATATGACGAGCCCCCGAAGGATCTTCTCATCACCGCCGCAAAGGGCTATATCGCAAGGACCGAACGCTGGCTGCCTCAAAGCGCGCACGAAGCGGCGTTTGCCGCGGGCTCCAGGGTGAGGAGCGCGGTGCTGGGGGAAGGGACGGTGCTCGAGATCGACGAGGGGCGCAAGGCGTACCTCATCGCGTTCGATTCGCTCCCCACTCCGCGGAGCATATCGTTCAGGGCGAGGATAGAGCCCGCGGATTGACGGGCTTAAGATAAAATACCGTTTTCAGCGCACGATACGGCTTTTGCCGGGAAAGACATGGGTAGGATATGAATATTTACGTTGCGGCTTCGCTCTTTTCTCTGCTGATGCTCATCTATTGGGTGATCTCGGAGATATTCACGATGCTCTTCCGATTTATAGGACTGCCGGAGGAGAAGGCGCGCTTTCAGGTGACTTCGCTCCTGACGGGCTGCGGCTTTACCACGCGCGAAAGCGAGATGATCCTTTCCACCAAGCGCCGCCGCCTGCTTGCAAGGATAACGATGCTCTTCGGATATGCGTTCAACATCTCCGTAGTATCCGCTCTGGTCAATATGTTCCTTTCCATGAAGGGCACTCAGTTTTCGGGCAAATTCGTGGCGATACTCATTCCCATCGCCGCCGCCGCGCTCATAATAGGCATGATCCGCATCCGCTCCGTAAGGCATTGGATAGACGATAAGATCACAAAGCTCGTCGGCTCCATATTCAGGAACGAGGGCGCGTCGAATACAATAATGCTCATAGATCACATTGGCAGGGGCTCCATTGCGAAGATAACGCTGAAGGAGGTCCCGGAGGAACTGGAGGGAGTGGAGCTCGCAAGCTCCGGCCTCAAGGAGGGGAAAAACATCCTCATTATGCTCGTTGAGCACAGCGGCAGCCCCATTGAGCCGCCCACCGCCAAGACCGTTTTCGGTCCGGGCGACAGGCTGACCGTGTTCGGAGATTACAAGACCCTCTGCAAAACGTTCAACGCAAGGGAAAGGTTTGATGATTGAAGACATAAGAATACCGCCGGGGGCATATGCCGGACGGTCATAAGGCTTTATTAGATGAGGACCCATAGGTTGAGAGGTCAAGCTTGTGCGAGCTGAGCGAGCCGCAGAGCGGCCGTAATGACATATTTGTCATAGGCCGCGGGCGCCGCGCCGCGTTAGGCGCGGAACTCGTCAACGCAAGCATGGCTAACCGCCCCTGCGAGGCATGATCCGCGGTAATTATACAGCAAAACACTCTTCCGAGTATTCAAGATTCGGAAGAGTGCTTTTTGCGTTTGTATCAATAGAGCTGCTTAGTTGACCAAAACCCGCCTTATGAGGGTTTGGCTTACCTTCGGCGGTGTTTTTTTGCATTCAGTTATTAAGCGCGTCGATGAACGCCTTGAGCTTTGCTTCGTTTCTTTCTTCCGGCCTGTCCTTCGGGGAGATGAGTTCAACGTAAGCCTCGGGCTTGGCCTGCCCCGCGAGCGCCGCTATCGTCGCCGCGGCTTTGGGATTGCCCCCGCCCATTGAGGTGAGTATGACCGCGATGCGTTTATTCTTCAGCGCCTCGCAGTTTTCCGTAATGAATGTGCGGATGGGCGGCGCGGGACGCGAAGCCCAAACGGGGGATGCGATCACAACGAGATCGTACTTTTCCGCGTCGAAGGAATAGGGGAGAAGGGGCGGCGTCCTCCCCATGACGGCGTCCCTCCCGCCGACGAAGAAGCGCCGGAAACCCTTATCGGGGTAGGCTTTTTGGGGATCTATGGGGATGAGCTCCCCGCCCAAAGCATTTGCCGCAAGCTCCGCTGCGTAAGAAGTGTTGCCGCTCATGGAATAAAAAACTATCGCCGTTCTCATTTTATGCAGTCCTTTCGGTTTTTCTCATTATACCGCAGGGCTTTCCCGCGGTCAAGCTTGTCATCGCGCCGCATTCCGTGCTATAATGAAACGGGGAAACCCGACCCGAAATAATATATTTTCAAGATCATGTAACGGATCGCCGTTTGGGAAGTCTATTAGATGAAGGGAGATGAGGCTGTGGATTTTGAAAGGCTTTACAGCGAGTTCTATCCGCAGGTCTTCGCATATCTGCTTAAGCTCACGGGCGATCATCAGCTCGCCGAAGAGCTCACGCAGGATACCTTCTTCAAGATCTTCCGCAAGATCGACGATTACCGCGGCGACTGCAGCTTCAACGTGTTTGCCTGCCGCATCGCAAAGAACACCTATTACAGCTACCTCAAAAAGCGCAGGAAGCAGGCGCCTCCTCCAAGTGCGGAGATCCCGGATGAAGGGCCCTCCATCGAAGACAGGCTCGACGATAAGCAGTTGGCTTCGAAGATACACGCGGTGCTGCATACTCTGCCGGAACCTTACCGGGAGGTGTTCTGGATGAGGGTGTTCGGGGAGCTTCCGTTTGAAGAAATAGCAAGGCTCCACGGCAGAACGGAAAGCTGGGCAAGGGTCACCTTCCACAGAGCAAAGCTTAAGATACAGGAGGAGCTTTGAAAATGGAAATCAATTGCGGAATAGTCAAGGATCTCATCCCTCTTTATCACGACGAGGTCTGCAGCGATGAAACCAAGGCGGCGGTAGAAGAGCATATCGCGCACTGCAGCGAATGCAGGGCGGCGCTCGAAAGCCTTTCCCGCACGGAATACATGGAGGAGACCTGTTACAGCGAAGCAAGGTCCAGGGAGCTTGCCGAATCCTACAGGAAACTAAGGCGCAGGAACAGCCGCCGCATGGCGCTTACCGTGGCGCTTGCGGTGATAGGAGCGGCGCTCATAGCGTTCGGTTTCATCAAGTACTACATAGCCTCCCACAGGGTGGGGCATAATAACACGGGCTTTACGGAGCCTTCCGCCGGAGCGGTGACCGCTTTAGTCGGCGGTAAATGAATTTCGGGTTTTTATTTGACTTAAGCTCAAATTGCTTAATACACTCCCTTTCTGCGGCTCGGGGCGCTGCCCCGGGCCATCTTTTTGTTCTTCCGTCAAAGAATATTTTATTTGACACGCCGCCTCCTCGGGACTATAATTTATACGGGCGCATACGGCGCTCCAATAAAACAAGCGGAGGTTTATTCCCCATGCCTACGGTATTTGAAATGACCCGCCCCGAGCAGGAAGCCCTGTTTGAGGAGACTAAGAAGCAGTACGAAGAGTTGAAGCGTCTCGGGCTCAAGCTCGATATGTCCAGGGGCAAGCCCGGTTTGGATCAGCTCGCTCTTTCAGATGAGATGCTGAACATGTATATAGATCCCTCCGAGACGAAGGTCGATGGAGTGGAAGCGCGCAATTACGGCGAGCTCATGGGTCTTCCCGCGTGCCGCCGTCTTTTTGCGGATCTTCTGGGCGTCAGGTACGAGCAGGTATTCATCGGCGGCAGCGCATCGCTGGAGCTCATGTATAACGTGATAGCGAAGGCGCATACGCACGGCCTCCTGCATTCCCCCGAAAAGTGGGCGAAGCTCGATCACGTCAAATTCATCTGCCCCGCGCCCGGTTACGACAGGCATTTCACCATCTGCGAGACCTTCGGCATGGAAATGATAACCGTTCCTCTTCTTGACGACGGCCCCGATATGGATATGGTCGAAGAGCTTGTGAAGGATCCCTGCGTCAAGGGTATGTGGTGCGTTCCCAAGTATTCCAATCCCGACGGCGTAATCTACAGCGGCGAGGTCATTTCCCGCATAGCTAACCTCAAGCCCGCGGCGCCCGATTTCCTTCTCATGTGGGATAACGCCTACTGCGTCCATGAATTTGACGGGCCCTTCCTGCCCTTCGTCAATATACTCGATGCCTGCGAAAAGGCCGGCAATCCCGATATGGTATTCGAGTTCGCCTCCACCAGCAAGATAACCTTCCCCGGCGCGGGCGTTTCCTGCTTCTGCTGCTCCGAAGCGAATATGGCCTATATGAAGAAGCTCTGGAACGCGCAGATAATCTCATACGATAAGCTCAACCAGCTCCGTCACGTCAAATTCTTCGGCAGCGCCGCGGGCGTTCATGAGCATATGAAGAAGCACGCCGCGGTCCTGAAGCCCAAGTTCGATATAGTCCTCGATACTCTTGAAAGCGAGATCGCTCCCCTCGGTATTGCCGATTGGCACAAGCCCAAGGGCGGCTACTTCGTTTCCCTCAACACCATGGAAGGCTGCGCAAAGCGCGTTCACGCCCTTTGCAAGGAGGCCGGCGTCGTTATGACGGGCGCGGGCGCCACCTTCCCCTACAAGTGCGATCCGAAGGACCGTAACCTCCGTATCGCCCCCAGCTTCCCCCCCTGCGAGGAGCTCGCTCAGGCAATGCAGGTGCTCTGCATCGCGATAAAGCTCGCCGCGCTCGAAAAGGTGCTGGGCTGAAATCCGCATTCAAAAAATCTCATATAAGGGGTGCAATACTATGAAACAGTTTATGGATGCTCTTGTTAAGACCGAAGCCGCTCCCGGGCTCACACTCATGCAGGTGCCCGTGCCCGAGGTGCATCACGGCGAAGTGCTCATCAAGATCCACAAGACCGCCATCTGTGGTACGGACGTTCATATCTACAACTGGGATCCCTGGAGCCAGACTCACGTTAAGCCCCCCGTGACCATCGGCCACGAGTACGTTGGCGAGATCGCCGCGCTTGGCGAGGGAGTGGAAGGCCTTGAGATCGGCCAGATCGTCTCCGGCGAGGGCCACATCACCTGCATGCAGTGCCGCAACTGCCGCAGCGGCAAGAGCCATCTCTGCGCCAAGACGCAGGGCGTCGGCGTTCAGAGGGACGGCGCTTTCGCGGAATACATCTGCATTCCCGCCCGCAACGTGATCCCCGTAACGTGGGATATTCCGGAAGAGATAATCTCCTTCTTCGACGCTTACGGCAACGCCACCCATACGGCGCTTATGTTCGACGTCATCGGTGAGGACGTGCTCATCACCGGCGCGGGCCCCATCGGCATGATGGCCGCGGGCATCTGCCGTCAGAACGGCGCGAGGAAGGTCGTAGTTACCGATATAAACGATTACCGCCTCGGCATGGCGAAAAAGATGGGCGCGACGAGAGTCGTCAACACCATGAAGGAAAACCTTGAGGACGTCATGAAGGAGATCGGCATGACCGAAGGCTTCGACGTGGGTCTTGAGATGAGCGGTTCCGGCATTGCCCTCAACCAGATGATCTCCGCTATGAGGAACGCGGGCAAGGTCGCGCTGCTCGGCATTGCGAAGCCCGGCACCTCCGTCGATTGGAACGAGGTCATTTTCAAGGGTCTCACCCTGCAGGGCATCTACGGCAGGCAGATGTTCGAGACCTGGTACAAGATGGGCGCCATGGTAGAGGCGGGCCTCGATCTTTCGCCCATGATCACCCACCGCTTCAACTACCGCGATTTCGAAAAGGGCTTCGAGGCCATGAACAGCGGCATGAGCGGCAAGGTCGTACTCGACTGGACCAAGTAAAAATTATAATTCACATAAAGGAGCAACACCCATGAAAAACGCGTATAACATCTTCCGCAATGAGCTCGACGCCATCCGTGAAGCGGGCACCTGGCGCGAGGAGCGCATCATCACCACCGAGCAGCGCGCAAGGATCGACACCACCAAGGCAAAGTGCGTCCTCAACATGTGCGCCAACAACTATCTGGGTCTTGCCAACAACCCCGAGATAATCGAGGCGGCGAAGGCCAGCTATGAGAAGTGGGGTTACGGTCTTTCCTCCGTCCGCTTCATCTGCGGCACCCAGCAGATCCACAAGGAGCTCGAGCGCAAGCTTGCCGACTTCCTCGAAATGGACGACTGCATCCTCTACACCTCCTGCTTTGACGCGAACGGCGGCCTTTTCGAGACCATTCTGGGGCCGGAAGACGCCATCATCTCCGATGAGCTCAATCATGCCTCCATAATCGACGGCGTAAGGCTCTGCAAGGCGAAGAGGTTCCGCTATAAGAACAACAACATGGAAGATCTCCGCGCCCAGCTCGAGGCCGCGAAGGACTGCCGCATAAAGCTCATCGCCACCGATGGCGTGTTCTCCATGGACGGCATTATCGCCAACCTGCCCGCGATCTGCGATCTCGCGGATGAGTATGACGCTCTCGTTATGGTGGACGACAGCCACGCGGTCGGCTTCATGGGCGAGCACGGCAAGGGCACTCACGAGGCCTGCGGCGTTATGGGCCGCGTCGATATAATCACCGGCACCCTCGGCAAGGCCATGGGCGGCGCGTCCGGCGGCTACACCTGCGCCCGTCAGGAGATAGTGGATATGCTCCGTCAGAAGAGCCGCCCCTACCTCTTCTCCAACACCCTCGCTCCCGCCATCTGCGCGGCTTCCATCAAGGTCATCGACATGCTGAACGAGTCCACCGCTCTGCGCGATAAGGTCCACGAGAACACCAGGTATTTCCGTGAACAGCTCGGTAAAGTAGGCTTCGACGTGATCGAGTCCACCCATCCCATCGTGCCCGTCATGCTCTACGATCCGAAGATCGCTCAGGAATTCGCCCGCCGTATGCTCGATAAGGGCGTTTACGTGGTAGGCTTCTGCTATCCCGTAGTGCCCAAGGGCAAGGACAGGATAAGGACTCAGGTCTCCGCGGGCCACACCAAGGAGGATCTCGACTTCGCCGTCAAGTGCTTCAAGGAAGTCAAGGAAGAAATGGGTATCTGACACAGTATTATAAACCGAACAGAAAGGGCAGCCCGAAAGGCTGCCCTTTCTGACTACGCATGCACGATCAGCCTTCCCCTTGAGGGGAAGGTGGCTGCGCGCTCCGAAGGAGCAAGCAGACGGATGAGGTGGTAAAACCCGGTCAGATCGAATAACAAGGGGCTCCGCCGACGGCGGAGCCCCTTAATGTCGATAGGTTATTGGATCAACTCATCAGTCTTCCTTCCTGCGGAAGATGACGATGCCTGCGCCGGAAGCGATGGCCATAACGCCGATAACGGCAAGGCTTATGCCGCCGGTCACGGGGGGCTCGGGCGGGCTGATGGGCTCGGGATCGGTGGGCTCGGGCTCAACGGGAACATCGCTGCTCGCGCAGATGATTATGCGGCCCTGACCGTAGGGATTTTCGTACTGTGCGTCAACAACGTGCTCATACTCAACGCCGTCGATGGTCGCGCCGGGCATGGTCTGGATGTAGTTGATGAGCACGGCGTTGTCGATCAGAACGTCCTCAAGGATAACGTTTACGTTCTCCCTGCCGAACATGGCGAAGCCGTCGCCCTTGTTGAGGAGCATATAGTTATGGGAAGCGAGCTTGTAGGTCTTCTCAAGATCGAGGGGCTCCCAGCCGCGGTCGTTGGTCTGGACCATGACGTTCTGAACACGGTAGGGAGTGCCGGCGGGGCCGATCCACATCTTGTCGTCGCCAACGATAACGTTAGGCTCGATATCATCGCAAATGGTGTAGGTCAAACCGGAGACCTGCAGGAAACCGCCGTTCTCGTTGGGGACCATGCGGGAGCCCATTTCGAGAGCGTCGAGGATCTGCTGACCGGTGACCTCAACGAGGCAGGCCTCGTTGCCGAAGGGGTGAACGTTGATTACGTTTTCGAAGGTGATCTCACCCTCGTTGATGGTCGCACGGACGCCGCCGCCGTTGACGAAGGCGATATCGGCGCCGAGGAGGGTCCTGTAAGCGTCGGCGCAGAGGTCGCCGAGATTGGTCTCCTGGGAACGGACGATGCGCTCGCCGGTCTCGGGATCGTTTACAACGAGATCGAAGGGAGTGTAAGCGACTACCTCATGGAGGAGCTCTTCGTACTGAGCCTTGATCTGCTGGATGAGCTCTTCGACTTCGGGATCGGGGATAATGAAGGTCTCCTCATCGTCGGCTGCCTGGATGTCGATCTGAAGGCTGCCGTCGGGGAATATGCTGAGCATACCGAGGTTCGCAAGCCTGGTGCCGGTCTGGGCGACGAGAACGTCGTTGCCGTCGGCGTCCTGCATGACCTCGTTGTAGATGCTGTGGCTGTGACCGTCGATATAAGCGTCGATGCCGTGCATACGGGCTACGATCTCACCCGTGGTCCAGGGGGAGCTCTGCTCGTCTATACCGGTGTGGGCGAGTATGAATACGTACTCGGCGCCCTCGGCACGGGCGGCGTCAACGGCGTCCTGAGCCGCCTCAACGAGCATTTCGCCGGTGGAATCCTGGCAGAAGCCGTAAATGTAGTTGCCGTTCGCATCCTGGAAATAGGTGGGGGTGGACTTGGTGATGGCTTCGGGGGTGGTGATGCCGACGAAGGCAACGCTGTGTCCGCCGAGCTCGAACATCTTATAAGCGTCGAATACGAGATCGGTGGGTACGCCGTTCTCATAGTGCATGAAGTTCGAGGAGATGTAGGGGTAATCGGCGGAATCGACAAGGTTGAAGAACTGATCCATGCCGTAGTCGAACTCATGGTTGCCGGGGATCGCAAGATCGTAACCCGCGGCGTTCATGATGTCGATTATGTACTGGCCGTGGCTGAGGGTGCCGATCGGGCCGCCCTGAGCGTGATCGCCCGCATCGACCAGAAGGGTGTCGATGCCGATCTCCTGAACGAACTCCCTGGTGCCGGCTACGCCCGCGTAGCCCCAGCCGTCCTCAATGCCGCAGTGAACGTCATTGGTGAAGAAGATCATTGCGTCGGGCATGACGAAATCATCGTCTTCGCCGTCCCTGCCGGGCATTGCGAACGCGCTGACGCAGGTGAACAGCATCGCGAGGGCAATGATGAGGCTGAGAAGTTTTTTCATAATGTTCCTCCTTTGAAGAAAAGCTTTCGGGGAATATTCCCATACCCTGATTGTACAGCATTTCGGTCAAAAAAACAATGCGGAAAGCGGCCGCAAACAGTGCTTGTACATAATATATTATCCGTGGCCGAGCCTCATTTTAGGGCTTGAGGTTTTGAACCAAACCTATTATGCGGGCTGCTTGAAGCGGCCCGCATTATCTTTCGATCGGGCGTTACCCTCCGATGCTCACGGGAGGCGCCGAGCACAGCAGCGTCTCAATAAGCCCGTTTTCCGTGATCTCATAGCGGATAAAAAACGCCGGCCATTCGTGAAAATCGAGATCGGAAATGATCGGCTCGAATGAAATAAAGATGTACTTATCATCGCCGCAAAAAGCAATCGCATTTATGAAGGTGACTGTTCCGTGTATGGAATTCGTGAAGCTGTCGGGCAGTTTTCCGTAAAAGAGCGTGCTGCCGTCGAGCCTTCTTATCCAAAGCGTCGGCATTTGCGCATAGTCATCATAGCTTTCGCCTATCGCTATCCCATCGGAGAGCCTGACATATCTTGAATAACGATCCTCATCGGAAAAGTCAAAGAGTTTAACGAGGTTCCCGTTCTCTATACGGCAAACACGGGCGGGCCTATCTTCCCGGGCAACATAGGAAACGTAAAGACAGCCGTTTTCATCTGCGGCAAAATCACGGATCGCTTC
This sequence comes from Clostridia bacterium, assembly GCA_017394835.1. GTDB lineage: Bacteria > Bacillota > Clostridia > Christensenellales > CAG-138 > UBA3857. The sequence goes on from JAFPXD010000029.1 coordinate 21,694, forward strand.
TCCGTTATCCGAATAAACGGATTCAAAAACGCGGGATACCGTATCATAGCGGAAGATCACGTTGGATTCGGCTCCGTCTTCATAACCCTTGGAAAACAGATAGTAGAGGCTGTCGCCCATGGCTCTGACCTTAACATCGAGGAATTCCGACGCCGGATTTTCAAATCGGGTTATGGTCGTCGCCTCGCCTCCGTAAAGCGGAACTCTCAGTAAAGAAACGTCGTTTATCGGAACGCCGCTTTCGACCGTATCGAAAAGGCTGTAAATATAAATGCTGTCCCCGTGGATCAAGATGATTTGAGGAGTCGTATTATTCGGCAGCTCGAGATCGTGCTCTATTCTCCGGCCCGTCGAGTCAGTGCGCATACTGTAAATCGAGTAGACATAGCTTTTATCCTGCTTTTGCCGAGTGGCGATCCAAAAAAGACGGTCGCCGATAATCGTCAGGGAAGGACAGCCTGTGCCCTGAGCCGAACCTAAACATTTTTCGGGCTCGGTATGATCGCAATTTGGATCGCTGCAAAGAACGCCGCTTTCGCCCGTCGACTTATCATAATAGTAAAACAACGGACCGTAGATCGTCGGGCGCCAAAAGTATGCGTCCGCCGATTCCGCCGCGTCGATCAACTGCCCCGCAAAACGCGGATCGCTGTCGGGATACGTGACGGCTGAATTCTTCGGTGCGCAGGATAGTACAGAAATAACAAATAGTATAAATGCAATTACAAGTATTTTTTTCATAATTTTTCATTCCTAAGCGCAGCGTAATTCGCCGCGCTTAGGAGAATAGGTTCAGCTAAACATATTAAAGTCGATCGGATTCGAATAATCGTTGATATAGTACATACTACCACATATATAGTATATCATCTTTTCCTAAATATGTCAAGGACTTATGTATCGCGAGACCGACGGCGGAATAATATATTTTACACGGGTGTAGATATTCCGTGCCGTTTGTGCTATCATCTCTATAATTTATTTTATTGTAAGGAGGGCCACAAAATGGCAAAGAAAATCATTTTAAGCGGCATCAAGCCGACGGGCATTCCAACGCTCGGCAACTACATCGGGGCTCTCCGCAACTGGAAGCTCATGCAGCAGGATGATAAGTATTGCTATTACATGGTCGCGGATATGCACGCGCTTACGGTGAGGAACGATCCCGATGAATTGAGGCAGCAGACCCGCTCGATGGCGGCGCTGCTCATCGCCTGCGGCATCGATCCCGAAAGGAGCCCGCTCTTCATCCAGAGCCACGTTCACCAGCACGCGGAGCTCTCGTGGATTTTGGGCTGCACCACCTACATGGGGGAGCTTTCCCGCATGACTCAGTTCAAGGATAAGTCCGCGAAGCATGCCGATAATATAAACGCCGGCCTCTTCACCTATCCCGTGCTGATGGCGGCGGATATACTCATCTACGGCGCGCATCAGGTGCCCGTGGGGGACGATCAGAAGCAGCACGTGGAGCTTGCGCGAAATATCGCGATAAGGTTCAACAACGCCTTCGGCGAGACCTTCGTGGTCCCGGAGCCCGTGATGCCCAAATTCGGCGCCCGCATAATGGGTCTGCAGGATCCCGAGCATAAGATGAGCAAGACGGATACCAACCCCAACGGCTATATCTCCATGCTGGACGATCCCGCCGTCATCACCAAGAAGTTCAAGAAGGCCGTTACGGACTGCGAGCCCGTCATCGCTTATGAGGAGGGCCGCCACGGCTGCAACAACCTTTTGACCATCTACTGCGCCTGCACGGGCAAGACGATGGAGGAGGCCGTGAAGGATTTCGAGGGCTGCGGCTACGGCAGGCTGAAGGGAGCCGTCGCGGAGGCCGTTATAAACGAGATAGGCCCCGTTCAGGAGGAATACCGCAGGATACTGGAAGACAGGACGTATCTTGACGGCGTCCTCAAAAAGGGCGCCGAGCAGGCGCAGGAAAGGGCGCAGAAGACGCTGGATCTCGCCTACGAGAGAGTGGGATTGAGGTAACAGGATAGTTTAGAACCTATAAAAGGGCTGAACGGTCATTCCGTTCAGCCCTTAATATTTTGCGGTCACGCCTTATAGATCTCATCCGCCTCGGGCGGGTCGAGCCGCATACCGGTAATATCCACGCATTCGCCCCCGGCAAGGTTCCCGTCGGCGTAACCTATCACGGCCGCCGGGATCCCGTAAGTTTCAAGAAGCTGAGCCAATTCCACGCCGCTCGGGGAAGCTATCAGCATGGAGCCCGAGGAAATGAGCTTGTAAACGTCTATCCCGTAATGCGCGCAAAGCTTTTTTACGACAGGACGGACGGGTATGGCTTCAAGGTCGAACCTCACTCCCACGCCGGAGGCGGTGCTCATCTCCCAGAGCGCGCCCATTATGCCGCCCTCGGTAACGTCGTGCATGGCGTGAGCGCCGTGTTTGGCGGCAATGAGCCCCTCGCGAACAACGCTCGTTTCATCCGCGAACCCGCGCACCTCTTCGCGCTCCGCGCGGGAAAGGAGCCTGCTCGTCTTGGGGAGCTTGTCCGCCAATATCATCGCGCCTTCGAGCCCCGCGTGCTTGGTCATGATTATGGCGTCGCCGTCGCGCATGCCCTTCGGGGTGATGAATTCGGGAGTGACGGGGGAGGCGATGACCGTTGCGCAGGTGACGATGCGGTTCACCGCGGGGGTGATCTCCGTATGCCCGCCGATTATATCGACGTTTGCGGCAGCCGCGGCCTCGGCGATCTCATCCATTACCGCGCCTATCTCCTCCTCGGTGACGGAGGGGGGCAGCAGCAGCGTTATCATGAGGCCTATGGGCTCCGCGCCGGAGGCCGCCGCGTCGTTGCAGGAAACGTTCACCGTAAGCCTGCCTACGCCCGTTTCGGCGGCGGTGATGGGATCGCAGGAAAGCACGGCGAGCCCGTTTTTAAGCTCGACCGCGGTGCAGTCCACGCCCACGCTCGGCGCGCAGACGACCTCGCTCCTCGTATGCCTGAGCTTTGAGAGTATCAGCTTATCAAGCTGTTCGTTTGAAAGTTTTCCGACGCGCATATTATTTTCCCGCCATTTCGAAGAATTCGTTTTCCGTGAGCACGGGCACACCCAGCTCACGCGCCTTATCGAGCTTCGAGCCCGCGTTTTCGCCGCAGACCACGTAATTCGTTTTGCGGCTCACGCTGCCCGCGGCCTTTCCGCCGAGGCTTTCAATGAGCGCTTCTATCCCGCGGCGGTCGATCCGCTCCAGAGTGCCCGTCACAACGAAGGTCATCCCCTCGAAGGGCTTGGGGGCGTTATCCTCCTCAAGCTCTGCGGGACGCACGCCCAGCTCAACGAGCCTCGTGACCTGCGCCTTTAAGGATTCGTCCGTCAGAAAATCCACAATGCTCTTCGCCACTATCTCGCCCACGTCGCGCATGGTGACGAGCTCCTCGAACTTCGCCGCGCGGAAGGCTTCGAGGGTGCGGAATTTCGCCGCAAGATCATTCGCGGTCTTGATCCCCACGTTCGGTATGCCCAGCGCGTAAATGAACGCGGCGAGCGGCCTCGTCTTGCTCTTTTCGATCGCGGAAAGGATGTTGTTCGCCCTCTTTTCGCCGAAGCCCGCAAGGTTTTTGAAGCTTTCCGGGGTGAGCTCGTAAAGCCCGGGAATATCCTTAAGACCTATCTCGTTTATCAAAAGCTCCGCCGTCTTTTCGGAAAAGCCCTCTATATCCATGGCGTCGCGGGAGGCGAAATGCGCGAGCTCCGCGGTTATCTGAGGCGTGCAGGAAAGCGAATTCGTGCAGAATATGTGCGCGCCGCGCTGCTCCGTGTGCGCCCCGCAGAAGGGGCAGTGAGCGGGCGGGAACACGGGGTTTTCGGGCTCGCCCTCGTCGGCGCTCGAAAGTATCTCAGGGATCACGTCGTTCGAGCGGCGTATGAACACGCGGGAGCCTATGCCGACGCGCTTCCTTTTTATATCGTCGTAATTGTTGAGGGTCGCCTTTCGGACGGTCGCCCCCATCAATTCAACGGGCTCAACGTGCGCGAGCGGGGTGAGCTTGCCCGTGCGACCGACCTCCCAGGTGATGTCGCGGATCACCGTGGTCTGCTCCTGCGCCGCGAATTTATAGGCGATGGCGCCGCGGGGGAACCTGTCCGTATAGCCCAAAGCCTCGGCCTTGTTCATATCGTTGAGCTTTATAACCATTCCGTCGATATCGAAATCGAGCGTGAAGCGGCGCTCCTCGGCCTTTTCGATCTCGCGTATCACGTCCTCTATGCCGCCGGCGAAAGTAAAATCGTTCACGGGGAAGCCGTTTTCGCGAAGGAAAGAGAGCATCTCGGTCTGAAGGCGGAATTCCCGCCCCTCTATATAGCCCACGTCGTAGGCGGTGAAATCGAGCCTCCTTGAAGCCGTCACCTTGGGATCGAGATTGCGGAGCGCGCCCGCCGCCGCGTTGCGGGGGTTCTTGAGCTGCTCCGAAGAGGTGCGGTTCAGTTCCTCAAGCACCGAAACGCGCATGTAGCATTCGCCGCGCACCTCGAATTTGCCTTTATAGGGGATGGTAAGGGGGATGCTCCTAACGGTCTTTGCCTGCGGGGTGATGCCCTCGCCGGTTATGCCGTTGCCGCGGGTCGCCGCATAGACGAGCGCGCCCCCGTCGTAGGTGAGGTTCAGGGTAAGCCCGTCGAATTTGTATTCCAGAATGAATTTATCCGCCTCATCCGCGGGGCCGCATTTCGCTGCCCAGTCGCGCAGAGCTTCGAAGGTCTTTACCTTATCGAGGCTCCAAAGACGCTTTATGTGAGTGTGCTCCTCAAAATCGGAAAGCGGCGCTCCGCCGACCCTGTGAGTGGGCGAATCGGGAAGGACGATCCCCGTTTCCTTTTCAAGCCCTATGAGCTCGTCAAAGAGAGCGTCATACTCCGCGTCGCTCGCGGGGGAGGCGTCCTCAACGTAATATGCGTGTGCCAGCTCGTTTATCTTTTCCGCGAGCTCCTTCATTCTTTCAAGCTTTTCCATATAAACCCCGTCTTTATTCGTCCTCGAGGAGCTGCATGGCAACGTAGCCCGCGGCGAGCCTCTTTATACCAAACTTTTCGAAATCGACCGTCAGCGTAGCCGTGTCGCCCGAGCCCGATATATCGGTGATCACGCCCCGCCCGAATTTTTCGTGCATGACGCGCTGATGCTTTTTGTAAGCGGAGCCGACGAGCAGCTTTCCGTTCCCGGCGGGCGCCTTCTGCGCGGGCCTTGCGGGGGCGGGGGAAGGCGCTTGCCCGAAGCCCGGTATGCTCTTTGCGCCAAAACCGGCGGGAGCGAGCCCCGATATGCCGTTTCCCTTAACGGGGACGGAGGGGGAAGCCTTTGCGCCCTGCGCCGCCTTGGGCGACTTCGGATAAGCCCCCGCGGAGCCCTGCTTCGAACTGACCGCGCCGCGGCCTCCGTATGAGCCGTATGTACCGTATGAGCCGCCGAACCCGTAACCGCCGTATGAGGAGCGGGAACGGGAGCTGCCCTCATCGACGAGTTCCATCTCTTCAAGGAAGCGGGAGGGGGGATTCATCTGCCTGTCGCCGTAGAGCATCCTCGAACGGCAGCAGAGCAGGTAAAGCTTCTGCTCCGCGCGAGTCACGCCGACGTAGCAAAGGCGGCGCTCCTCCTCCATGCGGGTATCGTCCTCACGCGATTTAGAGGAAGGGAATACGTTTTCCTCCATGCCGGGGATGAAAACCACGGGGAATTCCAAACCCTTTGCGCAGTGCATGGTCATGAGCTTCACCGTGCCGTCCTCTTCGGAAATATCGTCGGAAGAGGAGAGCAGCGCGGCGTTTTCGAGGAAGGATTGGAGCATATCGACCTCAGCTCCCTCGTTCGCCTCCATGTGCTCGCGCATGGCGCCGATGAGCTCTTCTATATTCTCTATACGGGTCTCGAGAAGCCCGTCCTGCTGTTCGGTGAGGTATGCGATATAGCCCGTGCGCTCTATCACGTATTCGGCAAGCTCATCCAACGGCTTTTCGCGCCTTGCGGCAAACAGATCGACCATGAGCTCCGTGAACGAAGCGAGCTTTTGCTGTATTTTGGGCGGGCAGAGACCGTCCATCGAGGCGGCGTTGAATAAGGATACGTCCGCCTGTTCCGCGTGGAAGGCGAGCTCCGAAAGGGTGGCCTGACCTATGCTGCGCTTGGGGACGTTCACTATCCTGCGGAAGGCCACGTCGTCATTGGTGTTGGCGACGAGGCGGAGATAGGCCAGGATATCCTTGACTTCCTTATATTCATAGAAGCGCGTGCCGCCTATCAGCGAAACGGGTATGCGGAAGCTCTGCTGGAGAGTCGTTTCGATAACGCGGCTCTGCGCGTGCGTGCGGTAGAGTACGGCGTAATCGTTATAGCTCCTGCCGCGCCTGTGCCCCTGCGCGATCATCGTGCCTATCGTGTAGGCCTCGTCCCGCTCGGTATCGCAGGTCAAAAGCTCCACCGGCTCGCCGCTTTTCCTGTCCGTCCAAAGGGATTTTTCCTTGCGGCCCCTGTTGTTTTGAATGACGAGGTTCGCCTTGTCGAGTATGGGCTTCGTTGAGCGGTAATTTTGCTCGAGGCGCACCACCTTGGCCCCGGGGAAATCCTTTTCGAAATCCAGAATATTGCGGATATCCGCCCCGCGCCAGCCGTAGATGGACTGATCGTCGTCGCCCACGACGCAGAGATTGCGGCTCTCCTCGGTCAAAAGACGCACGATATTATACTGCACCGTGTTGGTATCCTGATATTCGTCAACGAGCACGTAGCGGAACCGCGCGCGGTATTTTTCGAGCACTTCGGGGCAGGAGGTGAAAAGCTCCACCACCTTTATGAGAAGGTCGTCGAAATCGAGCGCGTCCGCCGCGATGAGCCGCTTCTGATACTCGCGGTAGATCTCTACCGATTTGCCGGAGGTATCGCCCACCTCGGATAAGTAATGCTCGGGCGAGTCGGAGGAATTCTTCGCTTCTGAAATGAGGCTCCTTATGTAATTCTTGGGCACCCGCTTTTCATCGAGGCCCATCTTCTTTATTATATCTGAAATGACCGTGCCTTGGTCAGAATCGTCGTAGATGGTGAATTTGGAGGTGTGGACGCCGAGCGCCTCAATATCGAAGCGGAGCACCCTCGCGCAGAAGGAGTGGAAGGTCATGACCCACATATCCTTCACGGAAACGCCCGTGAGCCTTTCCGTCCTTTCGCGCATTTCGTTGGCCGCCTTGTTGGTAAAGGTGAGCGCAAGTATCTGCCACGGCCTCACGCCGTGGTTTTCGATAAGGTTCGCTATTCTGTAAGTGAGCACGCGGGTCTTGCCGCTGCCCGCCCCCGCAAGAACGAGGAGGGGGCCTTCCGAATGGAGGACCGCCTCCCTCTGCGGCGGGTTCAATGTTGAAACGTCGATCATTTGTTCAATGTCTTTATTGCTTTTTCGAGCTTTATAAGGTTTTCCTCGAGTATTTCGCGGGGGAGCGCCAGATTCCAGCGGCGGAAGCCGTTCCCGGCGGAGCCGAACATAGTCCCGTCGCTGTCGCAGATGCGGGCTTCGTTCACGAGAAATGCGTTGAGCTCATCATGATCCATGCCGAGCGCGCGCATGTCTATCCACGCAAGGTAGGTGCCCTGCGCATGGGTCACGCGGAGCTCGGGTATCCGCTCGTCAATAAAGGAATACATGAGGCGGAAATTCCCGTCAACGACGGAAAGGAGCTCGTCGAGCCACTCCGCGCCCTTTGTATAGGCGGCGATAGTCGCGGGTCGAGCGGGATAGGGCACGCAGCCGCAGCCGCTCTTATGCGCCTCGAACGAGAACTTTTCGCGCAGAGCGGGATCGGGAACGAAAATGTTGGAGCAGGAGAGCCCCGCAAGATTGAAAGTCTTTGAAACGGCGGTGCAGACTATGCAGTTCCCCGCGGCTTCGGGAAGACTCGCAAAAACGGTGTGCGTGCCGCCGGGGAGTATAAGATCGTTGTGGATCTCATCGCTCACCACGGGGAATTCGTTTTCAGAGGCGATGGCCGCTATGCGGGCAAGCTCTTCGCGGCTCCATACCCTGCCTATGGGGTTGTGCGGGCTGCAAAGCAGCATGAGCCTGACGGAAGGATCCGCGGCCTTTCTTTCAAGATCCTCAAAGTCGATCTCGTAACCGTGCTCCGTCTCCGCAAGGGGGCTTTCGACAATGCGCCTGCCGTTATCCCTTATCGCGTCATAGAAGGGGTGATAAACGGGAGTCATAATGAGCACCCCGTCGCCCTCGTTCGTAAAAGCGCGCACCGCAACGCCCAGCGCCTGAACGACGCCGTTGGTCACGACGAGCCAATCATCCTCGACCTGCCAATCGTGGCGGGTCTTCTGCCAATGCTTGACCGCTTCAAGGTATTCCCCCTGCGGCCCCGTGTAGCCGTAACAGCCGTGAAGAGCGGCCTTTGCCACCGCTTCGTTCACTTCGGGAGGGGCGGAAAACTCCATATCCGCCACCGTCAAAGGGACAATGCCCGAGCCCTTAAGGGGCTCGGGCATCATATCATACTTGAAGGCGCCGGTGTTCGACCGGTCTATTCTCGTTGTGAAATCGTATTTCATCAGTAATTGAAGCCTCTCTCGAAAGCCATGAGGTTGACGTCCAGGAACTTGGGCTTGACGCACGCGGTGATGGCCTTCTTCCACTCCTCCTCGGAGAAGGGAAGGGACTTTGCGAGCACGCCCATGAGCACGACGTTAGCCGCCTTGTAGGTGCCGCACTCATGCGCTATATCGACGGCGTTTATCTCAACGGTCTTGCAGGCGGCTCTCGCACGCTCAAGGCAGTTGGCGGGATACTGGGCCGCGCCGGTGATAACGGGCATGGGGAGGATCTCCTGAGTGTTGATGACCATGGTGCCGCCCTCCTTCATGTAGGGGAGCGCGCGGACCGCCTCGAGGTTTTCGAAGGCGAGCACAACGTCAGCCTGACCCTGCTCAACGATGGAGGAGTAGAGGGGCGCGTCGTTCGACATGCGAACGTAGGTGACTACGCTGCCGCCGCGCTGGCTCATGCCGTGGACCTCGCTGACGCGAACGTCATAACCATTGTTCATGGCAAGTACGCCTAAGATCTTGCTGGCGAGGAGGGTACCCTGACCGCCTACGCCGACTATAACAATGTTGAACATAACAGTACCTCCTATTACTCAGCGGACTTCAGAGCGCCGAAATGGCAGAGCTGGGTGCACATGCCGCAGCCGACGCACTGGGTGGGATCGATGCGGACGCCCGTTTCGGTCTTGATGATGGCGGGGCAGCCGACCTTCATGCACATGCCGCAGCCGACGCACGCGTCGGGATCGTTTACGACGGGCTTATTGGTCTGCTTGATGATGAGCGCGCAGGGACGGCGGCTGATGACGACGGAAAGCCCGTCTCTGGCGACCTCTTCCTTGATGACGCGCTCGGTCTCCTTAAGATCGAACGGATCGACTATGCGGACGGAGGCAACGCCCATGGCCTCGCAGAGCTTGACGATGTCGAGCTGGGTGGTGGGCTCGCCGTGGATATCCTTGCCGTTGGCGGGGTTGTTCTGGTGGCCGGTCATGCCGGTGATGGAGTTATCCGCGATTATAACGGTCCCCACGGAGCGGTTGTAGGCCATGTTGAGAAGGCCGGTCATGCCGCTGTGGCAGAAGGTGGAATCGCCGAGCACCGCAACGGTGTGCTTCGCCTGATCGACGCCCCTCGCCTTCTCCATGCCGTGCGCCATGCCGATGGAAGCGCCCATGCAGACGCAGGTATCGACGCCGGAAAGGGGAGGCAGAGCGCCCAGGGTGTAGCAGCCTATATCGGAACATACCGTGAGCTTGAGCTTGCCGAGCACGTAGTAAAGGCCGCGATGGGGGCAGCCGGGGCAGAGCACGGGAGGACGAACGGGAATATCGGCGGTGTTCATGGGGCCGACGGGCTCCGCGCCGTTGAACTTCTCTTCGATCTTGTGCATGAAGAGCTCGCCCTGAACGCCGGTCTTATCCTTGCCGGAGCAGGGGATGCCCCAAGCCTTGATGGTATCCTCATAGAAGGGCTCCATATCCTCGATCACGTAAAGGGTCTCGACTCCCGCGGCGAACTCTTCGATGAGCTTTCTGGGAAGGGGATAGGCAAGGCCGAGCTTCAGCACGGAAGCTTCGGGCATGGCTTCCTTTACGTAGTTGTAAGCCGCGCCGGAGGTAATGACGCCGATCTTGCGGTCCGCCCATTCGATGCGGTTGATGGGAAGGGTGTTCGCATCCTCGGCAAGCCTGATCTCACGCGCCTCAACGACCTTGTGGCGGCCGATCATGTTGGCGGGCATTGAAACGTACTTCTTGATATCCTTCTTGTATTCGCGAAGCTCGGGCACGACGCGCTCGCCCTGCTCGACGAGGGTGCGGGCGTGAGCGATACGGGTGGTGAGCCTTACGATAACGGGGGTATCGTACTCCTCGCTTATCTCAAAGGCGAGCTTCATGAAATCCTTGCATTCCTGACTGCTCGAAGGATCGAGGCAGGGAGCGTGGGAAGCGCGGGCAAGGAGTCTGGTATCCTGCTCGTTCTGGGAGGAGTGCATGCCGGGATCGTCCGCAACGACAACTACCATGCCGGCGTTTATTCCGGTATAGGTGGCGGTGAAGAAGGGATCCGCCGCAACGTTGAGGCCGACGTGCTTCATGCAGGCCATGCTGCGGGCTCCGCCGACGGCGGCGCCGAGCGCGACCTCTACTGCGACCTTTTCATTGGGAGCCCACTCGGAGTAGATCTCCCTGTAGTTCGCGATGTTCTCGTTGATCTCGGTGCTGGGGGTTCCGGGATATGCGCTGGAAACGCGTACCCCTGCTTCGTAAGCGCCTCTGGCAATAGCTTCATTGCCGAGCATGAGCTGTTTCAAAACGATTTACCTCCTTTATGTATGCGTATGAGTGCGGCCGAAAAGGACGGCCGTAGGTGTTCCCCTTCATTATAAAATAAAAACGCTCGAATTAACAGTATATTCACTAATATATTTGAGAAATTCGGCAGATACTTTTCAAAAGAACGTATTTTTATCGGGACGGTGAGGTTTTTATGGGTATTTTCGGAAGGATCCTGCGCTCCATCCCGGGCTTTTCGGCCCGCGACGGCAGGTTCGAGCTTTTGGAGCGCGAGTGCGGGAGCCTTGAAAACGCAGAAAAGAGGCGGAGCGAAGCCGAACGCGGGGACGAAAGGGCGCCCGTGCCCGTGCCGCGCTCGGTCCTCGAAGCGGAAAAGCTCCTTAAGGGGGAAGAGTTCTTCGGGAACGATCCCGATCTCATAACGCGTGAGTTTACGGTCGGCGGCAGACTGCCGGCGCTCATAGTCTATATGAACGGGCTCGCTTCGGACGCCAAAATAAACGAGTTCCTGCTGCGGCCGCTCATGCGCGTGGGCGACAGGGAGCTTTCGGCGGAGCATCTTATCGAAAGCGTTATAGAGATCGCGGAAGTGAAAAGGGGGCGCGATATGGATCCCGCCGTTTCGGGAGTGCTGGAGGGAATGACGGCGCTCTTCTTCGAAGGGGCGGGGGAATACCTGCTGCTTGAAACGCGGGGCGCCGAAAAGCGCGCGGTGGGCAGCGCGGAAAACGAAAAGACCGTGCGCGGCTCCAAGGCCGCCTTCACGGAGGATATGCGCACCAATATCACGCTCATTCGCAGGGGCATAAAAAAAGCCGATCTCACAGTGAAATTACTGCCCTCCGGCGCAAAGGACGGGGGCGGTGCGGCAATAGTCTATCGTGAAGGATTTACCTCAAAGGCGCTCATTGCAGAGGTCGAAAAGAGGCTCTTTTCCGCCTCGCCCCGCATCACCGCAAGCGGAGTTGCGGAACAGCTTATGGAGGACGCGCCCCTCATGCCCGTCCCGCAGACGCTCGTTACCGAAAGGCCGGACAGGGTCGTTTCCCACATAATGAACGGGCGGGTCTGCGTGCTCGCGGAAGGCAGCCCGGAAGCGGTGGTGGTCCCGGCGACGCTCGCCTCCCTCATGAACAGCCCGGAGGACGTGTATCTCAAACGCCCCCTCGGAACTCTCCTGCGGCTCGTGCGCTATGTGGGAGCGCTCGTTTCGGTAGTGCTTCCGGGATATTTTCTGGCGCTTGCGCTCTATCATCAGGGACTTATGACGACGGAGGTCCTCGGCACGGTCATCGCTTCCCGCAGAATGGTGTTCGAGCCCATAGGCGCGGAGATGCTGCTGCTCCTTTTCATATTCCAGCTCATCCGCGAAGCGGGGCTGAGGGTGCCGGGCGGCATCGGGCAGGCGATAGGCATTATCGGCGGCCTCATAATGGGGCAGGCGGCGGTATCAGCGCATCTTGCAAGCTCCGTGGTGCTGATCGTCGTAGCGGGGGCGGGGCTTGGGAATTTCTGTATCCCGGATCACTCGCTCCAGCTTGCGGCGGCGTATTTAAGGCTCGCGGCGGTCGCAGCGGCGTGGCTCGGCGGTCTGCTGGGGCTGACGGCGGTGTTCCTGCTTGCACTGCTGAGGCTCGCGGGACTCAAGAGCTTCGGAATGCCCTTCCTTTCGCCGCTCGCGCCAAAGACCTTTTCCGACCGGCCGCCCATATTCCGCGGACCCATTAAGGGAGGGCTCCCATCGGACGGAGCCAATACCGAAAAGGACGGGGAGCTTTGAATGGAGGCGCGTGTGAAAACCAAACGAACAAAAGGAATATCCGACGGCACAGAGACCAACGCGGGGCGCATAGGCAGGGCCGAAACGCTTTCCGTAACGGTGCTTTCGCTCATTTCGACGGGGCTCTTTTCCGCGTTTGAAGCGGGCGAGCTCGGCACGGGCTTCGCCGCTGTGCTGACCCGCCCCGCGGCGCTTTTATTATCGCTTGCGCCCGTGCTTGCGGCGGCGCTGACGCTCCGCGGGAACGGCGAAACGGGCTTGGGCGAAACGCTCCGGATGGGGCTCGGCAAGGCGGCTCCCATCGCCGCGCTGCCGCTTGCCTTCTCGCTCACGCTCACCGCTGCGCTGCCGCTCGCGGAATTCACGGGGTTCATCCGCAGCTTCATGTTCGACAGCGTGCCGACTCTTTCCGTGCTCGCGTTCGTGATACCCGTATTCGCTTATGCCGCGCTTGCGGGGCTCGAGCCCGAGGGCAGGGCGGCCTGCATATTGCTCCCGCTCGCGGCGGCGGCGCTCGTTATTGCGATACTTCCCGCCGCACACGAATTCGAGCCGAGAAGGCTGCTTCCGTTCCCCTCCCCGGGCGAAGCGGCGAAGGGCGTTCCGGCGGGCGTGAGCCTGTTTTTGCCGGTGCTGTCCGCACTGCTCATAAACCTCGGCGGGATAGGCGGAGCGGAGCGGGCGGGAAGGTATGCCGCGGTCTCCGCCGCCGTATCGGCCGCCGTGATATTCGCCGCGCTCGCCGCGCTGGGGCTCGTCTATCCCGCGCCGGTGCTCCGCGGGATGAGCTTGCCCCTTGCACGGATCGACTTCCTCAGCATAAAGCAAAGCTATGCGCTGAGGCTCGACAAGGTGCTTGCGATGGTGTGGCTTGCGGGGAGCATGCTCGCTCAGGCATACTGCGTGTATTCCGCCGCGCGGCTGATGGCCTCGAGCTTCGGCACGCCGCTCTACGGGCCATTCGCGCTTGCGCTGTCGATCGCGGCGGGAGGGCTTGTGCTCGCTTGCGAAAACGCGCTCGGCGCGGGCAGGGCGGCGCTTCGCCTTTATTCGCGGGCGGGCTTCCTGCTGCCCATTCCGACGCTTGCCGCAGGGGCTCTGAGCGGGGTGCTGACGCGGCGCAAAAAGCAGGCCCCCAAAAGGACGCCGAGCTGAAAAAACCAAAGGAGATGAAGTGATTTATGAATAAAAGACGTGCTCCGGGGCCTCTTCCGCGCCTTATCGCGGCGGCGGTCTGCCTGCTTTCGGCGTTCGCCGCGGGCGGGTGCTTGAAGCCCGTTTCGCTTGACGTATGCGGCTACGTTTCCGCGATAGCCGTGGATGAGGGGCGGGACGGCGAATACTATTTCACACTCGCGCTGCAAAGGGAGCTTGCGGAGCAGAACATAGAGAGCGAGGGCGGCGCGATACTCCTTGCGGACAGCGGCGAAGACCTTTTCGAGGCCGTCACGCGGATGCAGGGCAGCGTACCCTACACGATCAATTTTACGAGGGCAAATTTCATAGTAGTGAGCCGGGAGCTTGCGGAGAGGGGCCTTCTTTCGGAGCTTGCCCGTTTGGATCATGACAGGCTCCACATCCGTACATCCGCCGCCGTGATGATCACGCAATGCCGCGCCTATGAGTTTCTGGGCGCCATGTACAGCAATAACGATGCGGATATAAACAAGCTCCAATCCGCCCTCACTCTGGACGGCAGGCGCACGGGCATGGTGCGGCTCATGCCGCTTTCGAGGCTCATCGAGGCGGAGCGCGCGGGGACTTCCGATTTCTGCACGGCGCTGGGCTCGCGCGATCCCGAAATAGTGACCGATATGGAGCAGAAGCGCGCGGAGGCGGAGGGGAAGGATCCCGCCGAAAACGTGAGCCCCGGCGAGAGAGTGGGCGGACTGAAGGCGTTTATGACGGGGACGGCGCTGTTTTCGGGCGCCCGCATGACGGGCGTTCTTTCGCGGGATGAGACCCTTTTTCTTAACCTTATGATGGGCAGGCTCGAGAGCGGCTTCATATCTGCCGATACTCCCAAGGGGCGGATGACGGCGGCGCTCACGAATTCATCGAGCAGGCTCGCAGTCCGAAAAAACGGGGAAGGGCTCCTTATCGTTCTAACCGTACGCGTACTTGCGGAGCCGCTTTCAAGGCCGGCGGAGCTTTCCCGAAAGGAGGCGGAGGAGTTCCTTCAAAACGAGCTCCCCGCAATGCTCGCCGAGCGCGTGGACGCCGTTTTCGCAAAGCTCCGGGCGGCGGGCTGCGATCCCCTTTGCGCTGCGGCGAAGGCGGGAGCGGGCGGCCGGGAATACGCGCTTTCGGAGCTTCGCGTCACGGTGACGGTCAAGCCGGCGGCATGACCGGCAAAAAGCCCCTTTTGATACGGCGCATCCGCAAAAAAACTATTTTATATTTTCCTGTGCTATTGAAAAAAACCTCGAATTGGTATATGATATTATCAACCAATTTATGGAGGTGAAAATTATGTGGAAAGAATTTAAAAAGTTCGCGTTGAAGGGCAACGTCATGGATATGGCCATCGGCGTTATCATCGGCGGCGCCTTCGGCAAGATCGTATCGTCCCTCGTTGACGATATTTTCATGCCCCTCATAGGCCTGCTGTTCAAGACCGATTCCCTTACCAATAAGTACGTCGTATTAAACGGCGTTGAGGTCGCGAAGGGCGCAACCCCCGAGCAGGCCCTCGAAGCCGGCGCCAACATCTTAAGGTGGGGCAATCTCGTAAGCATCATTATCAACTTCATAATGATCGCCGTCATACTCTTCTTCGTGGTCAAGGGCATCAACAAGCTCAAGGATCTCGGCAAGAAGGAAGAAGAGGCCAAGCCCGCCCGCAAGTGCCCCTACTGCAAGGGCGAGATCGCGGACGACGCCACCAGGTGCCCCCACTGCACCAGCGAGCTTCCTCTCGAATAACGGATTTACGAACCCCGCTCCCGCATGGCCGCGCCCTGCGGGAGCATAACATGAAAAAACAATTCAGTTTATAAAGGAGACCGAATCAAAATGGCAAAGATCCAAATGAAGACCCCCCTTGTTGAGATGGACGGCGACTAAATGACCCGCATCATCTGGGCCATGCTCAAAGAGCACCTCATCCTCCCCTACGTTGACCTCAAGACCGAATATTACGATCTCGGCCTCGTCAAGAGGGATGAGACGGACGATCAGATCACCGTTGACGCGGCCAACGCCTGCAAGAAGTACGGCGTGGGCGTCAAGTGCGCGACCATCACCCCCAACGCCCAGCGCATGACGGAGTACAACCTCAAGAGAATGTACAAGTCCCCCAACGGCACCATCCGCGCCATTCTGGACGGCACCGTGTTCCGCGCTCCCATCACCATGGATTGCCTCAAGCCCAGCGTCAGGAGCTGGAATAAGCCCATCACCATCGCCCGTCACGCTTACGGCGATATCTATAAGGATACCGAGTTCCGCGTACCCGGCCCCGGCAAGGCGGAGATCAAGTTCACCGATGCCGAAGGCAACGTACTCTGCGACGAGACCGTGTTCGATTTCAAGTGCCCCGGCGTCTTCATGGGCATGTACAACAAGGATGACTCCATTGAAAGCTTTGCCCGCGCCTGCTTCAATTACGCCATAGCCACCAAGCAGGATCTCTGGTTCTCCACCAAGGATACGATCTCCAAGAAGTACGATCATACCTTCAAGGATATCTTCCAGAGGATCTACGACGAGGAGTACAAGCCCCGCTTCGAGGAGCTCGGCATCACCTACTTCTACACCCTGATCGACGACGCCGTGGCCCGCGTTATCCGTTCCAACGGCGGCTTCATCTGGGCTCTCAAGAATTACGACGGCGACGTTATGAGCGATATGGTCGCGACCGCGTTCGGCTCCCTCGCTATGATGACCTCCGTGCTCGTCTCCCCGGACGGCAACTATGAGTATGAGGCCGCGCATGGCACCGTAACGAAGCATTATTACAAGCATCAGGCGGGCGAGACCACCTCCACCAACTCCATGGCGACCATTTTCGCCTGGAGCGGCGCCCTCAGGAAGAGGGGCGAGCTTGACGAGCTGCCTGAGCTTATGCACTTTGCCGATATGCTCGAGAAGGCTTCCCTCGATACCATCGCCTCCGGCTATATGACGAAGGATCTGGCGCTCCTCGCCGATATGGAGGAAAAGCACGTTGAGACCACCGAGGGCTTCATCCTCAAGATCAAGGAAAACCTCGACAAGCTCCTTGCGTAATAGGTTCGAATACACCCGTTTCGCCCCGCACGCAAAACTGCGGGGCGAAATTATGAAAGCATTAAGGAGTAACTATGAGCATTTATTCGGATTGGCAGGAGCTGGCGCAGAACGCCGGCCGCACCCAGAAGGAAAACGAGCTCTTCTGGCAGCAGTATTTCGATGAGGAAAAGGAGCTCTACGAGCAGCTCCTGAAGGATCACGAGACCACCTATTTCGGCTCCTTCGATACCCTTGCGGAAGGCTTCGAGTGGGATAAGACCCGCTTCATCGGCTTCCTCGACGGCATAAACACGAGCCTCAGGAACGAGATCGACCTCGATTCCGTCGATCACGATACCGAGATCACCCTCGATATAGACTACGAAAAGCTCCTCTTCAATATGTACGAGGCGAAGGCCCCCTGGCTTTACGAGCTGCCCGAGTGGGATCTCGTCCTTCCCGAAGAGAAGCGCCAGGAGATATTCCGCGAGTGGAAGGCTTCCAAGATATTCGTCGCCGAAAAGAAGGTCGGCCCGAACGATCCCTGCCCCTGCGGCAGCGGCAAGAAGTACAAGAAGTGCTGCGGAAGGCTTGCGGACTGATCTTGTGACATAAAGGATCCCTTACTTGATGAGGGATCCTTTTTTAGCAAATGCTATGGACTATATCAGATCTATACGCTCCAAGCTGGGGCGTCAAAAGATAATACTGAACTGCGCGGGAGCGATAATCGAAAGGGATGGAGAGATCCTGTTTCAAAGGCGGAGCGACAACGGGAAATGGGGGCTTATAGGCGGGCTTCTGGAGCTTGACGAGACCTATGAGCAGGCCGCGCTTCGCGAGGTGCGCGAGGAAACCGGCCTTGAGGTCAGCCTTGATGGCTTTTTGGGCATTTACCATAATCATAATATGGTTTGGTCGAACGGAGACGCCGCCCACGTAATAGGCGTTTATTTCAAAGCGAGCATTATCGGAGGCAAGCTTCGCGCAGACGAGGAATCGCTTGAGCTGAAGTTCTTTTCAAAGGAAGAAATACCGGAGCTGTTTGCGGAAGATCATCGTGCCGTCGTACATGACTATTTAGAGGGAAAAACGCTGAACGTAAAGCTTGCGGAAAACAAATGCTCCCTCTGAAAACACGGTGCGAAACGGGTCTATTGCACCAGCCTGTGCTTTTCCCAATGGCTGAATTTGAAATAGAGGAGCGTTGCCGTGCTGCATAAGAGCCAGCCCGCGGGATAGCCGAAGACTATCGCCGTCATTGAGTTGCCAAAGTAATTCGCGACGAGATAGAGATAGATCTGCCTGAACACCACGAAGGAGCCCACCATTATGAACATCGGAGCCTTGCTGTCGCCCGCGCCGCGCAGCGCCCCCGCATATATCTGGTTGATGCAGCAGAAAACGTAAAAGGGCGACATCAGCCGCAGAAAATGAGCTCCGTTTTTCACTATTTCGGGATTGTCGTTGAAGAAGGTCACGAGCGGCTCTGCGAATATGAGCACGGGTATCATCAGTATTATCATGCTGCCGATGGATAAAAGCATCGCCGTCCGCACGCCCTTTTTTGCGCGATCGACCTGATTCACGCCGAGGTTCTGCCCGACGAAGGTGGTCGAAGCGAGCGATATGGACTGCATGGGCAGGAGCAGGAACTGATCTATCTTCGAGTAGGCCGTCCAGCCGCCCATGCACGCGTCGCCGAAATGATTGATATAGCTCTGCACGAATATGTTTGAGAACGAGGTTATCGCCATCTGCAGCGCCGCCGGGACGCCGACCTTAAGGATCTTCCCGAGCATATCCCAATGTATGCGGAGCTTTTTTATATGCAGACGAACGCAGTTGTCCATTCGAAGCAGCGTGATGATTATAAGGCATGCGGAGAGCGTCTGCGCAAGCACCGTCGCGAGGGCGACGCCTCTTACGCCCATTTTGAACACGAGCACGAACAGGAGATCGAGCGCCGTATTGGTCAGCGCGGAAACGGCAAGGAAGTAGAAGGGGCGGAGCGAATCGCCCACGGCGCGGAGTATTCCCGAGCCCATGTTGTACATCATGAGGGAGATCATGCCCGAAAAATAGATGGTGAGGTAAGCCGTCGCCTCGCTGTGGATCTCGGCTGTGGGCATGTTCATTATCTTCAGCATAGTCGGCGTCATGAGTATGCCGACCGCGGTGAACAGGACTCCGAGCAGGAGCGTTACTGTGATCGCCGTGTGGACGGTGTCCTGCACCCTATCCTCCCGCTTTGCGCCGTAATACTGGCTTATAACAACGCCGGCGCCCGCCGAAAGCCCCATGAAAAAGCCTATGAGCAGATTGATTATAGGGCCGACGTTGCCCACCGCGGAGAAGGCGGAATCGCCCACGTAATTGCCGACGACCCACGTATCAACGGTATTGTAAAGCTGCTGGAGCAGATTTCCCAGCATAAGAGGGATGGCGAACTCAATGAGCAGAGGGACGATCCGCCCCTGCGTCATATCCACGTCGCGCTTTGAAAAGAAGGCCGATAGCTTTTTTACAAAACTCAAGATGCAATACCGTTCCGTTTCGACATATTTGTCTATATTATAACGCTGTTATAAATATATTCAAGCACTAAAAAAGCGGCCCCACAAGGGGCCGCGGAAGTTTGCGGTTTATCAGTCGGCGTAGGGGATCTGACCGTATTCGTCCTGATCGATCCCGTTTATGAGATAGCCCCACTCGTCTTCGCCGGTCCTGGGAGCAAGCTCGGCCAAGCCGTAGCGATCGCCTTCGAACCTGACTATGACGTAGGTCGCAAGATCGGTGCAGAAGGGATAAATATCGGCGCCGACGGGGATCGTATAGGTCTCGCCGGTCTCGGTGAAATCATAGGGCTCGCCCGTGAGGAGCTTTACCTCGAGCTCCCTTTCAAGGGTGAGGCGGGGCTCAATATCGGGATCCTCGTAAATGGGGAAGAGATACAGATCGTCGGTCGATTTGAAGCCTTCGGCGGTGAGAGTATAGTAAACGTCCAGATCGTAGGTGCCGAGCACGTCCGCGCGGCAGAATACGCGGAAGCCCTTCTCGCTGTGGAAATCATAGTCCGCGGGAAGGATGAAGCCGAAGCCGCCTTCGTAAGTGACGACGCCGCTGCCGAGCTCGCTGATGCGGAAGCCCATGGCGGACCAATCGTCGCTTTCCTGACACCAGCAGGCGACTATGTCGAGCCTCGAATCGGTTTCATCACAGTCGAGCACTATGAGCCTCGTAATGTAGGCGCGGTCGATCGCAAAGCTCGATTCGGAGCCGTCGCCCTCTATGATGGTCACGGTGCTGTCATACTCGTCGTATTCGTTGGGCTCGCCTGCAGAGAAGGAGACGGTATCGGGATCGCCGTCAAAATCGAGATCCACGGTCAAAGAGGAGTTCGGCTCGACAAGCGCATAGAAATCCTTTATGCCGGTCACGGGCGCTTCGGTGGGCTCCTCCGTGGGCGCTTCGGTGGGTTCATCGGTGGGCTCTTCGGTGGGCTCAGCGCTTGACGGCGCGTCGGTGGGGCCGGAAGCGGGGCCGGCGGGCTTTAAGCACCCGGCAAGGCCGAGCGTAAGCATGAGAGCGAGCAAAAGTGCGAAAAATCTTTTCATGTATAATTCCTCCTGTTATGCTGCGGCGCACGCCGCAGAATTTTTTTTATGAGTATCAGAAATGAGAATAGGGCAGATACGCTATGGTATCCTGACCTTTCCCGTTCAGGAAAACGCCCCATTCATCGGGGCCTTCCTTGATCTCAACGGTCATGCGGCCCGTGCTGCCGTCGGGCAGGAGCACCGTGACCCAGCTTTCCCCGTCGGTGGAGAGGGGTGTAAGCTTCTTGCCGGACTTCACGGAAACGGTATCGCCCAAGGAGCCGTCATCGTTCACGAGCTGCACCTTTATCCTCTGCTTGAGTATGAATGAGGCGTTGTCGATATAATCCCAGCCCTCGGTCAGAAGGCGGAAGCCGTCGTCGTCCAGCGTTGCGCGGGCGGAAAGCTTCCTCGGGCCCCAAATGGTGGTTTTGTTCAATACGGCCAGGCCGCCTTCGGAGGTGAAGCTGTCCTCCAAAGCCATGCTCACGCCGAAAGCCTCGTCGTAATACTTAAATGCGGACTTGTAAGGATCGAGGCGCAGGCCGCTGGTCGCCCAATCATCGGTGATGTACCTTGAGGTGACGATGACCTCGGCGCGGCCGTCGGTGGGATCGCAGTCAACTATCCAGGCGTATATCTCGTCGCAGACGGAAAGGTCCAGGTCGTACTGCGCGCCCGCGGCGGTGCGGACTATGAGCTCATACGAGGGGGCGTCGCAGCCCTCGACGGCGCGGGAGAAAAACTCGAAAATATCGGGTCTTCCGTCAAAGTCTATATCGGCTTGGGTCGTGCCCTTCGTATCGAGGGGGATGCAGAGATCCGCCTCGCCCGGGATGGGCGTGGGCGTGGGAGTGGGCTCCGCGGTGGGCTCGGGAGTGGGCTCCGCGGTGGGCGCTTCCGTAGGCTCCCCGGTGGGCGCTTCGGTGGGCGCTGCCGCTTCCGCTGTGGGAGCGGGGGTCGCTTCAGCGGGAGTTTTGCCGTTCGCGCAGCCGAACAGCATCAGTGCGGCAAGCAAAATCGAAGCCGCGATAAGTATTCTTTTCATTTGATCTTCCGCTTTCGGCGTGCTAAGCGCGAAGCGTTTCCGTAAGGGGCCCGCCTCGTGCTTTTGCTTTCTGTTATATAACGCACTGGGGTGCGTTTTGGTTCCCTGTTTTGGGCTTATCCGAGCAGCTTTACGCCGTTCGACGTGCCGAGCCTCGACGCGCCCGCGGCGATCATCTTCGCGGCATCCTCGGGAGTGCGCACGCCGCCCGAAGCCTTGACCCCCAGCTTATCGCCCACGACGGAGCGCATGAGCGCAACGTCCTCGGGAGTGGCGCCGCCCGTCGAGAAACCGGTCGAGGTCTTGACGTAATCGGCGCCCGCGCGCATCGCGCATTCGCAGGCCTTTGCCTTTTCTTCGTCGGTCAAAAGGCAGGTCTCGATAATGACCTTAACGAGCGCCGCCTTTTCGGGGTGCCCCTCGTGCGCGGCGTTCACAACGGCGCGTATGTCCTTTTCGACGAAGTCCCAGTCGCCGTCCTTCGCCGCGCCTATATTTATGACCATATCGACCTCATCCGCGCCCTTGCCGACGCTGACGAGCGCCTCGAAAGCCTTTGCCTCGGTCGCCATAGCGCCGAGAGGGAAGCCGACCACGCAGCAGGTCTTTACGCCGCTGCCGCGAAGCTCCTCGGAAACGAACGCTGCGTGACAGGAATTGACGCAGACGCTCATAAAGCCGTGCTCGCGGGCTTCCGCGCAGATACGCTTTATGGCTTCCTTGGAAGCGTCGGCCTTGAGCAGGGTGTGGTCGATGAGTTTTTCAATGTGTTCCATAATTGCCTCCCTGTGTTTTTTTGTATTGGATGTGTTTTTGCTTGATGCGGAGCCCTTCAGCCGTATATCCTCTCTATCGAGGGAAGGGGCTTGACGGGGGTGACGGCGTCAATTTCGCCGCCGCCCAAGCATTCCTCGCCCATGTAGAGCACCGCCCACTGGCCCGGGGTCACTGCGCGCTGAGGCTCGTCGAAGTCAATGCGGCAGCCCTCACCCGTCAGCGTTACGGAAACGCCCTGATCGGGCTGACGGTAGCGGAATTTCGCCGTGCAGCGGAAGGAAACGGGGGAGGGGGGCTCCGTTACGAACCCGACCTTTTCACAGGTCAGCGAGGTCGAATAAAGCTCCTCATGCTCGCCCTGCTGAACTATGAGCAGGTTCCTTTCCATATCCTTTCCCACAACGAACCAGCTTTCACCGGAGCCGAAATCCTTGCCGCCTATTCCGAGGCCCTTGCGCTGACCCAGGGTATAGTACATGAGCCCGTCGTGCCTGCCCAAACGCCTTCCGGTGAGATCGACTGTCTCACCCGGCCGGGCGGGCAGGAAATTCATAAGGAATTCCTTGAAATTCCGCTCGCCTATGAAGCAGACCCCGGTGGAATCCTTCTTTTCGGCGGTGGCAAGGCCGGCTTTTCTCGCAAGCTCGCGCACCTCGCTCTTCAGCAGCCCGCCGATGGGGAAGAGCACCCGGCGGAGCTTATCCTGAGTGAGTCCCGCCAAAAAATAGGTCTGATCCTTGCCCATATCCGCGGCGCGGAGGAGCCTCAGCCTTTCGCCTTCGCCCTGACCCGACAGGCGGGCGTAATGCCCCGTTGCAAGGAAGTCTGCCTCGAGCCCCATTGCGAACTCGAGGAACGCCTTGAATTTTATCTCCGTGTTGCAGAGTATGTCGGGGTTCGGCGTGCGCAGACGGCGGTATTCGTCGAGGAAATAGGAAAAGACCCTGTCCATGTATTCCTTTGTGAAATTCACGGTGTAACAGGGTATGCCGAGCTTGTCCGCGACGCGGAGCGCATCCTCACGGTCGGCAGTCGCGGTGCAGACGCCGTTTTCATCCTTTTCCTCCCAGTTTTTCATGAATACGCCTACGACGTCATAGCCCTGCTCCTTCAAAAGCAGAGCCGCGACGGACGAATCCACGCCCCCCGAGAGGCCGACTATTACCCGCGGAGCCGCCATTTATTCCGCCTCTGCGGATATGAAGCGGAAGCCCAGCGCCTCTATCGCGGACCTGATCGCTTCGGGCGCGCCCTCATAGGCGACGGTAAAATCGTTGAGCTCCATGCGCTTGACTTCCGCGCCGAGCGCCTCCATTGCCTTTGTGACTTTCGCCATGCAGCGGGGGCAGCCCATGCCCTCTGTCTTTACGTTGTAGGTCATAGTGCTTTCCATCCTTTCGGTGTGATTTGCTTCACCCATTATTATATCAGAAAGAAGGAAAAAAACAACAAGCGAAATTTTGCTTTTGGGGACTGTACAGAACGCGCAAAACATGGTAAAATGTTTATTAACCATGATATGGGGGGAAATATGCCCGTGAAAAAGCTTGCATATATATTATTATCTCTGGTGATGCTGGCGGCGGCAGTGCTGCCTTCGTCCGCGTTCGCCGTCTCGAAGGAGGATGTGGATGAGATAACGACTCCGCATCTGATCCTTTTCGAGCCGGAATCGCAGACCGTTCTGTATGAAAAGGACGCCTATACAAAGGCGTTCCCGGCAAGCACCACCAAGATAATGACCTTCGTCGTGGTAATGGATCATTGCGATGATCTTGACAGGGAATACACCTGCGGCGATGAATCGTGGAAGGGTTTTTACGATAAGAGCTCGCTGCTGGGCCTTAAGCCCGGTTACAGGGTCACCATCCGCGATATGCTTTACGGGCTCATGCTCTGCTCCGGCAACGACTGCGGCGCGTGCCTTGCCGTCGCCACCTGCGGCTCGGTGGAAGGCTTCGTCGAGCTAATGAACAGAAAGGCCGAGGAGCTCAACATGACGGGCACTCACTACACCAACCCCCACGGCCTGCATGACGACGAGCATTACACCACCGCGCTCGATATGGCGCTGCTCATGACGGAGGCGCTCAAAAACGATTTCTTCCGCGAGGTAATAAAGACCACCGAATACACCATCAGGTCCAAGGAAGGCAAACTGAACAAGACCATCCAGACCTCCAACAAGCTCCTGCTCACCAAGCCCGGCGTCGATTGGGATGAGTGCATCTACGAATACGCGATAGGCGGCAAAACGGGCGAAACGAATATCGCCGGCTACACCCTTGTGGAAGCCGCGGAAAAGGATGGGATCACCCTCATCGCCGTGCTTATGGGCGATTCCAATCAGGGCAACAGGAAGTTTTACGATCGCTTCCACAACGCCGTCAAGCTCTTCGAATACGGCTTCGATCAGTACGTTTCATATGAGCTTTCGGATTTTGATGTGACAAACGAGTTCAACGTCCAGACAGTCGGCTACCCTGCGGACGATCCCGCGGGCGGCAGGATCACCGCGGAGGTGGATATTTCCGGAGCGCGCCTCAAGGGCTTTCGCGATAAGCTTGCGGATATAACTCCCCAGAGCTTTGCATGGGGCGAACCGGAGCTCGATCAGGAAGCCTGCACGGCGCCCATAACGAAGGGCGAAAAGCTCGGCACGGCAACGCTTTATTTGAACGGCAAGCCCTTCTTCACGGGCGATCTCGTCGCCGCGCAGGATATTGCAGGCGCCACCACTCCCGGCCCCACCAAGCAGCCGGACAGCTTCATTGACGATAAGTCCCAAACAAAATCCGGCGGAGTCTGCAACCTTACCGTCAGCAAGAACGGCGGCGAGGATGAATACACCGTCTGGGTCTATTATAAGAACAATCTCTTCACGCTGCAGGATGCGGGCACGGTGCCCCATTACCTCTTCGCGGAGGGGGATCAGTTCCGCGCGGCAAAGGCGCCCTCCGTTCCCTACGGGGTGAGGCTCTATTATGCTTCCGCGGATGAAGAGGGCGGCACGAAGTATCTCCCCGCCGACGTTGTGATCGACGGTGAAAGCTACGTGATCGTTTCCGAAGGCAGGGCGCTGCAGGCGGTCAAGAAGGGCAAGAGCCTTGCCGCCGTGCCCGTCGAGATAAACGAAAACGGCGAGCTTACGACTCCCGTTTCCGACGATATGCTTTGGAGCTTCACAAAGAGCGGCGTCGGCTACAAGCTCCGTTCGAACGGCCTTACCCTTCACAGGAGCGGCGGCGACGGGCTCATTTTCTGGATACTCATAGGCGTTTTCGTTATTGCGATAGCGATAATAATCCGCCTGCTTGCGACTTCGAGATCGAGGAGGCGCAATCCCAAAAGGCGCGGCAAGTACAAGATCTACCGCATGTAATGGGGAAAGGACCCGAAACGGCGTTGGAGCTGCCTTGAGGGGGCGCCAAAGCCGTTTTTGTTTGAAGGAGAGAAATGCAGTACGAGGGCTTTGCAAGCGTTTACGATACGCTGATGGCGGGGGTCGATTACGGCGCATGGGCGGATCACATCGCCTCCATGCTGCCCGTTCGCGCCTCCGTGCTCGAATGCGCCTGCGGCACGGGGGAGATCTCGCTCCGCCTTGCAAGGAAGGGCTTTTCGGTCACGGCAACGGATATTTCGGCCGAAATGCTGAGCATCGCGCAGGAAAAACAGCGCAGAGCGGGGCTCGCGCTTTCATCGCTCCGCTTTGCGCGGATGGATATGCGCTCTCCGGAGCTTAATAAGAAGGTCGATGCGGTGATCGCCTGCTGCGACGGGGTGAATTATCTGACGAGCCGCGAGGACGTTAAAAAGTTCTTTTCAGCCGCATACAGGGCGCTCAAGCCCGACGGAGTGCTGATATTCGATATTTCCTCCCGCTATAAGCTCGAAAACGTGCTCGGGAACAACTGCTTCATTGATAACGGGCGCGAAGCCGCCTATCTCTGGCAGAACGAATACGATCCCGAAACGAAGCTCATCCGCATGGAGCTCTCCTTCTTCAAGCGCGAGGGCGGGCTTTACAGAAGGATCGACGAAACGCATATCCAGCGCGCTCATTCCGTGCGCGAGCTTGGGAATTGGCTCGAGGAAACGGGCTTTACGTGGGAAGCGAAGGGCTTTTTGAAGGACTCCGCCCCCGAAAAGGATGAAGAAAGGATAGGGTTCACAGCCCATAAAAGGTGATGGGAATGGAAAATCACGATAAGATAATAAGGGGCCTTCTCTGTGAAGGCAGCATCAATATGACGGCGATAAGCGCGGGCGCGCTCGTTGAAAAAGCAAGGCGTACCCACGGATTGTCCCACGTCTGCACTGCGGCGCTGGGCCGCCTTCTCATGCAGACGGCGATGATGAGCGCACAGCTCAAAAGCGCTTCCGATAACCTCACCGTCATTTTCGACGGGAACGGCGCGGCGGGCAGGTTCGTCGCCGTGGGTCACGAGGGCGGAGCGGTAAAGGGCTATGCCGATATTCCGGGCGCGGAGCTTCCCTTAAAGCCCAACGGCAAGCTTGACGTTGCGGGCGCCGTCGGCACGGAAGGCGAGATGCGAGTGATCCGCGATCTTTCCCTGAAGGAGCCCTACGTAGGCCGCTGCGCTATCACCGACGGCGAGATCGCCAACGATTTTGCCAATTACTTTGTCAAGAGCGAGCAGCAGCCCTCGCTCGTGTATCTCGGCGTAAGGGTCGATCCCGCAAGCGGCGAAGTCCGCGCCGCTTCGGGCATAATGCTCCAGCCGCTGCCCTTCTGCCCCGAAAGGGATATTGCGTATCTTGAACAGAAGGCGCAGGATATAACCGCCCTCACCCGCATGATAGAGGAAGGCTTCGGCCTTGAGGACGCAATAATAGAGCTCCTGGGCGAGCTGCACCCCGAATTCAACGAAAGCGCCGAGCCCGAGTTCCAATGCGACTGCAGCCGCGAAAAGATCGAGGCCGCGCTCATCTCCCTTGGCAGGGAGGAGCTTACGGATATAATTGAAAAGGACGGGAAGGCGGAGCTTACCTGCCGCTTCTGCAGCAAACGCTATGCCTTTACCCGCGATGAGCTTGCCGCTCTGCTCGAGGAAGCGGAGCGGAGGGAGGAGCCCGAAGACGATGGCGAATGACGGAAACAACGGCAAGGTATTGAGGTTCACGCAGGACCCCGACTTCTATGCGAAGCGCGGGGACGTTAAGCGCGCCCAAAATGACCTGCTCTCCGCCATAGCGATGTATAACGAGGCGCTCCATAAGGATCCGCACGACCTTGATACGAGGCTTGCCGCCGCCGAAGTGCTTACCGATATGTCCCGCTTCGACGATTCGAACCGCATGCTCATCCCCTATATGCACGAGGATGAGGATTACGAGAAGGACGCATGGTGCATGGTGGGCTTCAATCTGCTCGCCATGGGCGAACTCGACGGCGCCGAGCGCTGCTTCGACCGCTTCTTTTCTATGACGGACGAGGTTTCCGAACGCACCGACGCCATATTGAACGCGCTCGATTACATAGACTCCAACCGCCCCGAAAAGCCGCTCCTCGCCGACGCGGTGAGCGCCATGAGGGAGGAGCGCGCGTTTGAAGCGCAGACCGCGTTCGACAGGGGCGAATTCGAAAAGGCGGCGAATATCTGGAGCAAGCTTTCGGATGAGGATCCGGGCGATAAACGCCTGCTTTACGATTCCGCGCTTGCGCTGCTCTGCTGCCGCAGAGCGGATAAGGGAGAAAAATACATCGGCAGGCTTTTGGAGGAGGAGCAGAACAACGTCCACGCGCTTTCCCTCGGCCTGCTTTACGCAAGGGAAGCGGGCGACGCGGAACGCACCGAAACGCTTTGCGAAGGGCTTGCGAACGTCGATACCGACGATACCGACGAGCTCATCCGCATAAACGGCGTGCTGCTTGAAGCGGAAAGGTACGAGCTGGCGTTCGTTTACGCGAAACGCGCGCTGAAGCTCCTGCCCTACGATCCGCTCATCAATCACCGCTATGCGCTCTGCCTCATAAGCCGCGGGCAGTATTCAAAGGCGGCGGACGTTTACGATAAGCTCGTCCGCATCGACAGGAACGATACCATTGCGCGCTTTTACCGCAGCTCCTGCTACGAGGCGGAAAACAACGGCGAGCCGCCCTTCGGCAAGGGCAGGCTCCCGAGGATGCTGAACTATCAGCTCCCCTTTTCGGAAACCATACTGAGGGCGAAAAAGCTTCTTGAAGGCGCGGGGGATTCGTTCGGGAGCGTGGTCGATCGCTGGAACAGCGAGCCCGAATACCGCGAGACCGTCCGCTGGGCGTTCACCCTGCATGAATTCAACGTCGATATAGCTATGATAAACCTCCTCCGCGCCGTCGGCGGGGACGAGGCGGAGCATCTCATCAGGGAGAGCATTTCCGATACGGCGACCTCACGCGCGCTCGTAAGCGAAGCGATGGGCGCCTTAAAGCGCATGGGCGCCGAGGAGCCCTATCTTGCAATGGTGGACGGCTGCCTGATAGAGGGCAAGGTCAACATGGTAGATCTTTCCGGCGTGAGGATACCCAAGGCCTACCGGGATATTTTCGAAAGGATAAAGAACGTTTCGGGCGGGCGCTATCCCGATGAGGTGATGCTGACCGCCGCGAACATAGTTGAGCGCTTCATTGCGGGCACGGGAGGCGAATTCCCGCCGCTAACGCAGAAGCGGTCGGAGGCGGTCTCCGCCGCGGTGGAGTTCATGGCGTGCGAAAAATGCGGCGTGCCATTCCGCGAAGACCTGCTTGAGGCTTACGGCATAACCGAACGCAGGCTCATGAACGCGATAGACCTGCTTATAAACTCCGTCGATGGACTCAACGTGAAGGACGAGGGGCCGGAGCTGTGAAAAAACGGGGGACCTGAAATGAGATACATCGCGACCTGCAAAATGGGGCTCGAATCCGTCGTTTCGGAAGAGCTCCGCGCAAAGGGGATAGAGATCGAATCCGTCAGCGACGCAAGGATAGTTTTCCGCGGGGACGGGCTTGCGATGGCGCGCGCCTGCTTGTGGCTGCGCTCCGCCGAGCGCGTGCTCATGATAGCCGGCGAATTCAAAGCCGCATCCTTCGAGGAGCTTTACGATGGAGTGAGGCGCATCGAATGGGAGCGCTATATTCGAAAAGACAGCTTTATCCACGTGAACGGCAAATCGGCGAAGAGCACCCTCTTTGCCGTTTCGGATTGCCAGCGCATCACCAAAAAGGCGATAGTCGATAGGCTTTTTGAAGCCTACCACACCGCGAACCTTCCCGAAACCGGAGAAGAGATCATTATAGAAGTCGGCCTTCTCCGCGATGAAGTCACCCTCTGCCTCGACTGCTGCGGCGCGGGCCTTTCAAGAAGGGGTTACAGGACTTGGAACGTCGCCGCCCCCATTGCGGAAACGCTTGGCGCCGCCATAGTCAGCCTTGCAAGATACCGCGCGGAGATCCCGCTCGTCGATCCCATGTGCGGCTCAGGCACGATGCCGATAGAGGCGGCCATGATCGCAAGGAACATGGCTCCCGGCATGAACCGCCCCTTCGCCGCCGAAAAATGGTCTTTCCTCGAAGGCGATCCGTTCGCCCTTGCAAGGGAGGAGGCGCACGATTCGGTGCTGGATACGGCCCCCGATATTCTGGGGAGCGATATTGACCCGCACGCGATAGAGGTCTGCAAAAAGCACGCCAAAAAGGCGGGCGTCACGGTGCGCTGGGCGGTGCGTCCCGTTTCGGAATTCCGCCCCGAAAGCGAGAGCGGCATAATAGTCTGCAACCCGCCCTACGGCGAAAGGCTGATGGAAAAGCGCGATGCGGAAAGGCTCTACCGCGAAATGCGCCGCGTGTTCGATAAGCTCACCCATTGGGATAAGAACATAATCGCATCGCATAAGGAATTCGAGCGTATTTACGGCAAAAAGGCGGACAGGCGCAGGAAGCTTTCCAACGGAGGCATGACCTGCACGCTGTACCGCTACTTTGCCGAGGAAGGCTTCATAAGAAAACCCGATCAAAGCTTCCCCAATATGGAATAAAGCTTCTGCTTCTGCCCCTCCGAAAGGAAGGGCAGTATTGCTTCCGCGCCGCGGGCAAGGGCGCTTTCGTCAAACCGCCCCTCCGCCCTTTGGCGCGAGGTCTCCTGCATAAGAGTCCGCATCAGCTCGTCCTCGCTCCGGCCGGCGTATTTTCCGATCAATTCCTCAACGCCGCCCGCACCTGCTTCCGATGGGGAAGAAGGGGCCGCGGGCCTTGCTTCGCCGCTCCTTGATTTAAGGCTCTTTTTAATTTTAGATCACGCTCCTTTCGTTCCCAATATATGCGCGGCGTTCACAATTTGCGCCTCCGCGGAATATGATTTCCAGAGAGGGAGGTGGTTTTATGCAGAGGACGCCCGCAAACCGAAACGAAGGGAACGGCGAAGCTCAGCCGCTCGTTAAGCTCGCAAGGCGCATAAGGTCGGAGCAGGGCGCTGAGCAGCTAAAGGCGTTTTTGCAGGCGATGACGCCGTTTTTCGCTCCGAACGAGCTGAAGAACATCGCGGCGGATTTCGGGGTCGAATTCCGCGAAAGGCAGCCGGAGCCGCCCGCGCAGCCCCAGCCGAGGCAGGATCCCATGGATATGATAAGGAGCATAATGCAGATAAAGACGCTCATGAGCGGAGCCGACCCGCAGGCGCTCATGAGGCTCTTGAGCGGGAAATGAACAGCACGCGTGAAACGCGGCCTTCCTTCGTGAAGACCGCTTATTCACTATGGACAAACGCATAAAAATACGGTAGAATAACGGTATGAAAAAGCAGAAAGAAAACGAAATGCGCGAAGCTCCCTATGAGCTCATACTCGAAGGGCTCGCTTCCCAGCACCCCGATGCGAAGCCCGAGCTCGATTTTACGAGCCCTTACGAGCTTCTGATCGCCACCATACTTTCCGCCCAGTGCACGGACAAGCAGGTGAACAAGGTCACTCCCGCGCTGTTTGCGGCATACCCCGCGCCTTGCGATATGGCGAAGGCGGAGCCCGAAGAAATAGAGCCTTACATACGTTCCTGCGGGTTCTATCACAACAAGGCGAAGAACATAGTCTCCGCCTGCCGCGATATTGCGGAGCGCTTCGGGGGCGAGGTCCCCGATAACAGGGAGGGGCTCGAATCGCTCGCGGGGGTCGGCCGCAAGACCGCGAACGTGGTGCTCTCAAACGCGTTCGGCGTTCCCGCGATAGCCGTCGATACCCACGTTTTCCGCGTTTCGAACAGGCTCGGGTTAGCGTCCGCGAAGACCGTTGAGGAAACCGAGCGCCAGCTCATGCGGAACATACCGGAGGATAAATGGTCCATAGCCCACCATTGGCTCATATTCCACGGGCGGCGGGTCTGCTCCGCGCAGAGGCCGAAATGCGCCGAGTGCATGGTAAGGGAACTCTGCCGGGAATACTCGAACCGAAAGGATAAGGAAGACAAATGAATTTCGTAGATAAGGTCCATATTTTCATAAAGGCGGGGGACGGCGGCGACGGCTGCTCCAGCTTCCACCGCGAAAAATACGTGACTCACGGCGGCCCCGACGGCGGCGACGGCGGCACGGGCGGCAGCGTTTGGTTCGTTGCGGACGACAACACCGGCACCCTGCTCGATTTCCGCTTCTCAAAGCATTTCAGGGCTGAGCGCGGCGAAAACGGCAGAGCGCGTATGCAGACGGGCAAAAACGGCGCGGACGTCCGCATAAAGGTCCCCGTGGGGACCCGTGTGCGCGACGTCGAAACGGGCCGCATAATCGCCGATATTTCCGAGCCGGGCTATGAAAAATGCGTGCTCAGGGGAGGCAGGGGCGGCAAGGGCAACGCCCGCTTCGCCACCCCCACGAAGCAGGCTCCCAAATACGCCTCGCCGGGGCAGAAGCTCCGCGAATACGAGGTCGAGCTCGAGCTTCTGACCGTTGCGGACGTAGGCCTCGTCGGCCTTCCGAACGTCGGCAAATCGACGATCCTCTCCGTCGTCACGAGCGCAAGGCCCAAGATCGCGAACTACCATTTCACCACCCTTACGCCCAATCTCGGCGTGGTAAAGCGCTATGACAAGAGCTTCGTGCTCGCCGATATACCCGGCCTCATCGAAGGCGCGGCGGAGGGCGCGGGCCTGGGCCGCGCATTCCTGCGCCATATCGAGCGTACGAGGATGCTCGTCCACGTGCTCGATATTTCCGGCAGCGAGGACCGCGACCCGATCGAGGATTATTACACCATTCGTTCCGAGCTTTACGATTACAGCCCCGCGCTGCACGCGCTGCCTCAGTTCATAGCCGCGAACAAGATGGATATCCCCGGCGCGGAGGAAAATCTGGAGCGTCTGCGCGCGGAGCTTGCGGATGAGGATATTCCCGTATTCCCGGTCTCGGCGGCGACGGTATCGGGCTTTGAGCCTCTCATGGACGCGATACTTCAAAAGCTCGAGACCCTTCCCAAGACCCGCGCGTTCGAGGAGGAGGAGCTCATTCAGGAGGCCCGCTACGAAAAGGGCTTCGAGATCTCCCGCGATGAGGACGGCGCGTTCGTCGTGACCGGCGGCACGGTCGATTACATCCTCGATACCACCAATTCCGAGGACGAGGTATCCATGCGCCGCTTCCAGCAGCTCCTCGTTAAGGAAGGCATAGTCGATGCGCTCCGCGAAAAGGGCGCTGTCGAGGGCTCCGCAATACGCCTCGGAGAATGGGAATTCGATTTCGTTGAATGATCGCTTTTGCCGAATATTAAGGAGAAAACAGATAAGAAAAGATGGCTCTGCACAGTGCTCGCGGTGATTATCGCCTGCTCCGCGTTCTCCGCCTGCGGGCGCAAGCCCACTGAATATGCTTCGCGTTCCCGCGCCGCTCAGGACCCCGGCGCGGCCCGCGCCTCCGCGACCTTCCCTCCCGTTAAGGAAGCGGGCATAGGCGTGATAGTGGAGCTTGCCGAAGGCGCCTTCACCGAAGCGGAGCTCCGTGCGGCGGCGGAAAGCGTGAACGTCATCGCGCCTCGCTGAGGCGGTCGCGTTTGAGCCTTTCCGCGGCGAAGAACCCCGCGCCGAGGCTTAAAGCAAGGCTCCCGGCCAGCCTGTAATAGAGCGAGTACCGCATTATGAGGCTCATCAGCATGAGCCCTGCGCCCACCGAAAAGAATTTTACGGCGCGTTCGCGCGGGAGGGCCCAAAGCCTTCCCGCACGGCGCTTTTTTTCATATTTCGAGCGGTATTTGATAAGCGCGGCGGAAACGGCCTCCGCATGGGAGACGGGAAGAAGCAATGCGTATTCTCCTCCAAGCGCTTCGCTCGCGGGAAGATAATCCATCCCCGCGGCGCGCATGAGCGCCTCCGCTCCGGCGGTGGGCTTGGCGGGGGAGACGACCTTGAGCCTGCTGCCGCTCATTCCCGAAAGAACGGCGCGAATATCGTCCGCGGTGAAAAGCTCCGTCCTTTCGATAAGCAGTATCCCGGCGCGGCCCCTCAGCCGCGCGAAGATCGGCTCGGGATCGAGCGAGAGCTTCGTTTCCCGCGCAAGCGCCTTCCCTTCCTCAATGAGTCTCGCCCGCGTTTTCAAGGAGATCCTCTTCCCGAAATATGCGGCGAAGGCCAGACCGGCCGCAAGCACGAGCGCCGTGCAGAATAAGCAGGCGGCGCGGTTCACGAGCCTCGGCCTTACGGCAAGGTACAGCCCGAAAGCGCAGAACAGCGCCGTCAGCACCCGGTCCGAAGCGGCGGCAAAGCGGCTCCTGCCTCCGTGAGCCTCGCGAAACACAAGCGTTTCAAAGCTTTTTTCAATATCAACAGGTCCCATGAGTTTTTATTGCCCTATTTTTGCGTTTGGTATTCACAAAACCTTTCGAATGCTGTATAATATGATATTATGAGGATAGGTATATTCGGGGGAACATACGATCCCGTCCACACGGGCCATATCGAAACGGCAAGATCCGTTTTCCGCGAGCTTGAGCTTGACAAGCTCTTTATGGTCGTTGCCGCAGATCCGCCCCATAAGCACGATACGAACCGCACTCCCGCGCATCTGCGTCTCAAAATGCTCGAAGCCGCCCTTGAGGGCGAGCGGGGCATTGCCGCTTCCGACGTTGAAATAAAACGCGCGGGCAAGAGCTATACCGTGGATACGCTCGGGGTCTTCAAACGGCAGTACAGGGGGGCGGAGCTCTTCCTGATAGTGGGCGGCGATATGCTCGAAAACTTCCCGCTCTGGCGCGATCCGAAGGGCATTATGAGCATGGCGGCGCTCACGGCCGTGACCCGTCCCGATTCGGCGAGGGATATGCGTGCGATAGCGGACGGCATAGAGCGCGATTTCGGCGGGAGGGTCATTCTTTCCGAATTCACGGGGCCCGATATTTCTTCGACGGAGATCCGCCGCCGCATGCGCGATGCGGAGCCCATAAACCTGCTCTGCGATCCCGCGGTGGAAAGGTTCATTTACACGAACGGTCTCTACATGCCGCAGGAGATAACCGCGATCCGTCAGAAGCTGTATAAGAGGCTGCGCCGCAAACGCTTGGATCACACCATGATGACCGTGCGCGAGGCGATAAGCCTTGCGGCAAAGCACGGCGCGGACCCCCGAAAAGCACGCCTTGCCGCCATCCTGCACGACTGCATAAAGCTCCCCAACCGCGAGCTTTTGGAATACTGCGAAACAAACGGCTATGAGCTTTCCGCTGACGAGCGGGCAAACCCCTATCTCATCCATTCGAGGCTCGGCGCAGAGCTTGCCGAAACCGAATTCGGCGTGACCGATCCGGAGGTGCTGAACGCCATAAGGCGCCATACCCTCGGGCAGGTGGGAATGAGCCTGCTGGATAAGATCATCTACGTTGCGGATAAGATCGAGCCCTCGCGCGAATATGAGGGCGTGGCGGAAATGCGCGAGGAGGCGTACCGCGATATTGATTCCGCGATGCTCCTCGTGATGAAGCATTCCGCCGATTACACGGCGGCAAGCGGCAGGCAGGTCAATCCCTCGACCCGCGCGGTGATGGATTGGCTTGCGGAATGTATTGAAAACAAAAGGCAAAGCCATAACGATACGGAGGAAAACAATGGATAACGGCGTCTTTTTAAGCGATCTCGAGCTCCGCTTCAGGGCGGAGGAGCGCGAACAGGTAATGAAGCTCCTGCAGATTTTGGAGAACAAGAAGGCCACCGATATGATAGCCATTGACGTTGCGGACAAGACCATCATCTCCGATTGGTTCATTATCTGCAGCGGCGGCTCGGTGATCCAGGTCAAGGCCATCTGCGACGAAGTGCTCGAAAAGTACCCCGAAGCGGGGCTTACGCTTCGCCGCAAGGAGGGCTATACCGAGGGCAGGTGGATCGTGCTCGACTTCGGCCACATCCTTCTGCACATCTTCTATCCCGAAGAGAGGGAATACTACAATATCGAGCGTCTTTGGACCGACGGCGCAGCCGAGGTCATCAGGTATCCGGAAAAATAAAACGAGGAGCCTATAACCCTTCATGGCATACAATGCGCTTTACCGCAGATTTCGCCCCGAAAAATTCAGCGAGATAATAGGTCAGCCCCACATAACGAAGATCCTGCTCAACCAGACGAGGTCGGGCAGGGTGGCGCACGCATACCTTTTTTCGGGCAGCAGGGGCACGGGCAAGACCTCCACGGCGAGGATACTTGCCAAGGCGATCAACTGCCTCGATCCGCAGGACGGCGAGCCCTGCGGCAAATGCAAGGTCTGCACGGCGCAGAATAACGTCGATATAATCGAAATGGACGCCGCCTCCAATTCCGGCGTTGACGAGATGCGCGGCCTTATCGAGAGGGCGGAATTCGCCCCGCTCGAGCTCAAAACGAAGGTCTATATAATCGACGAGGCGCACATGCTGACGAAGAGCGCTTCGAACGCTCTTTTGAAGACGCTCGAGGAGCCGCCCGCCCACGTCGTTTTCATTCTGGCCACGACCGAGCCGCAGGCGCTCCCCGCAACGATCGTTTCGAGGTGCCAGCGGTTCGAATTCCGCAGGCTCTCCGTTTCCGATATGGTGAGCTCTATGAAGCGCTCCCTTGATTCCATAGGCGCCCACATTGAGGATGAGGGCCTTATCGCAATAGCCAGAGCGGCGGAAGGCGGCATGCGCGATTGCCTGAGCATAGCCGATCAGTGCCTTTCGTTCTGCGGAGGCAGCGTTACGACGGACGACGTTTTGAGCGTCCTCGGCAGCGTCAATACGGGGCTTTTATACAGGCTTGCGGACGCCGTGATAGATTCCGACGCCGCCGCCGCAATGCGCGCGATAAGCGAAGTCACGGCTTCGGGCCGCGATCTCGGCGTGTTCGCGCTCGATCTCGCTTCGCATTTCAGGGCGCTGCTGCTTGCCAAAATATGCGGGAGCTGCAAGGATATTCTGGACTGCACCGATGAAATGATGCAGGATATTTCCCGCCAGGCGGAGCGCATCTCACGCGAGAGGGCGGAAAGGGCGGTGGAGGAGCTGCTTAAGCTCCAATCCGGGCTGAAGCTCGTCGCCACCCCGCGCACGCTCGTCGAAAGCACCGTTCTGCGCATACTCCGCCCGGAGGATGAGGAAACGCTCATCGCCATGGGCGACAGGCTGAGCAAGCTCGAAGGCTCCGTGAAAAACGTTGCAGCGGAAGCGGCTGAAGCCGCCGCATCCGCCGCAAAGGCCGCGTCTTCCTCTCACGAAGCGGAGCGCGCCGAAGCCGTGCCCGCTCCCGCGGAGGCGGCGGGGGAGGCCGAAGCGAAAGTTCCCGAGCTCACCGAAGACGCGGACGAGCTTTACTCAAAATTCCGCGCCGAACTTAAAAAGACCGATCCTTCCTCGAACGCGACGCTTGAGCTTTCCGCGGCGCATTGGCTGGAGGACAGAACGCTCGTGATATGCTTTGACTCGGAATGGGCCGGGATGGTCGGTATGTTCGAGGGGCAAAACGCTCTTCAGAAGCTTGCCGCCGCGGCAAAGCGTTCGATCGATCCCGCCACGGTGCGCATCGAGGTAAGAAGGGGCGGGCGGATACAGCAAAAGAGGGCGACCGAGCTGTTCGGCGTCCCCATAAAAGAAGTTTGAAGGCGGAGCCCGAAGCCCCGCCCCACCATACAGGAGGAAACAATATGAGCAACATTCAGGCACTTAAAGGCACAAAGGACGTTCTTCCCGCCGAGAGCCATAAGTGGCATTATATCGAAAACACGATGCGGTCGCTCTGCTCTGTTTTCGGCGCGCGCGAGCTTCGCACGCCCATAATAGAGCATACGGAGCTGTTCCAGCGCGGCGTCGGCTCCACGACCGATATAGTCCAGAAGGAGATGTACACTTTCGAGAAGGGCGATTATTCCATCACGCTGAAGCCCGAGGGCACCGCCGGCATGGTAAGGGCGTTCATAGAGAACGGCCTCTTCAACGATCCGCTCCCCCAGAAGCTTTACTATCTCAATTCGCCCACCTTCCGCTATGAAAATCCCCAGGCGGGCAGGCTCCGCGAGCATCACCAGTTCGGCATAGAGATAGTCGGCTCCTACGCTCCCGAAACGGATGCGGAGGTAATACTTCTCGCGCTCACGCTTTTCAAAAAGCTCGGCGTGCACGATCTCATGCTCCACATAAACAGCATCGGCTGCCCCGAATGCCGCAAGGAATACAACGCCGCCCTGCGCGAATACCTTAAGGGCTATATAGGCGATATGTGCGAGACCTGCCGTTCCCGCTTCGAAAAGAATCCCATGAGGATAATCGACTGCAAGGAGGAGCGCTGCAAACGCATAGTCAAGGGCGCGCCCCGCACCCTCGATTACCTCTGCGAAGACTGCAGGAAGCAGTTTGAGGGAGTAAAGGCCTGTTTGGACGCCGCGGGCGCCGAATACGTCGTAGATCCCGATATAGTGCGCGGCCTCGATTATTACACCGGCACCGTGTTCGAGATAATCTCCAACCGCATAGGCGCGCAGGGCGCCGTCTGCGCCGGCGGCCGCTATAACGGGCTCATAGAGGAGCTGGGCGGCCAGAAGATCCCCGCCGTCGGCTTCGGCATGGGCATGGAGCGCCTGCTCGCCGTGATGGAAAACAACAACGTCGAATTCCCCAAACCACCGGAGGTGACCGTCTATTTCGCCGCCATGGGCGAAGCTCCCCGCATGAAGGCGTTCGCGCTGACTCAGCAGCTCCGCGAGAAGGGTATCTTCGCCGAATTCGACCACATGGAAAGGAGCTTCAAGGCGCAGTTCAAGTATGCGAACAAGGTCGGCGCGAAGTACGCCGTGGCCCTTGGCGATGAGGAGCTTGCGCGCGGGATCGTCCGCGTAAAATGTATGGGCGACGGCGCCGAGACCGAAGTCGCGATCGACGGGCTCGCCGCGTATTTCGCGGAATAAAGGCTTATAAAACCAAAAAACGCAAAAGAAAGCGCCGTGCCTTCGGGCACGGCGTTTCGCATCAAATCGTTATCACTTTACGGAATCGATCCAAGCGCTGAGCTCTTCTATATCCTTCTTCGTCATGTTGTTGTTGGCATAGAAAGCCTTTACGAGATCGGTCACGGAAGCGCCGGGCTCGCCGTTGAAGAGATGTCCCTTGGTGAGCGCGATGTATTCGGCGCGGGTCACGCAGGGAACGTACTCAAAGCTCCTTACGCGCTTGCCGACCATTTCGATAAAACCCTTCATATGAAGGCGGTTAACGAAGGTCTGAACGGTCTGATAGGTCCACTTGTTCTCACCGACGGCAGTCCAAACATCCTTGATGGTGGTGGGCTTGCCGGCTTCCCAGATCTTAACCAGAACTTCGAGTTCGGCTGCAGAAACGTCTTTGATGATCATAGGTATGTACCCCCCCTAAAGAACTTCTGAAAGGTATTTTACAACATGGAGCAATAAATGTCAATAGATGATCGCGAAAAAATATATAAATTCCGCGGGATCGGATGGACGCGCTCCGGCTTGCGGCAGAGCGGTCCGGCAGAATACCGCCCGGCCGTCTTTTTATTCGTTTGCAAGCATTTCCGCATATAAAAGCGCCGACCGCAGACGCAGCTCCTTGACTGCGGATGAAAGCTCCGCACGGGAGCCGCTCTTTTCGATCGCCCCGTCTATGAGTCCGCCGAGCTCCGTGAGATACCCGCCTATCCGCATGAGCCAAGCGTCGCCGCCCTCCGTTGCGCCGAGGCCGGAAACGGCCGAAAGCACGTTCCTCTTTATCTCGCCCAGCACGCCGAGACCGTATTCGGTGCTTTTGGCTTCTGCGTCGAGCTCGCGGGAAAGCTCGTCGAGCTGGATCACGGTCTCCGGCGCTATCGCGAACGCCGTCCCTATCGGCAGGAGCCTTTCGGGGCTCGCGGTGATCTCAAGCTCACAGCCGTCGCGGATCACGCTCGTCACGCGGCAGTCGAAGCCTTCTTCCCTGAGCCTT
The DNA here is from genome assembly GCA_017394835.1 of Clostridia bacterium. Taxonomy (GTDB): domain Bacteria; phylum Bacillota; class Clostridia; order Christensenellales; family CAG-138; genus UBA3857. The sequence continues at coordinate 61,370 of JAFPXD010000029.1, forward strand.
GCGCGCACGTTTTCCGCATCGCTTTCTTCGGAATAAGCGGCGGCGATCACTGTGTAATCGCCCTCGCTCCCGCTCACGCAGCCCGCCGCGCCCTTCGCCTTGAGCTCCTCGGCAGCCGCATCGGCGGAGGCGCGGTCTTGAAAACTGCCTATACTCAGCATATAGATCGAGATCCCCGGAAGAGCGACCTTGCGGGTCTCGCCCGCGGGAGCGCCGGTGGGGGAGGGGGAGACCTCCGGGCTTGCGGTCGCGATAAAGAGCGCGGTGGGAAGCGGCTCTTCCTTCCGCGGGAAAACGAGGGAGCCCAACTGCTTCGCTCCCTCCGCAATGCGCTTGCCCGCCCCCGCGAAAACGATGAGATACCCCGCCAAAGCAAAGAGCAGCACCGTTACGAGAGTATAGCCCGCGCCGTTTCCTTCCGGCTTCCTTCCGCGGCGTTTTCTTCTCCTTCCGTATTCCATAGACCATCTGCCTTTCGTTCGGTTTGTTTGATGATATTCGGGCCCGGAGGAGTATATGCTTGGGCTTTTCGCGGCCGCTCCGGATGAGTCCGCAAAGCATCAAAATATACACCCATTGCAGGGCGTTTCGGGCCTGTTTCGGCTTGACTTATTTCCCTCATGAGGTATAATAAAAGGCGGTATTGTATTTACAAATACAGCATGAAAGGAATAATCGGATATGGCTATCATGATCGACGGAAAGTCGCTCACTCTCTCTCAGGTGGCGGCTGTTGCAAGAGGCTATGAGAAGGTCGAGCTTACCGACGAGGCGAAGGCCGCGGTACGCAAGGCGAGGGATTACGTTGAAAAGAAGCTTGCGGAGGGGGCCGTCATTTACGGTCTTACCACCGGCTTCGGTAAATTCTCCGATACCTTCATCCCCGCGGATGAGACCGCCGAGCTTCAGCGCAACCTCATCATCTCCCACTCCTGCGGCATGGGCGAGCCCCTTCCCACGGAGGCGGTGAGGGCGGCCATGCTGCTCAGGTGCAACGCGCTTTCCCGCGGGCACAGCGGCATAAGGCTCTCTACGATCCAGACCCTTCTCAATATGCTCAACGCGGGCGTTCACCCCATCATTCCCGAAAAGGGCTCCCTCGGCGCGAGCGGCGACCTGGCGCCCCTTTCCCACATGGTGCTCGTAATGCTCGGCGAAGGCGAAGCGGAGTATAACGGCGTCCGCATGAGCGGGCGCGAGGCGATGGATAAGGCCGGCATTCCCGTGATAGAGCTTGCCGCGAAGGAGGGCCTTGCCCTCATCAACGGCACCCAGATAATGACCGCCGTCGGTTCCCTTGCCGTTATAGACGCGCTCGATCTTATGAAGACCGCCGATATTGCCGCGGCGCTTACCGCCGAGGCGCAGTTCGGCATAAAGGCCGCCTTCGATCACAAGGTACACGACGTGCGCGGCCATCAGGGCCAGAAGGATACCGCGGCGAACCTGCTTACGCTGCTTGAAGGCTCCACGCTCGCCAAACGCACCCAGCCCAACAAGGTGCAGGATGCTTACGTTATAAGGTGCGTCCCGCAGATCCACGGCGCCAGCCGCGACGCGATCCGTTACGTTGCGGAGGCCGTCTCCCGCGAGATAAATGCCGTTACCGATAACCCCATCATATTCCCCGATGAGGATGAGGTGATCTCGGGCGGCAACTTCCACGGTCAGCCCATGGCGCTCGCGTTCGATTTCCTCGGCATTGCCGTTTCGGAGCTTGCGAACGTTTCCGAGCGCAGGACGGAGCGCATGGTCAATCCCGCGCTTTCCTACGGGCTCCCCGCGTTCCTGGCCAAGCACGGCGGCGTGAACTCCGGCTTCATGATCGCCCAGTATTCCGCGGCCTCAATGGTCTCCGAAAACAAGGTCTATGCGCACCCCGCCAGCGTCGATTCCATCCCCTCTTCCGCAAATCAGGAGGATCACGTTTCCATGGGCACCACCGCCGCAAGGAAGGCGCGCATGATACTCGATAACGCGCAGAAGGTCATCGGCATAGAGCTCGTTACCGCGCATCAGGCGCTGTGGCTCCGCACGGAGGCGGGCGAGGGCGAGATGGCTCCCGCCACCCGCGCCGTTTACGACCTTATCGACAGCAGGATCAAGGCCAACGAATACGACGTCGTTATGTATCCCAACCTCAAGGCGGCCGATGAGCTCATAAAGGCTCACGCCGTCGTTCCCGCCGCCGAAAAGGTCTGCGGCGCTCTTAAATAAACCGTTTCGGGGGGCTTTGAAAAAAGCTCCCCGTTCAAATGCAACAGAAAGGAAAAAAGCTATGGAAAACAGCAAGATCTCTGGCGCTATGACCATCAAGCTCGACGCTGACCTTCCCGAATACCCCAAGTTCGAGGAAGGAAAGCGCCGCGCTCCCGACAGGGGCTTCCGCTTGACGAAAGCACAGACTCAGCTCGCGCTCAGAAACGCGCTCCGCTACGTTCCCGAGGAGCTTCATGAAAAGCTCGCTCCCGAATTTTTGGAGGAGCTCAAGACGAGGGGCCGCATTTACGCCTACCGTTACCGTCCCGAAGGACGCATCTGGGGCAAGCCCATAGACGAATACAAGGGCAACTGCATTGAGGGCAAGGCCTTCCAGGTGATGATCGACAACAACCTCGATTTCGAGATCGCGCTCTATCCCTATGAGCTCGTCACCTACGGCGAGACCGGTCAGCCCTGCCAGAACTGGCTGCAGTACCGCTTGATCAAGAAATATCTTGAGCAGCTCACCGATCACCAGACCCTCGTATTGGAAAGCGGCCATCCCGTCGGTCTCTTCCCCTCCAAGCCCGAAGCGCCCCGCGTGATACTCACCAACTCCATGATGGTCGGCATGTTCGACAATCTCGAGGATTGGGAAGTCGCCGAGGAGATGGGCGTTGCCAACTACGGTCAGATGACCGCGGGCGGCTGGATGTACATAGGCCCGCAGGGCATAGTCCACGGCACCTTCAACACCATTTTGGGCGCCGGCCGCAAGTATCTGGGCATTCCCGAAGAGGGCGACCTCAAGGGCCGCGTGTTCGTATCCTCCGGATTGGGCGGCATGAGCGGCGCTCAGCCCAAGGCGGCGAACATAGCCAACGCCGTCGGCGTATTTGCCGAAGTCGATCGCAGCCGCATCGAGACCCGCTTGAACCAGGGCTGGGTCAACGTGATCTCGGACGATCTTGACGAGGTGTTCGCCCTTGCCGAAGAGCACAGGAAGAACGGCACCACCATTTCCATCGCCTATCACGGCAATATAGTCGATCTGCTCGAGGCGGCGGTCAAGCGCGATTTCGCGATAGACCTGCTTTCCGATCAGACCTCCTGCCACAATGTCTATAACGGCGGCTACTGCCCCGTGGGCTACACCTTCGAGCAGAGGACGGAGCTCCTTCATACCGACCGCGAAGCCTTCCGCAAGGCTGTCAACGCCTCGCTCCGCCGCCATTTCGACGCGATCTGCGCCCTCAAAAAGAAGGGCACTTACTTCTTCGATTACGGCAACTCCTTCATGAAGGCCGTCTATGACGCCGGCGTTAAGGAGATCTCCAAGAACGGTCACGATGAGAAGGACGGCTTCATTTTCCCCTCCTACGTTGAGGATATAATGGGCCCCATGCTCTTCGATTACGGCTACGGCCCCTTCCGCTGGGTCTGCCTTTCCGGCAAGGAATCGGATCTTATCGCCACCGACCACGCGGCCATGGACTGCATCGATCCCAACCGCCGCTATCAGGACAGGGATAATTACAACTGGATCCGCGACGCCGAAAAGAACAAGCTTGTCGTCGGCACCCAGGCGCGCATACTGTATCAGGACGCCGAAGGCCGCACGAGGATAGCGCTCCGCTTCAACGAGATGGTGCGCGAAGGCAAGATCGGCCCCGTCATGATCGGCCGCGACCATCACGACGTTTCCGGCACCGATTCCCCCTTCCGTGAGACCGCCAACATAAAGGACGGCTCCAACGTAATGGCCGATATGGCGGTGCAGTGCTTCGCCGGCAACGCGGCGCGCGGCATGAGCCTCTGCGCCCTCCACAACGGCGGCGGCGTGGGCATCGGCAAGTCCATCAACGGCGGCTTCGGCCTCGTTCTGGATGGCTCCGAGCGCATCGACAACATAATCAAGTCCGCCATGATGTGGGACGTTATGGGCGGCGTAGCCCGCAGGGCATGGGCAAGGAACCCCGCCTCCATCGAGACCAGCATGGAGTACAATAAGAAGCACGAGGGCGAAGCCCAGATCACCATCCCGTATCTCGTTGACGACAAGCTCATCGAGAAGATGACCGAAGATATGTAAAAACGTAAAGGAGAATTATAAAAATGGCAAAGATAATCGAATGCGTACCCAATATTTCCGAAGGCCAGAATCACGAGGTCATAGAGGCCTGCGTTGATGAGATCCGCAATACCGCGGGCGTTACCCTTCTCGATTACTCCTCCGACGCCAGCCATAACCGCAGCGTCATCACCTTCATGGGCAGCCCCGAGGGCGTTATAAACGCCGCCGTCGCTCTTGCCAAGAAGGCCGAAAAGCTCATCGACCTCACCCACCACAAGGGCGAGCACCCCAGGATGGGCGCCGTTGACGTTTGCCCCCTCATTCCCCTGAAGGACTGCACCAAGGAGGAGACCGTCGAATACTCCAAGATACTGGGCGAGCGCATCTGGAAGGAAGCGGGCGTTCCCGTGTTCCTCTATGAGGATTCCGCCTCCGCGCCTCACCGCGTCAACCTTGCCGATATTCGCAAGGGCCAGTTCGAGGCCATGCCCGAAAAGGTCAAGGATCCCATGTGGACCCCCGACTTCGGCGGCGCTTACTGCCACCCCACCGCGGGCTGCACCGCGGTCGGCTGCCGTATGCCCCTCGTCGCGTTCAACATCAACCTTTCCACCGATAACGTGGAGATCGCAAAGTCCATCGCAAAGATAATCCGCCGCAAGAACGGCGGCTTCGACTGCGTAAAATCCAACGGCTTCCTGATCGAGGTCCCCGCGAATGAGGAAAAGGGCATTCCCGCTCACAAGTACGCGCAGGTCTCCATCAATATGACGGATTTCAACCGCACTCCGCTTTACCGCGTTGTCGAGGTCACAAAGGCCGAGGCCAGGCGCTGGGGCGTGTGGGTGACCGGCACCGAGATAATCGGCCTCACCCCGATGAAGGCGCTTATCGACTCCGCCGAGTATTATCTCCAGCTCGAAGGCTTCGATTTCGATAAGCAGATCATTGAGAATTACATGCTCTGATGGCTATGCTGCTGATAAAAAACATAGGTATTCTGGCTACTGCGGAGGGGAATGAGCCCCTCCGCGGGAGCGCGCAGCACGCGGGCGTGAAGCTTATTCCCGACTGCGCCGTGCTCGTAAACGGGGATACCATCCAAAGGATATGCCCGAATGCCGAAGCGCCCGAGTGCGAAAACGTGCTGGACGCCGGCGGCAAGCTCGTCACCTCCGGTCTTATAGATGCGCATACCCACCTCATTTTCGGCGGCTGGCGTCAGCATGAGGTGCCCTTGAAGCTCCGCGGCGCCGGGTATCTTGAGATACTGCAGGCGGGCGGCGGCATATTGAATACGTTGACCGCCACGAGAAAAGCCACCGAGGATGAGCTTTACGAAAGGGCGGAGGCCGTCCTTTCCGAAATGCTCGATCACGGTATCACCGCTGTCGAGGCGAAATCCGGCTACGGCCTGGACGTCGAAAACGAATTGAAGCAGCTCCGCGTGATAAGGCGCCTGAAGGAGGAGGGCGGTTACAACGTCATCCCCACGTTCATGGCCGCGCACGCCGTGCCGCCCGAGTATAAGGGCGATCCCGACGGCTACATTGAGTTCGTCTGCCGCGAGATACTGCCCCGCGTCGCGGACGACGAGCTTTGCGAATTCGTTGACGTCTTCTGCGAAACGGGCGTGTTCGACGTGGAGCAGTCCCGAAAGATGCTCACCTACGGGCAGGCGTACGGCTTCAAGGCCAAGATCCACGCCGATGAGATAGACGCGATAGGCGGCTCCGTTCTGGCGGGCGAGATGGGCGCGACGAGCGCGGAGCATCTCATCGCCGCGGACGATAAGGGCATTGCCTCCATGGCGAAGGGCGGCGTCATCGCGTGCCTGCTGCCCGGCACTTCTCTCTATCTCAATAAGGATTTCGCTCCCGCAAGGAAGATGATCTCGGCGGGCGTGCCCGTTGCGATCTGCACCGATTTCAATCCCGGCTCCTGCCCGAGCTGCGATCTCCAGCTCTGCATGAATCTGGGCTACCTCAAGTACCGCATGACTCCCGAAGAGGTGCTTGCCGCCGTCACGATAAACGCCGCATGCGCCGTCGGCAGGGGGGAGACCTTAGGCACCGTCGAGCCCGGCAAGCAGGCCGATCTCGTTATCTGGAACGCGCCCGATCTTGACTATCTCGTTTACAGGATGGGCTCCAATTTAGCTGAAAAAGTTATAAGGAAAGGAAATATCGTAAAATGAAACTCACCGAAATGACCGTCAAGGATTACCTCGAGCTCGTTGCCTCTGACGCGCCCGCTCCCGGCGGCGGAAGCGCCTCCGCATTGGTCGGCGCTCAGGGCGTAGGCCTCTTCACTATGGTCGCGGGGCTCACCCTCGGCAGGAAGAAGTACGTCGATTTCGCCGATAACTGCAATGAGATAATCGAGGCGGGCAAGCCCATCGTCGCCGAGCTCACCGCTCAGATCGACCGCGATACGGACGCCTACAATATGATCTCCGACGCCTTCAAGCTCCCCAAGGAGACCGATGAGGAAAAGGCCGCCCGCAGGGCCGCCATCCGTGAGGCGACCATAGTCGCGACGGAAGCACCCCTCTACACCCTCCGCCTCTGCCGCGAGGGTATGGAGCTCGGCAAGAAGCTCATAGGCAAGTTCAACACCAACTGCGCTTCCGATTTCGGCGTAGGCGCCCTCAACGTGAAGGCGGGCGCGCACGGCGCTTGGATGAACGTGCTCATCAACGTTTCCGGCCTCGATGAGGAGACCGCCGCCGAATACAAGGCGAAGGGTCAGGCCATGATCGACGAGATCGACGAGGCGTTCGTTATGATCTATAACGAGACCATGCAGTATATGGCGTAAGCCTGCAGGCTCAACAGCATTATAAAACAAAGGGGCGGATCCGATCGGATCCGCCCCGCTGCATTTATACCGTGCTATTGCTTTCTCAAATTCATCGCCATGCGCATGATCGCGAGCGCATCCGAGCCGGAAACAACGCCGTCGCCGTCGATGTCCCCACGAAGGATCTGGTCTTGGTTCAGCTCCGCAAGCTCCATTGAAGCGCGGAGTGCGAGCAGCGCGTCCGAAGTATCCACGACGCCGTCCATGTTAACGTCGCCGAGGAGGAAATCGGAGGGTGCGGAGCCCCTTGTGACGCCGATGTAAACGAGCCCGCCCGCCGCGCCGGAGGGGGGATAATATGTCCCGCCGACGGGCTTTACGCAGATCGCGCCGCCGCCCTTTATCGAGCAGCTCGTACCCGTGAACACGACGGGGCAGAGCAGATCGTAAAGATTTTGTACTCCGTAGTATTCTTCGGGATCGTAGCCGGGCTGCATCGAGAATGAATAGAGCCCGTCATATTCGTTCGCCGCGGTGTTGGCCGTCAAAGCTATGCGGTAATTCTTCGCAAGGGTCGAAGGATCGACGCCCGTCGCCGCTTCGCATATGGATTGGAAGCTGTTCGCTGCGGAAAGCCCTCCTCCGTTCGACATATTGTCCATTATGCGGTGGAAAACGGTGTTCCCGAAGCGGGAATACATATACTGCGCGAATAGCGATACCTGCGCGTAGAGCACGAGCAGATCGTCGGTCGGCAGATCGTTCGACCAATCGAAGAGGGAATACCCGTTCTCAAGCGAGAATTCGGGGATGTATTCCACCTCCTCGGGCGGGGTATCCCAATCCTCCTCCTGGGAATAGTAATGGTCGATCCAGGACTGGATGCGCGGATACACGCTCGAGCCGGGGAAGCAGATCTCCTCTGCCGCGGCGCTCATGCATTCGTTGATCCAGGTATCAGCCGCGCCGCACTGCGAATAGCAGATAAGGTGCTGGTATTCGTGAACTATGGTGCTGTAAGTGCGGGAAATATCGGAAATGGTAACGCCTGCGGAATTCGTGTAGGTGACGCCGGGGTAGGTATCGATATTGAGCACGGGCATACCGCCTATCAGCAGGTCGAGCGCGTAGAAATAGCCGCCTATATAGCCCTGACCGGGCTCCCAGCCGTCGTCGATGTTGTAATAGAGCAGATTGAGTCTTCCGTCGCCGCTCGTGCCGTTGGAATGGTCGCCGAAGGAGCTCTGCATGAGGTCGAATTTGGAATCGAACATATCCGCCGCCATCTGCGCGAAAGAGGGGTCTATCTGATCGAGGGGATAGACGTTCGCGTTCGTCGAGGTCGGGGTCCATACGTAGCAGTGCTCGCCCTTTGCCAGCACCTTGAACTGCATGAACAGCCCGTCCGGCGAATAGTTCATGATCATGAACGAATGAGTATCGCCCACATTGTAGGAGGCGCGCACGGGCTCCTCCACGGGAGCCTTATACTTTGGGAGCTCCTGCTTCGCAAGCTCGGCAAAGTAAGGATCGACGTCGATCTTATAGGGCTCGTCGGATACGGGACGGGCTGTTTCGCCCTTTGCGCCGATCTCCGTTTCTATAAGCCCCGCCATGTTTCCCGTTGAAAGGGAGGAGGAAGCCTCCGTTGCGGGATTGTAAATGACCACGTAATCGCCCGTGTAGCCATCGGAGCCGTCGGTATCTATCACGGTTCCCGTCGATACATTGGCCGAAGCCCCAAAGGGCATGCAGAACAGCAGAAGAAGCAGCGCAAGCGCCGCCGCTGTCGCTTTTTTCATAATAAGACCCTCCTTCATTGTGATGAATACATTTTACCACAGCGAGGGAGGGATTTCCATTCCGAATATAATATATTAACTTATCTGCACAGCTCGAATTTGTAAAATCCGTCCTCTTCGCCGAGAAAACAAAACCCCAGCTTTTCAATAACGTGACGGCTCCGCGTGTTCTTTACTATGCAGTCCGCGAGCACCTTCTCCATGCCGAGCTCGTCGAAGGCATAGCTTATGGCCTGCCTCAGCGCCTCCGTGCCGTATCCCAGGCCCTTGAACTCGTCCGAAATGAGGTGGATGCCGATCTCGCACTGCTTTTTTTCGCGGTCGATCCTCTTCAAAACCACGTCGCCTATAACGCGTCCGTCCAGCATCGCCGCAAGGGAGAGGGAGCCCGCGCGGCTCATGCGCGCGTCGTAATGCCTGTTCACCTCCGCCTCGTCATAGGGGCGGCTCCTGCATTTTTCATATAGCTCCATATCGTTGAAAACCGCGGGATCGTAACGAAACCCGCGGTAGTATTCATGAAAGAGCTCCCTTGTCATGGGGGCAAGGCTTATCATTCGAGCGACCTCCTCGCGGCTTCGGCAACGTGGCTCATGAGCACGCTCGTGGTGACTCCGCCCACTCCGCCGGGAACGGGCGTTACCGCCGAAACGATGGGGGATACCGCGTCAAGATCGACGTCGCCCACTATCTTCTGCTTTTCCTCGCTCCAGTTTATGCCTACGTCGATCACTATCTGCCCCTCGCGCACAAATTCGGCTTCGATCATTCCCGCGGAGCCCGCCGCCGCAACTATTATATCCGCATTCCTTGCAATATCGGCCGTGCCGCGAGTTCTCGTGTGGCAGATCGTGACGGTCGCGTTCTTCTTGATGAGCATCATCGAAACGGGCTTGCCTATAACGAGGCTCCTGCCGATAACGGTCACGTTCGCGCCGGTGAGGTCTATCCCGTAATGGTCTGTAAGCTCTATCACCGCCTGCGCCGTGCAGGGAGGGAAGCCCAGCTTCTTCTGGGCATAGACGCCCGCCATGCTCATGTCGGTTATGCCGTCCATGTCCTTTTCGGGAGCCAGCGCGTTGCAGACCCTCGCCTCGTTTATATGGCGGGGGAGGGGGCGGAACAGGAGCACCCCGTGGATGGCGGGATCGGCGTTTATCCCGTCTATGGCGGAGACGAGCTCCTCTTCGGAGACGTCCGCGGGGAATATGCGGCGCACGACCTCGACTCCCACCGCCGCGGCGCGCTTCATCGCGCCGTTTTCATAGGAAAGATCGTCCGGCCTTTCGCCGACGCGCACAATGCAGAGCGTCGGAACAACGCCCTTTTCCTTTAATTCGTTTACCGCCGCCGCGGTCCTTTCGTTTATGGCGTCCGCAACGGGCTTGCCCTTCAAAATATCAGCCATTAACCTTTATCCTCCGGATTGGTGTTTTGAAGCATTATCCTCAATATTTCGCGGTCGGTCTCGCGCATGCCGTCCTTGCCGAGCCTGCCTATGTTCGCTATGGTGTTTTCGACGCCCTTGGAGATTATGCCGTCGCCGCCCTGGAATTCCATGCCGCGGACGTACATCTGGTAGCCCAGTATGCCGGCGTCAACTGCGGAGGCGATCTTCGCCGCGCAGGAGGGCTTCGCTCCGTCGCACACTATGCCCGAAACGATCGCAAGCGCGTTTACGAGGGTATGAGCCACAACGTCGTAACCGCCGCCCAAAAGGTAAGCTATGCCCGCGCCCGCGCCGCAGCCCGCGTTGACGGCGCCGCAGAAGGCGGAAAGGCGGCCTATCCACGTCTTCTGATGAATGGTGACGAGGTTCGATACGCAGAGCGAGCGCAAAAGCTTATCCTCGCCCACGTCGTATTCCCTTGCATAGACTATCACGGGCAGCGAAGCCGCCATGCCCTGATTGCCGGAGCCCGAAACGATTATGACGGGCATCTCACAGCCGCTCATGCGCGCGTCGGAGCCCGCGGCGGCCATGGCCTTGGCCCTTATCTTCACGTCGTAGCCGTAAACGTCCAGAAGTACGCGGCCGACGCTCGCGCCCCAGCGACCCCTTATGCCCTCGTTCGCTATCGCGGTGTTGTATTCTATCTGGCGGGTCAAAACCTCGCGCACGTCGTCAAGCTCCACCGTATCCGCGAAATCGACTATATCCTTTATGGTGAGCAAGCCTCGGTCGGTAAGACCCTGGGATGAAAGCTCTATCTCCGGCGCGCTGAAAAGCGTTTCGCCGTTCTTTTCTATGAGCACGACGTTCGTATGATAATCCTTTATGCGGAGACGGGAATATTCCGTGCCGTTATGAAGGGTGACGTCTATATCGAATATGACGTCCCCGCGGGAGGGGCGGACTATCATGGGCACGCTCGCCATGAATTCCTTTATCTTGGGCTTGTCCTCCTCCGAAACGGAGGCCAGCACCTCAAGCACCCTGTCCGCTTCGCCGACGGTTATGCCCGCGGCGGCGGCGGATTCTATGCCCTTCAAACCGCCCGTGTTGGGGACTATGACGGATTTGACGTTCTTTATTATGTTGCCGCTGACGGTGATCTCCACCCTGTCGGGCATTGCGCCCAGCACGGACCTTGCCTTAGCCGCGGCAAAGGCGATGGCAATGGGCTCCGTACAGCCCATTGCGGGAACGAGCTCCTCCTTCAGAATATCGATGTATGCGCGGTAACGCGGATCGGAAGAAAGCATGCGGTGATCCTCCCCCAAATAATAATCGTATTATTATACCGCAATATCGGCCCGATTTCAACACCGAGCTTGAAGGACGCCGCGAAAAGCCCGCAAACATGCGGAAAAAGCCGCGCAGCTCATGTGGATTTTGTCAAAACTTTTTACTTTCAAAAAATATCCCGTATCTATTGTTGACAACAGGCGGTTTTTAGGGTATAATATATAAGGATATGGGCATAAACATCGTCGCCCTAAATACTTCAGGAAAGTGAGTATAGAAATGAGTACACAGCTTAAAGACATCGCAGAAGAAATGCACCAGAAATCCATGGCCGCAAGGGATTGGGTATTCCAGGTCATCCGTACTGCCATTATCCGCGGCGTGCTCCCCGGCGGTATGCCCCTTCGTCAGGATGAGATCTCCGCGCAGCTCTCGGTCAGTCATATCCCCGTGAGGGAAGCGTTCCGTCAGCTCGATGCGCAGGGCCTTGTAAGGATCTACCCCAACCGCGGCGCCGTCGTAACAAAGCTCACCAAGGAAGAGCTTGAAAACGCTATGGATACCCGCATAATCCTCGAGCTCGGCGCTATCCGCGCGGCGGTCCCCCGCATGACCGATGAGTGCATCGAGAAGGCCGAATCCATCCTTGCTCAGATGCAGGAAGAGGATGATCCCAACAAGCTTGAAGATCTCAACCTCCAGCTCCACTTCGCCCTCTATGAGCCCGCGCAGAATCCCTATATGCTCCAGCTCATCGAGCAGCTCCATGCCAATGTCGATAGGTACATCCGTCCCTATTACACCCCCTCCGAGGCGTATGCCCAGAGCATTGGCGAGCATCGCAACCTGATCGAGGCCTGCCGCAATAAGGATGTTGAGTTCGCCTGCGCGATCCTGCGCACCCACCTTGAGAAGACCAAGGTGCTCTCGCTCAATTCCCCCCTGCTCGCTGTCTGATTTTGACCGAACTGAAAGCCCCGCGGATCTCCACGGGGCTTTTGACGTAGCCCGCAAAACGGATCATAAAAAAGCCGGGAAGATCGCCCTTCCCGGCTCGGTTTCGTTTCAGTGAAATTACGCTTCCTTTTTCTCTTCGGGCTTTGCGGCGGTCTTGTCGATCACGCTCCGGTGCTTCTTCATCCTTCTCTTCTTGCTGCCGCGGATGCAGAGTATAACAATGAGCGCGATGAGCCCCAGCACGAGCAGCGCGCACAGTATGGAGGGGGAATCGCCTATGAGCCACACCGCGAATGCGCGGAGCGAATCGGTAACGGAGGAGAAGCTTTCCTTAAACCTGCGGGAAACCTCCGTTCCGAAGCTTTCCTCGGTGACGGGGGTGATCTCCTCCACCTCGCTTACGTTAAGATGCACGGTGCTCATTGCGGTGAGGTTATCGTAATTCCTCTGCTTCGCCTCATAGGATTCGATCTCGTAGCGGATGCCGGTCAAACGATCCTGCAGCTTTATTATGTCATCGAGTGATTCCGCCTTTTCGAGCAGTGAGATGAGCGTATCGTATTCGGTGCGAAGGGAAAGGAGCCTTGCTTCAACGTCTGTATAGGCGTCGGTCACGTCGTCCGCATTTTCGGTGCGCCAGGTAACGTTGCCGAGGCCGTTCACCTCGTTGAGGAAGCCGTCGAGCTTTTCGGCGGGGATGCGCAGGGTCATATCCGCATAGCGGAGGCTCCCGCCGCGGAAGCCGCTAGCACGGATGTCGTTGGACTGGACGTAGCCGCCCAGCTCCGCCGTTCTTGCAAGAACGGTCGAAACGAACGCGTCGAATTCAAGGGTCTCCACGTTGAGCTCGGCGTTCCTTATGACCTTGCGTCCCGTGAACGCGGCGCTCGGCAGGTTTTCGGCTTCGGGAGAGTCGGGGTTCACGTTCCCCGAAAAGCTTTCCTTGTTGTTAAGATCCGCGGCGGCTCCGTGCCCGCCGGGGATGGAAGCTTCATGAGGTTCGGAAGACTTCGCACAGCCCGCGAACACGAGCGCGGCGGCCAGTACGAAAACCAGAAGTATGGCGGAGATCCTTTTCATTTTACGATCCATTGCCCCGAATGGGGCTTCCTTTCCGGGCGTTTGAGCCCAAAACTTTTCAATGCTTCCCGCATGGGGGAGACCCATGCCGATCCGCATTACGTTTATATAACGCACGAGAGGAGCCAAAGGTTGCGATTTCGGGCGATCATTTCAAAAGAAGGGAGATCCTTCCGTCGATGAACGCGGTGACTTCATTCGAAAGCGCTTCGGCTTCCTCCGCAGAGCCCGCCGAAACGCCCACGTAGAATTTGAGCTTGGGCTCCGTGCCGCTGGGGCGCACTACCGCCCACGCCCCGTTTTCGAGCCTGTAACGGAGCGCGTTCGCCTTGGGAAGCCCGGTGGGGGAGACCGCGCCGGAAGCGGTATCGAGGGAGCTCTGCTGCGCGTGATCCTCATAGACGGTCACGCGGCTGCCCGCGATCGCATCCATGGGCTCCTCGCGAAGCATCCTCATGGCGGCGGCGATCTTTTCCATGCCCTCCTTGCCGGAAAGGGAATAGCTCTTGACGGTCTCAACGTAATGACCGTATTCGGCGTCGAGCTCCGAAAGCACGTCGTAAAGCGTCTTGCCGCGGCTCATGTAATAGGCGGCGGCGTCACAGACGAGCATCGAGGCGCAGACGGCGTCCTTATCACGGGAGTAGCTTCCCGCAAGGCAGCCGTAGCTTTCTTCAAAACCGAACAGGAACTCGTATTCGTGAGTCCTCTCGCAGTGCTCTATCCATTCCGATATGAAGCGGAAGCCCGTCAGAACGTCCTTGTGGGCGACGCCGTATTTTTCACAGATGGCGTCGGCCAAGGTCGTTGAAACGAAGCTCTTTACAACGAGTCCGTTCGCGGGAAGACGGCCCTCTTCCGCGAGGGAGGAGAGTATGTAATGCGTGAGCAGCGCGCCCGTGCGGTTGCCGGTGAGCTGCATGAATTCGCCGCCGGGCTTCCTCACGACGACGCCCAGCCTGTCCGAATCGGGATCGGTCGCGAAGATGAGATCCGCTCCGACCTTATCCGCAAGCGCCTTGGCAAGAGTGAAAGCATTGGGGTCTTCGGGGTTGGGCGCCTTCACGGTCGGGAAATCGCCGTCGGGAGCTTCCTGCTCGGGCACGATATGGATATTGGTCACGCCAACGCGCTTCAGTATCTCGGTGACGGGAACGCAGCCGCTGCCGTGGAGCGGGGTATAGACGGCGTTCAGCTTATGGCCGTTTTCCCTGAGGTTTTCGGGGTGAATGAGCAGGGAAGCGGTGCATTTGTAATACTCCTCATCGACTTCGTTGCCTATCATGGTCAAGAGCCCGCTCGAAAGCGCGCGCTCATAGGGCATGGGCTCTGCGGTGAAATAATCGAAGCGGCGGATGCATTCCAGTATCTTGTTCGCTCTTTCGGGCGCACACTGGCCGCCGTCCTCCCAATAGACCTTATAGCCGTTGTATTCCGGGGGATTGTGGCTCGCCGTGATCACAACGCCGGCAATGCAGTTAAGATGCCGCACCGTGAACGAAAGCTGCGGGACGGATCGGAGCGAGGTGTAAAGATAACACTTGACGCCGCTTGCGCAGAGGGTCAGCGCCGTTTCCATCGCAAACAGATCGGAGCGCCTGCGCGAATCATAAGCTATCGCAACGCCCCGCTTCGCGCCCTCGGTGCCGCAGGTCTCGATTATCATTTCGGCAAGCCCGCGTGAGGCGCGCCGCACGACGTAACTGTTCATGCGGTTGGTGCCCGCGCCGATGATCCCGCGCAGGCCCGCGGTGCCGAATTCGAGCTCGGTGTAGAAAGCTTCTTCACGCGATCTGTCGTCGGTGAGGAGCGCCATGTCCTCAGCAAGGAAGGGATCTTCCTTGCCCTTTTCGAGCCAGCGGGAATATTCGTTCTGCCAATCCATATTCAAATGCCTCCGCAAGTATATTTTCTCTGATATTATTATAGCTCAAATTATATAAAATGCAAGCGCGAATAAATAAGGAGACGCAAAAGCGTCTCCTCGATCGGATTCGGTTTTAAGCGGGCGCCCCTTACAGCTCCATGCTGCCCGTGGTGCGGGGGAAGGGGAGAACGTCCCTGATGTTCTGCATGCCGGTGATATACATGAGGATCCTCTCGAAGCCCATGCCGAAGCCCGCGTGCTTGACTCCGCCGTACTTGCGCAGATCGAGATACCATTCGTAATAGCGCATATCCATGCCGAGGTCTTCGATCTTCTTGCGGAGCACGTCGTAACGCTCCTCACGCTGGCTGCCGCCTATGATCTCGCCCACGCCGGGAACGAGCAGATCCGCCGCCGCGACGGTCTTGCCGTCGTCGTTCAGGCGCATGTAGAAGCTCTTTATCTCCGCGGGGTAATCGGTCACGAACACGGGGCAGTTATAGACCTCTTCGCAAAGGTAGCGCTCATGCTCGGTCTGCAGATCGCAGCCCCAATACACGGGGTACTGGAATTCGCGGCCGCAGCTTTCGAGTATCTCTACCGCCTTGGTATAGGGCAGACGCACGAAATCGGAATTTGCCACCCTGTTCAGCCTTTCCAGAAGGCCCTTATCCATGAAGTTGTTGAAGAAGGCCATTTCGTCCGGGCAGCGCTCGAGCACGGTCTTTATGATGAACTTTATCATCTCCTCGGCAATGTCCATGTAGCCGTTAAGATCGCAGAACGCCATTTCGGGCTCCATCTGCCAGAACTCCGCCGCGTGGCGCGCGGTGTTGGACTTTTCGGCGCGGAAGGTGGGGCCGAAGGTATAAATATCGCGGAAGGCCATTGCGAAAGCTTCGCCGTGGAGCTGGCCCGAAACGGTGAGGTTCGCGGGGATGCCGAAGAAATCCTTGCTGTAATCGACCTTGCCTTCCTTATCCTTGGGCAGATCGTTCATATCGAGGCTCGTCACGCGGAACATTTCGCCCGCGCCCTCGCAGTCGCTCCCCGTGAATATGGGGGTGTGGACGTAGAGGAAGCCCCTCTCGTCGAAGAAGCGGTGGATCGCCATGGCGATGACGTGACGCACGCGGAACACGGCCTGGAAGGTGTTTGCCTTGGGCCTCAAATGCTGGATGGTGCGCAGATACTCGAGCGTATGCCTCTTCTTCTGAAGGGGATAATCCTGCGGGCAGTCGCCTTCGATAACGATCTCGTTCGCCCTGATCTCAAAGGCCTGCTTCGCTTCGGGAGTCAAAACGAGCTCACCGCGAACGGTGACGGCCGCGCCCGTGGTAAGGCGCTTCACGGTATCCTGCGGGATGGCGCCGTTCTCGTAAACGATCTGCACGCTGCGGAAGGCGGAACCGTCCGAAAGCTCAACGAAACCGACGGACTTGGACTCACGGGAGGTCTTTACCCAACCCGAAACCTCGATGGCGCCCGCGAACTTTTCGGGAGCCTTGTGCAATTCATAAAGTCTGACCATGATATTCCCCTCGTCAATAAGGATATAATTGCCTGTAATTCTAACACAGGAAGCCCGAAAAGGCAACAGGAAACTGAAAAATATAAAATCCCGGACGCAAAAAAAGGAGCGGGCGCCCGCTCCTCAAAGCCTCTGCGGCTCATTCCCTTTTTGCGTTCACCACAGAGCTCCACACTCCCGCTTCGGTCACGGCAGCGGAGGCGAGCTCGAAATCGCCAACCCTTTGGGGAGTATGCGCGTCCGAGCCTATTATGAGCCCGCAGCCCAGGCGGGCGACCGTCTTGAGCTCCTCGCAGCTCATAGTCACCCTTGCGGAGTTGACCTCCATCAGTATGCCCATCTGGCGGCAGCATTCCGCCATATAGGGGATGTCAACCTTCAGATACAGGCCGGGGTGGGAGATTATGTTCGCCCTGCAGGAATACGCCGCGGCAAGTATGCCTTCCGCGTTCCTGTGCGGATCGTTCTTTATCCCGAGCAGGCTCTCGCCCCAGATCGAAAGCGCGTGTTTATTGAAGGGAGGGACGGATTTGTGGTAGCCGAGGATTATAACGTCGTAATCCCCGCGGTTTTCGGGGCAGTCGGACTTGCCGAAATCCATCACGTTGAGCTCCAGTCCGCGGAGGACCTCTATCCTGCCGGCAAACTCATCCTTCAAAGCGGCGAGCTCGGCATTGAGCTTTTCGAGCTTTTTCCCGCGGACGCCGAAAGAAAAATGCCCCGGCCCGTGCTCCGAAACGGCGACCTTTTCAAGGCCGCGCCCGATCGCCGCGAGAACGTTTTCCCGCGGGGAGCCCTTGCCGTGGCTGTAATAAGTATGGGTGTGCAGATCTTCGAATATTCTGTATCCGCTCATTTGCTGTCATTATCCATGGAGCCGGAAAAGCTCATTTCACTGTCGAGCCTCTTGCGCCTGCCTATAACTATCATGAGCGATTCGAGCAGCGCGTTCGTGGAAGTGCCCGTTTCATAACCGCAGGTGCGGAAGAGATCGTCCTGCCGGGAAGTGTAGAAGAAATAATCCGCATAGGCTTCCCCGGAGGAATTGGCAAGATTGGTGATGAACGCGGTGACGGCGCCTGCCTGCTTGGCCGTGCGGAGGGCGGCAAGGGTCTTTACGGTCCTGCCCGTTTTGGAAACGAACACCGCAACGACTTCGGTATCGAGGCTTGCCGCATAGGTCTCCATTATATCCCTGTTAAGGATAACAACGGAATCCAAGCCCATCTTACAGAGCGCATCGGAAACCGCGTTGCACAGGCCGAGGCACGCGCCCGCGCCGAACCACACTATGCGCTTCTTTTCGAGCATCGTGTTGGCAAGCTCGGCAAGCTTTTCGGCGTCGAGCACCTTGAGGGTCGATTCGATGGCGTTCATGTGCCCGATCATAAGCTTCCTTATGAGCTCGCTGTCCGTATCATCGGGGGAAATAGGCGCGCTGCCTTCCTTCTTAACGGCGGAGCTGCCGCTTGCCAAAGAAACGCGGAAATCCATGAACCCGCTGTACCCGAGCTTCCTTGCGAGCCTCGTTACGGAAGGCACGCTTACTCCCGCGTGATGGGCTATTTCGTTGATCACCATGTGAGCCGCATCATCGGGATTGGCCAAAATGAAATCCGCTACCTTCCTTTCTGCGGGAGGCAGAGTGGTATAGACGGAACTCAGTTTCATTCTTGCAGGCATTTTTGTTCCCCCCAACGTATATTGATCAAAAAAATCAAAGAGTTGTATATACTTTAGCATAAGGGAAGAGGGATTTCAACAAGAAAAACAGAAAAAAACCCCTAAATCCAAAGACTTTTGGAAGTTGTTCATAATTTTGACGCAATTTTGGCGGCGGTTTTATGCGGAAAGCGCCCGCTTGTTCCGAAAGGAGCCTTCGAACGGGGGCTCACTGCCGCCCTGCGGCGCTGATGAAAAGGAGGAAAAACCATGTCGGAAGCGGTCTCTGCGGTAATAAGACCCGATTTTGTATCAATGCTCGAAATAGGGGGCTGCTGGCTGCGCGCCTCCCCGGAAGAGCCCGCCGTTATCCCGGTAATAGGCGGCGAGCTCGTTTTCACGGTATGGCGGACCGAATGCGCAAGGGGCTTTTCGCCAATGCCCGCGCTCTGCCGCGCGGTCATAAAAAACGGCGTTCTTGCGGAAAGCAGCGCGCCCGCTGTCGATTGGGGCGGCGTGATAGAGCTCATGCCGCGGACGGCCCTTATTGAAACGGAGCGCCCCGTGCGGCAGGTGTTGGACAGCGCCCGCTTCCGTATGGGGGAAAGGACCGCGCGCGCCGAGCTCGTCCTTGACGGGGGAGTTCGTCTGGAGCTTCTGCGCGATGGGGCGGCGCCCCTTTCGTTCGGCCTTGGGAGCGGGAACCGCGGCAGCCTGCGCGTGATCGACTTCGGCTTCGCTCGCTGTCTTGCCGCGCATATCTTCCGCGACGGCGGCGAAGGGCTCGCGATAGTTTCTCCGGAAGGCGCGCTCGTTCTCAATGCGGAAGGGGAGAGGGCGGACGTGGTGGACGGAGTGCCCACGCGGATCGAAAGCCTCGGCACAAAGCGTGGGCACGAGCTCCGTACAAGATGGGAAACGCTCGGCGGCGTATTCGTTCCCAAGGAGGATCCCCCCGGTTTTTATACCCATGAGCCATTCCCGCTTGAGGGCGAGGCGGAAAAGGCCGCCGCACTTTTCGAGGAGACGGCGCTGGGGCGTGACGTTTCGGAACTCATGACGGGATCGCTCGCAGAGGCGGCGGGGGAGGGCGGCCTGCGCGATTATGCGGGGGAGTTTTCCCGGGTGCTCCTTTTTCCGCTGGAGGAGCCGCCGGGAGCCGTTACGGTCGGCCTCGTGCGGAAGGAGGAAGGCGCGGTAACAAGACCGGACCGCTTCCGGGTGAGCTTTTCGGGCGGCCTTGCGGACGACGTTGCGGAGCTTTGATGCGGTAAGCTGTTTCTAAACAAAAGGTTTAGTATTGCTTTCAGTGCGGGAGAAGGGCGGGCCTTTTCCCGCGCCCGCTCAAATGATGCAAAAAACCTTATATTATCTGCAAAAAACGCCGTTCCAATACCGCTGTTTCCCATGCTTCACGGCGTCCTTTTGCGCGGTTTCGCACAGCACGGCTCAAAAAGTTCATATATAATACCGAAAAATATTGACATGCGGGACAAAAAGTGGTTTAATCACCTTGCGGCGGTTTAGTGTTTATAAACTTTGAGTTTAGCATTGCTGCCAAAGGAGGCGACGCATGAATACCGATATCGGCGGAAGGATCAAGAGGCGCAGGCAGAAGCTGGGCTTGACTCAGGAGGAGCTTGCGGCAAGGACGGAGCTTTCAAAGGGCTTTATAAGCCAGCTTGAGCGCGATCTGACCTCTCCCTCGATAGCGACCCTCATGGATATCCTTGAGGCGCTCGGTACGAACGTTGCCGATTTTTTTGCCGCGAATGAGGATGAAAAGGTCGTGTTCACTCCGGACGATATGTTCGTCAGCGAGGATGCGGAGCTTGATTCCTCCGTTTGCTGGCTCGTTCCCAACGCGCAGAAAAACGCGCTGGAGCCCATACTCGTCACGATACAGGCGGGCGGCTCCACCTATCCCGACGATCCCCATGAGGGGGAGGAGTTCGGGTACGTCCTTTCCGGCAGCGTAAGCCTCGTTCTGGGGCTTCGCCGCTTCAAGCTTCGCAAGGGCGACAGCTTCTGCTTCAAGCCGGCGGAGGAGCATTATCTCATCAATACGTCCTCTCGCGAGGCAAGGGTCATCTGGGTGGCGACTCCGCCGTCCTTCTAATCACAATGTGGGGGAACAATATGGAACAGAACAAAAAACTCATCGAACTGAAGAACATCACCAAGGATTACGGCGGCAATCTCGCCCTCGATAACGTCAGCCTCTATATCAGGGACGGCGAATTTCTGACCCTGCTCGGCCCCTCCGGCTGCGGCAAGACCACTCTGCTCCGCATCATCGCGGGCTTTATCACCCCCGATTCGGGCGAGGTCTATATCGACGGCGCGGATATGAAGGGCGTCCCCCCTCATAAGAGGCAGGTCAACACCGTATTCCAGAAATACGCGCTCTTCCCCCATCTGAACGTATTCGATAACATAGCGTTCGGCCTGAAGATCAAGCGCACCCCGAAGGATAAGATAGAGGAGAAGGTCAACGCCATGCTCAAGCTCGTCAATCTCGAAGGCTACGGCAAGCGCTGGATCGATCAGCTCTCCGGCGGTCAGCAGCAGCGCATAGCGATCGCCCGCGCATTGGTAAACGAGCCCAAGGTCCTTCTGCTGGACGAGCCTCTTGGCGCGCTCGACTTAAAGCTCCGCCAGGAGATGCAGCTTGAATTGAAGCGCATGCAGCAGCAACTCGGCATAACCTTCGTGTTCGTTACCCACGATCAGGAGGAGGCGCTCACCATGTCCGATACGATCGTCGTTATGAAGAACGGCGTGATCCAGCAGATCGGCCGCCCCGAGGATATTTACAACGAGCCCAAGAACCCCTTCGTCGCCGATTTCATAGGCGAAAGCAACATAGTTCCCGGCGTTATGCTCGATGATTACAAGGTCCGCATGAAGGGCATGACGTTCCCCTGCGTTGACGCGGGCTTCGGCAAGAACGTTGAAGTTGACGTGGTTATCCGCCCCGAGGATATAGACATAGTGGAGCCCGAAAAGGCCCGCATATCCGGCAAGGTGGTCTCCGTGGTGTTCATGGGCGTCCATTATGAAATAGACGTTGACTGCGGCGGCTATGAGTGGGTGGTGCATACCACCGATTACGCGGCCGTCGGCCAGCAGGTGGGCATTTCCATCCCGCCCGACGCCATCCATATCATGAAGAAGACCCGCGCTACCAACCTCTTCGACGCGGAGGTATGGCCCGGCGAAGGCATGATCTATATAGATAACGTCGGCTTTGAGGCGCACGGCCTCGATGAGTATGAAAACAAGGAGATCGCGCTCGTCGAGATCGCTCCCGAAAAGGTCAAAATACTCGCTCCGCAGGATGCGAAGCTCACCGGCAGCGTCAAGGAGTGCATGTTCCTCGGCACCCATTACGAGGTCACGATCTCCTGTGAGGAGAACGACTGGATCGCCCATTCCGATGAATTCATGGAGGAGGGCGAGGAAGTCGGCATAGCCGTAGATCCCGAGGATCTCACCCTTTCCGATAAGGAGGACTGACGATGAAGCGTAGGGTGTTCGCATATCCTTACGTAGTATGGATGATACTGTTTATCGTCATCCCGATGCTGTTCATCTTCTACTACGCCGTGAACGTGAACGGGCAGTTCACGCTCACGAAATTCATAGCAACGCTCAAGGACGCCGGCAAATGGAAGGTGCTCTGGGCGAGCGTCGTAATGGCGTTCAAAACGACTCTCATCTGCCTCCTGCTCGCGTACCCCATAGCGTACATCCTCTCGAATATGAAGAAGTCCGTCGCGGGGTTCATATCGGTGCTCTTCTTCGTTCCCATGTGGATGAACTTCGTGCTCCGCACCTATGCGTGGCAGGCGATACTCGAATATCTCCTTCCCGATCTTAAAAAGTTCCTGGGGCTTGAGGGATCGGTGCTCATGGTGCTCGTTTACGACTTCCTGCCGTTCATGATAATGCCCCTTTACAACACGCTTTCGAAGCTCGATAAATCCCTGCTCGAAGCTTCGAGGGATCTCGGCGCGAACTCCGCCGTCACGTTCTTCCGCGTGGTGCTCCCGCTCTCCGTTCCCGGTATCGTTTCGGGTATCACGATGGTATTCATCCCCGCGATCACCGCCTTCACGGTGCCCGCGCTGATCGGCAACGGCATGTACCACCTCTACGGCAACGAGATCGAGCTCGCCTTCAAGACCCTCTCCGGTCAGGGCGATTACGCCGTCGGAAGCACGCTTTCGATAATACTGCTCATATCGGTGCTCGTATCCACTCTGATTATGAACCACTTTGACAAGGATCAGCAGCAAGGGGGGCAGTTGTGGTGAAAAAGGCAGTCCGTTCGTTAAAATACGTTTATCTGGGGCTGATGGTATTCTTCCTTTACATCCCCATAATCTACCTCATCGTCTATTCGTTCAACGACTTTACGGTGGGCCGCAGGGTCGCCTATGCGAACCTCGGCAAATGGAAGGGCTTTACCCTTCAAAATTACGCGAACCTCTTCTCGGGCGAGGCGGGCAGCTCCCTGCTCCTGACTCTCGAGATCGCCGCGATCTCCAGTATCATTGCCACGGTGATAGGCACCGCCGCCGCGATAGGCATTTACGCCATGAAGAAGCGCACAAGGAATTTGATCCTCAACGTTTCGGAGCTTCCCATGGTGAACCCCGATCTCGTCACCGGTATCACTTTCATGATGCTCTTCGCGTTCGTCAATTCCGTGCTGGTCAAGCTCGGATTGAAGCAGGTGGGGGACATCCCGAAGCTTTTGATCGCCCATATCTCGTTCAGCATCCCGTACGTGATATTCTCCGTAATGCCGAGGCTGAGGCAGAGCTCCGATATGCTCTATGAGGCGGCGATGGATCTCGGCTGCTCGCCGCTGCAGGCGCTGTTCAAGGCCGTTATCCCGGATATAATGCCGGGCATCACCTCGGGCTTTATAATGGCGCTGACCATGAGCCTTGACGATTTCGTTGTCAGCTACTTCGTTTCCGATTTGAAGAGCGTGCTTTCCGTCTATATCTACTCCTCCGCAAGGGGAGCCAAGGGCGTGAACCCCGCTCTTGCAACGGTAATATTCATTCCGCTCGTAACTCTGCTCCTTATAGTCAATCTGAGGCGCATCTCAAAGGAGCGCGAGTATGAGATACAGTCCAAAAAAGTAAAACTCAAAGATAAGGGAGGAAACCTCTGATGCTCAAGAAACTGCTTGCTGTTGCCCTCGCCGTGATAATGATCGCGGCCCTTGCCGCCTGCGGCAAAAAGACCGAAGAAGAAGCCGATTACAGCTTTGCCGACGGCGACCAATACGAATACATCGGCGGCACCCTCAATATTCTCAACTGGGGCGAATACATCGACGAAGAGCTCATCTCCATTTTCGAGGAGGAGACCGGCGTAAAGGTCACCTACGTTGAGATGACCTCCAATGAGGAGATGCTCATAAAGCTCCGCGCGGCGGACTGCGTTTACGATCTCTGCTTCCCCTCCGATTACATAATCGAGCAGCTCATCGCGAACGATCTTCTCCTGCCCCTCGATTATTCCAAGATCCCCAACGCCAAAAACATCCAGCCCCGCGTTATGAAGATAGCGGAAGGCTTCGATCCCGGCAACAAGTATTCGCTCCCCTATTTCTGGGGCACGGTCGGCATCCTCTACAACACCAAGCTGGTCGATGAACCCGTTGACAGTTGGGATATCCTCTGGAACGAGAAGTATGCCGGCCAGATCTGGCAGTACGATTCCGTGCGCGACGCGATCGGCATCTCCCTGATCCGCCTCGGGTATGACATCAACACCCGCAATCCCGATGAGGTAAACGCCGCCAAGGATGAGCTCATAAAGCAGATCCCGCTTTTGAAGGGCCGCGGCACGGACGATATCCGCACCAACATGATAAACGAGCAGGCGGCGCTTGCCGTGATCTATTCCGGCGACGCTTACGAGTGCTGCGATTCCAATAACGACCTCGCTTACGTCGTTCCCAAGGAGGGCTCCAACGTCTGGTTCGATAACGTTGTCATCCCCAAGACGGCGAAGAACGTCGAGGCGGCTCACGCCTTCATCAATTTCATAAACGACGCGAACCTTGCCGCCCGCAATACCGAGTATTGCTTCTATTCCACCCCCAACCAGGGCGCGCTCGATCTTCTTGACGAGGATTTCACCTCCAACGAGATATTCAATCCCACCGACGAGACCCTTGCCCGCTGCGCCGTGTTCCACGATCTCGGCGACTTCGTGGAGGTCTTCAACAGAGCGTGGGATGAGTACGTCTCCGCAACGGGCGTGCACTGACAGCTGATCCGCTCCATGAGCACGCGGCTCAATGCCGCGTGCCCGTTTTTTTCATAAGCCCGCGATCCTGCAATGCTTCCGCCCGAGAAGACGAACGTGAACTCTCTTCCGCGGAGAAGTAAAAGCGATTTGTTCACGAAAAGAAGTAATGCATACGGTTGCTGCATTACCCACTTATAAAACAGCAACCGATCCATTCCGGTACCTGCAGGGGCTTGGCGGCTGACAGGGCGAAAAGGATAGCGGGGAGAGTATAGGTTTTTTTGAAGGGAAAAGCCTCGGGCGGGCTTTCCCTTTTTCCGTCTGAAAACAGAAGGGAGCGCTTCCGCGTACCGCATACCTAAACCTAAGGCTCCGCTCCCGTATCGGGCGGCTTTTTTATATAGTTTGCATAATCGCCCGAACGATGCTATAATTATAATGGTTTATTATAATGAAAGGTCGGTTTTTCAATGAAGATAGTTGTTCTCTGCGGCGGCATAAGCCCCGAACGCGACGTTTCCCTTTCCACCGGCGCGACCGTTGCGCGCGCCCTGCGTGAAAAAGGGCATTCCGTCGCCCTCATAGATTCCGCGCGCGATATCCCCGATGATATCGCCTCCCTGTTCACGGCCGAGACGACCGATTCCTCGGCCCATATAGGCGAAACAGCTCCCGATATAGAGGAGCTCATCGCCCGCCGGAATTATTTCGGAAAGAACGTGATCGAAGCCTGCCGAGAAGCGGATATCGTTTTCAACGCCATGCACGGTGCGGCGGGTGAGGACGGCACCCTCCAGGGCTGCTTCGATCTGCTCGGCATAAGATACACGGGCTCGGGCGCGAAGGCCTGCGCCGTTTCGATGGATAAGACCCTTGCCAAGCGCATAATGGCTCCCGTCAAGGGCGTAAGGATGCCCCGCGGCGTTTCCGTCATGCGCGACGAGTTCGAGGATAACGAGCTCGAGTACGTCAAACGCCTGATGGATGAGGTCGGCCTTCCCATGGTAATAAAGCCCGCTTGCGGCGGGTCTTCCGTAGGCGTCACCATAGTCGGGCGGGAGGAGGATATCTGCCCCGCGCTGGAGCTTGCGCTTTCCTATGAGCCCAAGGCCGTTGCGGAGGAATACGTCAAGGGCCGCGAGTTCTCCGTCGGGGTGCTGGGCGGGCGCGCGCTTCCCCCGATAGAGATAATCCCCAAATCGGGCTTTTACGATTACAAGAACAAGTATCAATCCGGCTGCACTGTGGAGATATGCCCCGCCGAGATACCGGAGGAGATCGCCGATAAGATGAAGCGGGCGGCGGTGCTCGTGCATGATAAGCTCGGCCTTACCGCCTATTCCCGCACCGATTTCATAGTGAACGCCGAGGGAGAGCCCTTCGCGCTCGAAGCGAACA
Source organism: Clostridia bacterium (assembly GCA_017394835.1). GTDB lineage: Bacteria > Bacillota > Clostridia > Christensenellales > CAG-138 > UBA3857. The sequence goes on from JAFPXD010000029.1 coordinate 87,713, forward strand.
CCCTTCCGGGAATGACTCCCATGAGCCTTCTCCCGCAGGAGGCAAAGGCAATGGGCATTGATTTCCCGGAGCTCTGTCAGATGATAATCGAGGAGAGCATGAATAAATATGATCGAATTGACTCTTGATGAAGTATTGAAGGCGACGGGCGGCAGAGCGGTCTGCGAGCTGCCCGGGGGCTTTATTTCCTCAATTACGGCCGACAGCCGCACCGCGGGCCCCGGCTCCCTGTTCGCCGCATTGAAGGGCGAGCGCGCCGACGGGCACGATTTCGTCAAAGGGCTCGAGGGCAAAGCGCTCTGCGCCGTTGTGGAGCATGAGGTCGAGGCGGATCTCCCGCAGATCGTCGTCGAAAGCACTTACCGCGCGATAGGCGCGATAGGCGCTTACATCCGCGAAAAGTCCGGCGTGATAGTCGTAGGCGTGACGGGCTCCGTGGGCAAGACCTCCGTAAAGGAGCTTACGGCTTCCGTCGTTTCCCAAAGGTTCTCCGTGCTGAAGACCGAAAAGAACCACAACAACGAGCTGGGCCTTCCCATGACGCTGTTCCGTCTGGAGCCCGAAAACGAAGCGGCGGTGCTTGAAATGGGCATTAGCTACTTCGGCGAGATGGACCGTATCTCCCGCATAGCGAGGCCGGATATAGCCGTCTATACCAATATAGAAAACGTCCATACCGAAAACCTCATCGACCGCGACGGCGTTCTGCGCGCCAAGACGGAGCTCGTTGCCAACATGCGCGGGAACACGCTCATACTGAATGCCGAGGATGACAAGCTTGCGGGGTATAAGCTCCCCTCCGGCAAGAAGGCCGTCTATTACGGCATAGAGGGGGAGGCTTTCGTCACCGCTTCCGATATAGAGTATCACGGCATGGAGTCGGTCGATTTCACTCTGCACGTCGGCGCGGACAGCATCCGCGTCAGCCTTCCCGCCGCAGGCAGGCACATGGTATTGAACAGCCTTGCCGCGGCCGCCGCGGGTCACGAGCTGGGGCTCACCATGCAGGAGATAAAGCGCGGGATCGAAGCCTACCGCACGGTCTCGGGCCGAATGGAAAAGAGCGAATACAAGGGCGCGGTCATAATGAACGACTGCTACAACGCAAGCCCCGCCTCCATGGCGGCGAGCCTTCGCGTGCTCGCGCAGGGATCGGGGCGCAGGCTCGCGCTCCTCGGCGATATGCTGGAGCTGGGCGAAAGGACAGTCGAACTGCATGAGGGAGTGGGCAGGCTCGCCGCGGAGCTGGGCGTCGATATGCTCGTTGCCGTGGGCAGCCTCGGAGCGCATATCGCGAAGGCGGCGAAGGAAGCAGGGCTCGAAAAGGCGTTTGCACTGAGCCGCGATGAAGCCGTCGAACTTATCAAAAACGAGCTCCGCGAGGGGGATACCCTTCTTGTAAAGGCCTCCCGCGGGATGAAGCTCGAACAGCTCATAGCAAGGATCACCGAATAAGAGGAACTGAAAATGAAAGTAAATTTCGATCCAGAAAAAACTTATGCGATAGCATTGGGCGGCGGCGGCGCGAAGGGCAGCTATGAAATAGGCGTCTGGCGCGCCCTTGCCGAGGAGGGCTTGAAATACAACGCCGTTTCGGGCACCTCCGTCGGCGCGCTCAACGGCGCGCTTATGGCCATGCACGATCTTGAAAACGGGATAGAGCTGTGGAGCAATATCCGTTTTTCCCGCGTTATGAACGTGAACGACGATATAATGGGCAGGCTCTACGAGGGGCAGACCTCCCTGGGAGAGCTCTATTCGATTTTGAAGAGCTCATGGAGGCTCGTCAAAAACGGCGGCTTTGACGTGACGCCCCTGCGCGAACTTTTGAAGGAGTACATCGACCCGCAGGCGATAGCGGAGTCCGACGTGGATTTTACCGCCGTCACCTATTCCATTACCGACAAGCGCGAGGTAGTGGTCGATTTCAGGCAGACCCCGCCCGATGAGATCTGCGATATGCTTCTTGCAAGCGCCTATTTCCCCGCGTTCAAGAACGTCCCCCTGCAGGGAGGCAAACGCTATACCGACGGCGGCGTGACCGACGCGCTCCCCGTCACGCCTCTGCTCGAAAGGGGCTATAAGGATATAATCGCCGTCCGCTTGAAGGGCGGCATAGGCCGTGAAAAGCGTATAGAGCCCAAGGAGGGCGTTAGCGTCAGCTATATAGAGCCCAAGCGCGCATTGGGCGGCACGCTCAATTTCACCGCGGAGCAGGCGAAGCGAAACATAAACCTCGGCTATTACGATGCAAAGCGCTTCGTTTACGGCTATGAGGGCGAGTATTATTACCTCGTCCGCACGATGGATGAGCGCCGCGCTTACGATGAGCTCGTCCGCTTCATGGGCGCGAAGGACGTCACCCTGCGCGAGCTGCATGAGCGCGTGCTTCCCGAGCTTGCGCATAAGAACGGCGCCTCGGGCGATTACTACGACGTGCTCATTCACTGGCTCGAGCATACGGGCGAAGCGCTGGGGATCCCCGAATTCCGCATAATGCGCGATCAGGATCTTGTAGGCGAGGTGCGTGAAGCGCTGAAGGTGCGCGGCATAGAAAGCGCGGTCTCCGCCGGATTCCTTTCGAACGACCGATAAAAGCATGGAATACGAAGTCGTAAAATTGAAGATCGAGATGCCCGCTGAGGAGTTCGTAAAGGGCTATGTTGACGTTCCGAGGTTCCTTTCCTGCTGTGAAAAATGCCCGGGCTTCGGCAAAACATGGGCCTGCCCGCCCTATGATTTCGACCCCGTGAGCGTTTGGAGCCGCTTTTCTTCGGTCATGCTTTACGGGAAAAAGCTCGTATTGGGCGAGAGCCTGCGCGAAACGGCAATGGAGCCGGAAGCGCTGCTCCGCCTGAGCGGCTTTATTTTCGAAAACGCCCGCAAAGCCTTGCTCGAAGAGCTCATGGCAATGGAGCATGAGCATATCGGCTCCCTTGCATTATCCGCGGGAGGATGCTCCTTCTGCGAGGTCTGCACCCGCGGTGAGGGCTTGCCCTGCCGCCTGCCCGAAAAGATGCGGTATTCCGTGGAATCCTTGGGCGGCGACGTTTCGAAAGCCCTTCGCGAATGCTTCGGCGTGGAGCTGAAATGGGCCGAAAACGGCCGCCTGCCCGAATATTTCGTGGTGCTGGGCGCTCTGCTGAAAATGTAGAGATCAGTCGTTGTCACCCGTATTGAGCCTCGCAAAATAATCCGCAAGCCCGTCGGCGACGCCCGCCGCGAGCTTTTTTTGATGCTCCGGATCGGTCAGCAGCGCCTCGTCCTCGGGATTTGAGAGGAACCCGCACTCCACCAGGACGGAGGGCGCCTCCGGCACGCGAAGCACGAAAAGATCCTCCGGATTGGAGCATCGCTGCGGCCTTCCGAGCGCTTCGCAAAGCGAATACATAATGCAGTCTGCAAGAGCCTTGCCCCGTTCGGAGCCCTTCATATAGAACACCATCGGCCCGGAAACGGTTGGGTCGGTGAATTTGTTCATGTGTATGCTTATTACGACACAAGCCCGCTCGTCGCGCATTATAAGCTTGCGGTTTTCCATATCCGCGCCCTTCGTTTCGCCAACGGCGTCGTCGTCAGTCCTCGTCATAACGACGGAATACCCCCGTGAAACGAGCTCCCTTTCGAGCAGGCGCGCCACCGCAAGATTGAGCTCCGCTTCACGCACGCCCGTTCTGCTGCCGGAAGCGCCGCCGTCGAAGCCTCCGTGCCCCGCGTCGATCACTATCACGGAAGAAGCCGGCTCATGCTCCTCGAACACGCTCAGCACGCTCGCCGCCTTCCTCGTTCCGCGAACGCCCTGCCATGCGAGCGCCAGCGCCCCGAAAAGCACCGCCGCCGCGAGCGCACCGTCCGCAAGCTTCCTGATGATCTGCTTTTTTTCCGTAAAAAACCGCCCCCCTTCACACAAATGATACGGGGGGCGGAGCTTTATTATTCGTTATCCGTTTTTGATTATGAGCACTATCGCGGTGATGAGCGCCACCACCACGGCGGCTCCGATTATGAACCAAACGCCTATCGGCACCGAACTGAATGAAAAGCCGGGCCTGTCGTTCCTTTCGGTGGGGGCGGGGGTCTCGCTTGCCTCGGGCGTTTCGGTCGCGGCGGCTTCGACGGTCAGTTCGCCCTCGAATATGAGCTTCCGCTCGCCCGTGCCGTCCGTTCCGTAGAGCCGCAGGCTGTATTCATCCGCGGAGAGCCTGAACGGATCGGGAGCCAGCACGGAGGGGGTGACGCTGTTCGCTCCGGCGGATGCGGAAAGCGAAGCGGTCTGCCCGCGGGAATTCGTAACGTCGAGCTCGAGCTTGGCGATGCCCGCGGGGTTTTCTATAATGCCTTCGAGTATGAGCCCGTCGTCATAGATGGGGCGTATATCCGCCCTCCATGAGGCGGCGGCGGGCTGCCATACGGCGTAGAGCGTGAGGGAATCGGCATATTCGACGGTATCGCCCGCCCGATAGCTTGCCTCGCCTTCGGGGGAGAGGCTCCAGCCCGCAAAGCGGCAGCCCGTCCTTTCGGGGGCTTCGGCGGGGATCGTGAAGCTGCCCATGAAGCATTCCCCGGCGGGAGCGCCGTCGCCGCCGTTTGCGTTGAAGCTGACGCATTGGCCGCCCGTTCCCATTGAAAGCAGGCTGCGGGAGACCTTCGAAAAAGTCTTTTGCTCGCTTCCTGCGGAGCAGTGCACGGTTACGGTCAGCTCGCAGAGGAATATGCCGTCCGAAACGGCGTATGAGCGGAGCTGCTTATCGAGCTCCGTACCCGCAATATCCACCGTGCCGTGGGCGCCTATCGTGCAGGAGCCTTCAAAGACGCGGTCGCCTCCGGGAAGATAGAGGGCTATGGAAACGCTTTCGACCTTATGCCTCGTGCTTATGCGCGGCGCGGGATCAAGGCGCTCGCCGCGCATAAGCTCGCGTGAAAGCGATGCGCCGTTATCTATAAAGACGTCGTCAACGAATGATAAAAACTCGGCCTTGCCCTCGGGGAGCCTGTAATACGCGCCGCCCCTGAAAACGTAAACGAAGCCCGCGCCCGTGCCGCAGACGCGAAGCGCCTCGCCGCCGTTTAACGGTATGCTTTCGCCCGAGCTCATGCCCACGGGCTCGAGCTCGGCGCCCTTTGAGGCGAGATAGAGCGCGTTTGCAGGCAGGAAGGGAACGAGCCCGCATTCCTCCTGATAGGAAGCGAACGCGGAGCCCAAAAGGTTTTCGGCGGCGTAATACGCCTCGCTGTCCGATGAGGCTTCCAGCACGACGGCGGCGAGCCTCAAGCTTCCCGCTCCCACCGCGGTTATGACGCAGTGCTCCTTTTCGCTGTCGGAGCCGAGCTTAACGCCCAGGCTGCCCGGGGTTGCGAGCGCTGTATTACCGTTCTTTATAACGAGATTGCCGCAGCCCGCGGAGCACATGTATTCCAATGCGGCGGCGGCTTCCGCTATTGCGGCGCAGCCCATCGCGCGGGCGGTGAGGCAGGCAAGATCGAGCGCCGTGGAGTAATGATCCGCCGCGCCCAGGCCGTAGCTGTTGCCGAAGCGCGTACCGGAAAGCCCGAGCTCCGCCGCGCGCGCGTTCATTGCGAAGACGAATTCCGTCTCCCCGCCCGAAACGAGCTTTGCCGTGACGAAAGCCGCGTCCGCCGCGCCGCAAAGCATCAGGCCGTAGAGCAGATCGCGCCTCGTCGGGGTCATGCCCGCGGCAAGCCCCATCTGCGAAGCGCGCCGCGTCCAGCGGGAATTGACCTCGTCAAGAGGGGGAAGGGGCTCGTCCCAAAGCTCGTCGGGAGTGTTCTCGGCAAGCAGCAGCGCCGTCATTATAACGCTGAGGGAGCCGGGCTTTGCGCGCTCCGCACCGGCATGACTTCCGAGCACCGTGCCGCTGTCAAGGTCTATTACGGCGGCCTTTATCCCCTCCGCGGGGGAATAACCTTCGGAAAGAGGGGGGATGGGCTCCGAAAAGCCGCTCCCCTCGCCGGAAGCCGCCCGCGCGGGGAATACCGCCGAAAGCACCAGCAGAGATACTATTATGGAAAGAATGCGTTTCATAGCCGCTCCTTGTTTTTGCTCCTGCAATATTTTACTATACTTGCCGATGTATTTCAACAGTTGGATAAAATGGAAAACATGCGGGATGGGGCTTATCTGTCCGGCTTGCGTATAACGCTTCCGGATCCTTTTCTATTGAGATCTCTTCATCAACCGAACAGCTAAGCACTCGCTCTTCAATTGGCATTGAATTCCATTCATCTGTCCCGGGAACAATAGGATATTCATATGGTTGATGAATAGAATACATTGATTCGGCGTTTCGATCAGTGCTTTCGGCATTGATCGAAACATAGGCAGATCCAAGAAAGAAAGTTGCAGTTAGTATTAACATAAATAAACGTTTAATATATCATTCGCCCATATTGCAATTCTAACATTATTGCATATAATATAATTGTAAGGCTCTAAAATACAAACTTAAGTATCGGAGGTAACAGCAATGAAAAAATATGCTTTTGCCGCACTCGCGGTATTGTTTGCCGTCGGGATCGCATTGATCGCCGTATTCGGCGTACGCGCCTCCGCAAAAATGCAGGCTGTGCGCTATTCGGTCAACGAACCCTACAACTATCCCGTAAAGCCCGGCGATGATGAATGGGATGCAATGAGCATTGAGGAAAGGCTGGAAGCCTGCCGTGTGGACAGCGAGACTGCAAAAAACATGGATACCCATTCCCTGATGCTGACCGTACTCGATTATCCGTTCATTGTTGATATCGGCTTTTACACACATGCCGGCGAGGGCATTGAGAAAGTCCGCGCCGGGTTTGCTCCGCTCGACGAGCTTTTGAACCGCTCTGACGCCTCCGACATTCTGAACGAGTACGTCCGTGAGGTCGAAAAGGGAGGAAACGTTAAGGATGCGGACTATGCCATAGCCACGCACTATCATATTGCACAGAGTATTCTGGAATACGTGGGAAATAATTGATCGATCCGCCATAGATAAACGGGATCAGTTATAGGAGGTTAAAAAATGAAGAAAAACGCAATAAGAGTAGCATTGATTCTTCTTCTCGCTTTGCTGATCGCAATGCTTTCCGCCTCCTGCGGAAAGTTCGATCCGGATAAGCTGCCTTCCGTCTCGTCGCCCTCCGATTATATGCGGATGACCATCGCCTACCCGGCTTCCGTTAAAAAGACCGAGCCGATCGAGATCTCCGCTTCCGTGATCGGAAGATTTGATCTTATTAAGGAAGCGGGCGTTGAGCTTCCCGAAGGAGCTCCCGCCGTGATCGTTTACGATATGGAGGGGAACGTCCTTTCCCGCGAGGAGTTCAATAAGAATGAGATATCAAACGGGGCAGTCGCAGGCGAGACCAAGCATTCTATCGACGCTTCATCGATCCCGGACGGCGCAGGCGACGCGTTCATCGTATCCTTCGGATGGCTCTCCGAGGAAAACAAGGAAGATCCCAAGGCAGGCTTATTTATCGCTCGTCAGCTTGTTCTGTGGTATTACGTGCGCGGGGACGTGATAGGCATAAGCTCGGCGGATCTGAATGAGGCAAGCTTATATACGAAAAAGGGCGCCGAAGGGCTCCGGCAGTATTCCGGCTCCGCTTATTCCGCAGAGCCCATGTACCTTCAGCCGCTTTCCCCGACGATGGGGCAAACCGGGGAGGATGGCGTGATAGAGCTCGTATTTGCCCTCGTCACGCCTTACCACAAGGATTCCTATGTGTATTCCCCGCATGTTGAAGCCGGCAGCGGGATCGAGATCGCTTCCTGTGAGATAAAAACCGGGGGAGATATCCCGCTCGTATGCCTTTCCTTCCGCGCCGCGGAAAACTATTGGAGCGGCGACACGGCCGAGATACCGGAGCTTGAGCTCCGTGTGGAAGCGAAGGATGAAACCGCAGATAACGGCGGCTGCATAACTTACAGTGGGATCGAGGCCTCCGTTACGTTCTATGCTTCGGTCATAGACGGCAGATTGGTTTATAATATGTCGGAAGACGTTCTGGAATCCGGCCTGTTCCTTTACAAATAACGGCCGCGTTCCCCCGATCGGATATAGCCTCCAAGGGAGCCTCCCGAGGAGGCTTTTTTGCTCGAAATGAAAAACAGAATGAAAAAGCCGCGGCAAACCTCGTTGTTGCGGAAGTCTTTGCGTTGTGCTATAATATTATAATTATATAACCGAGTTCTCCCAAGGGGGTAATTATATCATGGCTAAATATTTCGGAACCGACGGCTTCCGCGGCGAAGCCAACGTCGATCTCACCGTTGAACACGCTTTCAAGATAGGCCGCTTCCTCGGCGCGTATTTTGAAAGGGACCGCGAATGCAGGGTCGTAATAGGCAAGGATACCCGCCTTTCGAGCTATATGTTCGAATGTGCTTTGACGGCGGGGCTTTCCTCCTCCGGCGCGGACGTTTATCTCATGCACGTCACCACCACCCCGAGCGTCGCTTACGTCACCCGCACGGAAGGCTTCGACTGCGGCATTATGATCTCCGCCTCGCACAACGCCTTCCACGATAACGGCATAAAGCTTTTGAACGGCAACGGCGAAAAGATGGAGGAGAAGGTCATAACCGAGATAGAGAAGTATCTTGACGGCATTTATCCCGAGCCCCCCTTCGTCACGGGCGAGCGCATAGGCCGCGTAATAGATCACGCAGCGGGCCGCAACCGCTATATCGGCTACATAATCTCGCTGGCGACCCATTCGTACAGCGGCAAGCGCATAGGCCTCGACTGCGCCAACGGCTCCACCTGGCAGATAGCGAAGAGCGTTTTCGACGCGCTCGGCGCCGAGACCTACGTAATAGGCAATTCCCCCGACGGCACCAACATAAACCGCGAGTGCGGCTCCACCCATATAGAGGCCCTACAGCGCCTCGTGCGGGAAAAGCATCTTGACGCGGGCTTCGCCTTCGACGGCGACGCAGACAGGTGCCTGGCGGTCGATGAGCATGGCGAGGTCGTGAACGGCGACGCCATAATGTATATCTGCGGCTGCCACATGAAGCGGCTCGAAGCGCTCCCCAACAACACGGTCGTCACCACCGTCATGAGCAATTTCGGCCTCTATAAGGCGTTCGACGCGGCGGGCATCCGCTATGAGAAGACGGCCGTGGGCGATAAGTACGTATATGAAAACATGCGCGCTAACGGTCACGGCTTGGGCGGCGAGCAGTCGGGCCACATCATATTCTCCAAATACGCCACCACGGGCGACGGCCTCATAACCGCGATAAAGGTCATGCAGGTCATGATAGACCGCAAGACGGCTCTTTCACAGCTCACGGAAGGGCTCGAGGTGTTCCCGCAGGTGCTGAAGAACGTACGCGTGGTCGATAAGGATGCGACCATGGCGGATGAGACGGTCATCGCCGCCGTCAGGAAGGCGGAGGAGGAGCTCGGCGAAAACGGCAGAGTGCTTTTGAGAAAGAGCGGCACGGAGCCCGTGCTCCGCGTGATGGCGGAAGCCGGCACGAAGGAGCTCGCGGAAGCGAAGGTCGATGAGATAATCGACGCCATGCGCGAAAAGGGCCTGCTCATCGCGATCAAGTGAGGCTGATATGGACGGTATAAAGGAACTTCTGGATCTTACACACACCCGCGCGGCGGAGCTTTTCGAGGGGAAGCGGTACCCGTGGGAGGCGCTTTCCGATATCGCGGACTTCATTTTGAAGCTCGGCCCTACCCTTCCCGCGGATGAATTCGATAATCCTTCGGAGGGCGTGTGGATAGCGAAGGACGCGAAGGTGTTCCCCTCCGCATACATAGGCGCCCCCGCCATAATCGATCACGGCGCGGAGGTGCGCCACTGCGCTTTCATAAGGGGCAGCGCGCTCGTGGGCAAAAACTGCGTGGTGGGCAATTCGGTCGAGCTCAAGAACGTGATACTCTTCGATAACGTTCAGACCCCGCATTACAATTACGTAGGCGATTCGATACTGGGCTACAAGTCCCACATGGGAGCGGGCTCCATCACCTCCAACGTGAAAAGCGATAAGACCCTCGTTTGCGTAAAGACGGGGGAAGGCATCATCGAAACGGGCAGAAAGAAATTCGGAGCGATACTCGGCGACTGCGTCGAGGTCGGATGCAATTCAGTGCTGAACCCCGGCTCCGTGATCGGCAGGAACACCAATATCTACCCCCTTTCCCGCGTGAGAGGCGAAGTCCCCGCAAACAGCATCTATAAGGATGAAGGCGATATAGTCCCCAAAAAATAAGCCGAAAAGCATAATAATATCCCGGCAGGTCCCCGCCGGGATATTCTTTATTTCGGCTTATGCTTTTTTATATTCCGCGTACCACTTCGCAAAAGCTCCGAGCCCTTCGCGCACGCCGATACCCGGCGTGAACCCGTAATCACGCTCCAGCGCTGCGCTGTCGGCATAGGTCACGGGCACGTCGCCCGCCTGCATGGGAACGAGCTCGCTGTGCTCCGAAATATCGAAATCGGCGGGGAGTATGCCGTGAGCCTTAAGCGCACCCGTGAGCTCCGAAACGTAATCCATCAGGTTCACGGGGGAGCCGCCGCCTATGTTATAGATGGCGTATGGCGGCACGGGCAGCCCGTCCTCGCCCTTTTTGCGCTCCGGCGCGCCGCGAAGCACCCGGTAAACGCCCTCCACAATGTCGTCGATATAGGTGAAATCGCGCATGCAGTTCCCGTAATTGAATATCTTTATGCTCCCGCCTGCGGTCAGCTTTTCCGCCGCGCTGAAATAAAACATATCGGGCCTGCCCGCCGGGCCGTAAACGGTGAAGAAACGGAGCCCCGTCGCGGGGATGTCATAGAGCTTCGAATAGCAGTGAGCAAGCAGCTCGTCGCTCTTTTTGGTTGCCGCATAGAGCGAGACGGGGGAATCGACCTTATCCTCAACGGCGAAGGGAACCTTCCTGTTCCCGCCGTAAACGGAGCTCGAGGAGGCGAAAACGAGGTGCTCGACGGGATAAGCGCGGCAGGCTTCGAGCAGGTTGAAGAAGCCGATTATGTTGCTTTCGATATAGACCTCCGGGTGGTCGATGGAATACCTGACCCCCGCCTGCGCCGCAAGGTTCACGACCGCATCGGGGCGGTATTTTTCGAAAAGACCGGCGACGGCGGCCTTGTCCGCAAGGTTCCCCTTTATGAAAACGTGCTCCGCGGAGGCGCTCTCCGCCGCTTTTTCTATGAGTCCGAGGCGGTATTCCTTGAGCCGCACGTCGTAATAATCGCTCATGCAGTCAAAGCTTATTATCCTGCCGCCGCGCATCTCCTTCAAAAGCCTTATGACGAGGTTCGCGCCTATAAATCCGGGCGAGCCCGTTACGAGCACCGTTTTGCCGTTAAGATCAACGCTGTGTTTATTATGAGCTGCCATTTCGATACCCTCCATGTCAATCCCTTCCGAACAGATCCCTTGTATAGACCTTTTCGCGTACGTCGTCGAGCACGCGGTCGTAGCGGTTGGCTATTATGCAGCCGCATTCCGCTTTGAATTTTTCAATATCGTTCACCACGCGGCTGCCGAAGAAGGTAGAGCCGTCCTCAAGCGCGGGCTCGTATATCACGACGTTCGCGCCCTTCGCCTTTATGCGCTTCATAACGCCCTGGATGGAGGATTGGCGGAAATTATCGGAATTCGCCTTCATGGTGAGCCTGTAAACGCCTACCGTCACCCCGCTCTGGCGCGATTCCTTTTCCTTCGAAAAGGCTTCGCTGCTGCCGTAGGTCCCCGCGATCTCCAGCACTCGGTCGGCAATGAAATCCTTGCGTGTGCGGTTGCTTTCGACTATCGCCTGAATAAGGTTTTCGGGGATGTCGCGGTAATTGGCAAGGAGCTGCTTCGTATCCTTGGGCAGGCAGTATCCGCCGTAGCCGAAGGAGGGGTTGTTATAGTAATCGCCCACTCTGGGATCGAGGCACACGCCCTTTATGATCTGGGCGGTGGAGAGCCCCTTTATTTCGGCATAGGTATCGAGCTCATTGAAATAAGAAACGCGCAGCGCAAGATAGGTGTTGACGAAAAGCTTTGTCGCCTCCGCCTCGGTAAGCCCCGTGTAAAGGACGGGCACACGGCTCTTTTGCGCCCCGCGAAGCAGCAGAGCGCCGAATTCCTCCGCGCGGGAGCGGCTCTTTTCATCGGTGCCGACTATTATGCGGGAGGGGTAGAGGTTATCGTAAAGCGCCTTCGATTCGCGCAGGAATTCCGGGCTGAAAATGAGCTCGTCCATTTGAAGCTCGCGCCTCAGGTGTTCCGTAAAGCCGACGGGGACGGTCGATTTTATAACGACCGTGGGCTTCGTTTCACGGCCCTCCGTCAGCCGCCGGACTTCCCCGGCTATTGCGGTAACGGCGGAGCAGTCAAAGAAATTCTGCTTGGGATCGTAATTGGTGGGGGCGGCGATTATTATGATATCCGCATCCGAATATGCTTCCGCGGGGCTCGTCGTTGCGCGCAGTTCGAGCCGCCTTTTGCCTGCTTTCGCTTCTTCAAGATACCGCTCGACGTATTCATCGCGTATGGGCGAGCGTAAAGAATTGAGCATTTCGACCTTTTCGGGCACTATCTCACATACGGTCACGCTGTTTTCCTTCGCAAGCAGCACGGCGAGCGAAAGCCCGACGTAGCCCATGCCGGCGACGGCGATCTTCTTCGGAGCGGCGGGGGAGGGGGCGCATTCCGCTTCCCGCTCGCAAAGCTCCTCCAAAGAAAAGCCCAGCGCCTCCGAAAGCGCGTAAAGCTGCGGAACGGAGGGGATATGCCCGCCGGATTCCATCCTGCTCAAAACCGAGCGGTTGATCCCCGTGAGGGCGGCGAGCTCTGATTGCGTGAGCCCCTTGCTTTTGCGGAGAGAGGCGACCCTTTCCGCCAATGCTTTTTCGGAAAAACCTTTCATTGATACCTCCGGCGCGGAAGGGCAAAAAACGCCGCATACCGCGCGATTGTTGCGAACGGCAACACGAATACCGCAAAGCCGCCGCATGATCCATTCCCGATATTACCACAGAGCAGGCCGAATGTCAACGATTTCGGAAGAATGTGGAGCGCCTTTCCGCTTTTTGACGTGCCCGCCATGTTGCGGATGGCAACAGAACGTGCCGATCATCGCGGAGCTTGCCGCACTTGACAAAACGCTCCCGCATGAATATTATTGTCCTGTATGAAAAAACAAGCGCTCAAAAACGAATACGGAAAAAGAGAGCTTACCGAAGGCCGGCTCCGGCTGAGATGGGCGGCGGCTTTATTCGCCGCGTTCATATTGATCACCGCGATAGTTGACGCCATCCGCTGCGCAGACGGCTTTCTCACCATGGAATACGAGGTGGCTTCGCCGAAGATCTCGCGCGAGGTGCGCCTCGTTATGGTCTCCGATCTGCACGAAACGGAATACGGCGAAGGAAATTCCGAGCTCCTTTCCGCCGTAAGGGAGCTTTCGCCCGATGCGATACTCGTCAACGGCGATATGGTTTCCGCAAAAACGGATGAAGCGGGCAAGAATATAGGCGTCGATCTTGTTAAGGCGCTGACTGAGATCGCACCCGTGTATCTTTCGATCGGCAATCATGAGCACGGTTATATCAAGCGCAACGGCATCGGGATCTGGAACGACTTATACAATACCGGCGCGGTGATACTCGACGGCAAATATGCGGATATTGAACTCAACGGCCAGACCTTCCGCATAGGCGGGACCTCCGATTACTGTTACAACCATTATTATAAGGAAAAGGTCTATAAGCAGACGGCCAATTACCTGTTCCTGAACGACTTTTGCGATACGGAGCTTTTCAAGCTGCTCCTCTGCCACATGCCGGATAATTACGTTCCCACGCCCAAGGAACTCGTTTACGAGGATTGGGACTGTGACCTCGTCCTTTCGGGGCACACGCACGGCGGGCTGTGGCGGCTGCCGTTTATAGGCGCACCCTATCTTCCGGGGCAGGGCTTCTTTCCGAAACTCGTCCGCGGACGGTACGACGTGGGCAATGCGGAAATGATAATAGGCGCGGGCCTCACGCAGCATAACCGCCTGCCGCGCATAGGCGCCCCCGCGGAGCTGCTGCTCATAAGGCTCGTTCCGGAGACCGCCGGCGAATGCGGGGCTTCGGAATGAGTCCTGCCGTCAATAAACAGTGGACAAACCGCGGCGTTCCGTGATATAATGTATTTTACGATGTTCCGCTCCGCCGAGCATCGACCCTTCGTGAAGGCGAGGAGCATTTATGAAGAACGCAAGGAAAAGAATACTCTCCTTTTTGCTGACCGTGCTCGCTGTTGTTACGGCTGTTTTCCTTATATACGTTTGGCAGGAGCAGATGCAGGGCTCCAACTCCAAGCCCGCCATAATCTGCCCGACGGACAGCATCTCCGTAAGCGTTGAAAGCCTCGGCGACAGGAGCATCCTCCTCAGGGACGTTACCGCAATGGATGTTGAAGACGGCGACATTACCGAAGGCATAGTGGTCGAAAGCATTTCGCAGTTCGTGGAATACGGTCACTGCATAATCACCTATGCGGCCTTCGATTCGAACAATAACGTTTCGAAGCTCACGCGCCATCTCTTCCTCACCGATTACGTCTCCCCGCGGTTCAGTATGCCCGCGCCCCTCGAATTCAGCTATTCATCCAATTTCGACGCGCTCAAGTGCATAAAGGCATATGACTGCGTTGACGGCGATATTTCAGACAGGGTAAAGATGGTGCTGAAGAACCCTAATGACGATATAACTTCCGTCGGAGCGCACAGCGTGGAATTCCGCGTTACGAATTCGCTGGGCGATACCTCCGTGATAGAGGCGGAGATCGACGTTTACGACAAGACCTATACCGAGCTTCGCATGAGCCCCGCGATCTCCCTTTCCGATCACCTCGTCTATATCGATCGTTACGGATATGCGGATCCGATGAGCTTCGTTGAAGGGATAACCGTGATGGGCGTCACGTACAGCCCGGAAGAATATAAGGGCGGCACGCTGATAGTTGACGATATCGACGTCGATTACAATACCCCCGGCACCTACCGCATACTCTACACCTGCGATTACAGGGGCGAGTATTACGGCTCCGCGGTGCTCATCGTAATAGTATCGGAGGTGAGCGACTGATGGCGGGCTATTCTCGTGAAAACGGCGATCTGCGCGGCGCCGAATCCAACGTCAATCTTGAAGTCATAGCGTTCAACATAATCCGAAGCTGGTGGATCGTCGCCCTCTGCTTCGTGATAGCGGCGATGCTTTCCTATATCTTCATTTCGGAGCGCTACATACCCAAATTCAAGTCCGAAGCGACCTTCGTCGTGACCAGCAACGGCGGCGGCTCCGATCAGGTATATAACAATCTCGTGGTGTCTTCCAAGCTCGCGCAGTCGTTCAAATACGTTCTCGAAAGCACGGTGCTCCAGCAGAAGGTGGCGGAAAACCTCGGGCTGGATGGCTTCGACGGCTCCGTTAAGGCGACCAACGTCGAAAACACCAACATAATCCAGATCTCCGTCACGGCGAGCTCGCCCAAGGTCGCTTTCGATGAGATAAACGGCATAATAGCCGATCACCGCATAGTGTCCGATAATATTATGGGCAAGGCCGTGGTAGATGTCTTAAAGGCGCCTACGGTCCCCACCGAGCCCTTGAAGCAGATGGACAGGGCGGGCAGAGTGCTTAAATACTCGCTCATCGCCACGCTTGGCGTAATAGGCGTGATCGCGGTATTCTCCATCACGTCCGACAGGATAATGACCGAAAAGGATCTTGAGACCAAGGTCGATTGCCATGCGCTCGCCGTAATTTATCATGAGCGCAAGAACCTTTCCCTGCGCGCAAAGCTCAGCGGCGTCAAGACGAGCATGCTCATAACCAACCCCACCACGAGCTTCCGCTTTGCGGAGACCTACCGCCTGTTCAGGACGCGGCTCGAATACCTCATGGCAAAGAAGGGGCACAAGGTCATAATGGTCTCCTCCGTATATGAGAATGAAGGAAAGACGACCTCCGCAGCCAACACCGCCATAACACTCGCTCTTAATAATAAGAAGGTGCTCCTCATGGACGGCGATATGCTGAAGCCCGCCATCTATAAGGTTATGACCATGAGGGTGCGCCGCGGCAAGGCCATAAACGAGATAGTGCAGGGCGAGATACCCATGGAAGAGATCCCCACCTATGAAGGGATCCCCACGCTTTCGCTGCTGCTGGGGCGCGGCGCCGTTAACAACTCGACCGAGCTCATCGGCTCGAACGAGATGCGGGAATTCATGCAGCGCGCCCGCGAATACTTCGATTACATAGTAATAGATACGCCGCCTATCGCCTTGGCTTCCGACGCGGAGTGCTTTGCGGAGATCTCCGATTGCCTCCTCCTCGTCATCAAGCAGGGCGGCGCAAGGGCGAAGCGCATAAACGAGAGCCTTGAAGCGATAGGCAGGAGCGGCGCGGATATACTCGGCTGCATATTCAATAACGTCTATCCGCTCGAATTCCTCGGCTCCCAGTCCACGGACAACTCGGCAAAGCAGAATTACAGAACGGTCTCCGACGGCGAAAGACCCGCCGCGGAAGGATCGGGAAGGGAGTGATCGGCGTGAGCGAAGAAAGAAACGCAAATAACGTTCCCGCTCCCGAGCCCGAGCGCGGGAACGCCCGCACGGGCGGCTATTCCTCCGCCAAGCGCGATACCGAAAGGAAGGCCGAGCCTTACGTCCGCACCGGCTCCAACGAGCTCGATCAGCCGGCCAAGGTCAGCGAGACCGCGAACATCAACCCGATGGGCATCGCGGATTATGCCAACGAGATATTGAACACCGCAAGGCGGATGTATCTGCTCCCCATAATCCTCGCCGTGGTTTTCAGCGCGGTGCTCTGCATAAGGGCAAGGCTCGCGTTCAACCCCGTCTATCAGGCGTCCGCCACATTCACCGTTGAGGTCACGAACTCCGGCTCGAAGGGGAACGCTTCCTATTCGGTGGGACTCGCAAAGCAGCTTTCGGAGACGTTCCCGTTCATATTCAGCAGCGACGTGCTCTCCAACCTCATCATGCAGGATCTCGGCCTTACGGCCATCCCCGCCACGATCACGGCGGAAGCGGTGGGCGAGACGAACCTCTTTACCATCAACGTCTATTCGCGCACGCCGCAGATGTCCTATAACATACTGCATTCCGCGATAGAGAATTATCCGCGCGTGGCGGATTACGTCATAGGCAACACCACGCTGAAGCTGATATCCGAATCGGGGCTTTCGGGCAAGCCGACGAACTCCATCTCCTACAAGGCGGAGCTAGCAAAGGGCATAGGCCTGGGCCTTCTGATCTCGATAATAGTGATCCTTATAGCCACCTTCACAAAGACCACCGTCCGCGATGCGGATGAGCTCAAATCCATGCTCAACCTGCGCTGCCTTTGCACGGTGCCCTACCTTGTGAAGAAGAGGAAGGGGGATGAGAACCCGATAGAGATCTCCGATCCCGATCTTTCAAAGAGCTTCGGCGATTCGATCCGCCTGTTAAGGTCCCGTACGGAGCGTTTCTGCAACGAAAACGGTCACAGGGTGATCCTCGTTGCAAGCTCCATGCCCGGCGAGGGCAAGACCATCGTCGCCGCAAACCTTGCGATGAGCTTTGCTCAGGCGGGGCGCAGGGCCGCGCTCATAGACTGCGACCTCCGCAAGCCCTCCACGCTCGGCAAGCTCACCGAGCAGAAGGAAGCCGGCCTCAGCGAATACCTGAACGGCCTCGTTACGCTTGATGATATCGTCAACGAGCCCGCCGAAAACCTCATCGTGATAAACGGCAAGACCCCTTCGGATGACGCCGCGGAGCTCATGGGCACCGAAAGGATGAGGACTCTCATCGACGAGCTGCTCGAAAGGGTCGAATACGTGATACTCGATTCGCCGCCCTCTTCCGTCATTGCGGACGCGGTGGTGCTCTCAAACCTTTCGGACTGCGTTATCTACGTCATCCGTCAGGAATACACGAGAAAGAGCCGCATACTCGACGGTCTCAATCACCTGTCGAACGGCAAAGCGGTTTTCCTGGGCTACGTTCTGAACAGCGCCAACGGCAGCGGGGGATACGGCTACGGCAAATACGGCCGCTATTCGAGGTACGGCAAATACGGCAAATACGGCCGCTATTCAAGGTACGGCAGATACGGCAAGTACGGCTCCTATTCAAGGTACGGCAGATACTCCCGTTACGGCTCCTATTCGAGATACGGCTCGTATTCCCGTTACGGCTCATATTCCAAATACAGGTCAAGATACAAAAAACACTGAAGATGCAAACGGGACGGGGCAGGCGCTCCGTCCCGTTTTGTTATATGCGCACTGTATTTTCGGCCATTGGTACGAACGCCGTCGTACGGTCGGACGAAGTATGTCGAACGGGAATTGCCAAAAAATATTTTTTCACATATTGCGATTTACCTCTTGCAAGTTACAACCGCTTGTGGTATATTGTAAGCGTAATTGTGTACCCTTGTTGGATTGGGCGATCTCGTCAATAGAGCCCGATCGCGCGATTCGGCATACGGTTACAGAAAATATTTTCAGGAAGGAGTATATTCCAAATGAAGAAATTCCTCGCTCTCCTCATTTCGGTAGCTATGGTGTTCGGCCTCGTGGCCTTCCCCGTATCTGCTGAGGGTGAGGTATCGATCACTGTGGCCACAGTGGACGATGTTCAGCCCGGTGCTACCGTCACTCTTCCCGTTACTTTGGAAGGCGACTACAGCGCCCACATCATTACCGTTGATGTTAATTACGATCCCGCGAATCTGACTATTGCGGGTCCCGCCAAGCTCCGTGCCGGCGACCTCTTCCCCGAGGATTATGCCGATTACGGTTGGGCGACCGTTAAGAACGTCAACAACGACACCGGCGTTGCCAAGTTCGGCCTTATGATCGCCGGCGATCCCTCCTACCCCGAAGAGTATCAGGCTCTGAGCGGCAACGGCACTTTCATTACCATTGAGTTCCAGGTAAATGAAAACTGCAACACCAACCAGCCTGTTACCCTCACCGTAAGGGAGTTCAAGTACATGCCTCTCGGCCAAACGAGCGGCACTCCGATCCCCTACATCGTGACCGATGGCGCCGTCAATATTGAAGGCGCGGTGGATCCCACCCCCACTCCCACTCCGGTAGCGCCTACTCCCACCCCCACTCCGGTGCCCCCGACTCCCACTCCCGTTCCTCCCACGCCGACTCCTGTTCCCCCGACTCAGCCCCCTGTAGGCCCCGGTGAGGTCATCGGCTACTTCTTCGAGGAAGCGGATTGCCTCAGCGACTGGACCCTTATCGACGCCGACGGCGACACCTGGAACTGGATGTCCAACCTCGAGGTCGGTCTCGAAGCTCCCGCTTATGAGGGCGTTGGCTACATCTTCTCCCAGTCCTATGTCAACAACTACGGCGCGCTGAATCCCGACAACTGGGCGATCACCCCCGCCTTCCAGGCGACCGATCTCTCCGCTGTATCCTTCAGCATGTGGGCGTGCGCTCAGGACGCCAGCTGGCCCGCCGAGCATTTCGGCATCTACGTAGGCAACCAGCCCACCGTAGCCGCGATGCATGAGATCGCCACCTACACCATGACGGCTTCCGTCACCCGCGATCAGGGCACCTGGTACAACTACACCGCCGATCTTTCCGGCATCGATGTACAGCCCGGCACCCTCTACTTCGCGATCCGTCACTTCAACTGCACCGACATGTTCTACCTCAACGTAGATCAGGTCGAGATCACTGTCGGTGAAGGCACCGAGCCCACTCCCGTGCCTCCCACCCAGCCCCCCGTGGAGCCCACCGAGCCTCCCGTGGATGTTAACGAGGCTACCATCACCGTGGGTTCCGCTCTTGAAGTTGAGGGCAACACCGAGGTCACCATCCCCGTTACCGTAGAAGGCAACTACATGGCCGATACCTTCAACGCCGTTCTTACCTATGATCCCAACCTCGTTGAGGTCGTAAGCGTAACCGCCGGCTCCGTGATCCCCGAGGGTTCCTACATCGTTATCGATACCGACACTCCCGGCACCATCGCTTTCGGCATTGCCAGCTATTCCGAGTCCATGACCGAGGACGGCGTCCTCTTCAACATCGTCTTCCGCACCGCTGCTGATTTCGATGAGGATGCTCCTCTCGATCTGACCGTGTCCGAGTTCAACTACGTTCCCTCCGGCACCGCTATCCCCGTTGACCTCACCGTTGTTGATGGTATCATCACTCCTGCTGAGGGCGGCAATGATAACGAAGCCACCATCACCGTCGGTTCCGAGTATGAGGTCCCCGGCAATACCGAGGTCACCATCCCCATGACGGTCGAGGGCAACTACATGGCCGACACCTTCAACGCTTATCTCACCTACGATCCCAACCTCGTAGAGCTTGTAAGCGTTTCCTCCGGTGAGCTCATTCCCGAGGATGCGTTCGTCGTTATCGACACCGAGACCCCCGGCATCATCTACCTGGGCGTCACCTCTCCCTCCGAGTCCATCACCGGTGACGGCGAGCTCTTCAGCTTCGTCTTCCGCACCGTTGAAGGCTTCTCCGAGGAAGCTCCTCTCGAGCTGACCGTCAACGCGTTCAACTACGTTCCCGTAGCTACCGCTATCCCCGTTGACGTGACCGTTATCAACGGCGTTATCACCCCCGTTGAGGTCGAGCCCACCGAGCCCGTTGTTCCCGACACCGTGACCTTCGTCATGGGTTCCGAGTATGAGGTACCCGGCGGCTCCGTCATCACTCTCCCCTTCACCATTGAGGGCGAGTATGAGGCGCACATCCTGAACGCTGTTCTGTACTATGATGCGGACGTTCTCACCGTTCTCGGCGTTGAGAAGGGTGAAGTCCTCACCTTCGAAGACGGCGAAGGCACCGTCATCATCGACTACACCACCATTCCCGGCGAGATCCACATCGGCTGCATCATGCTCGATGAGGCCATGAGCGCTGAGGGCGTTCTGGTCAACGTTACCTTCCAGGTATGCGATCCCTTCACCGAGGAGACTCCCGTTGTGATCGGCATCGATGAGTTCGCTTACATGCCCGTTGGCGAGATCTACGAAACTCCCATTGAGTTCGAGACCATCGACGGTATCGTGACCCCCATCGAGGTCGAGCCCACTGAGCCCGTTGAGCCCACCGAACCCGTTGAGCCCACCGAACCCGTTGAGCCCACCGAACCCGTTGAGCCCACCGAGCCCGTTGGTCCCAATCCCCCTGTGACCGGTGCTGCCAGCCTTGTAGGCCTCGGCATCATCGCCATCGCTGCGGGCGCCGGCATCGTCATCTTCCGCAAGAAGGAAGACTGATCGAGCTTAGGCTAAACTGAACAAAAGGGAGCCGCTCAAATCGAGCGGCTCCCTTGTTGTTTGTATCAGCTTTTATAACAGCGGCAAAATCGGCGCCGGGATAGGGCGCGCCCCCGGCGGAGGCGGAGATCGTACCGCTTTATTGCGGGTTTCTCGGGATCCTCTGCATCAGCATGCTGAGAGCCGTCTCATATCCTTCGGGCCCCAGGCCCATCACTCTGAAAGCGCATACCTCCTGTATCACGTCGATCGTGCGGAAGAGCTCCCTTTCAAGAATATTGCTTATGTGCACCTCGCCCACGGGAATGGGGCAGCAGGCGATCGCATCACGCAGGGCGTAAGAATAATGCGTCAGCGCGCCGGGGTTTATTATTATCCCGGCATAGAG
Organism: Clostridia bacterium; assembly: GCA_017394835.1. Taxonomy (GTDB): domain Bacteria; phylum Bacillota; class Clostridia; order Christensenellales; family CAG-138; genus UBA3857. The sequence goes on from JAFPXD010000029.1 coordinate 109,407, forward strand.
CGCGGGCGCCGCCTGGATGTTGTCTATCAGCACCCCTTCGTGATTGGTCTGGATATGGTCGATCGAAACGCCGAGCTCCTTCGCGCGGAGCTTGAGCGCCCCGATTATCTCATCGAGGGTCTTGGAGCCGTATATCTTGGGCTCGCGCCTGCCCGTCATGTTGAGGTTCGGGCCGTTCAAAACAAGTATCTTCATCAGCATCGCTTCCGCTTTGATAAGGCAAAGCGCTCCTTCCTTTTTTGCTGTTTCCATTATACCATAACGCCGCCTTTTGTGGTATAATGAATTTGATAAAAGGAGGTATCCCATGCTTCGATTTGCAGTGCTCGGCTTTCCCATATCGCACAGCCGCTCGCCCGAGATCTACGCGCCCATGTTCCGCGGCGCGGGGCTCGAGGCGGAGTTCCTGCGCATCCCCGTAAAGGCGGGGGAGGCGGGCCGCATCCGCGGGATAGCGGAGGAGCTGGATGGCTTTGCCCTTACAATGCCGCTGAAGCTTGCAGCGATACCTTATCTTGACGGGCTCGCGCCGTCTGCTGCCGCCTGCGGAGCCGTGAACATAGTCGAAAAGCGCGGAGGGCTCCTTATAGGCCACAATACCGACGGAACCGGGCTCGTTGACGCCCTGCTTGAGAGCGGCTTCGATCCGGCGGGGAAGACTGCCGCAATACTCGGCAGGGGAGGCGCGGCAAGAGCGGCGAAATATGCGCTTGAAAAGCACGGCTGCAGCGTCCGGTACCTTGTGCGCAGCCTGCGCGCCGGGGATGAAGAATTGATAGAAAACGTGCTGAACGGCGAGGATGGGTTTTCGGCCGAGCTCTTTATAAACGCGGCGCCTCTCGGAATGGAGGCGGGGGAGCGCTTCACTTATTTCGAGCTTCCCGTCAGGCTCGGGTCGGAGCTCGTATTCGATATGGTCTATCGCCCGGGCGGCGAAACAGAGCTCGTCCGAACGACCCGTTCACGCGGGGTCCCCGCAATAGGCGGAGAAGAGCTTTTATACCGGCAGGCCGTGCGCGCGTTCGAAATATGGACGGGGCTTAAACCCGTACGGCTCACATAAAAATTTAATACAAAAAAACACACGGCGCTTGGGCGCATTCACTTAACGATACACAGCCTCAAAAGGGATCTTTTTGCGCCGTACCGCGTCAAAAATGCTCGAAAGACCTTGCACCGCCGCGTTTTTATTGGGGGTCATTCTTTTTTGACGATGAAGGACGCGCACGTGCGACCCTTCAGTCATCGTTCGCCTTGGCTCACGATGACAGCTCCCCTTCGCAAGGGGAGCCAAAGC
>JAFPXD010000030.1 GCA_017394835.1 Clostridia bacterium
GATCCCGCCGACATGATCAAGGTTGCCGGCGACTTCACCGCCACCGGCGCTTACGTGATGTATGAGGCCGACCTCTCCGACTTTGCCGGCGAGACCGTTTACATCGCGATCCGTCACTACAACGTGACCGACATGTTCAGGCTCAATGTTGACCAGGTCGAGGTATGGGCGACTCCCGGCGAACCCCAGCCTCCCGTGGAGCATCTCTGGGGCGACGCCAACGGCGACGGCGAAGTCAACGGTGAGGACGTCCTGCTCGTCATGCGTTACTCCATGGAGATCCAGGAGCTCGATCCCGAGAATATCGATCCTTGGTGCGACGTTAACCAGGACGGCGTCTGCGATATGACCGACGCTCTGCTCATCGCTCGTTACGTAAGCGAGATCATCCCCGAGCTTCCCGTTCAGGGCTGATAACAGATCGATACTTGAAATGACGCTTGCCCGCCCGGCTTTTGCCGGGCGGGCATTTTTGCGTTAATATCTGTTCGCCGAAGGGAGGGGAGTAGGTATGATAAAAGCCTTCTCCGCAAGGGGGAAGGCAGGCGTTCCCGCGGCGGGATAATGCCGAAAGCAGAATGGGAAGGGCCTCTTTTTATATTCTTTTTTCGCCTTGAAATACGGCTTTTTCTGCGCTATAATATAAACACCTTAATAGGAACTTTTTGTTGGAGGTACATTATGATACAGTTTGATCTCATCCGTGCGCACGATCCCGAGCTTTGCGATTACATGGAGCAGGAGCTTGCCCGTCAGCGCGACCATCTGGAGCTCATCGCTTCCGAAAACTTCGTCAGTGAGACTGTTATGGCCTGCATGGGCAGCCATCTGACCAACAAGTACGCCGAGGGTTATCCCGGAAAGCGTTACTACGGCGGCTGCGAGAAGGTCGATATGGTCGAAAATCTTGCCCGCGACAGGGCCAAGCTGCTCTTCGGCGCGGATCACGCCAACGTTCAGCCCCATTCCGGCGCTCAGGCGAACCTTTCCGTCTATTTCGCGCTCCTCAATCCCGGCGATACCATCCTCGGCATGAACCTCTCCCACGGCGGTCACCTCACCCACGGCAGCCCCGTCAATATGAGCGGTAAGTATTTCCACTTCGTGCCCTACGGCGTTTCCGAAGTAGATGAGCGCATCGACTATGACGAGCTTGAGAAGCTCGCCGTCGAGAACCAGCCTAAGATGATCGTCGCGGGCGCAAGCGCGTATCCCCGCGCCATCGATTTCGAGCGCATCGCCCAGATCGCTCAGAAGGTCGGCGCTATCTTCATGGTAGATATGGCTCACATCGCGGGTCTTGTTGCCGCGGGTCTGCACATGAACCCCGTCCCCTATGCGGACGTTGTTACCTCCACCACCCATAAGACCCTTCGCGGTCCCCGCGGCGGTATGATCCTCTGCAAGGAGCAGTACGCCAAGGCGATCGACAAGGGCATCTTCCCCGGCACCCAGGGCGGCCCCCTCATGCACATCATCGCCGCCAAGGCCGCCTGCTTCGGCGAGGCATTGAAGCCCGAGTTCAAGGAGTATCAGAAGCAGGTCGTAAAGAACGCCGCCGTGCTCGCCAAGTCCCTTGCGGATAACGGCATGCGCATCGTTTCCGGCGGTACGGATAACCACCTCATGCTCGTCGATCTGACCCCCGTCGGCCGCACCGGCAAGGAGGTCGAGCATTGGCTCGATGAGGCGAACATCACCGTCAACAAGAACACCATCCCCAAGGAGACCCTGAGCCCCTTCGTAACGAGCGGTCTCAGGATCGGCACTCCCGCCGTTACCTCCCGCGGCTTCAAGGAGGATGAAATGGTCGAGATCGGCGCCCTCATCTCCAAGATCGCTCTGCGCGGTGAGGAAGCCATCCCCGAAGTAAAGGCGGCCGTTATAGAGCTCACCAACAAGCATCCCCTTTACGAATAACAGATCCCGTCAAGGGCCCCCGTTTTGCGGCGGGGGCTTTTTTTGCTATTGTACCGAACGTGTTTTTGCGGTATAATTAGGAAAACGTAAAGCGAGGTCTTGCTATGAGTTTAAGAAGGATAGTGGCTTGGATAGGCATAGTGCTCGCGGTGGGCGGCTTTATAGTGCTCGCGCTGTCGCTTTGGTTGGGGATCCATTTCATGATACCCGTTCTGATGATCGCCGCGGCGTTCGGCGCCCTTGTTATCGCGCGACGCATGCCCTCCGATATTGTGGAGGAGCAGCCGTCCGAAAAAGCGGAGAACGGAGAAGCCAATGGACAGGAAGAATAAGAAGCCCGGCGTCATAAGGCGCTTTATAAGCTATTACCGGGGGCATATGAAGCTCTTTGCCCTCGATATGTTCTGCGCGCTCATAATCTCTGCGGTGGACGTCATCTATCCCATCATGGCGAGGAACGCGCTGAATGATTACGTTGCGCCCGGCGCGGAAACGCTCCGCCCGTTTTTGATACTCATAGGCGCGGCGATACTCATGCACGTAGTCCGCGCGATATGCTCCTATATCGTCACCTACTGGGGGCACGTGCTGGGCGTTTATATCGAAACGGATATGCGCCACGACATATTCTCCCATCTGCAGAAGCTCGGCTTCTCCTTCTACGATAAATCGAGGACGGGCAAGCTCATGGCGCGCTGCACCACGGATCTGTTTGACGTCGTTGAACTCGCGCACCACGGCCCGGAGGATCTCTTCATTTCGACGGTCACTTTCGTCGGCTCCTTCATTATGATGGCGCTTATCAACTGGCGCCTCGCGCTCATGCTCATGGCGACGGTGCCCTTCATGCTGGCGTTCGTCATGTACCTGCGCAAACAGCTCAATCTGACCTCCCGCAAGGTCAAGGAGAGCGTAGCGGGGATAAACGCGGATATCGAATCCGCCATCTCGGGCGCGAGGGTCGCAAAGGCCTTCACCAACGAGGAGCACGAGATAGAAAAATTCGACCGGGGCAACGAAAAATACATCACCGCGAAGTCCATGAATTACAAGGCGATGGGCAGGTTTATGTGCGGCATGGAGTTCTTCACCACCATCCTGAAGGTGCTTGTGCTGGGCTTTGCGGGCATCCTCATAATAAAGCAGCGCGGGCACATGACCTCGAACGACCTGTTCGTGTTCCTGCTCTACATCACCTCGTTCACCTCGCCCATCCGCAAGCTCGCGATGTTTATGGAGCAGTACACGGCGGGCATGGCGGGCTTCCGCAGATTTACCGAGATAATGGACACCGAGCCCACCATATTCGACGAGCCGGGCGCGGCGGAGCTTGAATGCGTTCGCGGCGATATCGAATTCAAGGGCGTTTCCTTCTCGTATGACGAGGGCAGGCGCGTGCTCAAGAACATAGATCTTTCAATACCCCACGGCAAGACTGTCGCACTCGTCGGCCCCTCCGGCGGCGGCAAAACGACGCTCTGCCACCTCATCCCGCGCTTTTATGACGTCTCGGAAGGCTCCATCACCATCGACGGGCACGATATAAGGGAGGTCACGCTGCGCTCGCTGCGCGGGAACATAGGCATAGTGCAGCAGGACGTGTTCCTCTTTGCCGCATCAATAAAGGAAAACATCCGCTACGGGCGGCTCGACGCCACCGATGAGGAGATAATCGCGGCGGCGAAGGCGGCGGAGATACACGACGACATAATCCGTATGCCCGACGGCTACGATACCGTGGTCGGCGAAAGAGGCATAACGCTTTCGGGCGGGCAGAAGCAGCGCGTCTCGATAGCGAGGATATTCTTAAAGAATCCGCCCATACTGATCCTCGACGAGGCGACGAGCGCTTTGGATTCCGCGACCGAGGCGAAGATCACGAGTGCGCTCGAAAGGCTTTCCGAGGGGCGGACGACTCTCGTTATCGCGCACCGCCTTTCCACCGTGCGCAATGCGGATGAGATAATAGTCATAGACAGCTCCGGCATAATAGAGCGCGGCGACCATAGGACCCTCATGGAAAAGGGCGGGGCGTACAAGCTCTTGAACGACGCGCAGAACCTGCTTTACGGCGGGGAATAAGGAGGCAGCATGCAGCACGAGATACAGGTCCCCGCACCGCTTTTGAATGACGACGGCTCCCTTTTCGAGGCGGGCTATGCGACTTATCCCATACTGGTCTATGACCGCTCGCTTATAAAGGGCGGCAAAATGCGCATAAAGGAATGGGATTACTATCTCATCCAGAACGATCGCTACGCCGTCGCCCTCACCTGCGATGATAATTCCTACATGGGCATGATGAGCGTTTCGTTCATTGATCTCGAGCATGCGAAGGAGATCACCAAAAGCGTGATAATTCCTTTGACGCGCGGCAGGATCGGGCTGCCCTCATCGCCCGCATACGGCGATATAGAATACAAGAGCCGCAGGGTGGAGCTTTCCTTCAAGCATGAGGAGGAGGGCAGGCGGCTCCGAGTCCTGTTCAAACGCTTCAAGGGCAAGGAACCCTTCGAATGCGACATACTGTTGACCGAGGAGCCCCGCGATTCGATGGTCATCGCAACGCCCTTCCCCGAAAAGAAGACGGCCTTCTACTATAACCAGAAGACGGTCGCCATGCGCGCCTCGGGCACCGTGTGGTACGACCGCAAGAAGTATAAGTTCACTCCCGGCAACAGCTTCGGCCTGCTCGATTGGGGCAGGGGGGTCTGGACGTATGACAACACCTGGTATTGGAGCGCCGCGCAGGGCATGGCGGGCGGGCATAAGCTCGGCTTCAATCTGGGTTACGGGTTCGGAGATACCTCCGCCGCTTCCGAAAACATGCTCTTTGTCGATGGGATAGCGCACAAGCTCGAATCGGTCGAATTCGCGATCCCGAAGGACGCGAACGGCAGGGAACAATATGAGGAGCCGTGGCGGTTTACCTCGTCGGACGGTCGGCTGGAGCTTGATTTCAAGCCCATCATAGACCGCAAAGCGAAGATCTCGCTGGGCGTCATAATGAGCGATCAGCATCAGGTGTTCGGAAGGTTTACGGGCTTCGTCATATTGGATAACGGCGAAAGGCTCAATATCGAAAACCTTTTGGGCTTTGCCGAAAAGGTCAGGAACAAGTGGTAAAAATCCAATCAAAATAAGGAGTTTTCATATGAACAGCATTGTAAAGGAGCTTGAAAAGCTCATCGCCATCCCCAGCCCCACGGGCTTCACCAAGGCCGCCGCCGAATATTCGGTCGAAAGGCTGAAGGCTCTCGGCTATTCGCCCGAGGTCACCAACAAGGGCTGCGTGCTCTGCTGCCTGGGCGGCGAGGGCGACCCCGTCGTGTTTTCAGCGCATCTCGATACCCTTGGCGGCATGGTCGCCGAGGTCAAGGGCAACGGCAGGCTGCGCCTCACCCGCATAGGCGGCATGAACCCCAACAACGCCGAGTGCGAGAACGCGACCGTCTATACGAGGGACGGCAAGGCGTATGAGGGCTGCTTCCAGATGAACGACCCCTCCGTGCACGTGAACGGCGATTACTCCAAGCAGGAGCGTAATTGGGACGGCATGGAGCTCGTGCTCGATGAGCGCGTCTATTCGAAGGCCGATACCGAAGCGCTCGGCATTGCGACGGGCGATTACGTATGCTTCGATCCCCGCTTCCGCGTGACCGAAAAGGGCTATATAAAGAGCCGCTTTTTGGATGACAAGCTCTCCGTCGCCATCCTCTTTGACCTTGCGAGGCGCATAAAGGAGGAGGGTATCACCCTTCGCCGCAAGACCTATATTTACGTCACCGTATTCGAGGAAGTCGGCCACGGCTGTTCCTCCGGGCTGCCCGAGGACGCGAAGGACATAATCTCCGTTGATATGGGCTGCGTGGGTCAGGGCCTCGCCTGCCGCGAGGAGCAGGTCTCCATCTGCGTTAAGGATTCCCACGGCCCGTACAATTACGATCTTACGGGCGAGCTCATCTCCACCGCGAAGCGTTTGGGCCTCGATTACGCGCTCGACGTGTATCCCTATTACGGCTCCGATGCGGACGCCGCTCTCGACGCGGGCTACGATCTGCGCCACGGGCTCATAGGCGCGGGCGTTTACGCCTCCCACGGGTACGAGCGCAGCCATATCGACGGTGCGGAGAACACTTTGAAGCTCGTCATGGGCATGATAAGGAACTGATCGGGAGCGATCCCAATGAAAACGCTCATCGAATTCTATGTGAACGAACGCTTTGACGACCTTTCGGCGGTAATGGTTTTCCGTCCCGAAAGGGCGGTGTTCCTTTGCTGCGGCTTCATGCCCGACAGGGCTGCGAGGGAGAGTATAGCGGAGTTCGTCGCCTCCTTCCGCGAAGGCGCTGAAACGGAATTCGTGAACGTGGGGAACAGGTCGGTCGAAACGCTCTTTAAAAAGATAACCGAAACGGTCGAAAAATACCCCGACTGCGCGATCGACATGACGGGCGGCGCGCCGACGGTGCTCGTTGCGGCGGAGCGTTTCTGCTCCGAAAGGAAGACCAAGTCGTTCTACTATGACGATATCCGCGGCAAATTCCGCAATATCTTCGGCATGGAGGGGCAGCTTTCCGCCGTTCAGGAATTCAGGACGGACGTTCGCGGGCTCATAGAGCTCGGCGGCGGCTGCGTGACGGGCAAAAAGCATTCGGAGCCTGTCAGCCGCGCGGATATTGCCGCCGTGCGCCGTCTGCTCGATATTTACGGCGCGCACGTTGAGGAATGGAATGCGCTTGCGGAATACGTGCAGTACGGCTGCCGCCATTACTATTATGAGGCGGAAAAACGCGCGTTCAGCGCTCCGTCCGCCGTCATAAACAACCGCATCCCGCTCAAGGCGAACAAGCGCCTGCTCGGCTATCTTGAGGAGGCGGGCGCCATAGCGGAGCTTGATACCAAGGGCGATCACGTTGGGTTCCGTTTCACTTCCGATATAGCGCGCGAAGCGCTGACGACGGTGGGGATGTGCCTGGAGCTCTTCGTCTATATGAGCGCGGCGCACTGCGCGCATTTCGATTCGGCCGAAATGAGCGTTGAATTCGATTGGGACGGCGCGAAGAACCCCGGCTTTGACGATACCACGAACGAGGTGGACGTCATTATGACGCGCGGGCTCAATTCTTATTTCGTCTCCTGCAAGACGGCGCGGCCCGATACCCGCGATCTTTATGAGATCCACTATCTTGCAAAGCGCTTCGGCGGCAGGAATGCGCGCGCCGTGATCGCGACGGCGGCGGATCTTTCGGGCGAGGCGTGGGCCATTTACCGCAGAGCGCGTGAAATGGGCGTATGCGTGATAGAGCGCAACGACCTGCGGGCGGGCCAGCAGCACACCGCCGAGCGCATATTGGAGCCCAAATGGTATGATGAAAAGCCCGAGCAGGTGTAAGGCTCAGGCAAAAAAAGTCCCGAGGAGATCCTCGGGGCTTTTTTCGTTGCAGCTTATTGTTTTGCGGGCTTTTTCCTTTCGGAAAGCTTCATTTCGAACCTGTCCTTGCGCGTATCGGAGGGGATCTCCGTGGGGTATTCGCCGCTGAAGCAGGCGTCGCAGTAACCGGCGCCTCGGGTGAGCTCGGGAAGCGCCTCCATGGGCAGATACCCAAGCGAATCGACGCCTATGAGCTTGGCGATCTCCTCGACGCTGTGCTTGCAGGCGATAAGGTTTTCGCGGCTGTCTATATCCGTGCCGTAATAGCAGGGGTTCAGGAAGGGCGGGGAGGATATGCGCATGTGGATCTCGGCGGCGCCGGCTTCGCGCAGGAGCTTCACGAGCCTGCCGCTCGTGTTGCCGCGGACTATGGAATCGTCTATAAGCACTATGCGGCGGCCCTTTATCACGTCCTCTATCGCGGAAAGCTTTATTTTGACCTGATCAAGACGCATGCTCTGGCCGGGAGAAATGAACGTGCGGCCTATGTATTTGTTCTTGATGAGGCCTATGGCGTAGGGCACTCCGGATTCGAGACTGAAGCCGATGGCGGCGTCAAGCCCGGAATCGGGCACGCCTATTACGAGATCCGCGGGGGCGGGATGCGCCTTTGCAAGGATCCTGCCCGCGGCGACGCGGGAGCTGTGAACGGAAACGCCGTCTATCACGGAATCGGGACGGGCAAAGTAAATATACTCGAATACGCAGAGCTTTTTGGGCTTTGTGCCGCAGTGCTCCTTATTTGACACGTAGCTGCCCTTGCTGAAAACGATCATTTCGCCGGGCTCCACGTCGCGGATGAACTCGCCGCCGACGGCCTTTATCGCACAGCTTTCTGAAGCGACTATGTAGGTGCCGTCGGGCGTCACGCCGAAGCAGAGCGGGCGGAAGCCGTAGGGATCGCGCGCCGCGATGAGCTTCTGCGGGCTCATCAAAAGCAGGGAGTACGCGCCGTCTATCACGTTCATGGCGCGGGAAACGGCGGCCTCTATGGAGGGGGCGGTGAGCCTTTCCTTGGTGATTATGTAGGCGATGGTCTCGGTATCGCTGGTGGTGTGGAAAATGGCGCCCGAAAGCTCGAGCCGGTTGCGCAGCTCCGCGGCGTTGGAAAGGTTGCCGTTATGGGCGAGCGCCATGCGCCCCTTCTGGTGGTTGACCTCGATGGGCTGGCAGTTGTTCCTGTTGGTGCCGCCGGTCGTGCCATAGCGGACGTGGCCTATCGCCATGCGCCCGTGCGGAAGGCGTGAAAGGATGTCGCCCGAAAAGACCTCGCTCAACAGACCGAGATCCTTGTGGGAGGCGAACACGCCGTCATCGTTCACAACTATGCCGCAGCTTTCCTGACCCCTGTGCTGGAGCGCGTAAAGCCCGTAATAGGAGATGCCGGCAACATCGGCGTCGTTCGGCGAAATGACGCCAAAAACTCCGCATTCCTCATGTATGCTCATCGAAAACCTCCTGAAAACAGATCGCCGCAGCCGGTCCGCGGCTCAAAAAAGAACAAATCCTATTATCCGATAAATCGGCGGCAATGTCAACCCCAAAAGCCCGCCAAACCGCACCGGAGCGGCGCTCAGGAGAAATATATATGCCGCGCCGGCATATAATTAGCCGAAACAGTGAAATGGAAGGGGGGAGCGGTACGAAACGCGGAATGAAGAGACGCCCCGTGAGCGTAAAGAGGGCGCGGTCCGCCATGAGGAGGGGCGTGGCATACGCCGCCTGCGGGTTCCCCGCGGACTCCGACTGCATAATACCCAAGGTGAGCGTGACGGGCGACCGATGGGTGCGTGTGGAGCACCATGAGGGCGTGCTCGTCCTTTCGGAGCGGTCCATAAGGCTCGTGACCGCGCTCGGAGTGCTGAGGATAGAGGGCGCGGGGCTCTGCGCCTCCGTGCTGACCGAGGACGAACTCATAGCGGATGGGCGCATCCGCTCCGTTTCCTTTGAATAATTTTGGCGCAAAGGTGAGAAAATTCAATGAAGCTATGGAAATTCTGCCGCGGATATGTTAAGATAGGGATAATGGGGGAATATCCGGAAAGGCTCGTAAACCGCTGCCTTGAAGCCGGAGTGCCCCTGAAGGATACGGGAAGGCGCCAATGCGGGTTCGAAGCGCGCGTTGCCGTCGGCGATATTAAGCGTCTGCGCCGCGCCGCAAGGGGCACGGGCTGCAGGGTGAGGATACTTGCCCGCTATGGCGGGGCAAGGCTCATCCCGTGGCTTTACCGGAACGGGGCGTTCGCCGCGGCCGCCGCACTGCTGTTCATCGCGTGTGCAGTGCTTTCAACAAGGCTGTGGTTCATATCGGTCGATTCCGTCAGCATACCGGAGCGGGAGGTGCTGGCGATCATCGGGGAGATGGGCGCCGCAAGGGGGAAGCCCAAGAGCGGCTTTACGGCTTCCGCGATAGCGGCGGCGCTGAATGCCGATAAGAGAGTCGCCAATGCAAAGGTGATCCTCCGCGGGGTGACGCTGAGGATCGAGATAGCGGGCAGATACCCCAAGGAGGAGCGCGGGAAGGAGACTTCCCCCGCAAGCATCTATGCCGCGAAGGACTGCGTGATCGACTCCGTCTCCGTTTACGCCGGCCGCGCGTGCGTCACGCAGGGGCAGGCGGTGAGGAAGGGGGAGCTGCTCATTTCGGGCGATCTTTCCGCATCGAAGCCGGGCTATTTCGTAAGGGCGGAGGGCGAGCTGATCGGCCGCGTGCTTTACCGCGTCAGTGCGACCGCGCCTGCTCTGCGCGAGGAGCCGACCCCTTCGGGAAGGAGCAGCAAAGCCATCGCGATAAGCCTGTTCGGGTTCGAGCTTTCGCTTGACAGGCCGTATCCGGAATTCGGGAAGGAGCCCGAAAAAGCGGCGTTTATCACCGCGTCGCCTCTGCCGATAAGGGTGGAGCAAGCGACCCTGCGCGAGCTCATACCGGGGGCCGTTCCCGATACGAGGGAGGGCATAGAGCGGCGGGCGCGGCTCATGGCGCAGGAAAAACTCAATACCGCGGTCCCGCAGGGGGCGAGGATAGTGACCCTTCGCACGGACTGCGAATACGGCGGCGACGGCAGCGTTACGGCGCGGATAACCGTCACCGTACTGGAAAACATAGGAATCATCGGGAGTTTGCATGAATAACGATACCAATAACGAAACCTTACTTGAAACGGCCGCCGAAAACGGGGCCGTGAACGAAACGAACGAGGCCGAGGGCAATTTCGAGCTGAGCGTTCCGGTCGAACAGATGGACGAGCTCATAAGGCTTTTCGGCGTGTTCGATGAGAACCTTAAAATAATCGAGGCGGAGACGGGCGCGCATATCGCGTCCGATGCGGACCGCATAACCGTCACCGGCGGAGAGAGCGAGACGGAGGCCGCCGCCGCGGTAATAGAAAAGCTGCTCATGCTCATCCGTAAGGGCGAAAACATAGACAGGGGCCGCATAAGGTATGCGATCGACCTTGCCAAGGAGGGCAATTCCGATCTGATACTGGAGCTTGCGGATGACGTAGTAGCCTTCACCAACAAGGGCAAGCAGATAAAGTGCAAGACGCTGGGGCAGAAGAAATACGTGCAGGCGCTCAAGAAGCACACCGTGGTGTTCGGAGTCGGCCCCGCCGGCACGGGCAAGACTTATCTGGCAGTCGCAATGGCGGTGCTGGCCCTCAAAAACAAGGAGGTCAGCCGCATAATCCTCACCCGTCCCGCAGTTGAGGCGGGGGAGAAGCTGGGCTTCCTCCCGGGGGATCTGCAGAACAAGGTCGATCCCTATCTTCGCCCGCTGTACGACGCGCTCTATGAATTCCTGGGCTCCGAAAATTTCAAGCTCCTTTCGGAGCGCGGCGTTATCGAGGTGGCGCCCCTCGCCTATATGCGCGGGCGTACGCTGAACGACGCTTACATAATCCTCGATGAGGCGCAGAACTGCACCATTGAGCAGATGAAGATGTTTTTGACGAGGTTCGGCGAGGGCTCCCGCGTGGTAGTTACGGGGGACGTGACCCAGATCGACCTCCCGCAGGACAGGAAGAGCGGCCTTGTGCACGCAATGCGCGTGCTCGAAGGCGTTGAGGGCATTGCGATGATAAGGCTCTCCGCAAGGGACGTGGTGCGCCACGAGATGGTGCAGAGGATAGTCCGCGCATACGAGCAGGCGGAGATGGAAAGGATCAAACGCGAGAAAAACGGCGACCGTCAGCAATAAAGGTCCCGTATTAAGGAGGCAGCTTTGGAAAGGGATGTAACGGGGGCCGCGGCAAGAAGGAGCAAGCTCCCGAATGAAGCAAAGCAGAAGGAGGCGGCCAAGATACGGCGCGAGAAGACGATAGGCGTCGGTTGGAGCATACTCATGCTCTGCGTGACGTACGCTTTGATCGCGGCCGAATACACCGTGTTCCTCATAAAGGCGGGACAAGCGTGGCAAAGCGTAGTTGGCTCGCTGGTGCTCATCGCCATGGGCTTCGGCGCGTTCGGCGTATATGCCTATATCCGCCGCGAAAAGAATTTGGCAACGTTCAGCAGGATGCTGCTGATATGCGTGCTGCTCGTGATCGCCTGCGCGCCGCTGCCCGTGACAATGCGCGTTGACGTGGGGTTCACGGTGCACGTTCTCGCCGCCATGCTCGTTGCCGTGCTCACAAACAGGAGGCTCGCGATGCTCTCATCCGTGCCCGTGGCCGCCGCCGCGGGAGTGACCGCGTTCGTAGTCAGCGGAGTCCGCGGAGCGCCCATGGGGATGATACTCGCCGCCGCCGTCACCGCGATAGCCGCCGTGCTCGCGCTCGGAATAAGCTCCACAAGGAGCAATACCGTGATCGCCGCGGGGCTTGCGGGCGCCGCCGGAGCGCTCACTTACGGCGCGGCAATGCTCGCCTGCGGCGAAGCTTTCGAAGCCTATTGGCGCACCCTGCTGTGGATACTGGGCGGGAGCGTGCTCTGCGGGATACTCGCCGTCGGCTTCATGCCCGTATTTGAAACGCTTTTCGATATTCCCACCGATGCGAGACTGAACGAGCTTTTGAACAACAACAACCCGCTTTTGAAGCGGCTCATGACCGAAGCTTCCGGCACGTATCATCATTCGCTCACCGTCGCCGCGCTTGCGGAAGCCGCCGCGGAGCAGGTCGGGGCAAACGCGCTGCTCTGCCGCGTCGCCGCCACGTATCACGACGTGGGCAAGCTCAAGGATCCCCTCTGCTTTAAGGAAAACCAGCGCACGGAAAACAACGTGCACAACGATCTGGATCCCTACGAATCCGCAAGGCGCATAATCGCCCACCAGCAGGACAGCGTGGAGCTGCTTGAAAAGCATAAATTCCCCGGCGCGGTCGTGAGGATCGCGGGGGAGCATCACGGCGATTCGGTGATGGTCTATTTCTACGACAGGGCCAAGAAGGCCGCGCCCGAGGGCACGGAGGTGGATGTTTCCAAATTCCGTTATCCCTCCGGCAAGCCCTCCACCAAGGAGAGCGCGATAATAATGCTTGCCGACTGCTGCGAGGCGGCCGTCCGCAGCATGAAGGAGCCCACCATGCGCGATATAGCCGCCAAGGTGCGCGAGATCATAAACCATAAATGGGATAAGCGCGGGAGCATGCTTTGGGATTCGCCCCTCTCCTTCGCGGAGATAAACAAGATCGAAACGAGCTTCCTGCGCACTTTTGCCGCCCTTTATCACGAAAGGGTGGAATACCCCGATCTTGAGGAGATAGACGTAAGATGAGGTTTGCGGAGGTTTTGATAAACGCGATACCCGAAGACCCGGAGCTGATGCGCGCGGCCCGGATCGGCTCGGAGGCGGCGCTTGAAGCCGAAGGTGCGGAGGGCGATATATGCATAGAGCTCACGAACGATCCCGTGATCCATCTTCTGAACCGCGAGCTTCGCGGCGTCGATAGGCCGACGGACGTGCTGAGCTTCCCCGTGAACGAGGGGGAGGAGCTCATTGCCGTGCCGGACGGGCATCTGGGGGATATTATGATCTCCGTCGAAACGGCTCAAAGGCAGGCGGAGGAGCTTGGGCATTCCACCGCGCGTGAGGTCGCCTTCCTTGCGATCCACGGGACTCTGCACGTATTGGGCTACGATCACATGAGCCCCGAGGATGAGGAGATAATGACCGCGAGGCAGCGCGCAATAATCGCGAATATAGAAGGGATTCTGTAAGTCCATTGGAGGGAATATGATCAATCTGCATGAGTTTGAAGTGAAAAAGATGCTGAGGCTCGCCGCCGAAGCGCGCGAAAAGGCCTATGCGCCCTATTCGAATTTCCGCGTGGGCGCCTGCTTGAAGACGGGCTCCGGCGCGTACTATCTCGGCTGCAATATCGAAAACGCCGCATTCACACCCACCAACTGCGCGGAGCGCACGGCCATGTTCAAGGCCGTTTATGAGGGAGAGCGCGATTTTGAGGCGATAGCGATAATTTCCGACAGCCTTAACCACACCGCGCCCTGCGGAGTCTGCCGCCAGGTGCTTGCGGAGTTCTGCCCGCCCGATATGCCCGTCATCTGCGCCGACCGCGACGGCGATTATGAGATACACGAGCTTCGAGAGCTCATACCCATGGCGTTTACAAAGGCGGATATGGAATGATGGAAAAGGGTTACAAGTCGGGCTTCGTCACCATTATAGGCTCGCCCAACGTGGGCAAATCCACGCTTATGAACCTCATGGTGGGGCAAAAGATAAGCATAGTTTCCGAACGCGCGCAGACCACGCGCAACCGCATAGCGGGGGTCGTGACGAGAAAGAATTATCAGATCGTGTTCCTCGACACCCCCGGCGTGACCGGCGCGAAGAACCGTCTGGGCGAGTATATGCTCAAGGTCGCGTATGAATCCCTGCGCGAGGTGGAGTGCATACTCTTTATGCTCGACGCTTCGAAGGGCGTCCGCGAGATGGATGAGAGCCTCATCGCGGCGCTCCGCGAGAGGGTGGGGAATACGCCCGTCGTCGCGGCGATAAACAAGACCGACCTTACGAACCTTGACGATATAGAAACGATACGGGAACGCCTCGAAAAGGAAGCTTTCATAAAAAGGATACTGCCCATTTCCGCTGAAACGGGCAGAAACGTGGATAAGCTCGAAGAGATACTTTGCGGATACCTTGTCGAAGGCCCCCAATACTACCCTGACGACATGGTGACGGATCAGCCCATGCGCGTCATCACCGCCGAGATAATAAGGGAAAAGGCGTTAAAGTCCCTCCGTCAGGAGATCCCCCACGGCATAGGCGTTGAGATAGAGCGCATAGAGCTGCGTGAGGACGGCATAAACGATATAAACGCCGTCATCTACTGTGAACGCGATTCCCACAAGGGCATCATAATAGGCGGCAGGGGAGCCATGCTCAAAAGGATAGGCTCCGCCGCAAGGCCCGAGATAGAGACCCTTTTCGGCACGAAGGTCAATCTTCAGCTTTGGGTCAAGGTGCGCCCCGATTGGCGCAACAGCGCGAATGCCCTGCGCGAGCTCGGCTATAACGACGACTGATCGGGCTCCGGCCCTTCCGAAGGCTTGGAGGATCGCTCCCCTTCAAGCCTCCGCACTTTGCAAAAATCCAAATAATCCTTGAGCTTTCCGCTCTTTTCAAAACGATTCCAAAGAGTGCTTGCTTTTTCCACGGCTCGATCCTCCCTTTTTATTGTTATTGTTCCGCGGCGCGCCGCCGCATGATACCCTGAAAAATATGCCAAACGATATTTTGAACGGAATAGTGCTTCGCATGACGGATTACCGCGAATCCGACAGGATACTGAACGTCCTGACGAGGGAGCGCGGGCTTGTTGCCGTTACGGCGCGCGGCTGCCGCAAGCCCAAATCGAAGCTCGCCGCGTTTGCCTCGCCCTTTGTTTACGGCGAGATGGAGGTGAACGAGAGGCTGGGCAAGCTTCAGCTTTCGGGAGCCGCGGTGCTTGAAAGCTTCTATCCCATAAGGGAAAGCTATGAACAGCTCGTTTCCGCATCCTGCGCGGTGAGCGCCGTCGCGCATCTTGCCCCGCGGGAGACTCCGAACGACGATCTCTTCGTGCTTCTTTACAACACGCTTTCGCTCATCGCTTACGGCGAAAACGATCCCATGGACGTCGAGCTCTGTTTCTGGGCAAAGCTCTTTAAGATAGAGGGCGTGGCGCCGACGCTCACCTACTGCCTTAAATGCGGGCGGGACCTCCGCGCCGAAAAGGAGGTCAGATTTTCAAATTCGCTTGGCGGCTCCGTCTGCGAAGCCTGCGGCAGCGCATTCAAGGCTGTGAGCACCCTTTCGCTGGAGGCGCTGCGCCGCATGATGCTCATTGACGTGAACGAGATGCGCCGCGTGCGTCTGCCCGAAAAGGTGCGCGCGGAGCTTACCTCCCTTATATACAGTTATGCGGAATATGCGCTGGACTTTACGGTGAAACGATGAAAACGATGAAAATACCCGAATTACCGCATGAAGGCGCGAAAATTGCGCTGATAGGCCATTCCGGGAGCGGCAAATCGACCCTCGCCGCTTTCCTCGGCGAAAGGCTCGGTCTGCCTGTCCTGCATATAGACAGGATCCATTTCCTGCCCGGTTGGGTGGAGCGCGAAACGGAGGACGAGCTTTCCCTCATGCGGGAGTTCCTCGATGAGAACGCCTCCCGCGGCTGGGTGATAGACGGCAATTACAGAAAGCTCGAGCACGAAAGGCGCATGGAGGAAGCCGACCTTATTATCTACATGAATTTCAACCGTTTCGCCTGCTTTGCCCGTGCCTATCGAAGAAGCCTCAAATACAGGAACAGGGTGCGACCCTCAATAGCCGACGGCTGCAATGAAAAGTTTGATAAGGATTTTGCCAAATGGATATTGAAGGGCGGCAGGACGAAGCCCAAGCTCGAAAGATATGCGGCGCTCGTTCGGCAATATTCCGAAAAGAGCGTCGAGATCAAAAACCAGAGGGAGCTCGACAGATTAAAAAAGGCGTTTGAATAAACGAAAAGCCTTTGAGGCGCGGCGGGCGCAGTCCGGCGCATCCCAAGACCGCGGTTTCCGCTGCACATGGTTTCCGCGGGCTTCCGCCATACGGGCTTTGCAAATGGCGCGGCGAAACGGGAGCCGCGGTATTGACTTCCCGACAAACAATGATATAATGTATATATGTAAAGCATTGGAGGGGGAGACTGCGCCATTTTTGCGCGTATTCCCGTTCTTACCCGGAAAGAAGGTAAAAGCTTAAATGAATTCAAAAACAGCGTTCTACATCATCAAGAGGATACTTCTTGCGATATTGACCGTCTGGATCGTTATCACCGTGACTTTCTTCGTCATGCACGCGGTCCCGGGCGGTCCTTTTATGAGCGAGAAGGCCATCTCTCCCGCCGCGCAGGCCGCGCTCGAGGCGAAGTACGGCTTGGATAAGCCGCTTATGACTCAGTACGGCACGTACCTTCGCGATATAGTGACGAAGTTCGACTTCGGCCCCTCGCTCAAGCAGAGGGGGCGCATGGTCATCGACGTTATCGGCGACGGTATGAAGACCTCCGTGAAGCTCGGCGTGGTGGCCGCGGTGCTCGCCGCCGTCATAGGCATAGTGCTGGGAGCCGTCGCCGCGCTGCGCAGGAACAAGCTGATCGACAAGATCATAATGGTCATCACGACGGCGTTCGTTTCGATGCCCTCGTTCATAATGGGGTCGCTGCTGCTCATTATTTTCGCCATCAAGCTCGGGTGGCTGCCCGCCAACGGCGCGGCGAAGGGCGGCCTCGTGCTCCCCATCATAACCCTTTCGCTCTATCCCATGGCTTACATCACAAGGCTGACCCGTTCCTCCATGCTGGACGTACTGGGTCAGGATTACATAAGGACGGCCAAGGCAAAGGGTGTTTCGGGCACGAAGATAATATTCGGGCACGCGCTTAAAAACTCGCTCATCCCCGTTATCACCTATTTCGGCCCGATGCTCGCCTACATCGTGACGGGCTCGCTGGTCGTAGAGCGCATTTTCGCCGTTCCCGGCATAGGCCGCGCGTTCGTTTCAAGCATCACCAACCGCGATTACCCGATGGTAATGGGCACTACGATAGTGCTTGCGGTGCTGATAGTCGTTATGAATCTGGTGAGCGACATTATGTATAAGATCGTCGATCCCAGGATCAATCTGGAGTAAAGGGGGCGAGAAGATGGAAAAGAAAGAAAAGATTCCCTTCACCATGCACGTGGATCTTGAAGCCTTCATTCCCGCAACGGAGGAAGAAAAGGCCTACATGGTGCAGATGCGCAAATCCTCCACCTTCTTCCGCGACGGTGTGAAGCGGCTTTTGAAAAACAAGGTCGCGACTGTGAGCCTTATCGTGATAGTGCTGATCACGCTGGCTTCGCTCATACTGCCCGCAGTATGGCCGTATTCCTATGAGGATATGCTGGGCGTTCAGCCGGGCAAGCCCGTAGATAACAGCTACAACAACCTTTCCCCCTTCAAATACGGCACGACCGAGCAGGCGAGGATCGCCGCAGGCGAAAAGATATTCCCGCACGTATTCGGGACGGACGCTTCCGGCCGCGATTACTTCATAAGGGTGGTCTATGGCACGAGGATATCCCTTGCCGTCGGCTTCTTTGCAAGCATAATCGTACTTATCATAGGCCTTACGGTAGGCTCGATCGCCGGCTACTGCGGAGGCACGGTCGATCTTGTGATAATGCGAATAGTCGATATAATCTACTCCCTGCCCGATATGCTCATGGTCATTCTTCTGGCCTCCGTCATGAAGATGACTCTCGGGCCCGTGATCGAGGGCACCGTGCTCGAAAAAATAGGCAGCAACATAATAAGCCTGTTCGTGGTATTCGGCGTTCTGTACTGGGTCAGCATGTCGCGCCTTATCCGCGGCCAGATCCTTTCCCTGCGCGAGCAGGAATACGTGCTGGCAAGCACCGCCGCGGGCGCCAAGGGCGGCTGGATCATAAGGAAGCATCTGCTGCCCAACAGCATAAGCGTTATAATCATTTCGACGGCGCTGCAGATCCCCAACGCGATATTCACGGAAAGCTACCTCTCGTTCCTGGGTCTCGGTGTAAACGCGCCCATGCCCTCTCTGGGCTCGCTTGCTTCCGACGCCCTGAACGGCATATCCTCATACCCCTATCGAATGATAATCCCCGCGATAGTCATATCGCTCATAGTGCTCTCGCTCAACCTTTTCGGCGACGGCCTGAGGGATGCGTTCGATCCCAAGCTCAGGAACTAAGAAAGGGAGGTGCTTGAAATGTCAAACGAACCGCTGCTTAAAGTACGCGATCTGCATACTTCCTTCTTCACCCCCGCGGGCGAGGTCAAGGCCGTGAACGGCGTATCCTTCAACCTCGAACGCGGAAAGGTGCTCGGCATAGTCGGCGAAAGCGGCTCCGGCAAATCCGTTACCGCTTACTCCATAATGCAGATACTGGCCCCCACGGGCAAGATCGTGAGCGGCTCCATAAAGCTCGACGGGCAGGAGCTCGTCGGAGCGGGGGAACCCGTCATGAAGACCGTGCGCGGCAACAAGATCTCGATAATCTTCCAGGATCCCATGACCTCCCTGAACCCGACATATACGATAGGCCATCAGCTCATGGAGGCGATAATGCTCCACACAAACCGCACTAAGGCTCAGGCGCGGGAGAGGGCGATCGAGATGCTCAAGCTCGTAAACGTAAACGATCCCGAAAAGCGCATGAACCAATACCCGTTCGAGCATTCGGGCGGTATGCGTCAGCGCGTCATGATAGCGATGGCGCTCGCGTGCGAGCCGGATATCCTCATTGCAGACGAGCCCACGACCGCGCTTGACGTCACGATCCAGGCGCAGATACTCGAGCTCATGAAATCCCTGCAGGAGGAGCTCGGCATGGCGATCATAATGATAACGCACGATCTGGGCGTCGTGGCGCAGATGTGCGACGAGGTCATAGTCATGTACGCCGGCTCCATCTGCGAGCAGGGCACGGCCGAGGAGATATTCTACAACCCCAAGCACGAATACACAAAGGGGCTTATGAAATCCATACCCACCGCGGATACCGCGGGCAGCAAGCTCGAGCCTATAACCGGCACCCCGATAGACCTTCTCAACATGCCCGACGGCTGCCCCTTCGCCCCGCGCTGTTCGAACGCCATGAAGATCTGCATAAAGCAGGCGGCTTCGCGTATGCGCATAAATGAGGAGCATTTCGCCGCATGCTGGATGAACGTAAAGGACGGCATACAAAACGGCACCATAATAAACGAACCGGAAGGCGGTGAGTCTCATGAATAAAGGCTCTGACAAGACGCTGGTTGACGTCCGCCACCTCAAACAGTATTTCAACATCAACACGGGCTGGTTCAGGTCCAAGCCCCTGAAGGCCGTTGATGACGTTTCCTTCTCCATCAAAAAGGGCGAAACGCTGGGTCTGGTCGGCGAATCCGGCTGCGGCAAAACGACCGTCGGCCGCTCGATACTGCACCTTTACAAGCCCACCGGCGGCGACGTGTTCTTTGACGGCAGGCCCGTGAAGTCGAAGGCCGATATTGCGGAGCTTCGCAAGAAGGCTACCATGGTATTCCAGGATCCCTACTCCTCTCTAAACCCCCGCATGACCGTTTCCGACATAATCGGCGAGCCTCTGGACATCCACAAGGCCTATTCCAACAGGGCGGAGCGGCAGGAAAGGATATTGGAGCTCATGGATCAGGTCGGCCTCAACAGTGAGCACGCCTCCCGCTATGCGCATGAGTTTTCCGGCGGTCAGCGCCAGAGGATAGGCATTGCGCGCGCTCTCTCCCTGAATCCCGAGTTCATAGTCTGCGACGAGCCCGTTTCCGCGCTCGATGTTTCCATTCAGGCGCAGGTCATCAATATGTTCGTTGAGCTGCAGGAAAAGATGGATCTGACTTACCTCTTCATAGCTCATGATATACTCGTCGTACGCCATATTTCGGATAGGATCGCCGTCATGTATCTGGGCAAGATGGTCGAGCTTGCGGACGCCGCGGAGATCTACAACCACCCCCTGCACCCCTACACGCAGTCGCTCATGAGCGCCGTGCCCCAGCCCGATCCCATAGTTGCGAAGGCGAACAAGCGCATAGTGCTGACGGGCGATATTCCGAGCCCTCTGAACGCGCCCTCCGGCTGCCCGTTCCGCACGCGCTGCAAATACGCATGCGAGCGCTGTGCCGAGAGCATGCCCGAATTCAACGAGGCCGCACCCGGGCATTTCGTCGCCTGCCACAGGATCGGCGAGATCTGATCAAGTTCAAAATGCGCTTACGGGCGCTTTGAAAAAGAAAAAAAACGAAAGGAAAAAACGAAATGAAGAAATTCCTTGCACTGCTTCTGGCTGCCATCATGGTACTCGCCCTTGCGGCCTGCACCAAGCCCGGCACCAACCCCAACTCCGGTAAGGACAGCATCGCTGTCTGTCTGGCTTCCGAGCCCGACACAATCGATCCCGCTCTGAACAGCGCGGTCGATGGCGCGACCCTTCTCTGCCACCTCTTCTCCGGCCTTGCAAAATGGGCTCAGGATAAGGATGGCAAGCTTGTCATCGTTCCCGACGCCGCGAAAGAGCTCGTCGAGGGCGTTGCCAATGCCGACGGCACCGTGACCTACACCTACACCCTGCGCGACGGCCTCAAGTGGTCCGACGGTAAGGACGTTACCGCGAAGGACTTCGAGTTCGCGTGGAACCGTGCCGCTTCCGCCGCTCTCGGCGCCGACTACGGCTATATGTTCGAGGTAGTCGCGGGTTATGACGAGGTCTCCGCCGCCGATGACGAAGGCAAGCCCGTCAATCCCGACGCTAAGCTCAACATCAAGGCTGTTGACGACAAGACCTTCGAAGTCACCCTTTACAACGCCGTTTCCTACTGGAACGAGCTGCTTGCGTTCCCCACCTTCTTCCCCGTACGCGAGGACGTTGTGAGCAACGAGAGCTGGGCGACCGAGGCCGCGACCTACGTTTCCAACGGACCGTACACCATGACCGGCTGGGATCACAACTCCGTGATCACCCTCGAAAAGAACGAGCATTTCGTTGACGCCGACAATATCACCATGAAGAAGATCGAGTTCTTCCTCTCCGATGATGAGAACAACATGGTCGCCAACTTCAAGAACGGCACCTGGCAGCTCATTGACGGCGTTCCCACCAACGAGATGGCCACCCTCAAGGCCGATTATCCCGATGAGTACAAGGTAGTAGGTCAGATCGGCACCTATTACGTATGCTGGAACGTCAACGAGCAGATCCTGCCCGCTTCCGCCGGCCTTACCGGCGCCGAGGCCGAGAACGCCCGTGCTGAGATCCGCAATGCCATCACCCTGCTCTTCGACCGCAACTACATCGTTGAAGCGATCGCTCAGGGCGGTCAGGTACCCGCTTCCTCCTTCGTTGCGATGGGCATGACCAACCCCGACGGCTCCGAGTTCTACAAGACCGCCGGTCATAACGAGGGCTTTGTCGGTTACTACGACGTTGCCAAGGAGTCCTTCGAGAACAACTACAAGGCCGCCGTTGAGACCCTCAAGAAGTACTACTCCTTCGACGAGGCCTCCCAGAAGTTCACCGATTTCCCCACTCTCACCTACCTCTACAACACCTCCGAAGGTCATAAGGCCATCGGCGAGTATCTGCAGGCTCAGCTTGCACAGCTCGGCATCACCATGAACCTGGAGAATCAGGAGTGGGCGACCTTCCTCAACACCCGTAAGCAGGGCAACTACTCCATCGCCCGCAACGGCTGGGTAGCGGATTACAACGATCCTATCTGCTTCCTCGATATGTGGACGACCGAGTCCGGCAACAATGACGTTCAGTTCGGCAGGGAAGCTCACGCCTCCGCCGCCGTTTACAGCCTTGACCTCACCGATCTGGGCTACGATACCAAGGTAGAGAACGGCACCTGGGCCGAGACCTATGACGTGCTCATCAAGGCCATCAAGGGCTGCACCGACAACGAGAAGCGTTACGAGCTCATGCACCGCGCCGAGGATCTGCTCATGAGCACCGGCTGCATCTGCCCCATCTACTACTACACCGACATCTACATGATCAGCAAGGATGTTCAGGGCTTCTTCTGCAACCCCCTGGGCTACAAGTACTTCATGTACTGCACCTTCGGCAAATAATTCCGAACGCGGCAAAAGGGCTGCGCCCAAAGGCGCAGCCGTATGAGAAAACCATGTGAGACAAAGAATACCGGGAATGGCGGAGCCATTCCCGGTATTTGTATCCTTATGCGGATGCGGCTGACGGTTAGCCCCCATAAGGAAGGTTCAGGGGTACAGAAAAGGCAAGACAAGACGGGGCAAGAATTGACTAATGACTTGCCCCGTTTTTCTGTTATATTCGAACGATCAGCGCAGGCAAGATTTGCATCACTGCTTCCGCACAGTCATAATCGTTTTATCTGTATCCTTGCTGAACCATCCAATGATGGCCAGTACAGCTGTTGTGAAGAAGCCCATGAAAGCGGGAGCGTCCATTGGCGAAGGGATGAGCGCGAGAATGATGATAACAGCACATTCGACTGCCGCGTATATGCGGGCGATGATCCGCGTTTTGATAAATCTTCTTTGAGAGATCGGATGGTTCTTGTGAACGACTGGTGACGTGAAAAAGAAAACCGCATAACAGCAAACGGCAATGGCGATCACCGCGGCGGCAGGTATCCTGCTTATATAGTCCGAAAGCCAAACCGAGACCGTTCCCAGCCCGACGGAAACGAGCGTGCACGCCCAATGCGTGTTCGCGTGCGCTCCTCCGACGAGCATCCGCAGCGGCAACCAAGCGGCAATGAATACGAGCATGTGAACGGGCTTTCTCAGTATGAAGCCCGCGGTCATAAGGAGCGCAAGTATCAGCAGCGTTGAAAGCGTGCATTCGATACCATAGGCGTAAACCGCCTCCATTTCGGGGTCGGCGCCTTGCCTCACCATCCTGTTTGCTGCCTTTTTTGCAAGCCGATGCATCGTTTTCACCGCATTTCCAGGAATGATTCATAAAGAACCGTGGAGTACTTCGGCGCGATCGGAAGAGCTGTTCCGTCGCGCAGGGTCGCTGTTTTTGCCGTGATCCGGCTGACGTGGAGCACGTTGACAACGTGAGATCTGCCTATCTGAACGAACTGCTTGGGCAGTTCTTTTTTCAGCTCGGAAATCGTCTTCCGTTCCCTGAATGTTCCGGTCACGGTATGCGTAATAAGGTCGTGATCCAGCACCTCAAAAAACATGATCTCGCACATCGGGATGCTGAACAGCTTCCGTCCGTCCTTTATGCTGTAATACGCATTAAGGCTGTTTTCAATCTCGTATGAAGTCTTGTCCATGCACTCGAAGACCTTTCGCTCAAGCTCGGTAGAGTTTTTATCAATGAAGCGAAGTGCGCTTACTTCATATCCGTCAATACTGTATTCGGTATGGCTCGAAATGAAAACTATCGGGACCCTGTTGCCGTTTGAACGGATCTCCCGCGCAAGATCCACTCCGTTCATTCCCGGCATTTCCACATCAAGCAGAAGACAGTCAAACAAGGAAAGCTCCTTTGCTTCGAATGCCGAGCGAAAACGCGTAACAACGACCTTTTTGCCGCTCTTTTCCGCCCAGCTTTCTACCATTTTTATGATGTTTTCTGCATGAGTATCGTTGTCTTCGAATAATGCCGCTCTCATGTTGCTTGTTCCTTTCCCGTCGGGATAAGGATGTTGACCTCGAAGCTGTGCTCCTTAGGCGATACCTTAATAAATCCCTGATGCTTGGCAACGATCTTTTCCACTCTTTTCAAGCCTATACCATGGACCGAGCTGTCCGGCTTGGACGAAACAAGCCTGCTTCCGTCATAATTATAGTCTCCGCGGCACGGGTTCTTGACGTTTACAGCCAGCATCCCGCCCTTGTCTATCATTTCAAGCTCAATACGGCGTACCTCGGGTGGGAGCACCGAGACCGCTTCGATCGCGTTATCCATAAGGTTCATTATCACAGAGCAGATATCCATGCTGTCTGTGTCCATGCCTTCGGGAACAGAGATCGTATGATCTACTGTAATGCCTGTTTTATCGGCAAGCATCAACTTTGCGGAAACCGCCGCGTCAACAGCGGGATTGCCTGTGCTTACAAGAAGCTTTGTTTCATCTGCTGCACCGCTGAGCTCATGCAGATAATTCTTCATGCTTTCATATTCCCCGTTATCCGCAAGGCTCGATACCGTAGATACCATTCCCTTTATATCATGCCTCCATTCCCTGACGTAGTCGTACATTGCCCCGACCTGAGAGACATGTTCTGCTTCGAGCTTGTTTTTTTGGAGCTCTCTCTGGGTCTCAAGATGCCTATAGTACAGACGCGAAAGGTAGCCGGAGAGCACAAGCAGTGCAGCGCTCATAAGAAGCAGCGCGGAGCATTGTATCCATGAAGACGTCTTAACAGTACCCGCTTCGGGGGACACAAGCTCTGAAAAGCAATACATGGAAACGGCAATGCCTATAAGCGAAAGCACAATCATAATCGCACGAAGATATGTCGGAAGCTCGCCGTCTTCGTTTTTGATCTTGAGAAGCGGGAGCAGTATAGCGAAATTGAGCGCTGTATAGATCAATTGCCCGATTATCCTTACGGGATTCCCTTCTACAAGGGACTCGTCGCCGTATCTTGTGAGGACATAGAAGATGATCAAGTAAATGAAGTTGGATATACAGAAGATGACAGAAGGGACTACGCTCCAGATGCACTTTATTGAAGTTGAAGCTTCAAATAGTACTAAAGCATAAACAATGTGTATAATAGCGCACAGCGGAGCAAGGACGACCCATGGCAAACCTATGATATTCATAACAAAGGTAAATGCGGCAAAGGCAGGCAATGCCGCAACGGCAAAATAGAGCTTAGGCTTTTTGCATGTGAATTTGCTCTTGAACAGCAAAAATACAACGACAGCTTCTCCCAAGCAAATCAGCCACTCGTATGCGGATATCAGGATCTCGGTCATGAAAGCCTCCTTTGGTATGACCATGTTTAGATTATAACCCCTGTTTTTGCCGCGGTCAATCAATGAAAACATGCCTCATAAAGTTTTTACGGCAGAAAAACGTGTTTTTACGGCAAGTTTGATCCACGGCGTTTTTTTGCTGTTATAATATGGGTATCAAATTGAATGGAGGCGATCAAGCATGAAGAGAGCACGCATCATAGCAGCGATCGTTTCCGCGCTCGCCGCTGTGTTTGCGTTCGCAGCGAACGCATTTGCGGCAACGCCGTGCATCGGTCCGGCATTCGAGCCTGAAATGCCGGAAAAGCTGAAGGATCGGTAAAAGGGAACCTTCAGAGAGTTGTTTGACAGATACTTGTCATTTGTGTTGTTAAATTGTATAATAAAAAGTGCCAACAAAGGAGATTATTATGAAAACAAGAAAAATCTTCGCATTATTGCTCGCGGCGCTCTTTATCCTTGCCGCCGTTCCCGCTTGGGCGGTAATAGGGAGCGAGATCCATAACACCACCTACCAAGGCGCAAACGTCTTGAGGGAAGGAAAAGCTCTTTCCAAGAGGATAACAGCTTCTATGAACCTCTCTTTCACTCCGGGCGTGCAGCATATGCCGGAAAGCGATTATACCTGCCGGGCGACGTTTACGTACTACAATTTGTATGGTATTCCGGTGGCAACCAATATCGGAACGGTTGGAAACCTGAGCTCGAGTTGCATGACAGTTGTTAATGCTTCGTTGACCAGCAAAGTCAAATTCAGGTATTACATAATTAACACCGATGTTCTGACTGATTCCCCGGTCTATACGGATACGGTGCAATGATAAGCGATACCCGTTTTACTCTTGCTGCTGCCGTGCTTCCGCACGGCAGCAGCCGACCGAAAGGAGCTCCATATGAAGAAAACAACAGCGTTGATATTGGCTTTTCTTTTTCTCTTCCCGTTCGTTTCATGTACCAAAAACAAGCCTGTTACTCCCGATGAAACGGCGGCCCATAACGAGACCGCGAAATCCACGGAAACTGCCGAAGTCACCGAAACTGTCCCCGATAACACACCCGAAGCCGGGATCGCTGCGACTCCCGTGCCCGTCACCGCAGACGTCCATTTTTCCTATACCTTCGATCCCAATACCGACTGTTTCACTGTCGGCTCTTTCACCCTCCAAGGCCTGGCGGAAACGGAAGATGCGTATTATTGGAGAAAGCCTTTCGGAGGCTTTATTTTCTATTCTGATAAGGGCAGCGGCGAATTCGGAGCCTTGTGCGGAAAGCCCGATTGTCTGCATGAGATGGGCCCGAACAACAGCGAATGCAACGCGCTCGTCGGTTACAACCCGCTTTCCTCGCTCTACGTTTATGATGGGATGCTGTATTATATAGGCAGTGCAAAGGCTGCCGACGGACGAGTGCTCGATACCGTCTTCAGGGAAGAGCTCGATGGGAGCAACAGGAAACAGCTCTTTTCGATAGACAGCTTTGAACATGCTTTTCAAAGATTCTTTATCCACCGCGGTAAGGCTTTCTTTACGGCGGAGACCGATATCGTGGAAGATGGGCTGCCGAAAAAAAGGCTGGAATTCTTCTGCGGCGAACTTAACGGGGATGGGGTCCACAGCGTGTTCGAGAAGACTATCGACGGCGAACTGGGATTCTCTTTCTCGGCAGGCTTTTACGGGGACTATGCATTCTTCTTTGTTTCCACGTATAATGTCAGTCCTGCTATGGACAGCAATTCGGACACAACGCTTTACGCCTATGATTTGAAGAACGATAAGGTGTATCTTATAGCATCGCAGGAGAATTGTGAGATCAGCATTTGGGCGGTCTATGTTGATACGAACGGCGAGATCTACGTTGTACCGTCTCAAATGAATAAATTTGTTCAGGCGGGTGTATATAAAGTCGTTAACGGAGAATTTGTAAAACACTTCGAATTTGAAGGAGAAGAATACTTCGGCGGTTATTCCAATCTGGGAGGCGGATTTGCGTTTTCGCTGCAGGCTGATTGGGATCTTAACGGAGCCGACACGATCTGGTTAAAGGATATGGATGGAAATACAGTCTATAACGGCCCGCTGACGAGGCACTTCATTGAAGGCCGCGAGAACGTTAAAGTGGACGTAAAAGATATGATAATACACGGCAATTCGTTATTCATTGCATATACAGGCTGGATCGAAGACGATCCCGACTATTCGATCCTCGTCCGCTATGAAATAACCGAAAACGGGTTAGTCGAGACCACGCTCGCAGAATACTGAGAAGGGCCGAAGCTGTTTGACAGACACTTGTCATTTGTGTTGTTAACAGGTGAATCGGAGGGCGTATCATGAAAAACAGACTATTATTTCTTATACTTTCATGCATGTTCTTGTTCGCAGCGTGTAATAAGGCTGGAGATGACAGACCGGAGTTTACGGATACACCCTCCGAGCAGGTTCAATTCGATCCCGAGACGGATTTCAACAACCGATTCTCCGGCCTGTGCTCCATTTGGGAAAATGATGATATGTACGCATGGATACCCGTAGACGGCGAACACATCTATTATTATGATAAGGCGACGAATGATTATGGGGTACTGTGTCCGCGCCCGGATTGCCAGCATCCGCTTGACGATTCCTGCTCTGCTTACATTCTCTTCGGCCGACATGCTCTCTCGTATCAAAAAGGGAAGCTGTGCTATGTAGCGAATGGCGGCGGATCGCCGCAGCAGCTATGCGTTTATTCCATGAACATCGACGGGAGCGACAAGGCGATACTTGCAGAAATACCGACTATCGAAGCTCTTGGCGGGACCCCGCAGCAGTTTTACATTCACAGGAATGTTTTGTATATGAGCATATCAGCCGATATCGTTGAGGACGGCAAACCGTATATGAAACAGAGCTTCGCTGCGCTTGACCTCTCTGACGGGAAGCTTACGATACTGTACGAGGAACAGGTCCAATCGTGGATCGAGGGCAACTCAATGGTATTTATGGGCGATTGTGCATATTTCTTCACCACGGCGTGGCTTGATGACGGCAGTACAAGAAACAAAATAATGTGTTGGAACGCACGTGATGATAAGCTGGAAGTGATAATGGATGCGGTGATGGACGGGGGGATACCCACAAACGGCGGTCTTTGGGTCGATAATGAACAACGGGTTTATTTTTCCACTCAAGAGGATCCCGCTAAGATTTTTCGTGTTGAGAACAACGAGCCCGTTGAGATCATCAGCTTTAAAGATCCGGACGGAAACTATGATTATGCGTTTTTAAGCGACGGCCTTATAATAGCCTTGGGAGGAAACGACTCAGATGAAAAGCTGATATGGGTCTGTGATTATTCCGGGAAAACCTTATACAAAGGCGTTTTACAAATTCCTTTTGACCGGGATCTTCCCTATTCGATTTACGGCGTGAATGGCAAAGGGAACGAAATACTTGCGGAGTTTATGATCGAACCCGATTCGGAAGACGGATCCGGTTCGGAAAGCTATCTTGTGGCCTATACGATCACGGATGAAGGAATTGAGTATCGGATAATAGGCCATACATGCAAATGAAACCAAGAACCGTGATAGTGAATGAGAAATAATGGCGACGATCATCGCTGTGCTGGCTGCCGTTTTTGCGTTCGCTGCGAACGCATTTGCGCAGCCCCGTGCGGAGGTCCGCTTTTCGAACCGGAAATGCCGGAAAAGCTGAAGGATCGGTAAAAGGGAACCTTCAGAGAGTTGTTTGACAGATACTTGTCATTTGTGTTGTTAAATTGTATAATAAAAAGTGCCAACAAAGGAGATTGTTATGAAAATAGGAGCTGGTTCTATGAAAAAGATACTTATCTTTATTCTTATTGCTCTGCTGATACTGTCCGGCTGCACGCCGAAGAAGGGCGATGATACAGTACAGGAAAACGATCCGCGCTTGGCCGACAGGACACAAAACGCAGAATACCTCGAAACTGATGAATACTATTATTGGCGTGGCGATGGTTGTCCGTATCTTATGTATTACGATAAATCGACCGATCAGTCCGGCGTCCTTTGCGCGCGCGCCGATTGTATGCATAACAACGATCCGGATTGCTGGGGCAATATTATGAGCGTCGGAACAGCCCTTACCATGCTGAACGGCAGGCTGTACTGGGTAGGCGAGTATAATGAGGGTGAAAAGTATTATATCTCGATAATGTCAATGAACCCGGATTCTTCCGAAAGGCGTCTTGAACGCAAGCTCGATCTGCCGGATAATGTTATCCCGCACAAGTATTTCTTCCACCATGGCGAACTTTACATTTACAGCCGTTTCTCCAACGTCAGAGACGGTGTGCCCTCATATATCGAAGCATTGTATGTTACAAGCATAGATAACAAAGAGATAAGGACGGTTTTCGAAAGGGAGATCCCTCCGCTCGAAGGCAGTGGGATGGAATTCAAATTCATAGGCGACTCGGTCTATTATTACATTAACTCCTCTTCCGAAAACGGGGATGGTTTTGACTATGAGTTTTACAGGTATGATATCCCAAGCGGCAATGAGGAACCGCTTTTCAATCTTGAAGGCAATTTTACCGTTTACGGCTTCTGGCCGGAAGGAGAGGATATCCTCATCTCCACCGTCGATAACGAGACTTATCTTTCGGGCTTCTATCGCGTAAGGAATGGTCAAATGCAGCTTATATCCGATTTTGCCGACGAAGAAGGTTTTTACGTTTTTCCGCGGGTTTCCGATGGGATAGTTTACACTACCGCTTCTTCCGAGGAGATCTCGGTAATCAATATATGGATAAAGGATTGGGAGGGGAACACCCTCTACAAGGGTTTGCTTCCGATGGGCTTTCTTGATGGTACCGAACCGGAGTTCATCGGCTTCAGCTCCGATTGGGGCGATAAGAACGCAGTCTTCTTTGATCATGAGGTAGGTATGGAAGACGGATCGGTCATGCATTATCTTGTGAGATACGATATTATGGAAGGTGGGCTTGCGGAAGAATTGTTGATAAGCGAAGCGTCTTATAATTAAAACATTACCGGTGGCGATATCAGATTGCAGGTTTCCATGTAACTCAAATAACAAGGCTTGCCAAGCGCGGCGGCCGGAAGGTCGCCTTGAACGGCTTTATCCTGTACGTTCAACGAGGGCATCTGCGGCATACTCGGCGCGAACGGTGTGTTGGCCCGGCATACGAGCCCGAAGTTCCGGAAAAGCTGAGAAAGAACCGGTAATAGCTGATCCGTCTGAAAAAGAATCCCAGATCCGATTGACACAACAGACAGTTAGGAGGTTATACTGCAATGAAGAAAACTGTTAAAAGGATTGCGAGTGCCGCTCTTTGTGGCTTGCTTATGATTTGTATGTCATTACCGTCTTTTGCTCTGTCCCGCACGGATTCCCACACGCATGTTGACTATGATGACGGAGTTCGTGTAACTTGCTTATCCACTCTTACACTTAGCAAGGGCAAATCAAAGCTCAACTTGGCCTTTGAGGACGGAGTAAGTCATTTGCCTGAAGAAGACTATTCAAGCATTGCTGAAGTCACTGTAAAGCTGAATGGAGCGAGTGACGCATATTCATTCGTCGATAGTCCCGGCATGGCTGCAACTGCTGAAGTATCGCTCGGTGGTTATGTACCAACCAAGTCGATACATAACTACTATGTTTTCAGTACAAACAACCGTGTGTACAGAAAAACCTTTTCTTGATTCATTGGTCAACGCTTAACAAGTCCGATAGTCTTATGCAGCGCATAAAAGCGTTGCATAAGACTATCTAGGAGGAAAACACCATGAGAAAAATATTGCGTATCTGTTTCATGCTTATAGTTATTCTTATTATGACAGGCTGCGTGAATCATACTGACAGCACTGAAAACAGTGCCTCCCCGAAGACAACAATGGAAACTTATGATCGATTCGATTATGATAACCGCTTCGGAATGGGCTATGATAACATCATTGAAACAAATGATGCGTTTTATTACAGTGTGGTATACAGCAATTACCTGTATTATTATGACAAGGCGAGCGGAGATCGCGGCGTGCTGTGCGGAAACCCCACCTGTCTTCATGATTTGGAAGACGGAAAAGACTGTAACGGGTATATTTGCAAGCTTGGAGCAAGCTTGAACTACTGGGATGGGAGGCTGCACTATTATGCTAATGATGATACAGCGAACAAAGCCATCTATTCTATTCGCCTCGATGGCACCAATAGACAAAAAGATACCTTGATAAACGATCCTTCAATAATGAATGGACGTACTCCTCAAAGATTTGATTATCATCGGGGCATGCTTTATGGTTGGCGTCTTTATGCAGCAGTTTCAGAAGGAAGACCGTTTAACTGTGCAGATGTTATCAGTATAGATCCGACAACAGGCAGTTTAACAGAGCTGTATAAAAAAACAAGTGAGAATGAGATCTCCCAACCGAGCCTCTACTACTTTGAAAACTACGTATATATCAGCTATGAAGAATACTGCTATGATAATGAGGGAAGGATCGATCGCATTGATTGGACTCTTGTCAGGTGGAATATTGAGACAAAAAGAATTGAAGACGTAGTATCGGTTTCGCCTCCTAATGACACGGGCCTTGGATATAGGATTTTTATTGACTCCGAAGAGAGAATATGGTGCGCCCCATCTCGCGGACGGACAAATGAACCAAGCAGAGTTTATGTGATTGAAAACGGTGAGATGCAAGAGGCATTTCGTTTTGATCTGACTTGGGGATGCTTCATGCTGGAGAATATAGCTGTAGTATTTGACAATTCCGATCTTGCTCTGGAAATAAGAAGATTAGACGGTTCGATCATCTATGAAGGTCGGCTTGATACCAGCTTCCTTGCTGAGATCGATCCCGAAAGCGTATCAACGATCAACAGTTTCCTTGGCATCTATGGCGATGAGAAGGCGATTTTTATTTCACTGTCCATTGGTACTGCAAACGGAGACGATGAAATGCAGTGCCTTGTGCGCTATGATCTTACGAAAGGAACCCCTGTCCCGACCGTTATAGCATGTGCAAAGCATAAATAATTGTAATGGTCTCGCGTAACCGGGGAGTGGCGAACAATACATGTTGCTTGATTCGGATTTGCAGCGCAGATGAAACATAGCAATACTTCCCGCCCCCGCGGCGGCTCTCGCATGAACGGAAAAAGGGAGACCTCGCACTCACGATAAAACCCTATCCCGCCGGGCGGTACGATCTGTCCGTATCCTTCGCGTACCACCCGATGACAGCAAGCGCCGCTGTCGTGAAGAAGCCCATGAAAGCGGGAGCGGCCATTGGCGAAGGGATTCACGCCATATCTATTGACTATGTTTTTGCATCAATTATTATGAATATATAACAACAGAACAGGAGGTGATTTTGCATGAAACGTAGGACGCGCTTTGTTGCAGCAGTCTTTGCCGTAATAGCGGCAGTGATGAAGAAAGCAGTATTGACATTCTTGCTGCTGTTATCATGTATTCTCACTGCCTGTGTCCATGGCACGGGCGGTGAGAATACAGGTGCGGACTTCACGCCTGCGCCTTCCGACGCTTCTGAAAAAAGTATTGAGGATTTCAACAACCGATTCGGGATGCGTTATGACGGGCTTGCCGAAACAGGGGATGCATATTATTATCTTGCGTATTCGGGAAGCTATCTTTATTATTTCGATAAATCGACGGGCGACCGCGGCGTGCTCTGCAGCAAGCCCGAATGTCTGCACGACGCATATGATGATAACGAGGAGTGCGGAGGCTATGCTCTCACGATGGGGAAATCCCTGAATCTTTGGGGCGGAAGGCTGCATTTTGTCGCATACTCGAAAGCTGATCGCAAGTACGCTTTGTACAGCGTGAACCCGGATGGTACCGATCGTAAGCTTGATACGTTATTAGCCCTTGACGAAATGGAGGCATACGGAGTGCCGGAGCGATACGACTACCACCGCGGGATGCTGTATGGATGGAATCAGATCGAAAAGGTCAGAGCCGGCGAGCCTCTGGTGCAGACGAGCATATTGAGCTTCGATCCGTCGAACGGTCAAATGAACAGGATCTACGAGATCGAGAGCTCGGAAAACTATGCCGTGCCGATCGTGTTTTATTATCAGCAATACGTGTATTTCCTTCTGGAAAAAACTGCGGAAGAGGACGGCGAGCTTTTCCGCACCATCGAGCTGAGACGATGGAATATCGATACAGCGACCGTTGAGGAGGTCTTCACGGAAAAAGCAGATCCGGACATAGGCTCCAGATTCAGCTTTTGGGTCGAATCGGAGGACCGGATCTATCTGATGCCGCGCAGCGTCCGTGAGGGGACAAAGCAAATGCTTTATTTACTGTCAGGCGGAGAGCTCAGTGAGCTCTGTGAATTCGGTCTCAGGGGAAGCGGCTACCTTTCCGACAATGCCGCGCTCACATTCTGGACGGAAGACGGCGAAGCGCAGATAGAGATCCGCAGCTTTGAAGGGGAACTCGTTTTTGAAGGGTCCCTTGATCTTAAGCTCGTTAAAGATCTTCGATCCAACGAAAGCGACAGGATAGGCTTTTCTTCGGTAATTCTGAACGGCAGCGATCTCATCGTTTGCTTTAATATCTCGGGGCATGAAAAAACGGTGTTCTGCCCAGTCAAATATGACATTCAGGGAAGTCAAGAGGAAGCAATACTGCTCGCAGAGTATGCTCAGAGTAAATAAGTTGGGTACTCCTGCGTACTAATGAGAGTTTATTCTGCTGCCGCACGGTTCGTGCGGCAGCAGAATCGAAGGGAAAGAAAATGAAGAAGTTACTTCAATAGATATCGGAGACGGGTATTGTATGTGCTGGGGGATGGGGGGCAGATACACCGTGCGCGATCTTGAGGGAAATGAGCTGTATTCGGGCGTATTCCCTCCCGAAAACGATCCTTCATTCCCGGATGCGCTTTGGGGCCGGACTTTCATAGGTTCTTCCGGAAGGAAGCTGTTTTATCAAATCACCTACATCCGACAAGATGCTCCCTCAATAACTCAGATAGTTGAAATTGATACAGAGACGCACAGCGTAAAGGCGCTGTTTGATTCAAGAAACAATGTATAGGAAAGCAATGAAAATGGAACTCAAGCTTTTAGATTTGACAAAAAAATACGGCTCAAAGCTCGCGCTGGACGGCTTTACTTACACCTTTAAGGAGGGCATTTACGGCATACTCGGCGCGAACGGCGCGGGCAAGTCCACCTTAATGAATCTCATCACCGACAACGTCCACAGGGACGGGGGAGAGATACTCTACGGGGGGACGGACGTACTGAAGCTCGGCAACGATTTTCGCTCGCTTTTGGGCTATATGCCGCAGCAGCAGGGCCTTTATGAGAGCATGACGGCGGAGACATTCCTGACCTACATGGCGAGGCTCAAGCGCATCCCCGGCAGGAACATCAAGGATGAGATCACCCGCGTGCTCGCGCTCACCAATCTTTCGGACGTGCGCCATGCCAAGATCTATTCCTTCTCCGGCGGCATGAAGCAGCGCGTGCTCTTAGCTCAGGCTATGCTCGGCGAGCCGAAGGTGCTCATACTCGACGAGCCGACGGCGGGCCTCGATCCGAAGGAGCGCGTACGCCTCCGCAATTACATATTCGAGCTTTCCAAGAACAGGATAGTCCTTCTCGCGACGCATATCGTAAGCGATATCGAAGCCATCGCGGGCGACATAATCCTCATGAAGGAGGGAAAGATAATGCTCACGGGCTCCCCTCAGGAGCTTATCGCATCGCTTCCCGCGGATAAGAAGCCGCTCCTGGGCTACTTCTCTTTGGAGGACGTTTACCTGCACTATCTGGGAGAGGACGCGGATATCCATGAATGAGCTCAAAAGGATACTGACTGATAAGAAGCGCCTCGTCGCTCTTATCGCCATACCGATACTCTGCCTTGCGTTCTTCATGCTCGAAAGGATGCACGGCGATATCAGGAACGGCATAAGGTGGCTCAATAACGAGCTCGAGGCTTACAGGGAGAACTACGCGAAATTCAGCGCCATGACTCTCGACGAGGCCGCGCAGGACACCTCCGAATACTACGGGCTCGATTCGGGGCCGAATCTGCGCTCGACGGCTATGCACGTCCGCGATTACGGCTCGTATCTCGACAACGTCAAGAAGCAGGCGGAGAAGATGTCCAATTCCTCCATATTCGGAAAGGACAAATCGAGCTTCACCTATAAGAACATACAGAAGACGGCGAAGGATTTTGAGGCGCTCCGCGGCATCGAGGCGGAGTTCGGCAACAACCGCGCCGTCGAAAAATGGCTCTCCTATAAGACCGCCGACGCGCTCTATCTGCTCGTCATAGTGCTCTTCGTGCTCGCCTTCTTCGAGGACAGGAAGAACGGCCTGGCTCCCCTCATCAGGGCGACTCCGAACGGCAGGGGGCGGCTCGCGGTTTCGAGGCTCTTCATACTCTTTGGCGCGGCGGTCGTCTTCACGATACTCCTTTACGCGACCACTCTCACCGTCTCCTTCGCCCTCTACGGCGGGCAGGATGGCCTTGGGAGGAGCATACAGTCCCTCGAGGGGTTCAAGACCTGCACCTTCCGCGTGACCATACTCAAATGGATAATACTCTATTTCGGCGCTAAGGTCGTCTGCGGCTTCTTCCTGGGGCTCATATTCTGGTTCATATTGAGCTTCCTCTCGCACATGCAGCTCGCCGTATTCGTCATAATCGGCATACTCGCGCTCGAATACGCGGCTTACACGCTGATACCCCCGCAGATGGCGCTCTCCGTCCTGCGCTACGTCAACGTGTTCTCCTACGTATATCCCTCGGAGCTGCTTTCGAAGTACGTAAACATGAACTTCTTCGGCGTTCCCGTCAGCGCGCCCACTCTGCTCATTTGGCTGATGGTGATACTTGGCATTGCACTGCTCATCGCCGTCGTCTGTATCCAGATAAAGCGCTATCCCTACGGCAATAAAAACCTTCTCGGCCGCTTCATACTCGTTTGGAACAGATTCTGCGATTTCTTCCGCAGGCATTTCACGCTTCCCGTAATGGAGGGCTACAAGCTGCTCATACTGGGCGGCACGGTCATATTCCTCGCCGCGTGCGCGTATTTCGGTCCCAAGCTCTATTTCAGGGGCTATGAATACAATCAGCAGGTAAGCTACGTTTATAAGCAGTATGTCTCCGAGGTAAAGGGCCCCATAAACGATAAGACCTATGAATATCTCGCCAACGCAAGGGAGCAGCTCGAACTGCATCCGGGCGTTGACGGCGAATTCGAGGCGAGCGTGGACAGGATCGAGGCGGATATAACCTCCGCCGCCGAAAAGGCGAAAGAGGGCGGCTATGAGGCTTGGATGCTCGATCAGACCGAGTTCTCGAATGTCTTCGGTGAAAAGGTACGCTCCGTCCACCAGTGGAACGCTCTTATCGCAATGGCGTTCCTGATACTCTGCATAGCGCCCGTCTTCGCATTCGAGCGGCAGGCGGGCACGGAGCGCATACTCCGCGCTACCCCGCGCGGCAGGGCCTCGGTCTTCTTCTCGAAGTACGCGGTACTGTTCGTCGAAACGCTCGCGATATGGGCGCTCATCTACCTGCGCCAGTGGATCAAGACCGCGGACCTTCTGGGGCACGATCTTCTTGCGGCGCCCATACGCAATATCGAAGTGCTTTCGGGCTTCCCCTTGAATATCACATTCGGCGGGTATCTTGCCGTGTTCTTCGTGCTGCGCTTTATAGGTATGCTCATAGTCTCGCACGTTATGGCGTACCTTTCGAGCCTCGTCAACGGTTGGGAGAAGGCGGTGATGCTCGGAGTCGGATTCCTCATGATACCCGCAGTGCTCTATTACTTCGGGCAGAACTGGGCGGGCTATATCTCCGTGATGCCCGTTATCTCCGCGTGCGAGTATCTTGCGCCGGCAGAGGGCGTGAATATCTATGCGATACTCGCGCTTTGCTGGCTGCTGCTCGCAGTCTTCCTGACCTTGCTCGCGTACCGAAGATGGACGAGCGCGAAAGCGACGTCGCGAAAAGCGTAGAGTAATAATGCAATGACCGCGCATGTTGCTTGATTCGGATTTGCAGCGCAGATGAAACAGAGTAAAACTTCCCGCTCCCGCGGCATCGGGTCAGAGGGCAGCGCCCAAAGGCGCAGCCGTATGAGAAAACCATGTGAGACAAAGAATACCGGGAATGGCGGAGCCATTCCCGGTATTTGTATCCTTATGCGGATGCGGCTGAATACTTTTATGCCGGAGGATCGGATCAATCCCACCAGAAGAACCAGATGTTGGATCTCTTTATTGAATCTTCGATCTCGCTGAGCGTTCCGGTATTGGTGCATTGGAACAGTCTGTCTTCACAGAAAGCGAAATGCTCTATCGCCGTTTGCCAAGCTTCCTCCGCGGGGACGGGGGAGGGCAGATAAAATTCCAGCTCATCGCCCGTTATCACAGCGGGCGCGGCGCCGAATTTCTCATACCAGTATTTGCATATGGCCGCCATTTCCAAAGGCTCGGGGCAGTTGTTCCATCCACCGAACGGAATATAGAGCACAGCCTTCCATGGCTCCGCCGCAGGTGCTTTCACAAGATAAACATCCCATACCCTGCCGGTGAACGGCGAAGCTTCGAGCGAAGAAAACCGCTTGATCGTTTCGCCGACGGCCGCATCGTCACGCAGCTCCTCGGGATCGGAAATGTCGAGCTCCGGATCGAACGCATCCCGTATGTATTTATCGATCAGCGCCTTTCCGTCGGGAAGCTCGCTTGCAAGCAGCTCGTCCGTATCGTATTCGCCGAGCATGAAGACGATATTCGCGGGCGACGACGTTGAGATAAACACGGGAGTATAGCCTTCGGCTCTGCCCTTTTCGGCTTCGGCAAGATACAGATCCAAAAACTGCTGAGCGGAAAGCCCGGTATCGAGCTGCTCATATTCAAGATGATGCTTTTTGAACGCTCCTTCGAGCTCCGATAAGGCGGAAGCCGCCTCGGCCTCGGCTTTTGCCGCGGTATCCGTCCCGATGGCCGAACTATCCGCCGGGGCGGGGATCCTGCGGTTCTTTATAATGAGCCTGACGCAGACGGCAAGCGCCGCGGCGAGGATCGCGACCGCCAATACAAGCAATGAGTTTTTAGGCATAACGTCCTCCAAAAAACAGGGGGAGTGAACCTCCCCCCTAAATATTCGGTTTAGCAGATCGAATTACATGGCCTCGACAATGGTCGCAACACCCATACCGCCGCCGACGCAGAGCGTGCTGCTGCCTCCCCTTGTTAAGGGGAGGTGCCGCGAAGCAGCGAAGGGGTCGAAGCAATGGATCCCGAGGGGTCTGTTACATGGCCTCGACAATGGTCGC
>JAFPXD010000031.1 GCA_017394835.1 Clostridia bacterium
CGATAATGAAACGGGCTATGCCGCGACCAACGGGAGCCGCGCGGGTCAGCGCGACCGCGCCGCGAGAGGCGCGGAACTGCGATCACGCAACAAATTAGGATCGCTCCTGCGAGACATATCCCCGTAATTACAGCAAAAAACCCTTTGCAGTGGCTAAAACCATTTGCAAAGAGTTTTTGTTTCGCAGACTAATTGTTTAGGAGAAGTCTCCAAATACCGCCTTATGACCATTCAGCATACATTACTCCGCGGTTTTTTGCGTTGAACATCACGCGCTCTTCTTTTTCTTTCTGAACAGCATCGTGAGCGGCCTGCGTTCCTTGGAGGCAAGCCTGTCTATCTCGCCCGCGCCCTGCAGCGCGGCCTTTGTGATGACGGGGCCGGTGAGCTCATAGACGAGGGTCGCAAACAGCACGACGGTCACTACCTGATCGGCAACGACGGCAAGATCCTCCGAGGCGGCGACCATCTGCGCCATACCTATCGCAACGCCCGCCTGGGGCAGGAGCGTGAGGCCCAGATAATCCCTTACGGTGCGCTCCGAACGCGTGACGGCCGCTCCCGCGAAGGCGCCCGTGTACTTGCCTATCGCGCGGACGACTACGTAAACCACTCCCGCGAGGCCGACCTTGGGCAGTATCGAAAGCTTAAGATCCGCGCCCGAGATCACGAAGAAGAGCATGAAGAGGGGCGGGGTCCATTTCTCGATATGGGTGAGGATATGGATGGAATCGCCGCGCATATTCGCGAACACCGCGCCTATCATCATGCAGACGAGCAGCGATGAAAGATCGAGTATTTCCGAAAAACCCACGCCCAGAATAACGGCGCAGATCATGAGCATGAGGCGGCTGTCGCGCGATTTGAAGAAGCGGCACATGAATGCGAGCAAGGCGCCCAAAGCCGCGCCGACAAGGAGCGAAAGCCCTATCTCGCGCAGGGGGGCGAGTATGACCGCCTCTGCAGTCAAGCTCCCGCCCACGGCGAAGACCTCCGCCAGCGCGAAGCAGACGGAGAATATGATGAGGCCCACCGCGTCGTCGAACGCGACGACGGGAAGCAGGGTCTCGGTGACGGGGCCCTTCGCCTTATACTGGCGGACGACCATAAGGGTAGCCGCGGGAGCGGTCGCCGCGGCTATCGCGCCCAGCAGCAGCGCGCGGGGGATATAGTGATCGGGGCAGTCGCTCCTTACGAACATCATCGCCGTCATTACGAATACGACGGTCGTGACCGCCTGAACGAGGGTAATGACGATTATCTTCCCGCCGAGCTTCTTAATGGTCGCGAGCTTGAACTCGCCGCCTATCGAGAAGGCGATGAAGCCCAGAGCGACGCTCGTGATAATGCCGAAGCCCTTCAGTCCCTCGTCGGTGATGAGCCCGCCGAACGAGCCCTTCGTTATGAGCTGCCAGAAATTGGGGCCTATGAGCAGGCCCGCAATGAGATAACCCGTGACGTTCGGCAGATTGAACAGCTTCATCACGCGCGTAAGCAGCAGCCCCGCGACCATCGCGAGGCCGATCATGATAAGAGTTGTGAACATGCTTTTACTCCGCGTCTATGCCCTCAAAGGAAGTGATGGGAACGGTGAACATAACGCCCTTTTTGCCAAGACCCTGAGTATTGCGGCGCACTACGCGCTTCGCGTGCTCCACCTGATCGTCATTGAGGAGCAGGAACGCGGTGTGGCTCATCTCGAAATCGTTGGAAACGACCTTCGAAAGCGAGCCGAATATGGGCGCCGCGTCTATCGTGCTGTTCAAAAGCGCGTGCTTGAGGCTCGTCGATTGGATAACGACGCCGTTCATGCCGTGCGCCTTGAGCCCCGCGAGAGTTTCGAGGAACTCGTCGCAGTCGTCTATCGTGATAACCAAAAGCTGCATCATGGTAAAATGCCTCCCGGAATTAGTTTTCAGCCTAATATTAGCCCTTTTTTCCCGAAAGTCAATAGGCGCGGTCAGAATATAAAAAATAAGCCGGCTTATATAAAACCGGCATTGATCGCTTTGGCGCTGTGTTATTGCGCCTCCTTCTTGAATACGATCATATCGGAGGGATCGACGGGGGCGCCATCGACCGTCATTCCGAAATGCAGGTGGGGTTCCTCCGCGCATTCGGAAATAGCGGTCATGCCTACGCGGCCGATCACCGCGCGTGCGGCGACCCGATCTCCCTCCGCGACGGGTATCTGCTCGTCAAGGCCCATATAGATCGTCCTCAGACCGCCCTCATGCAGTATAACGACCGTTCTGCCCATCAGGTCGTCCGTATAGACTCTCTCAACCGTTCCGGCGGCAACCGCGTGTACCTTGCTGCCCTGCTCCGCCGCAATATCGACTCCCGGATGCGTCATCCACTGGGAGAGTGTCTTCGACCAGATAAGGCAGTCCATCGCATAGCCGCGTATGAGCCTGCCGTTCACGGGCGGCTCGAAAACGGGCTTCGTCTCGCGGGGCTCGGCCGTGGCGTGAGCCGTCATTTCCGGCATAAGAGTGGGCTCCGCGGTAACGGGAGGGAAAGTCGGCATGGGCGTGTGCCTTACGGGGCGCGGAGTTATTGTAAAAACTCCCGCGGTCTGCGCCGCCTCCTTCAAGCTCTCGTCCATCGACTGCTCCGCGGGGGCGTTTTCCGTCTCGCGGCCGCCGCTCATCAGAAGCACCGCGCCCGCGATAAGCGCGAAGCAGAGCCCCGCCAGCACGTAAGCGCCGTTTTTCCTCAAAAACATCCTTGCGCGGGCGATCCTGCGGAGGCGTTTTATTCTTATTACGGAAGCGTTTTTCATAGTCATTTCCTTTCTTTATGCGATTTTGCTTTCGGCTTTACCCATAGCATCTGCCGAATGCGGCGGCGCGATACTTGAAAAAAAGGCCGAATACTGATAGAATAGCAACGAACATCAATGAAAGGAGATCCGCAATAAATGAACGCCCGCAAGCTTCTTACGGAAGCTCTGCTTCCCGCTCTGCGCCTCGTGTTCCCGCAGGCGGAGCCCGTGGATCTCCTCTTTTTCGGAAGCGAAGCGGATATATGCTCCCCCCTGCCCGCGAAATACGGTGTTGACACAAGCGCGGAGATGGTATATAATGCTGTAAATGGGGTGACTTTAGGGGGGTTCCCTCTGTTTTGTTGTACTCGCATAAACGGCGGTTACATAGAATTCACTCTGAGCGATGAGGCGCTTTCGGAGCTTGCGCGGCTCTGTGCGGCGCCCGAAGCGAAGCCTCCTTCTAAGCCCTTCGATCACGGAAGGAACGCCGATTCCGTTGCCGCGCGCCTTATTTGGCTTGCGAACGGCGGCGTCGGGTTTTACCCTCCCCACGATCCGATACTGAAAAAGGCGTTCCTCGCCTGTCTGCTTGCCGATACCGAAAGCTCGCGGCAAAGGGCGCTCTCCCTTGCGGAAAAGGCGCTTTGCCTCTCCCGCAGGGCGCGGATGAGCGGCGGCGAAGCGCTCTCACCGGGCGCGGCGCTCTGCATGGCGGCGGCGCTGCTTGAAAAATGCCCGTCCCTTAGATCCGTGGGCGAGCCCGAAAACGAACAAAATACCTTGATCTGATAGGAGAAATAGATATGAACATCAAATGGTACGGACATTCCTGTTTTCTTTTGACCTCCGAGAGCGGAGTTTCGATCCTCACCGATCCCCCCGCTCCCGAAACCGGCTATAACGTGAAGGGCGTCAAGTGCGACGCTGTCACGGTCAGCCACAACCATTTCGATCACTGCTACCTTGCCGCCGCCGAGGGCG
The DNA here is from genome assembly GCA_017394835.1 of Clostridia bacterium. Lineage (GTDB taxonomy): Bacteria > Bacillota > Clostridia > Christensenellales > CAG-138 > UBA3857. The sequence goes on from JAFPXD010000031.1 coordinate 3,752, forward strand.
AGCCCGTCGTAATCACCGACGAGGGCGAGCATGATGTGAACGGCGTGCACGTGATCGGCTTCCCCTCCTTCCACGATAAGGAGCGCGGCGCGAAGCGCGGCATGAACATGATGTATCTTTTCGAGATGGACGGCATCCGCATACTCCACGCGGGCGACGTGGGCGATCAGCTCACCCGTGAGGAGATCGCGAATATCGGCGTCGTTGACGTGCTGCTCGTTCCCATCGGAGGAAAATACACTCTGGATTCCGTCGAGGCGCGCGAATTTGCGAATTCCCTGAAGCCCAGCGTGGTCATCCCCATGCACTACAAAACTTCGCTCTGCGGCATAGATATCGACGACTGCCAGAACTTCGTTTCCACCGTGCGCGACTGCCGCATCCACAAGCTGAACGACTGCGAAGCTTCCATCTATCTGAACACTCTTGGCGAGGACCGCGTGCTGGTGCTCGATCCCTGCGTCGAGAGCGAGGGCGACCAGATGGAGTTCGACATCTGACAAGGACCCGCAAGCCCGGTTTTCCCGGGCTTTTTTATTTATTTTTTGAGGCGGCGCGGAACCTTCGCGCAAAAAAGTTGATTATTAAAGTGAAAGGCCTTGAAGGGAGCAAAGCGGTATGGACGACGGCATGATCGTCGATATGTTCATTGCGCGGGATGAGCGCGCGATAGACGCGGTGCGCCTGCAATACGGCGCGCGGCTTTTATCAGCGGCGCTCCGCATAGTTTCCGACCCCGCAGACGCCGAGGAATGCGTTTCGGACGCGTATTTCGAGGCGTGGAACCGCATCCCCCCGCATGAGCCCCGCGCGTATCTTTACCCCTTCCTCGCAAAGCTTGCAAAGGCCTCCGCGCTGAACCGTGTGAAAGCCATGGGGCGGGACAAGCGAAGCGCCGAGCTCACGGAGCTCACGCGCGAGCTCGAAAGCGCAATCCCCTCCCCCTCCTCCACCGAGGGCGAATTCGAATCGCGGGAGCTTTCGCGGGCGATAAGCGATTTCGTGCGCGGGCTCCCCAATGAAAAGCGCGCGGTGTTCGTATTAAGGTACTGGCACATGTATTCGGTGAAGCAGACGGCAAAGGAGCTAGGCTTTTCGGAGGGGAAGGTGAAATCGCTCCTGTTCCGGGCGAGGGAGGACCTCAAAAAATATTTGAAGAAGGAAGGTTATTTCGAATGAACGGCATGGATCTCATAGAAGCCGTAAACGGCATGGACGAGGAGCTCGTTTCGGTCTCCGCTCCCAAAAAGGAAAGGCGCAGGCTGCGGCCCCGCGCATGGATCGCGATCGCGGCCGCGGCGCTCATAGTCTTCGGCTGTGCGACGGTCGGCGCCTCCGCGCTCATCCGCGGCAAATTCGGCCCCATCAGAACGGGCACGCACGGCTATACCGCAAGCTTTGAGCTTCAAAAATACAAGTGGAGCAAATTCAAGGGCGAGATCCGCGAGACTCCCGATATTATCCGCGAGCAGTACGCGACGTTCACTCCCCAGCCCGTCTATTCGAGCTTCTTCAGTCATCCCGGTTCCTATGTAAAGAATTTCTCCACCCTGCGCGAAGCGGCGGATTACGTCGGGCTGAAGGCGCTCAAAACGCCCGAGCCTCCCTTCGGCGCCGACTGCGTTGTGAACGTTTTCGGCGACGCTGAGGGCAGGATCGGCGACGTTGAGATATTCCTTCAGCATATCGTCATCCCCTCCGATCCCTCCACCGGCGATCTCGGCGGGATGCTCCGAATAAGCATACTTACGGAGAACAGCGAAAAAAGCACCGTCCTGACCGGCGGCGACTGGGGCGATTACGATCCCGGCAGGATCGATTACAAGGAATTCACCACCTCGAAGGGCGTGCTCTGCCAATACACCGAGGTGGGCATAGGTCAAAACTCGAGGGAGCTCATTTCGGGCTACGTCGTGTATGAAGGCATACTCTATAACCTCAGCATCAATTTCAAGCCCGGCGAATACGATAACGCCGTCAAAATGCTGAATGACTGGGCCGAGAAGTTCTGAAAAAGCCAAACAAGGCAACAAAAAACCGCGGGATAAGCCCGATAGTCGTAAGGCTGTTATTGCGGTAATTGCCGATAATGAAACGGGCTATGCCGCGACCAACGGGAGCGTCGCAAAACCTTTTGGGTTTTGCTAATCGGGTCAGCGCGACCGCGCCACATGAAGCGTTAAAAGGGGCAACAGTGTTGCGCCTTTAGCGGAATGCCGAAGCAGCTATGCTGCGAGGGAGAGGCGCTTAAACTGCGACAAGCCAAGAAGATAGGATTTGACGGGGCGGACCCGGCCGCCCGGCATAAATCTTTTCGAGCATTCACCGGATGCTCGAAATCGC
>JAFPXD010000032.1 GCA_017394835.1 Clostridia bacterium
CTTGCCTTTTCTTTGCCTCTTGTGTTATAGTATTCATGGAAGTCCTCCTCCGGTTGGGTTTTTTTGTGTGGTAACTTAATTATACCATACCAGAGTCTGGACTTCTCTTTTTTATTGGGTCATATCATTTTACTCTATACACGGAGGAGATATATTGAAGCAAGCGGCCGTACGCGAAAAAGAGCGGGAGCGCCGGGAATATCCCCATGCGCCCCCGCTCACAGTGGGAAAAAGTTTTATTCGATGCTCGCGCTTATGTCGCCGCCGCCGGAGCGGAGCTCCACCTTGGCCGCGCCGTCGCCAACGACCGTTTCGATATGCCTGCCCTTGAATACCGTATCGCCGTTCACGGAAAGCTTTGCGATGCCGCCGGCTGTGGATACGGTGAACGCCGCGCCGGAAACGCCGCGGAGCGCAAGCGCTATATCGCCGCCGCCCGTCTTCGCGGAAACGGCGTTTGCGCCTATACCGCGGATATCGAGATCGCCGCCGCCGGACTTGGCGTCGATCTCCCCCGCCTCCGCGGCAAGCTCGATATCGCCGCCGCCGGAATATGCCGTGACGGAGGCCGCCATGCAGGAAACCTTCATATCGCCGCCGCCCGTGCGCAGCTCCGCCATGCCCTTCGCACCGAGGGCCCTGACCTCTATCTCGCCGCCGCCCGTGCGGATCTGGGCCGAATCCGCCTCCGCCGTATCGACCGAAATATCGCCGCCGCCCGTCATGAGCACGAGCCCCTTTGAGCGCGTCCCGACAGCGGAAACGTCGCCGCCGCCCGTCTTTATGAAGAGATCCTTTGCCGTTACGTTCGAGAGGATCGCGTCGCCGCCGAAGAGCTCCACCTGCGCGCGCCCCATACTGCGGGGAACGCCTATCGAGATCGCGAGGGTGTTCCTCATACGGAAGAAGCCGAAGCGTTCGCGGCGGGGCGTTTCTATGCGGAGCACTTCCCCATCCATATATACCCTGCATTCCCTGCGCTCCCTTTCGGAGCCATTAAGCTCTACGGAGACCTCGTCCCCCTCCGCGCCGAACATGGTAACGCTCGCCCTTGCCGAGCACTCGATCTCGCGGACGGAGGCGAAGCGGGCCCCCTCTTCCGGAACGGGCATGGCTTTTAACTCTGCGGCGGGCTCCGCGGGCTCTTCCTCATAGGGGAATTCCCCGGAGGGCTCTTCGTAAGGGGCGCTCTCCTCCACCGCCGTCTCGTACTCCGCGCCGCGGCAGAGCAGCTCGTCTATGCTCACGCCGTAGAAGCGCGAGAGCATTATGATATTGTCTATATCGGGCGAGGCCTCGCCGCGTTCCCATTTGCTTATAGCCTGGCGGGAAATGCCGAGATGGGCGGCAAGCTCCTCCTGCGAGACGCCGCGCGCCTTACGAAGCTCGATCAGCTTGTTTGCTATCTCCAAAGTCATGTTGTTTCTCCTTTCGGTTTTTCTGCCCTGATGATACAGTACGCGGCGGCGGTTGCGCAAGCAATTCGGCTTTACATGCCCGAAAAAATCCGCAACCACCGGTTGCAAAACGGTTCGGAGCGTTAATGATTTACAGTTTCGGGAGCTATTCGGAGCGGGTTTATCGGCTTTGACGGGAGCATATATTCCATGTTTCACCGATACGGCAAATGTGGAAAACCCGTCTTTTCTCATGCCGCACAAGCAGTTTTTATGTGGAAAAGCCTGTGGAAACTGTGGATAAAGGGGCGTTTTCGGTACTTTGCGACACCGTTGTTTCTTTTTCACGGACGAGCTGAAAGGAGGCGGTGCGGAAAAACAAAAGGGCGCACCGTTAAGGGTGCATTCATTTAAGGAGACGCAGGTTTTCAGCCGCGAGATCCAAGCATGCTGAAAAAGAAACCGGGGATGGGGATCCATCCTCGGTTTTTTGTTCTCTTACGGCTGTAAACCGCGAAGCGTCTCAAAAGAGGAGATTTTTGTGCCGGACAAGGAGAAAAGCGCAGGAATACTTACTGAAGTCTTTCGAGCATTTTTGACGCGGTACGGCGCAAAAAGATCCCTTTTGAGGCTGTGTATCGTTAAGTGAATGCGCCCAA
>JAFPXD010000033.1 GCA_017394835.1 Clostridia bacterium
ATCCTAATTTGTTGCGTGATCGCAGTTCCGCGCCTCTCGCGGCGCGGTCGCGCTGACCCGCGCGGCTCCCGTTGGTCGCGGCATAGCCCGTTTCATTATCGGCAATTACCGCAATAACAGCCTTACGACTATCGGGCATATTCCTCGGGGCCGCGGTTTTTTGGGTTTGCGGTTTATTGCTTGATACCAAGGGCTTCGATGAAGTCCTTATACATATAGAGTGTGCCGAGACCGACGAGGGGCAGGCCGTGCATCCGCGCGTAATCGTAAGCGGCGCGGACTCCTTCTTCGAAGGTCTCCCCCGCCTCCGCGGGGATGCCCGCATTGCGGAACACCTCCGCAAGCTCTTCTGCGGCTAAGGCTCTGGGATTGGCAGGCTTTACGGTATAGACCTTTGCCGCGGCAAGGCGAAGCATTTCGGGGTACTTCGCGTAGTCCTTATCCGCCATAACGCCCATCAGGAGCACCGCTCTTCCGCCCTTCACGAAATCCGCTATGCTCTGCGCGGCGAGCCTTACTCCATCGGGATTATGGGAGCCGTCGAATATAACGAGGGGCTCGCGGCTTACGACCTCAAAGCGGGCGTGCCACTTGGCGTTGGAAAGGCCGATCGCTATCGCTTCGTTGGAGATGTTCAGCCCCTCCTCGCGGAGCATTTCAACAGCCGTCAATACGTTCGCGGCGTTTTCCGGCTGATACGAGCCTATGAGGGAGAGCTTATATTCGCCCATTCCGCGGAAGCCTATGCCCGTGCCGTCGATCTCCATGGAACGAACGGTGAGCCTTGAAAGATCCGTGCAGACGAGCTTGGAGTTATGCGCCTCCGCGGCCTTTACTATCACCTCTTTCGCCGCGTTATGACCGCCTCCCCAAAGCACGGGGCGGCCATCCTTTATTATACCCGCCTTATGAGCGGCTATCTCCGGAAGGGTGCGGCCCAAGCGGTCCGTATGATCGAGCTGAACGTTGGTGATCACGGAAAGAAGCGGGGATCTTATTACGTTAGTGGAATCGCCGCGTCCGCCCAGACCGCATTCGACTATCGCAATATCGCAGCGCTCCGTGCGGAAAAGCTCGTAAGCCGCGGCGGTCATTACTTCGAATTCGGTGGGGCGCTCCGCCATAGAGGCGGCAAGAGGCTCTATCGAGGCGAGCGCTCCGTCGAGCACATCGTTCGAGACGGTCACGCCGTTTATGCGGAAGGAATCGCTCACGCCCATCACGGCGGGCGATGTGAAGCTGCCCACCTTATAGCCCGCGGCGCGCAGCACGGAAGCGAGCATGGCGGCGAACGAGCCCTTGCCGTTTGTGCCTGCTACGTGAATAACGGGGGTATTCTCCTGCGGATCGCCCATAAGGGACAGAAGCTCCGTGACCCTTTCGAGGCCCAGTATGCTCTCATTGCGGGAGATCTCCTTAAGATGCGCCGCCGCGTCGTCCGCAGCGCCCTTGACTATGCCCGCCTTAACGAGCATTGAGCAGAGCTTGAGCAGTACGGGGATGAGTATGAGCTGAACGGGGACCATTATCGCGTATTCGGGCAGACGGTAGAGGAACCAGCCGGAATAGGTCTTGCTGCCGTAAAGCTGAGCCACCCACAGGGTATTGACGAGCAGACCGAGTACCAAGCAGTTTATTACGACGGGCACGATTATATTGGGGAAGAAGCGGATCTTCTTCCACTGCTTCTTAATGCCGAAGCGGGCGAGCGGGCGCTTATTGAGGAAGAGCCCCGCAACGAGCCCCATAACGAAGGCGCAGGCGGTGAAGCCGGGATGGTACGTGCCTATCGGGAAGAGTATCGCGCCTATAAAATCGGAAAGGGCATAGACTATGGCGCTTTCGATGGGCCCGAAGAGGATCGCGGCGACAATGGGCGGTATAAAGGCGAAGCCTATTTTCCAGCCCGCGGTGTTTACGGAGAGGAAGCGGTTCAATACTATCTCCATAGCAACGAGCATCGCAAGCACGGTCATTACGCGGATGTTCATGCCCGCCTTGGTCTTTCTGTTCTTCCTTGCCCTTACCATGCCCCAAACTATGAGCACGAAGCCGACAAAGGCCGCGCAGGCGCCTATTATTATGAGAGCGGCCTTGGGATCTTTGAACGCGGAAGCGAAAAGCTCACGCACCTTGCCCGCAAGCTCGCCCTTTTCGTATGCGCCCGAATATACGCCGAAAAGACCGCCTATAAAGAGGATCGTTCCGACTATAACGATGAATGAAGACATAAAAACAACCTCCTTTTTTCCACATTCATACGACATGGGAAAGGAGGCGATACTCATATCATCTCTTTTGGCTGCCCTATGAAGCGGGATGCAAGCTGCGCTCCGCAAGCCCTTTGGGCTTTTCGTTCCGTCGGCAACTCCCCGTCCGACTGACACTTAACGAGTTCAGCTTTACTCTTCAGCCCCAATATGATACAACCGGGCGGAGCCGTTGTCAATGGGTGCGGCGGAGTTTTTTCGCCTGTTTTCGCGGACGATGCGCCGCTCTTTATTGAAGCTCCCTTCGGGTATTGAATTGGAGCGCGGAATATGGTATCATTAATATGTATAAGTATGCAGACGCAAAGGAGTATTATATGAGCTGTTCGATACGAGATATTTCACTCGCCCCCATGGGTCACAAGAGGATCGAGTGGGTCAAGAGCTACATGCCCGTTCTCAATGAGCTCGGGGAGCGTTTTCGCCGTGAAAAGCCCTTCAAGGGGCTGCGCGTTTCGGTATGTGTCCACCTTGAGGCCAAGACCGCGTACCTCTGCCTGCTCCTGCGCGACGGCGGGGCCGAAGTGGCGGTGACCGGCTCCAATCCCCTTTCAACCAAGGACGATATTTGCGCCGCGCTTGCCGAGGAGGGCGTGAACGTTTACGCATGGTTCGGCTCCACCCCCGAAGAGTATCACGAGCACATCAGGCAGGCCCTCGAATTCAAGCCCCATATCGCGATAGACGACGGCGGCGAATTCGTTTCCATGCTGCATGACGAGCATCCCGAATACGCCGAAAACCTTATCGGCGGCTGTGAGGAGACCACAACGGGCATTCTCAAGCTCAAGGCGAGGGTCAAAAACGGCGCGCTGCGCTTCCCCATGATGGCGGTAAACGACGCGAACTGCAAGCATCTTTTCGATAACCGTCACGGCACGGGTCAGAGCACCTGGGACGCCATAATGTACACCACCAACAACATGGTAACGGGAAAGACGGTGGTAGTAGCGGGTTACGGCTTCTGCGCGAGCGGCATCGCCATGCGCGCTAAAGGGCTTGGCGCGAACGTCATAGTCACCGAGGTCAACCCCTACCGCGCTCTTGAAGCGGCTATGGACGGCTTCCGCGTTATGAAGATGGACGACGCCGCGCCCCTCGGCGACGTTTTCGTAACCGCCACGGGCTGCTGCGACGTCATCACCGCCCGTCATTTCGAAAAGATGAAGGACGGCGTGATACTTGCCAATTCCGGTCATTTCGACGTTGAAGTTTCCCGCGCGGAGCTCGAGCGCATCGCAGTCAAGAAGATCAACCGCAAGCCCTTCATAGACGGCTACGTTATGGAAGACGGGCGTACTCTGAACCTCATGGCGGAGGGCAGGCTCGTCAACATTACCGCAGGCAACGGGCATCCCGCCGAAATAATGGATCTGAGCTTTGCGATACAGGCGCTTTCCGCCGAATATCTTTTAAAGCACGGCAGGGAGCTTGCCGCAGGGCTTTACAACGTGCCCGAAGAGATCGACCGTGAGGTTGCAATGATAAAGATACGCGCAATGGGTCTTGGGCTCGACGAGCTGACTCCAAAGCAGCAGGCGTATCTTGCCGCCGAATGAAGCGCGGAAGAATAAATAAATATTTGACTGCGCTTGCAGCGGCGCTCGCCATGCTCGCGCTTGCGGGATGCGCTTGGATAGGGGATGCGCTGTACAGCGCCGCAAAAACCTCGGAGCCGCTTTCTCCCACGGCTGCGGCTGTTTCCCCCGCCCCTACGGAAGAGATGGTCTCCGATCCCGTTTCCGCGCTTTTCCACGGGTATTTCAAAGCGTTCTCCGCCGCATCGCACGGGCTGACCGAGGCCGTCTGCGAAGCGGAAAATGAGGAAGCTTCCCGCCTCTATGCCGAATTTGAAGCGCAGGAGGCGTTGATAGCGAAGCTTTACGCCGCGCTTTCTCAGCTCTCGCGGGAAAGCGGCGCGCTCGACCCCGAAGGATCGGATGCGCTCGGTTCGGGCGAAATGAAGCCGGACGGCGGTTTTTCTTTCCGGTATGCCGACGGCTCCGTATTGAACGGCGCCGTAAACGACGGCAGATCGCTCGTCTGCTCCTACACGGAAGGAGGCGTCTCCGCCCGTCTGAGGCTTGCAAAGATCTCCGGCGGGTTTATCTGCGGCATGGAAAGAGGCTCGGCGGCGGGAGTTTTCGAGCTTCGCGGCGGGCTTCGGTTCGCTTACGGGGAAAGCTCGCTGTTCAAGGGCGGCGCCCTCGTTCAGGAGGAATTCCGCGTTCCGGAAGGCGCTTCGGCATTCGAATTTTCGGATGGAGCGCTCTCTTTCGCACAATAATAATAACGCCGCAAAGCGGCAAATAACAGAAAGGAAACCTATATGAGCGACATTATAAACGCCTCCGCGGGGCTCAGCCTCGATTTCGGTGAATACACGCCACTTATTGTAGTATGCGCCGCGCTTGCGGGGCTGTTCGTGCTGTTCAAGCTCGTGGGCGTCACGGGGAAGATAATTTGGAAGCTGCTCATCAACGCCATTATCGGCGCGGCGATGCTCTGCCTTTTCGACATCGTGTTCGTCAAATATCTTCACATGGATTTCTTCTACATCCCCCTCAACTGGCTCAACGTGCTCATAGTTGGCGTGCTCGGGATACCGGGGATATTGGTGCTGCTCGTTCTGAGGTTCATACTGTAAATGGAAAGACTTGAAAACATAAGGCTCAGCGAGGGAGGCGATTCCCTCATTATACTCGACCAGACGAAGCTGCCGGGCGAGGTCTGTTTTACAGAGCTCAAAAGCCGTGAGGAGCTTGTCGAGGCGATAAGGAAGCTCCGCGTGAGGGGCGCGCCCGCAATAGGCATTGCCGCCGCATACGGGTATTATCTCTGCGCGCGCGAGGATATGGATAAAGAAGACTTCCTTTCCCGCATGGACGACGCGGAAAGGCTGTTGGCCTCTTCCCGTCCCACTGCGGTGAACCTCTTTTGGGCGCTTTCGCGCATGAGGGCGGTCCTCCGCCGCAGCGCCTTCCGCCCGCGCGGGGAGATACTTCAGCTCCTTTTGAACGAGGCCTACGCCATTCATGAGGAGGATATTTCCGCGAACCTCAACATAAGCGAATACGGGCTCTCCCTTTTGAAGGACGGCGCGTGCGTTCTGACCCACTGCAACGCCGGCCCCCTTGCGACGAGCCGCTACGGTACGGCGCTGGGCCCCATACTGCTTGCGAAGGAGCGCGGAATGAATATTTCGGTGTTCGCCGATGAGACCCGCCCGCTTTTGCAGGGCGCGAGGCTGACCGCCTTCGAGCTCATGAACGCGGGAGTTGACGTGACTCTCATCTGCGACAACATGGCAGGTCAGGTCATGAAAGAGGGGAAGATCGACGCCGTGTTCATAGGCTGCGACCGCGCCGCCGCGAACGGCGACGCCGCGAACAAGATAGGCTCCTCGAGTCTGGCGGTGCTCGCCAAGCATTACGGGATCCCCTTCTACATGTTCGCGCCTCTTTCGACCGTCGATATGGATACCCCCTGCGGCGATATGATAAGGATAGAGCAGCGCGACCCCACCGAGGTCACGGAGCTTTATTTTGCAGAACGCATGGCCCCCGCGGGCGTGAAGGTCTATAACCCCGCTTTCGACGTGGTGGATCATGAGCTCATCACGGGGATCGTCACCGAAGAGGGCGTGATCACCGCCCCGTTTGAAGAGAATTTCAAGGCCGCATTCGATAAGAAAAAGCAAAGGACGGTAACGAATAATGCTTGAATACAAGGACTATCTTGAAGGAGCCGGGGCGCTTTCGGAAAAGCTCGGCGGGTTTGTTCCCGAGATCCTTATCATTTTGGGCTCCGGTCTGGGCGACCTCGGCGAAAGGCTCGATCGCCCCGCGATCATCCCCTACAGCGAGATACCGCACATGCGGTTTTCCACCGCGCCCGGTCACAAGGGAAGGTTTTTAGCCGGCGAGCTCGGCGGAAAGCGCGTCCTCATGATGCAGGGGCGTCTGCATTTCTATGAGGGATGGTCGGCGGAGGACGCCGTATTCCCCATCAGGATCGCAAGGCTCATAGGTATAGACAAGCTCATAGTAACGAACGCCGCGGGCGGCATAAACGAAGCTTACAAGCCCGGCGAGCTCATGCTCATTTCCGACTTTATTAAGCTCAATGCGGTAAATCCGCTCGTCGGCCCCAATATCGACGAATTCGGCCCGCGCTTCCCCGATATGACCCGCGTTTTCGACCGCGAATACATGGCGGCGTTCCGCAAAACAGCCGAAAAGCACGGAGAGACCGTACACGAGGGAGTGTATTTTTACTGCACCGGGCCCCAGTATGAGACCCCTGCGGAGATCCGCGCGATGCGGATACTCGGCGCGGACGCCGTCGGCATGAGCACCGTACCGGAGTGCATCGCCGCGCGGCACTGCGGGATGCGGATACTTGGGGTCACTCTCGTTACCAACATGGCGGCGGGCATACTGGACAAGCCCCTTTCCGGCGAGGAGGTCATTGAGGCGGGCAAGGCCGCTTCGGAGAGGCTTTCAAACTACGTCACCGAATTTTTAGAGGTAATATGATGCTTGATACGCTTATAAAAAACGCCGTCGTTATCCCCATGACTGGCGAGGGCGAATACATGAAAAACGCTTCCGTCGGAATAAAGGACGGGAAGATAGCTTATTTGGGGCATGATGCGCCCGAAGCGGAGCGCGTGATAGACGCGGACGGGAACATAGTGATGCCCGGCCTTATAAACGCGCACGCGCACACGGCTATGTGCGTCATGCGCGGCTATGCTGACGACTACGCCCTTCAGGATTGGCTTTACAAAAAGGTGTTCCCGGTTGAGGCAAGGCTCGACGAGGAAGCGATAGTCGCGGGAGCCGTACTCGGGATGGCGGAGATGATCGCTTCCGGCACGGTCTCGTTTTCCGATATGTATTTCTGCCAACCCGCCGTGGCAAAAGAGGTGGAAAGGATCGGCATGAAGGCGAACCTCTGCAACGCGGTATTGGCTCTTTCCGAAGATTACGATCCCGAAAAGGACAGGGCCGTTATCGAAACGAGGAAGCTCATTGCCGAATACGGCGTGAAGGGGCGCATCCGCGCGGACGCCTCCATCCATGCGGAATACACGAGCCCGCCCGAAATATGGAAGCTCGTTCACGAATGGGCGAAGGACGCGGGCGCGATCACTCAGATACATATTTCCGAAACCAAGACGGAGCACGAGGGCTCGTATTCAAGGCACGGCCTCTCCCCTGCCGCCGCATTCGACAAATACGGCATACTCTCGACTCCGGCGCTCATGGCGCACGGGGTATGGCTCGAAGAGAGCGACATGGAGCTGCTCGCGAAAAGGGGCGCTTCCATCGCGCACTGCCCCGTTTCCAATCTTAAGCTCGGCAGCGGTATGGCGGATATCGCCGCCATGCGCGAAGCGGGCGTTAACGTCTGCCTCGGAACGGACGGCGTATGCTCGAACAATTCACTGGATCTCTTCGAGGAGATAAAGCTTTCGGCGCTGCTTTCAAAGGGAGAAGCGCTCGATCCCACCGCCACCCCCGCTTACGAGGCGCTCAAAATGGCGACCGTCAACGGCGCGAAGGCGCAGGGCCGCGAGGGCGAAACGGGCATGATAGCCATGGGATACGACGCGGATATCATAATGATAGATACCCATGCGCCGCATATGAAGCCCATGTACGATCCCATATCCGCCGTCGTCTATTCCGCTCACGGCTCGGACGTAAAAATGACAATGGTCGAAGGCCGCATACTCTACATGAACGGCGAGTGGCTGACGATGGACGTCGAAGACGCCATCCGCAGAGTCGAGGAGCACGCCGTGCCGATAGTGCTGGCGTAAAAGCATTTTTATAAGCCCCTCTGAGGGAAAACCTCAAAGGGGCTTTTTTTGCGCCGCCGGGGGGGAGCGGCGAAATAGGAGGTGAGCTGCTCGCCTTCCCAATATAGAGGTCAATGGAACGGTTCTCCTGACACCTCGCTCCACTGACCCCTCAGGCATCCATACTATGTTATAGCATGGCTGACATGGGGGTTAAAGGGACAGTTCCCTATTCTAGTTTTCCCGTCATTTTAGGTAATGTATTGTCCATTAGCTATAGAAATTGCAGCATAATATCTCAGCCCCTGTTCCGGTGCTTACAGAACGATCCTGTATATCACAAAGCTGTCATTGAAGGATACCGCGGCATAGATCGTTCCGTCCTCCGCAAGGCTCATGAGGAAGCCGGGCTCCCAGAGATCGGCCTTGTCGAACGGCAGAGCAAGCTGTTTAAGCTGCACTCCTTCGGGCGATACCTTTATCACGGTATGGCCGTTGTAAATATGATCAAGATAAACATTCCCTTCCGCATCCGCTCCGATCACCGCATAGCCAACGTTATCCAACGTCAGCTCGGAGCCGTCTGCAAACACAAACCTTGTCCATTCGCCGTTACGATCCTCGATCATGTTGAGAATGTGCTCGGTCTCTTCCCATACCCCGTCGGCGCTTATTACATTATAATCATAGCTTATGGTATAGACGCCGGATTCGGTGAACGGATGGGATAAAAGCAATCTCGGTGTAGTGCCGGATATCTGCATGGCCTCCTCAACACAGTCTTCGTCAAAAACGTATGCGGCAAGCACTTCGCCGGTATTTATATCGACGGCCGCATCCGGAGTGTAAAGCACTCCGTTAACAAGCGCGGCAAGGCGGTATCCTTCAAGCGGGGCTTCAAAGCGGGAGATGAGACGGCCTTCCGCGCCGTAAACGAATATGCCCCTCGTCGGCACGTATCCCGTATCGCATACCACGATCGTTTCGCCCTCAACGGCGAACGTCAGCGGCCCGTAATTGCAGATCTCCGTGCCGTCGTTTATAGAATAGAGCACCTCGTTCTCCTCGGCGTCCGCGGGAAGAGGCCCGTCGTAAGCCTTATACGGCACAAGCTCAAGCAGCTTTTCCGCGCATTCCTCAAAGGAGAGTATCTCGGGCGCGGGAGCTTCCGTCGGCGCTTCGGTTGGAGCCTCCGTCGGCGCTTCGGTTGGAGCCTCCGTCGGCTGCTCGGTCGGCTGCTCCGTCACGGCCTCGGTGGGTGCGGGCGCGTCGGTGGGATCGACGGCCGCGTCCTTGGGCTGCCTGCAGGCGGCGAGGGAGAACGCCATCATTGCACACAGCAGAATTGAAATCAGCTTTTTCATTTTAACCTCCCGTAGTTAACAGATCATGTTTTCAATCATTTGTCTCGAACGGCAGTTCAACGATCCTGACCTCGTCTTCGGTGCAGTTCATTATCCAAACGCCGGTCGTTTCCTTGCAGATGATGTTGGCGCCGTAGTCCATCGGTACGGTCATAGTATAGCGGAATATCCCGACTAAGCGGCTGTCCTTATCGTAGATGCGTAGGTCATGATCGGAATGCGGGCGGCCCATGCTGTCAAACGTAAGAAGGCTGCAGCTTGCGTACATATTGCCATATTCGTCCGTTTCGCGGGCGGTGCAACCGAAAGAAAGATCCTCGTCGGTGGGAACGTACCAGGTGTATTCGCCGTTCGTTATCACGTAGGACCAATCGGGGTAGTCGGTGAGAGTGTATCTGATCTTCGGCTCGCAGGGGACGAATGCATTTCCCTCAAGCTTGTGATCGGGCATATTATAGGCAGCGCAGCCGTGGGTCTTTAAATACAGCTCGCCGTCAATCACACGAAGCTGGGCGCAGAATACGGCAGACCGTGCTTCGATATAATCGTTCGGATCGTCGTAATCCTCCATTGTGCCGACGTCCGGAGCGGGGACGTTCTTTACCTCGTTCCCATCTTCGTCAACAGCTACAATGAAGCTCTTTTCAGAGGAATAGATCCAATACAAGCCATCATAAAATGCGATGCTTCCATCATTGGAACCCGGATCGATCCGGGCACTTGATGCATCAACATTCATCATCCATTCGCCCGTATTAAGATCATAGATCCTAATGAGCCCGCCGATGGCGTCCAGAACGATGAGCCGATCTTCATCGACCGTGTATGCCGCAGGGCCATAAACAGCAATAGGGGAATCACCGTCACCGAAGACGTTCATCTTTTCGATGCTCTTTCGATCATTCTGCGGATCGTATTCCGTGTCATACACGAGCGATATTGTTATGACGGGCGTGAGCTCTTCAACGCTCACAGGCTCCGGCATCTCGGTGATCTCCGGCCGCTGGGTGGGCTCGGGAGTCGGCGCTTCCGTGGGAGTCTCCGTCGGCTCCGCTGTGGGGGCTTCGGTAGGAGCTTCGGTAGGAAGCACAGCAGGCTGCTCGGAAGGAGCCTCCGCGGATACCTCTGTTTCGATGGGCGCGTAAGGCGGCTCTTCGGGCCGCTTCCTCTCCCCGCACGCCGCAAGGGAAACGAGCATCACCGCGCACAGCAGTATGGAGATCGTTTTTTTCATGGTAAGGCCCTCCTTTGTTCTTTCATTGATTTTATAACACGAGCGGGTAAGACTTTCAAGGGACAATTCGCACCCAAGGGGATGGTGCTGCAAAAAGATCCTTCCCTTTTGTCACGGTGTTTTTGAAACGCTCTTTTTCGTCATAAAGCTATAAAAGTATCTCTTTGAGGGCGGCATACGGAGCAGCCTCTCGGGACAGAATTTAAATAAAAGGACCGGGGAGGCGATATTATGGCGAACGTTAAGGTGGAGATCTGCGGAGTCGATACCAACAGTCTGCCCAAGCTCGGGGCGAAGCGGAGCGCGGAGCTTTTGGAGAAGGCGAAGCTTGGCGACGCGGAGGCGCGCGAGGAGCTGATCCGCGGGAATCTGCGGCTGGTGCTTTCCGTCATTCAGCGGTTCGCGGGCAGGAACGAGCAGCCCGACGATCTCTTTCAGATAGGCTGCGTGGGGCTCATAAAGGCGATAGACAATTTCGACACCTCTCACGGGGTGATGTTTTCGACCTACGCCGTGCCCATGATAATAGGCGAGGTGCGCCGCTATCTTCGCGATAACAGCAGCATGCGCGTTTCAAGGTCGGTGCGTGACAACGCCTATCACGCTCTGCGCGAAAGGGCGCGGCTCGAAAACGAATTGGGGCGCGAGCCCACGATAGGCGAGATCGCTCATGCGCTCGGCATCGCCGAGGAGGACGTGGTATTCGCCCTGGACGCGATAGCCGACCCCGTCTCATTGAACGAGCCCATATTCCGCGACGACGGGGACGCCGTCTTTATAGAGGATCAGGTGCGGGACGAGGCCGCAAGCGAGGACAGGTGGCTCGATTCCGTTGCGATAAGGAGCGGCATGGAGCGGCTTCCCGAAAGGGAAAGGCGGATACTGGAGCTCAGGTTCTTCGCTGGGAGGACTCAGACCGAGGTCGCGGGCGAGATAGGCATAAGCCAGGCGCAGGTATCGCGGCTCGAGAAGCACGCTTTGAACTCGATGCGCAAATACGTGTAGGGTTGTTTTTGCTTCCCGCGCATGATATAATGCTTTGTTGACTTCTCACAAGGAGATAGGATATGAAGCATTATGACGTTATTATAGTGGGCGCGGGCCCCGGCGGGATATTCACGGCTTACGAGCTTGTGAAGCTCGACCCCTCGCTCGAGATCGCCGTGTTCGAGGCCGGCTCCCCCCTTGAAAAGCGCAGATGCCCCATCGACGGGGAGCGCATAAAGACCTGCGTGCACTGCCCCACCTGCGCGATAATGAACGGTTTCGGCGGCGCGGGCGCGTTTTCGGACGGCAAATACAACATAACGAACGATTTCGGCGGCAGTCTGCACGAATACATTGGCAAGGCGAAGGCGACGGAGCTCATGAACTACGTCGATTCCATCAATATGCAGTACGGAGGCGCGGGCTCGAAGCTCTACTCCACCGCGAACTCCGATATAAAGAAGCTGTGCTTGAGGAACAAGCTCCACCTGCTCGACGCTTCCGTACGCCATCTCGGCACGGACAAGAATTACGTGGTGCTCGAAAACCTTTTTTCCATACTGAAAAACAGGGTCGAATTCTTCTTCCGCACCCCCGTCGAACACGTGGAAGCGCAGGGCGAGGGATTCATAGTCCGCACCGCCGACGAGAGCTTTTCCTGCGATAAATGCGTGATCTCGGTGGGCAGAAGCGGCTCGAAATGGATGGAAAGCGTTTGCCGCGAGCTCGACATCGCAACGAAGAGCAACAGGGTGGATATAGGCGTTCGCGTTGAGATGCCCGCCGAGATATTCTCCCACCTCACGGACGAGCTTTATGAGAGCAAGATCGTCTATCGCACCGAAAAATACGGCGATCTCGTGCGAACCTTCTGCATGAATCCGCACGGCGTAGTAGTCAGCGAGAACACGAACGGCATAGTGACCGTGAACGGACACAGCTATGAGGATCCCGCTCTGCACACGGCGAATACCAATTTCGCGCTGCTCGTTTCAAAGCATTTCACGGAGCCCTTCAACGATTCCACAGCGTATGCCGAAAACATCGCCAAGCTTTCGAACATGCTCGGCGGCGGCGTGATGCTGCAGCGCTTCGGCGATCTTATCGCGGGCAAACGCTCCACGGCGAAGCGCATACAGGAAAGCTTCACCCAGCCCACCCTTTCGGCGACTCCGGGCGATCTTTCGCTCGTGATGCCCAAGCGCATTTTGGACGGCATAATCGAAATGATCTACGCGCTCGACGGCATCGCCCCCGGCACCGCGAACGACGATACCCTCCTTTACGGCGTGGAGGTCAAGTTCTATAATATGGAGGTCGAGCTTTCCCCCGACCTCGAAACGAAGCACAGGGGGCTTTACGTGATAGGCGACGGCTCCGGAGTCACGCATTCGCTCTCCCACGCTTCCGCAAGCGGGGTTTACGTTGCGAGGAAGATCGTCGGAAACAAATAAAAGCATAATAAAACGAGGGCCTTATGCTTAATATTCATAAGGCTGTTATTGCGGTAATTGCCGATAATGAAACGGGCTATGCCGCGACCAACGGGAGCCGCGCGGGTCAGCGCGACCGCGCCGCGAGAGGCGCGGAACTGCGATCACGCAACAAATTAGGATCGCTCCTGCGAGACAT
>JAFPXD010000034.1 GCA_017394835.1 Clostridia bacterium
CTTTTTCGACCCTTCCGTCACTCGCGGCTTCGCCGCTCGTGCCACCTCCCCTAAAGCAGGGGAGGCATGCACCGCGCCGAGTCCCTGAACAAAGGGCGAGGGCAAACCGTCCTTTTTCTACCCTTCCGTCACTCACGGCTTCGCCGCTCGTGCCACCTCCCCTAAAACAGGGGAGGCATGCACCGCGCCGAGTCCCCGAACAAAGGGCGAGGGCAAACCGTCCTTTTTCTACCCTTCCGTCACTCACGGCTTCGCCGCTCGTGCCACTTCCCCTAAGTCCCCTTTTTCTTACTCCAGGCCGAGCGTGAGCCTCAGTATGAGCAGCGCGTCGGTGGTATCGGCAGCGCCGTCGCCGTTCACGTCCCCGGCTGAAAGCTGAGCTTCGTCAAGCTCTGCCAGACCCATGGAGGCGCGGAGCAGCAGCAGCGCGTCGGAGGAATCCACGGCCCCGTCGCCGTTCACGTCGCCCAAAAGGAAGGGCTCCTCGGGGATGGGATCGTCGGGATAGGCCCAGCGCAGCTCCGCGTAGGGATAATCCTCGTCGCCCGCGATAGTCCATATGTTTGTGAAATCGAAGCCCGCGTAGCTCGCGGCAACCCTCATTTGGGCGTCGGTCAGGGGAATGCCCATGGGCTCCTCCGCATCGCAGCTCGTGTCGAGGAAATAGCAGTTGACGGGCTCGGCGTCTTCCCCGGGGAACGGCAACGCAACTATGGGATCCTCGCCATCGCTGCCTTCTACCGTGCCGGAATCATAACAGCGGACGAGGTCGTTGGGTCGAGCCTGATACACAATGCCGCCCGCGATGCTGCCGGAGATATCGCCCGCGTTGAAGCAATCGGAAAGGGCGGCGTTCCTTTCGCAGTATGCCGCCACGCCCGCTGCGGTCTCACAGGTGACGGGTGCATAGTTGGCGCATTCCGTTACGCTGCCGCAATTTTGGGCGATGATGCCGCCGCCCTGAACGCCGACGGTGATCCCGGAGCCCACGCTGCCGAGATTGGCGCATCTCGCCACCGATGCGTTGATCTGGAGCTGGCAGACGATCCCGCCGAGGCAGCCCTTATTTATGGTCAGATCGCCGTAATTCGCACAGTATTCCATGCGTCCGACGCCGACCGCGATACCGCCCGCATTGATACCGAGCTCGGAGGAGCCCTCGATACTGCCGTAGTTGATGCAGCCGGAAATGACCGAGGAGTAGCCTGTAATCCCCGCGCCGGAGCTCATTCCGTAGCTGCTCTCGTGAATGGTGATATCGCCAACGTTCACACAGCCTGTCACGCCCGAACCGTGATGATCGCTCACTATGCCGAAGGCGTATGCGGCGGTTATATGACCTTCGTTGTAACAGTCCGAGATCTGCGGCTCATAATAGCTGTTTGATACTACTATGCCCGCTGCGTCATCGCGGCTCGTTATGTCGCCGTAATTCGCACAGCCGACGATCTGCCCATTGAAGGTCTGCGCGATACCTCCCGCGCTGCTGTCGAGCTCACAAACGATCTCGCCGGCGTTCACGCAGTTTTCGGCACGGCAGCCGTACGATGCGTAAGCTGCGATACCGCCTGTGGCTTCGCAGCTTGAACAATAGATGCTGCCCGTGTTCACGCAGTTTGTGAAAGAGGTGCTTTCGGCAAAGCCGGCGATACCGCCGACAAAATCGCTTTCCGCCGCCGCGATAAAGCCCTCGTTAGTGCAGTCGGTGAACTCGCAGCCCACACAGGTACCGACCAATCCTCCCATCTTAGAAGAACCGGGGATATAGACCGTGCCCGCGTTTCGGCAAGAAATGAAGGACGTGTCATAAGCCTTGCCGACGAATGCTCCGCAATCGCCGCTGCCGATTATAAGCGAGCGTTCAACGGAAAGGTTCTTGATGGTCGCTCCGACAGTCACTCCGAATATGCCGCGCAGAGGTTCGTCGTAATCGAAATACAGACCCTTGACGGTGTGATCCTGTCCGTCGAAAATACCGGCGAACGAGTAGAAATCGTCCGTGCCAATGGGAGTCCACTTGTTGGCGGGCCCGTTTTCGGGATACCAGTTTTCCCACCCCGTGGTGCTGTTTATGAGCAGATTTGAGGTGAGCTTGAAGTATTTGCCCGCGTAATTGTGGCCCGAATTCACGCGCTTTGCAAGGTAGGCGAGCTGCGGCGTGTTCGCTATGCGGTAGGGGTCGGAGGCCGTGCCGCTGCCGCCCGCAAAGCTTGTGGCTATGCTGCCGTCCCACGCGGCGCGGAGATCGGGAAGCTCCGCTTCCGCGAGTACGGACGAGACGGGGGATATGAGCATCGCCGCCGCGAGTATGAGCGCGGCGAGTACCGTGATAAAAGATCGTTTCATATTGCATTTCCTCCTGCCTAAGATACGGTTTGACGCGGCGCCCTTCCGAGCGGAGCTGCGGCTGTGTTTACGCACGTCAACACCCGACTGTATGATAGCACTTATATAAACAGTTGTCAACACGTTGGGAAAATCTTTTTGGGACGGATGGTGCGGAAGGGCCGCAAAAGTCTTTCGAGCATTTTTAACGCGGCACGGCGCAAAAAGATACCTTTTGAGGCTGTATATCCTTAAGTGAATGCGCCTATACTCGGGGCCGTGTGTTTCCTATCTTCGTTTCTTCACGTTGACCCTTCCGTCTTTTCTCCCTTCGGACCCTTCCGTCACTCGCGGCTTTGCCGCTCGTGCCACCTCCCCTTAAACAAGGGGAGGCATTGGACAGGGTGCATTCGGCAGTCGCTTTCGGTCAGCGGCATCGCTTTGCCTCCCCTTAAACAAGGGGAGGCATTGGGCAGGGTGCATTCGGCAGTCGCTTTCGGTCGGCGGCATCGCTTTGCCTCCCCTTGAGAAAGGGGAGCCGGGACGCGGTACATGCCTCCCCGCTCCGCAGCGCCGCCCCTTTTACGCATATGCCGCCCTGCCCATCAAAAAAACCGTTGTCAAACCGTTTCGCCTGTGGTAAAATATATCGGTAAAAATCCGCAAAAGCGAACACAAGGAGTCCATTATGGAAAGAATTCTCACTGCAAACGCTCCGGCGGGCGAATACGTCCGCGTGGGCGGTTTCGTTGAAAACCTCCGCAACAAGCGCTATATGGCGTTCATAGTCCTGCGCGATATGTCCGGCAAGCTCCAGCTCACCGTCGATAAGGGCGCTTTCCCCGAAGTCGCGGAGGAGGTCGATAAGCTCACGATCGAGTCCGTCGTCACCGCCTACGGCAAGATAGTGGAAAACCCCGCCGTCAAGATGGGCGGGCGTGAGATGGTGGTCGAAAAGCTCGTGGTCGAATCCGTCGCGGGCCCCATGCCCCTCATGGCCGATTCCGCGATCGACTCCCGCCTCGATTACCGCTGGATAGACCTCCGCACCGAAAAGAACAAGCTCATGATAAAGGCGCAGACGGAGCTCGTCAGATCCTTCCGCGATTTCCTGCTGGAGCGCAATTTCGTTGAGATCCACACCCCCAAAATAATAGGCGCGGCCTCCGAATCCGGCGCTGACGTGTTTGAGCTGACCTATTTCGACCGCAAGGCGTATCTCGCGCAGTCCCCGCAGTTCTATAAGCAGATGGCCATGGCCGCGGGGCTTGAGCGCATATTCGAGGTCGGCCCCGTGTTCCGTGCGGAAAAGAGCTTCACCTCCCGCCACGCGACGGAGTTCACCGGCTTCGATCTCGAGTTCTCCTACATCGATTCGTATGAGGACGTAATGCACATAGAGGAGGAGCTTCTGACCTATGCCTTAAAGAACGTCGCGGAAAAGTACGGCGAGGAGATAGAGCGCCTTTACGGCCTGAAGACGATAGTGCCGGCTCTGCCCTTCCCCCGCATCAAGCTGCACGATCTTTACGACGAGCTTGAAAAGCGCTACGGCTACACCGTCCCCGAGGAGGAGAAGGTCGATCTTTCCACAGACGCGGAAAAGCTCTCCTTCAAATTCGCGCAGGAGGTCTATGGGCACGAGTTCCTGTTCGTGACCGATTTCCCCAAGGACAAGCGCGCCTTCTACCACATGCGCAAGGACGGCGTGCCCCAGGGCTACGACCTCATCTGGCGCGGCACCGAGATCACCACGGGCGCTCAGCGTGAGCACCGCTACGAGATATTGAAGCAGCAGGCCGACGAGAAGGGCCTTGGCGAGGACGTCAAGTTCTACATGGAGTTCTTCCGCTACGGCTGCCCGCCCCACGGCGGATTCGGCCTCGGCGTCGACCGCATGACCATGCTGCTGCTCGATATCGGCATCAAGGAAGCGGAGTTCATATTCAGGAGCCCCATAAGGCTCAATCCGTAAAAAATCATAAGTCAAAGGGGGCACTCGCCCCCCTTTTTTTGTCCCGATACCGGACTTTACCGACCACGGGACCGCATCCGCGGTCAGTAAAATATATTATCCTCTTCCTCCGATATTCCCGTCCTAATTGCGTGTTAATTAGCAGAAGCACTTATGAAAGGAGATCTTCCATGCGTGACGCCGAAATCGTAGCATCGTTCCTTGCCCGTGACGAGCAGGCGATCAAACAGACGGAAATGAAATACGGCGCATTCTGCCGCTCTCTGGCATTCAATTTTTTAAGAAGGGCAGAGGACGCGGAGGAGATCGCAAACGACGTTCTCCTTGCCGCATGGGAGAGCATTCCGCCGAAGACCCCCTCAAACCTCAAAACCTTCCTCGGGCGGATAGTCCGCGACAAGGCGCTTTCACGGTACCGTGAGCTAAAAGCTCAAAAGCGCGGTTCGGGCTATATGGAGCTGTTATCCGAGCTTGACGACTGCATCCCCTCCGCATCGGGCGTTGAGGACGCGGTTGAGGCCAACGAGCTGACCCGTTTCATAAACGAATGGCTCCGCAGCCTTCCCCATGAGGACTCGGCTCTGTTCGTGAAAAGGTATTGGTCCGGCGAATCGGTGAGCGAGCTTGCGGATCGGCTCGGAGTCCCTCCCAAGAGGCTTTCGCAAAGGCTGTACGAGCTGCGAAAGAAGCTCAAAGTGTTTCTCGAAAAGAAAGGAGTTGTCCTATGAACAAGAACGAAAAGATGTATGAGGCGATCACCGGCATTGAGGATGATATCATCGAGAGCGCGGGCGAATACCGTTTTGAAAAGAGGAAGAGGCGCTTATCTTGGGTTGGCGTCGCCGCGGCGGCGTGCCTTGCATTGGGGCTCGGCGCGTTCGGAGTTTCCCGCCTTGTGAAATCTCCCGCTGCGCCTTATGAGGCGCACCTCCCCACGGAGGCTCCCTCCGTCGTCACCGCCGAGCCGGTCGACAACGATCCGACCTTCGCTCCCGAGCAGGATAGGATCGTGCTCTACGCCACCGACAAAACGAACTTTGAGAACGAGTCCATCCCGAACGCGGGCGCGATCATGGTCTCTCCCAATCTTTCCCGAACGATAGAGCCGCCCGAGAACACCGGGAACTGCCTCTTCGCCGTTACGATCGGACTCTTCCATACGAACGACGACGTGTGGCACGAGCTTAATGTCGAGTATCACGAGTGCATTACCGATCCCGACTACCTCGATTACTCCGATCGCTACTCCGCATGGGAGCGGGAGAATTATATGCTGATGACCGCGGAGGAGATCGCCGCGCACTACGGCCTCACTTACCCGGAATTTGATGACCGCCCCAATTATCCCACTACGGGTTACCTCCTCATGCACGAGGATTTCGAGACGTATCTTAAGGAGCAGGTCGACGCGGAGGAATACGCCCGTTGTATCGCGGCGCAGGAGCGGATGAAAGCCGTCTGCGACGAAATGGACGGCTCTCGCACCCGTATGAAGGCGGCCTATAACGCGGCTCGGGACGCCGAGTTTGAAAGACTCGCAGCGCTTGGGTTTGACGTCCAGATAGAGGACGGCGTGCTCATCGGCTTCCTCACTGCGGATCAGATCCTGAATTTCCCCTGCACGGAGGAATACGGCTACCAGATCATCTGGATAGGCAATGAGAGCGTTATGGACGAATAACGCAGAAAAATACCGACCACGGGAACGAACGCGATCCCGCGGTCGGTTATTTTTTGCGCGGACCTTATTTATACGTCTCCGCGGTGATATTATCAAGGTCGACGTCCTTCGTCTCCTTGACCTTCGTCATGAGCACGACGAGCGACAGCGCCATGAACGGTACGCAGATGCAGAGGAACAGGATATCCATCGAAACGAAATTCTGCAGGACTATGAACAGCGCCTGCCCTATGAACATGCCCGCGCCGATCATAACGGAGATCGTGCCCATAACCGAGGCGCGCATGCCCGAGGGCGAGGACTCCGCGGGCATGGTGAGTATCAGCGTATCGGACATCGACCAGAGCCCGCCGATGGAGAGGCCGTAGAAAATGCCGGCGGCGACGGGGCCCCAGTGCAGGCGGCAGGCGAGCACGAACATGAGCAGCCCGAAAAGCGCGAGTCCGCCGAGTATGAGGCAGACCTTTTTGCGCCCGAGCTTATCGGAAAAGAAGCCGCTGACTATCGCGACCGCGCCGTTCACGAGCGGGTATATGATGAGCGCCGTTGCGACAAGCTCCGTTGCCATCGAGCCCTCGAGCACGGTGGCGTAATAGGAGGTGTAGAAGGTCGTCGCGAAGAACAGGAAGCCGGCAATGAGTATCCAGCGAAGCTGACGGTTGACGAATATGAACTTGATCGCGCGGAAAACGCCGCCCTGTTCGGCGGTGCCGCTCTTCTTGTCCTCAACCGCCTTAGCCCTGCGCTCCTCGGGAGAAAGCGAGAGGAATCCGCGCCTCTGCTCGACGAACACGGGCGTCTCGCGCATGAGGAAGAAGGAAGCCGCGCCGACCGCTATCGCAACTATCACGGGAATGAGATAGACCATCCTCCAGCTTGAAGGGACGTTCTCCTTCAAAAATACCCGCGACAGCACGCCTATGAGCGAAACGCTCAAAAGCGCGATACCCTTCGCGATGAAGCTGTAGGTCGCGCGCTTTTCCTTGGGCGCGGTCTCCATAATGTAGAGCACCTGCATATCGTTCGGGGTGAAGAACATCATAAAGAGCATGCCGAGGATATACTGCACGGTGCTGCGGCTCCGTGCCGCGGCTGAAGCCCTCACCCGAGGTTTCCTTTAAGCGGCGCAAGGCTCCTTTCGAGAATTCCGTGCATTTTGGCTATGGCGACGCCGTAATTGACCATCGGCACGCGTGCGGAGGCGGCGCGCTCGGCGCGGACGTGCATCTCCGCGGGGGAGAGCATACAGCCCCCGCAGTGGACTATGAGGCGGAAATCGCCCAAATCGTCGGGAAAACCGCCGCCGGAGCTGAAGGAGAATTCGGGCTCGTGCTGCGAATATTCGCGTATCCACGCGGGCAGTTTGACGGAGCCTATGTCCCCGCACTGGCGGTGATGGGTGCAGCCTTCGGCAATGAGCACGCGGTCGCCGTCACGGAGGCCGCCCAAAAGCTCCGCGCCCTCTATCTGGGAGCGAAGCTCTCCGCGATACCTTGCCATCAGTATTGAGAAGGAGGTGAGCGGCTGCTCCTCGGGAATGAGCTTCACGACCCGCCCGAACGCCTGCGAATCGGTTATGACGAGTGCGGGCGGCGTTTTGAGAGAGGCCATGAGCGCGGGCAGCTCCGAGGGCCTGCAGCAGTGCGCCGTGTGACCGAAGTCCAGAAGCTCCCGCAGAACGAGCTGCTGCGGCAGTATGAGCCGCCCCTTGGGGGCCGCCTCGTCGATGGGGATCACGAGCACGACCGACGCGTTTTCGGGTAGGAGACCGCGGAGTATGGTGCGCTCCTCCTTTTTGCCGAACGCGGCGAGGCGCTCCTTGAGCTCGTTCACGCCCTCGCCCGTCGCGGCGCTGACGAGCACGCCGTTTTCGGGGACGGACGCGGGGCGCGCAATATCCGCCTTGCTGAACGCGATGAGGAAGGGGATGCGCCTCTCATTAAAGAGACGGATGAGCTCGCCGTCCTCATGCTTAAAGCCGACGGAGGAATCGACCACCAGCACCGCTATATCGGTTTTTGCCAGTATTTCATTGGTCTTTTTGATGCGGAGCGCGCCTAATTCGCCCTCGTCGTCAAAGCCCGCGGTATCGGTTATCATAACGGGGCCGAGGGGCAAAAGCTCCATCGCCTTTTTGACGGGGTCGGTGGTAGTACCCGCGACGGGCGAAACGACCGAAAGCGCCTGCCCCGTGACGGCGTTGACGAGCGAGGATTTGCCGGCGTTGCGGCAGCCGAAAAACGCTATGTGGACGCGCTCGGCGGAAACAGTCGAATTAAGATCCATGGTGTTCCTTTCGGGGGGAGGCATATGAAGCCTCCCTCGGTGGTCGGGTACTTATTTGATGCGGTTCTCCTCAGAACCTGAAATCCCTTGCGTTATCGTTCCTTATGGCTTCGATATGCTCCCGGGCGATCTCGCGGACCTTCTCGTTGGGGATGCGGGCGAGCTCGCGGTCTATTACCTCAAGGCCGATCCTCTTCGTTTCGGGGGAGGCGTAATCCTCAAGGTATTCGCAGAGGGTCATGAGCGCGTTGGGGTGGCAGCAGTTCAATATCTGGCCGGACTTGCAGAGGCTCATGAACCTGTCGCCCGTGCGGCCCTCGCGGTAGCAGGCGGTGCAGAAGGAGGGGATATGCCCGTTTTCCATGAGCCAGCGCACTACCTCGTCAAGGCTCCTCTGGTCGGAAACGTCAAACTGCTCGGTATCGTGCGGGCGCTCGTCGGGAGAATACCCCGCGTAGCCGCCCACGGACGTCCTTGAGCCGCCGGAAACCTGCGAAACGCCGCAGCGGAGCAGCTTCGAGCGCACCTCCTCCGTCTCGCGGGTGGAAACTATCATGCCCGTGTAGGGGACGGCGAGGCGGATGCAGGCGGTGATCTTCTCGAATATCTCGTCGGAGATGGAATTATCGAATGCGGAGGGGTCTATATCGTCCGCGTGCTTTATGCGGGGGACGCTTATCGTGTGCGGGCCCACGCCGTGAACGGCCTCAAGGTGCTCCGCGTGCATTATCAGCCCCGCGAATTCGTATTTGTAAAGCTCCAGCCCGAAGAGCACGCCGAGGCCCACGTCGTCGATGCCGCCCTCCATGGCGCGGTCCATCGCCTCGGTGTGGTAGGCGTAGTTGTGCTTGGGGCCCGTGGGATGGAGCTGCTCGTAGCTTTCCTTGTGATAGGTCTCCTGGAAGAGGATGTAGGTGCCGATGCCCGCCTCCTTGAGTCTGCGGTAGTTTTCGACCGTCGTCGCCGCAATGTTGACGTTGACTCTGCGGATGGCGCCGTTCTTGTGCTTTACGGAGTAGATGGTATTGATGCAGTCGAGGATGTACTCAATGGGGTTGTTGACGGGATCCTCGCCCGCCTCTATCGCAAGGCGCTTGTGGCCCATATCCTGAAGGGCTATGACCTCGTCGCGCACCTCGTCCTGAGTGAGCTTTTTCCTTGCGATATGCTTGTTTTTGAGGTGGTAGGGGCAATAGACGCAGCCGTTCACGCAGTAGTTGGAAAGGTAGAGAGGCGCGAATATGACTATGCGGTTGCCGTAGAACGCGAGCTTGATCTCCTCCGCAATGTCGAACATGCGGGCGATGCGCTCCTTGTCCTCACAGGCTAAGAGGACGCTCGCCTCGCGGTGGGTGAGCCCCGCGCAGACGCAGCCCTTGCCCTTCTTTACGGGGCGGGCCTTTTCCAGAATGGAGTCGATGAGGGGGAAGTCGTTCTTGTGCGCCTCGGCATAGGCCAGGGTTTCGCGGATCTCTTCATCGTTGATGAATTCCTCCGCCTTGAGGGAGTGGGGGTCGAACTTGTAAGCTGTCATGGTGTATTTCCTTTCTTTGGGGTCAGAGTTTGACTTTCCCCTTAGTTGTTTTTATTTGGTTTGAAATAAGGCTTGCGGTCGGCAGCATCCGATGAAGCAATGCTCCGCGCAAGCGTTGGCTCCCCTTGCGAAGGGGAGCTGTCAGCCGAACGAAGTGAGGATGACTGAAGGGTCTAGTGCGCTGCGCTGCAGAGAAGAAGATCACAAAAAGAACCATCCCCTTTTCGACCCTTCCGTCACTCACGGCTTCGCCGCTCGTGCCACCTCCCCTAAAGCAGGGGAGGCATGCACCGCGCCGAGTCCCTGAACAAGGGGCGAGGGCAAACCGTCCTTTTTCGACCCTTCCGTCACTCGCGGCTTCGCCGCTCGTGCCACCTCCCCTAAAGCAGGGGAGGCATGCACCGCGCCGGCTCCCCGAATAAGGGGCGAGAGCATACCGCCCTTTTTCGACCCTTCCGTCACTCACGGCTTCGCCGCTCGTGCCACCTCCCCTAAAACAGGGGAGGCATGCACCGCCCCCGGCTCCCCTTACGAAGGGAAGCTGTCATCGTGAGCTTCGGCGAACGATGACTGAAGGGTCCTGCGGGAAAACCTTTTCGTTTCCCCTCGAGAGGGAAGGCTTCCTGCCCAAACCGTCACTGCACAACGGCATTCGCCGATTTGAAATCTCCTCTGTCCGTCACTATCTCATACCCGATATTCCGTATGCGGCGGTCCAGACAGGCGCGGCACTCGGCGGCCTCCTCGCCCGTGCAGAGCTTATTGTCGTAAAGCTCGTACTTTTTGCGCACGGAGAGGGGGGAGAGGTTGGGCATCAGAACGTTCGCTCCCGCGAGGACGCCCCTTTCGCGGCCGTTCCCGGCGACGGTCCCCAGAGCCGTTGTGGCGGGGAGAAGAATATTGGGGTGCATTATCCTGATGAGCGAGAGGAGGTAACAGGTGAGATCCGCCGAGCCCGCGGGACAGGAAGCGAAGGGCGTTGCGTGATGCGGCACGAAGGGGCCTATCCCGCACATTTCGGGGCGGAATTCCTCAATGAATTTAAGGTCTTTTGCGAGGGTCTCCGAGGTCTGGAAGGGCGAGCCCACCATGAACCCGCAGCCCACCTGATAGCGAAGCTCGCGCAGATCGCGAAGACAGCGCATACGGTTTTCGAAGCTCATGCTCTCGGGGTGGAGCTTCCCGTAATGCGCCCCGTCCGCCGTCTCGTGGCGCAGGAGGTACCTGTCCGCGCCCGCCTCGCGCAGTTTTGTGAAGCTTTCGCGGCTCCGCTCGCCCAGGGAGAGGGTCACGGCGCAGTCGGGGTGGCTCGTTTTGAGCCCGCGGACGAGGGGGACGAGGCGTTCATCGGTGAAATACGCGTCCTCGCCGCCCTGCAGAACGAATGTGCGGAAGCCGAGACGATACCCCTCGTCGGCGCATTCCATTATCTCCTCCTCGGTGAGGCGGTAGCGCTCCGCGCCCGCGTTCGACCGGCGCAGCCCGCAGTAGAGGCAGTCGTTTTTGCAGAAGGAGCTTATCTCGATAAGACCGCGGATGAACACCCTGTTGCCGTATATGGGCTCGCGGGCTTTTCGCGCAAGCTCCGCCGCGCGCGGGGCAAGGGCCTCCGCGGCTTCTATGAGGCTCCTATACCCCTCAAGGGGCAGTGAGCGCCGCTCCGCAAGGGTATCGAGAAGAGCTTCGGGCGTCATACGTTCAGCTCCTTGGAGGGGGAGTACGCGGTCTTGACAGAGACCCCATCAAGGCGGCCTATCCTGCCCGAAAGCGCGGAGATCTTATCCTGCGGGGCGTCCATCGCGATGGAGATTATGTTGATGCCCTTCGCGCGGTAGGGGATGCCCATGCGGCCGATTATGTATTCGCCGTATTCGTGGAGCATGGCGTTGAGCCTTTCCACCGAATCGGGGTTTTCGATTATGATGCTCATGACTGCAACTCGAGTCTGCATTTTTATAAGTCCTTTCGGGGTTTTTTGAGCCGCCCGGATCGAAAACGAAAGCCGCGCCCCAAAAAGAGCGCGGCAAATAAGCTGTTTAACGCGATATTCCCACGCCTTTCGCCTCGGGGCGGCACGCCGCGCTTTGATGTCAGGCTTCTTCGAGATGATTATAGCATGGCGGAAGGAGGATGTAAACCGGGCGGAGGGATATATTTCGGCGGGGAGGAAAATGACCGCGGGGGAAGGCTTTTGGTCGGGCACAGCCGGGGAAGTAATGCGCCGCGGGAGCGTTGGCTTCCCTTGGGGGAAGCTCTGCGCGGCACAGCCGCTATGTGATGAGGGAATAGCAACTGCATATAACTTGCTTGGTAAGGTCACCTTCTTTCCCCTCATCCGTCAGTTCTCCCTTCGGTCGAACTGCCACCTTCCCCGCATTGCGGCTTCGCCGCGGGGGAAGGCTTTTGGTCGGCCGCATGCAAAAAAGCAATGCGCCGCGCCTGCTTCCCTCCTTCCCCTACTGAGGGGAAGGTGGCGCGGAGCGCCGGATGAGGTGGTGGATGGTGACGATCGCCCCCCTCATCAGCCGCTCTCCGGGCATAAAAAAACGGCCCTGCCCGCGTGCAAGCGCGGCATTGCCGTCGTGGGGAACTCGTTCAGATCCGGTACCCGAGCGCTCTCGCTTCGTCTATGCGGCCTTCGGCAAGGAGACGGCGGATGCGGGTGGAGGAGACCTTTTCGCCGTTCAGCACTACGGGGGCAGCTACGGTGAGCTTCACGCCGTATTCCGAAAGAACGGAGCGCAGCAGCGCGGCGTCGCCAAGGCCGCCCTTCCCGAACCGGTGATCCTCGCCGCAGAACACGTGCGCGGCGCGGAGCCTGCCTATGAGTATCCCGCGGACGAACTCCTCCGCAGGGGTGGAAAGCAGCTCGGGGGAGGCGGGGGGCGCCCACATGAGCTCGACTCCGAGCCCCGCTATAAGCTCCGCCTTCTCCTCGAACGAGCAGAGGGGGAATACGCGCTTCGCGCCCGTGAGGGCGAGCTTCGGCAGCTCCGAAAAGGTGAAAACGGCGGGGGTGAGCCCCTCGGTATGGGAGGTTCGGACTGCGGCCTCTATCACCGCTCTGTGCCCCGCGTGCACGCCGTCAAAAGCCCCGAGCGCGATCGCGCAGGGGCCGGAGGGAGAGGTCGAAAAGTCATGTAAAATAAGCATTATTCAGCTTCCTTCGTTTCCTTCTTGGGGGTGTATTTCGCAAGCGCCAGAGTGAATTGGAAGGTGGTCGCCCCATCCTTTGAAGAGACGGTGATGCTCTGTTTGTGCTGGTCTATTATGAGCTTTGCGATGGAGAGCCCGAGCCCCGTCCCGGAAACTTCCGAGCGGGTATGCGCCTTTTCCGCCTTGTAGAAGCGGTCGAACAGGTGTGCAAGCGCCTCCTCCGGGATGTCTTTGCCGCTGTTCGTGACGGCGATCCTTGCCAGATGCTTTTCCTCATGGGACTCTATGCGGATGTAACCGCCCTGCGGCGCGTATTTTATGGCGTTGTCAATGAGATTGTGGAGCACCTGAGTTATGCGCTCCCTGTCCGCCTCTACGTAAACGGGCTCGTCCGAAAGCAGGAAATCGACGTGGAAATGCTTTTGCAGTATGCGCGTCTCGAAGGTGAGAGAGGTGCGGCGGATGAGCTCGTTCACGTCAAATACGGTGAGATTGAGCTTGTACTGCCCCGATTCGATCCTCGCAAGATCGAGCAGGTCGTTCACCATGCGGGTCATGCGGCGGTTTTCTTCAAGCACTATTTCAAGGCAGGGGCCGTATTCCTCGGGCGGAACGGTGCCGTCCGCCATCGCCTCTATGAAGCCGCGCATGGAGGTCAGCGGGGACCTGAGCTCATGCGAAACGTTCGCAACGAAGCTCCGCCGCGCCGCCTCAAGGGTGTTGAGCTCATCCGCCATGGCGTTGAAGGTCCTGCCGAGGTTGGCCACCTCGTCGGTGCCGTTCATATCGACCCTCCGCGAAAGATCGCCCTTGGAATAGCTGCGGACGACCTCCGTCATGTGCGAGATGGGCTTTGTGACCGAATGGACGGGGATCATCACGAGGGGGATCGAAAGGAGTATCGCCGCCGCGGAAAACAGCGCGACCTTGCGCAGCGCGGCGCCTATCGAGCGGTTAACGCCCGTCATGTCGTAATGGAGGAATATCACGCCGAGGCGCCTGCCCTCCGATTCGATGGGGCGCATAGCGGTGAGGGTCTGGAAGCCCGTGTAGCGGTTGAGCACGCCGTAGCTGCAGGATCCGTACTCGCCGGAACGCACCGCCTCTATATAGGGGGCGAGATCGGCTTCATCCGCCACGCCCCAGCGCTCCGGGGAGGCGTAAGCGCTGTAACGGCCGAGCTCCTGCTCGTCAAAGCAGAGCTGTATGCAGGCGTCGTATAGCCTTGCTATCGAGCTTAATTCCTCCCTTGCGGTGGGGCGCTTGTTTATATCGAGGTAGCGATCGACCGTTATTTCGTTGATGTCGTCCACCTCGCGCAGGAGGCGCTGCTCCGTCTCCTTCAGATAGAACGAGCGGAACGAAACGGAAACCGCTATCCCGAGCGCGATCAAACTGCCCGTGACGAGCGCGAGCGTGATTGTCAGTATTCGGGAATAGACGGTTTTGAACATACTTGTCGGTTTTCCTTTTTGCCTTCCCTCACAAGGTGATCCAACCCTCCCTCGGAGTGCTATCCGTTAAGATCTTCCTTATTGATCCGCATCCTGTACCCGACGCCCCAGACCGTTTCGAGCTCCCAATATTTGCTCGCGCCCAATCTGTCGCGCAGGCGCTTAACGTGAACGTCGATGGTGCGGCTGTCGCCGTAATAATCCACGCCCCAAACGCTCGAAAGGATCTGCTCGCGGGTGAAAACGCGGTTCGGATGCGTGACGAAGAAGTAGAGCAGCTCTATCTCCTTGGGGGGCATTTCGAACCTGTTCCCGCCTACGAGGACGGTGTAACTGTCTATCGAAACGGAAAGATCGCCCACGTTTACCACGCGCGCCTCGTCGGAGCTCTGGGAGGTGCGGCGGAGCACCGCCTTCACCCTCGCAAGCAGCTCCTTCGGCTCGAAGGGCTTGACTATGTAATCGTCCGCGCCGCGGTCAAGGCCCTGTATCCTGTCCGTGATGTCGCCCTTTGCGGTGAGCATTATGACGGGCGTATCGTTTATGCGGCGGATGCCCTCCAATACCTCCCAGCCGTCCATGCCGGGGAGCATAACGTCGAGTATCACTATGCCGGGCTCCGCTGTGATGACCTTATCGAGCGCGTCGTCGCCGCGTTCGCAGCAGATGACCTCATACCCGTCCTTCAAAAGATACAGACGGAGAATTTGGAGAATGTGCGCGTCGTCATCGACGAGCAGCACCTTTGTTTTGCTTTCCCTGTTTTCCATTTTTCCTCCTTTCGGCTCAGCCTCAGCGGGTCTCGACCTCTATCCCGTTCTGTATGAAGAGCGCGGCGGTGACTCCGCTGCCCTCGGTCAGTACGCCCGTAAAGCTGCCGTCGTAGATGAGCCCCCGCCCGCAGGAGGGGCTCTTTGCTTTCAGGATCGCGCGGGCGGCCCCGTGCGCTTTGGCGATGCGAAGCGCCTCTTGGGCCCCGCGTATGAAGTTTTCGGTCACGTCGCGCCCGCCGCGGGTCACGGCGCGCGCTTTTCCGCAAAGGACGAGCTCGCCCGAGCCGGTGAGCTCCGCGGGACAGCGGGGAGTGGGGAGCCCCCCGAGCTGCTCCGGGCATACCGCGACCGCAAGCCCCTCTTCAACGAGGCGCGCTATCGCGGGATCGGGCTTCGAGGCCGCGTCGTAACGGCAGCATTCGCCCGTGAAGCATTTTGATACTATGAGCATGAGCGGCTTCCTCCGAGATTACTCCAAGCGTATTATACTATATTTGAACGAGGAATGCCAGCGGAAGTTTTGAAGGGGCCCGGGAGCCTTCCCCTTTGCGGCAAAAAGGCCCCCGAAAGAGTTCGGGAGCCGTCACCTGCAATAAAAAAGCCCCCGAGGGTGCATCCGCATAAGGAGCTCGGGAGCTTTTGACGATCCTTCGGTTTATTCGTTTCCGCCGTTATCGGGCGCAACGGGCAGGGATCCGCCGTTATTGCCCGTATCGGGGAGGGCTATCTTCTGGAGCTCTTCGCCGTTGGCCTTGGCCTCCGCGTATCTCTTCATGCAGAAGGTGCAGAGCCTTGCGCGGTTGGAATCGACGGCGTCCTGAATGGAACCGTCGGTGCAGTTATCGGGGTTGGAGTTGCGGATGGTCTGGCAGTCGGAGAAGATATGGTAGCAGTTGCCGTATTTAGTCCAGCGGACGCCGTCGCCATCGGTAAAGCCGTAGCCTTCGGCCTCCTCGGTGAGCTGCTGGATCACGGAATCGACCTCATCCTGAGTGACGGGGTGATAATCGGCGGAGCCTGCGGAGGCGCCCACGAATACGACCGCGAGCACTGCGGCGACTATGGTCTTGGTCTTCTGGGGGAGATCCTTCCTGTTGGCGATGAGGATTATCGCAAGAGGAGCGAATATGACGCCCGCCATAATGACGCCGAGCTGATTCCAGATGAACTGGATCACCTTGTTATGGGACTTGGTGGGATGGATGTGATTTGCATGCACCCAGAGCCTTGCTGCAACGACGCAGAGGATACCGGCAACGATGATGTCTATAATGACGGTCAGCCAGTTGTTCTCCGGATCGAGGAACAGTATGCGGACGGCGCCGAAGGGAAGGTTGAGCCCGATGTACGGCAGGTACATCGCAACCGCGGCGAGCGCCCAACAGACGAAGGCGAGTATCCTGAATATGACTGTATTCTTCTTCTTGCCGGACTCCTCCTCCTGAAGCTGAGCCATTGCGGCCTGCAGAGCGGCGGAAGTGGGCTTCTTTTTAACGGTCGTATCCTTCTTTTCCATTATGATTCCTCCTTGCCTTGCGGCATTTGATATATTTCATTATAACACGACAGGAAGGCAAATGCAATGGCTTCGAATAAAAAAGGCGCAGCGGGCGCCGCCTGCGGGCAGGGGGATCGTTTGCGGCGGAACGCTTCTCACTTTACACCCTTTTTACGCATTTCTTACCGGATCATGATAGATTGAGCCGCGGGGGGCGGGTATAATAGCCTCACATCAGAAGGAGCGGGGCGCGAAACGTCCCGCAAAGGAGCGCGGGCGAAACGTCCCGCAATACAATAAGGACGGCGGAGCGAGCCTCCGCAGAAAGAGAGAAGCAAAATGAAGAACGTTGGCAGGGTAGTATTGACCGTGGCGGTGATCGCCGTCGCTGTGATCGTCGCCCTCTGCTGCATCACGACCGTCCCCACCGGCTACACCGGCATAGTCACCACCTTCGGCCGGGTGGAGGATCACACCTTCGACGCGGGCTTCCACATCAAGAGCCCCTTCCAGAGGGTCATCAAGATGGACAACCGCACCCAGAAGGCCGTCGAGACGCTGCAGGCGTTCTCTTCCGATATTCAGCAGGTCGATATTTCCATCGCGGTGAACTATTCGATCGACCAGACCACCGCCGAAAAGCTCTACAAGACCGTGGGCGAGGAGTATTACAGCAAGATCCTGTACCCCAGGCTGCTTGAGAACACCAAGTCGATATTCTCGAAATACACCGCCGAAAAGCTCGTCGCCTACCGCGAAAAGCTGTCCACGGAGATCACCGAGCTCGTGACGGAGGACGTGAAGGATTACGGTATCACCGTGAGCTCCATATCGGTGCAGGACATCGACTTCACGGACGCCTTCACCAACGCCGTCGAGGCGAAGCAGGTCGCCCAGCAGAACAAGCTGACCGCGCAGACCCAGCAGGATCAGCTCACCATGGAGGCCGAGCAGGAGGCCCAGCGCCAGGTGATAAAGGCTCAGGCGGACGCGGAGCAGGCGAAGATCGCCGCCCAGGCGGATCTTGAAGTCACCAAGATCCAGGCCGACGCCGCCGAATATGCCGGCCAGAAGGAGGCCGCGAAGAACAAGGCCATATCCGAAAGCCTGACCGAAGAGCTCGTCCGCTACTATTACATCCAGCAGTGGAACGGCGAGCTGCCCTCCACCATGCTGGGCGAGAGCGCAAGCATACTCTACGGTCTCAATTAAGAAACAAGCAGTCACCGTAAAAAGCACCTCCAAGAACAGGGGGGAGAGCCGAAAGGCTCTCCCCCTTGTTCAATGCGTAAGGCAGTTGCCAGAATAAATTGCTCTGCGCTGATCGATGATGCTTTTGCAGTTTACCGCTTCGTTCTCTTTCTGTAAAATCGAGATGATGGCAGACCCGGAGTCCACGCGCCATCATGCCGGCCGCAGCCGCGGCGGGTATCGGGATCCCCCTCACTTCTTCACCGCCCGCATCGCGAGCATCGTGGGCACGTTGAGTTCATGCAGGCGGCCTTCTCCGTTCGTGTCCTCGTAAAGATCCGTCAGCTCGAACCCCGCGCGGAGCTGCCCCGTTATCTGCTCCGTCAGCGTGTGGGAGAACTGCACGCCGCAGTCCTCCGCCGCAAGAAGAGCCATCTGATCGGGGTTTGAGAGCGGGTCGAAGGGCAAGCGGTTCACGATGCGCTCCTCGTCCTCATCGACGAGGTGATTAACGAAATGATCCGTCCCCGAAAGCAGTATGCCGCCGGGCTTCAAAACGCGCGCGCACTCCCGCCAGACGTGCAGGACGTCCTTCACGTAGCAGTTTGAAACGGGGTGGAATATGATGTCGAATTCCCCGTCATCAAAGGGAAAACGCT
The DNA here is from genome assembly GCA_017394835.1 of Clostridia bacterium. Classification (GTDB taxonomy): domain Bacteria; phylum Bacillota; class Clostridia; order Christensenellales; family CAG-138; genus UBA3857. The sequence goes on from JAFPXD010000034.1 coordinate 18,533, forward strand.
CGGTCATGTCTGCATTCACGATGCGGATGGAGTACCCCTCGCGGGAGGCGACCGCGGCCTCGGACTCGAGCTGGCGGCGGGATATGTCCATCACGGTGCAAAGAGCCCCCAGAGCGGCGAACACGGGCATCTGCTGGCCTCCGCCGGACGCGAGCCCAAGCAGCTTTTTGCCGCGGATAGGCCCGAACCATTCGTGCGGGACGGGCTTCGTTGGGGTGAGGTGCACTTCCCAATCGCCCCGGAGCGCCCGCTCATATACTTCATGCGGGATGGGCTTGCCCCACTCCCAGCCCTCGGCGACCCAGCGGTCGATGGTCTCTGCGTTTATCTCGGTGTACTTTTTCACTTCATCCTCCTCTTTTTAAGCAGCAGGCGCAGGAAGAACGCCTGAGCGCCCATGGGCAGAGCCGAAAACAGCCTTAGTTTGATCGAATTGTTCATGCGGTACTTAAAGCGCGGGCGGCGCTTTCGGGCGATGCGGAGTATGCGCTTCGCAAGCGCTTCCGGGGGCTTTGCGGCGCCCGTCTCGCGCATCACTATGCGGCGGAAGCGCTCCGTCACCTCGGGGTAGAGACGGGTCGAATCGCGCATCCTGTCCATCGCGCGGAGGGCTCCCTTCGTCATTCCGTCGCCGTAAGCGCCGGGGTAGAGAGTCACCACGCGCACGCCGATGAGGTCGAGCTCCAGCGCCAGCGAATGCGCGTAGGCTTCGAGAGCGCGCTTCGTCATTGAATAGATCCCGTTGAAGGGGAGCGGGTCAAGAAGCGCAAGCTCGGACGCGGTTATTATGACGCGCCCGTTTTTGTTGAGGAGGGGCAGTACGGCGCGGTTCACGCGGTAAACGCCCATGAGGTTTACGGCGAGCATTTTTTCAAGCGTTTCCGGGGGGATCTCGATAAAGGAATCCATCGTGTAGAGCCCCGCCATGTGCAGCACGCAGTCAAGCCGCGCGCCTTTGCCTTCAAGGTATTCCGCCGTGCGGCGCACGCTTTCATCGCTCGTTACGTCGCAGAAAAAGTATTCCGCGCCGGGGATGGGCTTGGGCGGCTCCGCTCTGTCCGCGGCATAGACCCGCCACCCCGCCCGCGCGAAAGCCGCGGCCGCCTCCCGCCCGAGACTGCCGGATGCGCCGGTTATGAGGATGCTCCCGTTATCCTTGCCTTTCATTCGATGAGCCCGCCTCTATCCTCCGCCTTATGTCAAGGCAGACGCCGTCAAAGTTGGTGTTCAGGTCATAATTACTGTATCTTGCCACGGAATAGCCTCTTTCGGAAAGATATTTGTCCCGTTCGAGATCCTTATCGTGACCTTCGGGATAATAATGCTGCGAGCCGTCAAGCTCTATTATGAGCATTGCTTCCTCACAGCAGAAATCAACTATGTATCTTCCTATAACCTTCTGTCTGTTTATGGTATGAGGAAGCGTTTTCAGATAATCGTACCAAAGATGACGCTCCTCGCGCGTCATCTCGCGGCGCAGCTTCTGAGAAAACGGAGTAAGCGCGTTTTTTGATTTGGACATAGGCGTGATCTTTGTATCTGTCCCCCGTGCGGGGAACGGGTTTGGGGTGGAATGCGGATCGGCTTCCCTTGGGGAAGCTCTGCGCGGCACAGCCGCTATGTGATGAGGGAATAACCAGTTGTCCTAACTTGCTTGGTAAGGGTAAATACTTTTCCCTCATCCGTCAGTTCTCCCGTTGGTCGAACTGCCACCTTCCCCCAAGGGGAAGGCGATTACGAAGGCTTCCCTTGGGGGAAGCTCTGCGCGGCACAGCCGCTATGTGATGAGGGAATAGCAACTGCATATAACTTGCTTGGTCGAGTCAGCAACTTTTCCCTCATCCGTCAGTTCTCCCGTTGGTCGAACTGCCACCTTCCCCCAAGGGAAGGCTTTTGGTCATCCGTCAGTTCTCCCGTTGGTCGAACTGCCACCCGCTGCGGCAAGCGCATCGGCGCACGGCGGAAAAAGCCAAGCCGTTTGGCTTTTTCTTACGCCTCGCGCCCCCAAGGGGAAGGCTTTTGGTCACTCATCAGTTCCTAAACTCCAGATCCGTCCTCTCCCAGGGCAGATCGACGTCCGTTCTGCCGAAGTGGCCGTAGGCGGCGGTGGGGCGGTAGATGGGGCGGCGCAGGTCGAAGCGCTCGATTATCGCGGCGGGGCGGAAATCGAAGGAGCGCATCACCATGGCGTTTATCTGCTCGTTGGGCATTATGCCGGTGCCGAAGGTATCGACCATCACGGAGACGGGGTGCGCGACGCCTATCGCGTAGGCGACCTGTATCTCACAGCGGCGGCAGAAGCCCTTTGCCACGAGGTTCTTGGCAACGTAGCGGCAGGCGTAGGCGGCGGAGCGATCGACCTTAGTGGGATCCTTGCCGGAGAAGCTGCCTCCGCCGTGACGGCTGTAGCCGCCGTAGGTATCGACTATTATCTTCCTGCCGGTCAAGCCGCTGTCGCCATGCGGGCCGCCTATCACGAACCTGCCCGTGGGGTTCACGAAGAAGCGGGTCTCCTCGTCGATGAGGTCGGCGGGAACGACCATATTGATGACGTGCCTTTTTATATCGGAAGTGAGGCGCGCCATGTCCGTATCGGGATCGTGCTGGGTGGATATGACGACGGTATCGATGCGCTTGGGCCTGTCGTTCTCATACTCCACGGTCACCTGACTCTTTCCGTCGGGGCGCAGATAGGGCAGGAGCCCCGAGCGCCTTACGAGGGTCAACTGCCTCGTCAGCTTATGCGCGAGGGAGATGGGCAGGGGCATGAGCTCCTCCGTCTCATCGCAGGCATAGCCGAACATCATGCCCTGATCGCCCGCGCCTATGTCCAGAGGATCCGCCTCGCCCGCCTTGGCCTCGAGGCTTTGATCCACGCCCATCGCAATATCCGCGGACTGGCCGTTGATGGCGCAGATAACGGCGAGGGAATGCCCGTCGAAGCCGTATTCGGGCTTGTCGTAGCCTATGTCGAGCACCACGTCGCGCACGAGCTTGGGAATATCGACGTAGCATTCGGTTGTGACCTCGCCCATTACGACGACCATGCCCGTCGTCGCCGCGACCTCGCACGCCACGCGGGAGGAGGGGTCGTTAGTGAGCATCGCGTCGAGCACCGCGTCGGCAATGTTGTCGCAGACCTTGTCGGGATGCCCCTCCGTGACCGATTCGGAGGTGAATAAACGCTTTATCTTTTCCATAAAAACTCTCCTTGAATATAATTTTCCGATACAAAAAGCGGCGCCCTGAGCGCCGCGGGAAACCCATCAAACGCTCATCTTTGCGGGTCTCCCCGCCGGAATTGGCACCTTGACCCCAAACTCAAGTCAGGTTGCCGTGGCATCACAGGGCCGTTCCCTCAGCCACTCTCGATAAGACGCTGTTCTGTTGTCTGCAATATAACACATGCCGCGAAAAAATGCAAGTGGGGATGGGATTATATTTGAAGGCGGAAAGCGAAATAAAAAGCCGAAGGGCTTTTATACCTTCGGCAATAGGCCATCCGACCTTCGTCAGTCCTTATCGAGCACGTAATCATAAACTATCTCGGCGTTTATGAGGACGTAATTATCCGTCCAGGGGGAGGAGCCGACGTCCATAGCGTCCCACTCGGCGCGGGAGCCGGAATACAGAACGGTGGTGAACGCGGGACAGTCGAAAATGACGTTCACGCCCACGGATCTCACGCTTGAGGGAATATAGATGCGCTCAAGGTTTTCGCAGGAATTGAAGAGCTTTGCGGGCAGGCTCGTCACGGTGGGGGGGATGAGCACCTCCTTCAAAGAGGGGCAGTTGGCGAAAGCCTTGGTCCCGAAGCCGATTATGGGATAGCTGCCCAAAAGGTTGGGGAGCTTCAGCACCTCGTCCGTGCCGCGGTAGGAGGTGATCTCCGCAGTGCCGTCTTCATATATGGAAAAACAAAAATCGCCCACCCAGCGGGATTCAAGCACTATGTGCTTGTGCTTCACACAGCCGCAGAGGGCGGCGGCGAGCACCGCGAGGAGGAGAACGCAGATCCGAATTTTACGCATAATTTTCATATTATCTTTATACATCAAATCGGGGCGGAAGTCAAGAGGGCGCCGGCAGCGCGGCTCACCTTCTCGGCAAAAGCCTGCTCCTGAGGTATGAATCGAAGAACAGCGCAAAGAGACGGTAAAGGAGCATATAGACGGCGAATGCGGCAATGAGCGCCGCGGCGATGAGATAGGGCGGCACGTCGGGAAGCAGCGCGTAAGGATCGAGCCCCAGCACGAGACGGGCGAACACGAGCCCGAGGAGCGTGACCGCCGTCATTATGAGCAGACGGATAAGCACCGTGAGGAAGCGGTCTTCCAGCCTGCGCCTTAAAAGCCAGCGCACTATCCCGTAATAGCCGAAGAGCCCTATATAAAGATAGGTCCACACGCTCGAACGGGCTATGAGCAGCGCTGCGCCGCCCGAGATCAGATAGGTGAGGACGGCGAAAAGCAGGCCGTGCTCCTCCCTTATGGGGATCCAGGTCTGGAGCGAGGCGATGAACAGGCAGAGCGCCGATATTGGGATGAGGCTCGTCACTCCCGCGCAGAAGAGCATGAGCAAGCTTATCGCTATGCTCATCCCCACTCCCGCGAGCATGAGGCCGGGGTGAAGACGTTTCATGAGATACCTATGTGACGTTGATGGGGCAGAGGGGTGGAAGACCGCTTTCAATTAAGCAATGCGCCGCAGGAGCGTCCCTCCTTCCCCTGCTGAGGGGAAGGTGATTGCGCAGGCTTCCCTTGGGGGAAGCTGTCAGCGCGAACTGCGGTGAGCGATGACTGATGAGGGAATAGCAACTGCATATAACTTGCTTGGTCGAGTCAGCAGCTTTCCCCTCA
>JAFPXD010000035.1 GCA_017394835.1 Clostridia bacterium
CGGTGAGGTCGCCGGTCACGTTGGTGAAGTCAACGTCCCAACCGGTGAAGGTGTAGCCTTCGCGCTCGGGATCCGCGGGAGCGGTGGCCGCACTGCCGTGCTCTACCTCCTGAGTGGAGATCTCGGTGCCGTCCCAATCGAGGAACGTGACCGTATAGGTGTTGATCTCATATACCGCATTTACGCACATATCGATCCAGATGAAGGAGATATCCTCGTCCCATTCAACGAAGTGATACCCCGTTACCTCCGGGGGCTCGGGAGCCGGCGCCGCGGAGCCATATTCGACCTCGACCTCGCAGAGAAACTCGCCGTCAAAGCCGTAGAATTCGACCAGGTAGGTATTGATCTCATAGATCGCGGTCACCACAAGATCCCCGGTCACGCAGCTAATATCGGTATCCCATTCGACGAAGTGATACCCCGTGACCTCCGGGGGCTCGGGAGCCGACGCCGCGGAGCCGTGGTTCACATATACGTGGTCCAGATAAGCGTCCTCATAGCCGTAGAATTCGACCAGGTAGGTGTTGATCTCATAATCGGCATAGACGGTGAGCTCTTCGGTGATGCAGTCAAGCTCCTCATCCCAGCCGACGAAATGGTAGCCCTCATGCTCGGGCGGCGCGGGAGGAGTCAGGCTATCGCCGTAGTTTACGCTGAGAATATCGATGGTTTCACCCGTCAGGCCGTCAATGAACTCGATCTCGAACACTATGACGTAATACTCTGCGGTAACGGTCATATCGGAGGTCACGTTCGTAAGATCCGCGGGATACCCATCGATCTCCCAGCCGGAGGAATAATAACCCTCATGCTCGGGGATCGCGGGAGGAGTTACGGAAGAACCGTGTTCGACGGTCACGGTCGAAACGGTCTCGCCCGTAAGCCCGTCAACGAATGTGACGGTGTGCTCCTCAGCGCCGAATACGGCATAGAGGAGATCGTAGTTATATGTGTCGTAATACCAATAGGTGCTTGCGTCGACGAGCGTGCCCATCTGATCGTACCAGCCCTCGAAAACGGCGCCGTCCTTTGCATAGGCATAGACGCAGGGATCGGCCGAGCTCGTGCGCATGAAGCCGACCGCGCCATCGCCCTCGGCGATCACGCACATATCCGCAAAGCTTACGCCGCGCAGGTCAATGGTCTCGAGATTATCGTTTCTGCGGGCATAGATGTTGACGAGCGCCGTTAACCCGCTGCAGTCGAGAGAGGTGAGCGCGGGGGAATATTCGATCGAAAGCGTTACGAGCGCCGGATTGGAGGAAACGTCGAGGCTCGTTATGGGATTGCCGCCGCAGCTCAGCAAAATGAGGTTCGGGCAAAGCGAGGGATCGAGGCTCGTTATAAGGTTGTTACCGCAGAGCAGGTTTTCAAGCGCGGGCGTCTGCGTAAGATCCAAGGAGGTCAGCCTGTTGCCGCCGCAGCGGAAGAGCTTCACGGCGGAGCAGCCCGCAAAGTTTATGGTCTGCAGATCGTTGTTGTCGCAGTAGATGCTGTTAAGCGAGGTATCGCCGTGCAGATCGAGCAGCACGAGCTCACAGTCCTGCGCCTGCAGGCCTGTCAGGTTAGTGCAGTTATAGGCGTGGATCTGCTGCACGGGGAGGCCGTTCACGTTTATGCTCTTGACCCTTGAGCTGTGCGCATCGAGCACCTTGAGGGAGCTGCAGCCCGTCAATGAAAGCGCGAACATATTCGGGTTATCGTAACAGTACAGGTATTCGAGCTCGGCAAGGCCGGCCAGATTCAGGCTGCTCATCAGGTTATCCGAGCAGTCGAGCCTGTAAAGGCGGGGGCTCCCGGAAACGTTGAGCTCCGTAAGGAGATTGCAGCTGCAGTAGAGCTCGAGCCGCTTGGACGATGCGACCGTCAGCGAGGCAAGCCGGTTGTCGGAGCAATCGACGTAGGACAAATTTGTAAAGTACGAAAGATCGAGGCTCGTCAGATCGTTGCCCTCGCATTCGAGGTAATACAGCGTTGATGAGCTGTATGAGAGCCCGCCGACCGAATCAAGGCCGCAGCCGTCGCACATGAGCTCCTTAAGGCTGCAGCCGGCGAGACCGAGGTTGAGCTCTCCGCCGGTAAGCGTCACGCCGGACATCCACAGGTATTCCAGCGAGCCGCAGCCCGTAAGATCGAGCTCATGCAGGGGAGTGAAGCTTATATCGAGCTCCCTGAGACTGCTGCAGTTGATTATGTTGAGATCCGTTATGGGAAGCTCGTAAAGGTAAAGCTCGGTGATGGGCGAATACGCCGTCCAGAGGGCGGTGAGGCTCGTGTTGTTTTCAAGATCGAGCTCCTCTATGCCCGTCCCGTAAACATAGAGCTCCTCGAGGCTCACGCAGTCCGAGGTATCGAGCGCCGTTAAGCCGGTATATCCCACGGAAAGGAGCCTGAGCGACGTGCAGCCGTCAAGATCGAGAGCGGTAAAATCGTTTTCGTTTGCCAGGATCTCCTCAAGAAGCGGACAGCCGTACACGGAGAAGTTTGTCAGCCCGCAGGCCATAACGTTTACGGACGTGAGATACGGGTTATCGTAAACGTGAACGGCAAGCATTTCGTGCCCGTGGAGATCAAGGGAAGCGAATTCATTGTTGTTGGCATGCAGTATCCTGAAGCTGCCCGTATCCGTAAAGGTCAGGCTGCTCAACCTGTTGTAGCCGCAATAGACCACGTAAAGGTCGGGAAGCCCGTCGAGGGCGAGCGACGTGAGCAGGTTGCGGTAGCAGTAGAGGCTTGCAAGAGTCACGCACCCGGATATGTTCAGGGTCGTGAGCGCGTTCCACGAGCAGTCGAGCGTGGACAGGTTCCAGCAGCCGTGAACGTCAATATAGGTCAGTTCGGGGTTATGGGTCACGGCAAGGGTCTGTATGTTGGTATCGTATGCTTCCAGTCTCTTAAGGCCGGTGACGCCCGTAAGATCGATAGAGGTCAGGTTCGTGCAGCCGTAGGCATAAAGATACTGCAGCGAAACGGCGGGCGTAAGATCGAGGCTTGTCACCGCCGACTGATAGCAGGAGAGCGTGTTGAGGGCGCTGCAGCCCGCTGTGCCGAGGCTCGTCATGGGATTCTTTGCGCAGTAAAGATGCGTGAGCGAAGCGCAGTTTTCAACGTCGATCAGGGTCAAACTGAGATCGACGGCATACACCTTTTCCGTGCCGGTCCCGCTCAGTATGAGCTGCCTGAGCTCCGGCGTGTCGTTGAAATTGAACACCTTTCCGGGGAGCGGGTTATCGCTCGCGGAGAATATTTCAAGCGCGGGCTTGGAATGATCCATTTCGATATCGTTGAGCAGGTTGCCGTCGCAGCGGAATTCAGCGAGCGCACCGCAGCCCGTGACGCTTATCGCGGTCAGCGCGTTATGGCTCACGTCAAGGAAGTTAAGCGACGCTTTGCCGCCGAGGGTGAAGGCGGCAAGCTGATTGTATGAGCAGTCTATGCGCTCGGTGGGGATGAACGCCGGCAGAGTAAGGCTTGCGATCGCGTTGTGACTGCAGTTGAGGTCTATGATATAGGTCCTCGAGAGATCGAGCGCCGTAAGCTGATTATGGGAGCAATCGAGCGTCTGCAGTACGGTCGCCGCGTTCAGGCCGAGGCTCGTCAGCTCGTTCCCGCCGCATTTGAGGGTCTCGAGATCGTCAAAGCACGATAGGTCGAGGCTCGTCAGCTCGTTCCCGCCGCAAATCAAGGTCTTGACGGCGTCCCCCGTATAGGGATCGATGTAAAGGGACGTTATCCTGTTATTACTGCAGTTCAAAAGCTCAAGCATATCGCATCTTGAAATGCTGAGGCTCGTCAGGCCGCCGTTCGCGCAGTTGACGGTTTTGAGCTTGTCGCTTCCGGAGCAGCCGAGGTATTCGAGGCACGGGCAGTCATAGCAATAGAGATGCAGAAGATCGGGACAGTTCGCGGCGTAAAGCCTCTTGAGCGCCTGCCTGCCCGCGACGTCGAGCGAGGTGACGCCCGAGCCGGATATATCGACCTCCTCAAGCAAAGGATTGGAGCCGAAGCAGACGGCTTTGACGTAAACGGAGCCGCTGATATCCAGCTCGCGGAGCGCAGGCAGATCCGAGACCATGACATTTTCGAGGTAACCGTTGTTGTTGGCGATATTGAGATACTCGAGCGCATTGCATCCGAAACAGCTTATACCGTTCAGCCTGCAGTTTCGGCAGTTGAGGCTTGCGAGCTGACTGCAGTAGGAAGTATCCAGCACGGTAAGGCTCGTAAGACCCTCGCAGTTCAAAGCGGTCAGCGGATTATAGCTCACATCTACCGAGGCAAGCGCGCCGAGCGCGGAAAGGTTTAAGGAGGTCAGCTGATTGCTGTTAAGATTAAGATGCTCCAGATGCCAGCCGTTTTCGGTATTGACGGAGGTCATGGAATTGCGGGCGGCCTCCAGATAACGGAGCGCGGAGCCCGCGGGGATGTTCAGCGCGGTCAGGCTGTTGTCACAGCATTCCAGCCACTGCAGATAATCACAGAAGGAAAAATCGAGCGACGTAAGCCCGCAGTTATTGCATACAAGCTTTTCGAGCCCGTAATCGTAACTAAGATCGATCGAGCCTAAATTGTTTTGGCTGCAGTCAAGCTCCGTGAGCCAATGCTTGTTCCCCGTGCCGACCAGTGTCGTTATCAGGTTGTTGGCGCAATAGACCTTCTCAATACCTATATTCGTGGAGATATCGAGCCGCGTCAGACGGCTGTCGGTGCAGTAGATCCCGCACAGGCTGCCGCAGCCGTAGGTATTGAGCTGGTTCATGTATATGTTTCCGGAGACGTCCACGTTTTCCAGCGTCTCACAGCCGCTCACGTTCACATAATTGATGTAGCTTTCCGAGCACTCCACGATCCTGAGGAGCGGCGCGTAGGAAAGGTTCAGGTCGCCTATGACCCCTATGCCGCTTATCTCAAAGCTCCTCAGCGCGGTGCCGTAGTTCGCGTCGCCCGAAAGCCAGCTCAGACTGAAGCCCGCCTTGCAGTTGTTTTCCCAGGCGGAGGGGTCGTTCTTGATGCTCTCATAATTGTTCATGAGCTTTGCGCCGTTCTTCACGCCCGCGCTGTTCGAGGTCTCGAAGAAGGCGGAAAGCTTGTTGACGTCCGGCAGATAGTACGAGCCGTCACGCAGAGCCTCAACCATTTCGACCGGCTTGCCCTGCACGTAATACGCGGGGTGTTCGGGGCCGTATGGCACGGCGGGCTCGGGCTCGTTCGCGGGCTCCGGTTTCGTTGCGGGTTCGGGCTCGTTCGCGGGCTCGGGCTCCGTTGCGGACTCGGGCTCCGTTACGGGGACAGGTTCTTTCGCGGGAACGGGCTCGGTTACAGGCTCGGGCTCGGGTTCTTTTGCGGGAGCGGTCTCCCCCGCCTCATCGGACCCCGCTTGCGGGATCGGTCCATCGGGAACGGGCGCAGGCGCTTCCTCCGGCGCTTCGGCGCGCGGCATATCCTCTCCGCGGGAAGCCCCGCCCGATGATGAAAAAGCCCCCGCGAAAGCCGCCGTAGGCATGAGCGATACGGCAAGCAGAAGCGAAAGCAGCAGAGCTAATACTTTTTTCATAATACCCTCCTTATTATTCGGTTGTGTTCATAGAGAAAGAAACGACGGGACGACCCGCAAAAAAGGCTGTTCACTACCGTTAATATACCATTTTGGCCCAAGCCTGTCAACATAAAAAAGGCTCCCGCCTTAAAAAGCGGGAGCCTGCGTTCAAGGGCGAAAGCCCTTGTTTTCTCTTAGCCCTGGATGTAGCTGTACAGAGCGGAGAGGTCGGCAGCGGTCAATACGCCGTCGCCGTTCATGTCGCCGTTGATAACGCCCTGAGCGGAAACGCTGCCCGCGGACATCGCGTATGCCGCTGCAAGGGTGATGTCGGCGGAATCGACAATGCCGTCGCAGTTGACGTCGCCCTTCAGGTACTCGGAGGGAGCGTTCTGCTCATACTGAGCGGTAACGGTGAGGTCGCCGGTCACGTTGGTGAAGTCAACGTCCCAACCGGTGAAGGTGTAGCCTTCGCGCTCGGGATCCGCGGGAGC
>JAFPXD010000036.1 GCA_017394835.1 Clostridia bacterium
CGGTGAGGTCGCCGGTCACGTTGGTGAAGTCAACGTCCCAACCGGTGAAGGTGTAGCCTTCGCGCTCGGGATCCGCGGGAGCGGTGGCCGCACTGCCGTGCTCTACCTCCTGAGTGGAGATCTCGGTGCCGTCCCAATCGACGAAGGTTACGGTATAGGTGTTGATCTGATACTGAGCGGTGACCACGAGATCGGAGGTAACGTTGGAGAAGTCAACGTCCCAACCGGTGAAGGTGTAGCCCTCACGGATGGGATCTGCGGGAGCGGCCGCGCCGGTGCCCTCAAGGACCTCCTGAGTGGAGAGGACGGTGCCGTCCCAATCAACGAAGGTGACGGTGTAGACCGTGGGCTCTACGGGCGTGGTCTCGGTCTTGACGAAGAGCTGGACCGTGCTCGCGGGGACGGTGCTGGTGACCTGCATGTGATCGCCGCCGTTTACCTGCACGTAGCCCGCGTACCTATTGGTGCTGCTGATGGTCCTGTAAAGGGTATGAGCGGAAGCATCGTAGGTCCAGGCAAAGTTGGTGGTAGTGGTCTGGGGATACAGATCGTTATAGTTGGTCGAGGTGTAGGTGGCAAGGATGTAGTTGGGATTGTAGACGCTCGCGATGGTGCCGCCCGTTGCGGTGGAGAACGTCCATGCGCAGTACTGGAGATCGCTTACGTTGCCGGTAACGCCGATGACCTTCTCACCGTACATGATCGCGGGAGAGGTGTAGCCATAATAGGTCTCGCTGTTGGCGCTGACATAATAATGGTTGGAGGCGTCGGGATAATAGTTGACGGCAAGATAGGTCACGCCGTTCTCAACGAAGCCGATGAGGTACTCCTCGCCGGGGGTGATGGTATCGGTGGGGATCCACTCGTAAGCGGGAGCGACGTAGACCTCATAGGTGGCGGTGACGACAAGATCGCTCATGACCGCGGAGAAGTCCTTATCCCAGCCGGCGAATACGTAACCCTCACGGTAGGGATCGGCGGGAGCGTGAGCGGACCTGCCCTCCCTGACCTGCTCGGTCTTTAAGACGGTGCCGTCCCAATCCTTGAAGGTGACGGTATAGACGGGAGCGGTGGGATCGGGCTCTTCCATACTGAAGAGCTGGACATAGCCGTTGGTGGGAACGGAGCCCGTTACGCCCATGAGGTTATTGCCGCTGTTGTTGACGTACTGAGCGTATCTCGTGGCGGTGGTGTAGGTATAGAGGGTGCGCGCGTCGGCATTATAGGTCCAGGTGAAGTTGGAATCGGTGCCGGCGTGCAGGTCGGCATAGGAGGTGCCGGAGTAGGCCTGGAGGTAATAGCCCTCCTGATAGCCGGAATAGATATGACCGCCGGTCTCGGTCTCGAACTTCCAGATGCAGTAATCGAGATCGTTCGCATTGCCCGAAACGCCTATGACCGCATCGCCGTTCATGGTGGCGGGCGCGGTATAGCCGTAGTAATTGGAGCTGATGCTCAGATAGTAGTGGTTGGACTGAGAGGGAGCATAGTTGACCGCGAGATAGGTCACGCCGTTTACGACGAAGCCGATGAGGTACTCCTCGCCGGGAACGATCTCGTCGGTGGGATACCACTTGGGAGCTTCGGTGACGGTGACGTCGATGGTCTTGGTGATGACCGCCTTATCCTCGGTGGTGATGGTGGCGGTAAGGGTGGTGACGCCCTCGTTCACGCCGGTGAGGACGGCGGTCTTGTTCCCGCCCTCAACGGTGGCGATATTCGTATCCGCAGCAGCCCATTCAACGGTGTAGTTATTGGCGTTGTTGGGGGTGGTGACGAGCTTCACGCTGAAGTGCTTGCCCATGGGCATGGAAGCGGAAGAGATCTCGGTGCCCTCGGTGTTTGCGATGAAGCAGCTCTCAAGAGCGATGGGATCGGTGGGAAGCAGGGTCCAGTTGCAGTTGACGGTCTGATGGCTGTCGGGATTGGAGGGGAACGGATCGTCGGGGCTCATGACGATGGGCCACGCCTTATCGGAATCGCTGTTCGCGGGATCCCACTGGCCGAGTTCGGTAGTCATGGTATCGAATGCCTCCGCAACGGTCACGTTGTTCTCCTTCATGTTGGTCCAGAAGTTGGCCTCATATTCATAGTCGCCGGAGAAGGTGACGGACTGGGAATAGCCGTAAACGACGCCCGCGCCCGCGGCGAGAAGCGCCGTGCCGGTGGTGCCGTTGCCGTTCGCCTTCATGCCCTCGCAGATGGCCATCCAGACCATGCAGTTGGAGAGAGGAGCGGTGACGTGGTTCTGAACGTAACGGCCGTCGATATAGGCCGCGTCGCCGGAGGATACCGCCCAGCCGTTGTTATAGTCGGTGGTGGTGATGCCGGTGTTGGTGGTCAGGCAGAGGTAGGAGCTGGTGCCGGACTGGGTGCCGTGGGAGTCGTAGATGACGACGCCCTTATCGAGATAATTCTCGACGATGGCGGGGCCGGTGGCGGCGGAGCCGGCGAGCATGGTGCGGGTACCGCCCGTGGTCTCGGCTATGGAGAGAGACTCCTCCTTATACTGATCGGTGAACGTGGACTGCACGCCGTAATAGGGGCCTACAAGGAGTACGTCGGGATGACCGGCGGAATTGGAGACCCTGAAGCCGTCGACGGTGATCTCACCGCGCACGTGGCTGTCGACGCCCTGGCGGGCGGGATAGTAATACAGGCAGTGCATGCCGTCAACGGTGAAGGCGAACTGGATGTCGCTCTCCCAAACGAGGGAGCCCTTATCGACAAGAGGTTCGTTGAGGGCCGCGTTGTAGGCCGCAAGAGTGACCTCATGCGGGGTCGCCTTTCTTGAGACCGCGTCCTTTTCGACGGCGTCGATGTTTTTCCACGCATCGTCGAGCTTTGCAAGCTGCTTCCTCTCATTCGCCTGATAGGCGGCGCCTTCCGCAAGGGCTGCCATGGGGACCAGGGCGAGCACCATGAGCGCGGTGAGAAGGAGTGCTATAAGCTTACTCAGTTTCTTCATAGGTTTTCCTCCACTAAAAAGTATTTCGAATCGGAGCAGGCGCTCCATTTCGTTACCGTATATTATACTATTCTTTCCCGCCGGGCTCAATACGCTTTCCCGCATCAATATAATATATTTTCACTTTTGGCACGTTCGCCGCATAAAAAAACGGAGCCGCGCCGAGAAGCACGGCCCCGAAGGGTTTTTGAACACCGGGACGGTTTAGCCCTGGATGTAGCCATACAGAGCGGAAAGATCCGCGGCGGTGAGGAGGCCGTCGCCGTTCATGTCGCCGTTGATAACGCCCTGCGCGGAAACGCTGCCCGCGGACATGGCGTAAGCGGCAGCCAAGGTGATGTCGGCGGAATCGACTATGCCGTCGCAGTTGACGTCGCCCTTCAGATACTCGGAGGGAGTTTCGTTCTGCTCATACAACGCCGTAACCGTGAGATCGGAATAAACGTGGGTGAACTCGGTATCCCAGCCGATGAAGGTATAGCCCTCGCGCTCGGGATCGGCGGGAGCGGAAGCGGCCTCGCCCTCGGCAACGGTCTGGGTGGAGAGCACCGTGCCGTCCCAATCGACGAAGGTGACGGTATAGGTCGCGGGCTGGGGAATCGTGCCTTCGGGATCCTCCGCGATATAGAGGCCCATGAGCTCGAGGTCGGTGCCGATGGTGCCGTTATTGGTAACGGTGTTGGTGGTAAGGTCGAGAACGACGAGAGTGCCGTGACCGGACTGATCCGCCTGCGCCCAGTAGATGCAGTTGTCGGCATGGCGGTAGGTCATGGACTGGCCGTAATAGGAATCGTAACCGGTGGCAAAGAGCTCGGCGCCGACGCCGGTCGCGGGATCGATCTTGACAAGTCTCGCGTTGAGCGAAGAGAAGGAGAGCACCAGGAAGTTGCCCTCGCCGTCGATCGCAAAGCCGTGGACGCCGAGGTTGATAACGCCGGACTGATCGAGCGTGACGACGCGGGTGAGCGCGCCGGTCGCAAGATCGACGGAGGCGATGTAGGGATCGTATTCGTCAACGAGCGCGTACATGGTGTTGTCAACGTAGTTATAGGCCATGCCGAATACGAATTCGCCGCCTGCGGAAGCGCCCTCGATGAACTCGACTGTATGGGTGCCGGCGTTCATCCTGTAGAACTCGGTATGGAGCACACCTTCGCCGTCATAACCGTAAAGATAGCCGTAAACGTAACCGTTATAGTAGGCTGCGGCAAAGGTCAGATCCATGGAATCGTAAATATCGATATTGGCGGGATCGCCGGCGCTGAAGCCGACCCATTCGTAGAGGGCGGCGCCGTTCTTGTTGCTGATGACGTAGCCCTCAAGATAGGGGGGGCTTTACGTCGGCGTCTTTTTCCTCAACGGGAAGAGCGGAAACGGAAACCGCGGCAAAGAGCATCGCGGCCGCAAGGATAAGAGAGAACAGTTTTTTCATTGTTTTTCACCTTTCAATAATAGTGTAGTTCGATTTTATCACACCCGGACGCGTTCACAATAGCGCGAAACGCCGATTTTTATACTTTTTATCGCGCTTTTTCTTATTGTCGGAACTTTGCCGTATTATTGTATAATATGCGGTCCGCCCCTCTCTTTCTCCTCCCCGCCGCGCCGTATCGCGCAAAAGCCTGAAAAAAAGTATCTCTGCGGGCTTTTATTTTTTACGGGTTTGTATTATGATAGTCTCATAAAAGTATGAAAAGGACGTGCGCTTATGCTCAAGCTCAAAGGGATAAAAAAGGATTACGTTTCGGGCGGCTCGACAGTCCGTGCGCTGAAGGGGATCGATCTCGAATTCTCTTCCGGTGAATTCGTTGCGATACTCGGCCCCTCCGGCTGCGGCAAGACCACTCTTTTGAATATAATAGGCGGGCTCGACCGCTATACCGAAGGCGATCTCATTATAAACGGAAGATCCACCCGCACCTTCCGCGACCGCGATTGGGATTCCTACCGCAATCACAAGGTCGGCTTCGTGTTCCAGAGCTATAACCTCATCCCGCACCAGAGCGTGCTCCGCAACGTTGAGCTTGCGCTGACGCTTTCGGGCGTTTCAAAGGCGGAACGGCGCAGGCGCGCGGAGAAGGTGCTTGAAAGGGTCGGCCTTTCCGATCAGATGAACAAGCGTCCCAACCAGCTTTCCGGCGGGCAGATGCAGCGAGTGGCGATAGCAAGGGCGCTCGTGAACGAACCGGAAATAATCCTTGCGGACGAGCCGACGGGCGCGCTCGATTCGGATACCTCCGTGCAGATAATGGAGCTTTTGCGGGAGGTCGCTTCCGACAGGCTCATTATAATGGTCACCCACAACGCGGAGCTTGCGGAAACCTACGCCACCCGCACCGTGCGGCTTTTGGACGGGCTTGTGGTGAGCGAGGAGGGCTCCCGCTCCCCCGCCTCCTCAAAAAACGGCGACGCGGGCACGAAACGTGTTTCGATGTCGTTCTTCACCGCGCTCTCGCTGAGCCTCAACAACCTGCTTACCAAGAAGGCCCGCACTATACTGACCGCGTTCGCGGGCTCGATAGGCATAATAGGAATTGCGCTGATACTTTCCATCTCCGACGGGTTCCAAAACTATATCGACCGCGTGCAGGAGGATACGCTTTCCAACTATCCGCTCACCATTGAGGCGCGTTCAATGGATATTTCCTCCCTGCTTATGAACGGGCGGGACGAGGCTCCCGAAGAAAGAATCGACGACGGCAAGGTGCATTCGGACGGGCACCTCGGCAAGAACCTGCAGTTCATCAATTCCAACACCCGCACGAACGATCTCGAATCCCTCCGCAAGTATCTGAAGGACCCGTCGAACGGCATTTCGGAGCACGTGAACGGAGTGCAGTACCTATACGACCTTGAAATATTCATTTACAACACGGGCGCCGAAGGTGGCACGGCACAGGTAAACCCCGGCGTTGTCTATGATATGATGTTCGGCTCCTCCTTCTCCGATATGATGAGCGCTTCCGGCAGGACGGAAGTATTCGGCGAAATGATCGACGACCGCGAGCTATTGAACGAGCAGTACGAGCTGCTTGCCGGGCGCTGGGCGGATTCTTATGACGAGCTGGTCATAGCCGTCGATAAATACAACCGCATAGGCGATTTCGAGCTCTACTCGCTCGGCCTGCGCGATCAGTCGAAGCTGCCCGGCCTTATGGAAAGGGTCATGGCGGGCGAGGACGTGACAGAGGAGCCCCTTACGTTCACCTATGAGGAGCTGATGGGGCTGGAGCTGTACATGCTCCTTCCCAGTGATTTTTACAGGCGCGACGGCTCCGGCGTGTTCGCCGATGCGAGGATGCAGCCCGATGGGCTTGAAAAGCTGATAGACGAGCGCGGGATAAAGCTCAAAATAGTCGGCGTGATCCGCCCCCGCGAAAACACCGCGGCGGCCGCGCTGACTTCCACCGTCTGTTATACCTCAAAGCTCACCGAATACGTGATAGGCGCCGTGAATGAAAGCGAGCCCGTGAAAGCGCAGAAGGCCGCCCCCGAAACGGATATTTTCACGGGGCTCCCCTTTGGCGGCGAGGGCGCCGAGCCCACGCGCGAAGAGGTGCTCGCCTATATCGCAAGCCTCCCCGATGAGGAACGCGCCGGGATAGAGCCCTATCTCGACTCCATGAGCGACGAGGAGCTCATCGCGCGCTTCGGCAGCAGGGTCCGCCCCGCGGGCACGGTGAACACATATGAGGGGAACCTTGCAAAGCTCGGCGTGAACGATCTTGAAAAGCCCTCCTCCATCGTGCTGTACCCCAACGATTTCAAATCCAAGGACAGCGTGAAATCGGCCATAGACGATTACAACGACCGCATGACCGAGGCGGGCGAGGATGAAAAGGTCATCACCTATACCGATTACGTGGGGATCCTTATGAGTTCGGTCAGCACCATTATAAACGTGATAAGCTACGTGCTGATAGCGTTCGTCGCGGTATCGCTCGTCGTTTCCTCCATAATGATAGGCGTTATAACCAATATCTCCGTGCTCGAACGCACGAAGGAGATAGGCGTGCTCCGCGCGATAGGCGCTTCGAAGCGCGACGTTTCCCGCGTGTTCAACGCCGAAACGCTCATAATCGGGTTCATTTCGGGTCTGCTCGGGCTTGTCATAACCGAATTGCTCATAATCCCCGTGAACGCGCTTATTTACAAGCTCGGCGGAATAAGGGGCGTCGCCCGGCTCCCCTGGCAGGGCGCGGCGATACTCCTTGCCATAAGCATGCTGCTCACCCTCATCGCGGGGCTCATCCCCTCCCGCTCCGCTGCGAAGAAGGACCCCGTCGTGGCGCTGAGGACGGAATAAAAACATTTGGATCAAATAATATTCGGCGCATAAAAGCGGGCGGTGATCACCGTCCGCTTTTATGCGTATCCTTATCTTGTTTTCTTCTTTACCGCATCGAGATCTATCAGCTTTCCCCATTCGATATCGTAGCTTTCGGGCTCTATCGGCATCATGCCCGCGCCGGGGGTGAACGTAAGCTCCGCGAAAAACCATCTGTCTTCCGTTATAAAGAAATCCACCCTCACAAACGGGAAATCCCCCGATAAGCTCTCCGCCGCGGAAAGCATCTCGCTGTAAAACGGGGGCGGGACTATCTCCTTAAGATCGGCGTAATCGTCACGCTTCAGGGGGATCTTTCCGCCGTCGAGTTCAAAGAAACCCATTTGGGCTTCTCTGTCGTGTATCAGATCCGAGGAAACGTAAATGAACTGCGGTTTTCCCCCGAAGCAGAAGAATTTGTAATCGATCAGCTTATTGCCGAGGAATTCTTCGCAGATTATCCTCCGGCGCTTTATTTCGGAATAATGAGGCTCGATATTGAACGCGCCGAAATCCTCCTTCAGCCAAGCGTTCAGTTGTTTGACCGCGGCCTTTTTATCAAGATCGCGCTTTGCCGGAACGACGATATTGTACGCGCACCCGTGAGTGCATTTCAAAACGAAGCTTTCGGGCAGGGCTTCCCAATCAATATCCTCCGCTTTTTTCCAAACGCCGTGAAGCGGGACCAGCTTATCGCCGTACCCCTTTCGGGAAACATACTCCCGGGCTCCGTACTTATCCGTGACTTCAACGACGAGCGGATCCTTCGGATAACAGTAAAGCTTCATCCACTGTATCTTTTCGTTGAAGGTTTTCGGATCCTTCAGATCGAGTTTCTTATGCAGTACTATCCTGTAATAGAGCTTTGACAGCGTTTCCTTCGGCAATACCCTGCTTGCCGATGCCTGAATGCGCCTTCTTATCTTATATGCCATCGATTCTCTTTGCAGCATGAAAAACCTCATTTATCGGCTGACGCTTTTTTAACGTACCTCAGCTTCTTATACAGTCCGAAGACCATGTTCCTGACGGTATTGAAGGCGGCCTCGAAAGCGCCCTGCTGTTCGGCTTCCCTGTAAAGGCGGTAATGCCAGCGGATGAGTCTGCTCACGCCGAGCGAGCTGACGCTCCCCTCCCTTCCCCTTCTGTAAAGCGCGAGCTCTTCATCAAGCAGAAAGCAATCGGCCTTTTTGCAGACCTTGAGCCATACGGCGTAATCGTTGTTCTTTTTTATATCGGCTATCTGAACAAGGCCTATCGCCTCCGCATCGTACATAACGGTGAGGCACCCCGGCCAGCAATAGTTGAAGAAGCCCGCCTTCGTGATCTTTCCGGGACCCGAAACGCGGACGCCCGTTTTGCTCCCCTCCTCCGAGATCTCATCGTAAGCGGTGTAGGAGAATGCGCAGGGCTTTCGTTCCATAAAACGTATCTGCTTTTCGAGCTTTTCGGGCGCCCAGAGATCGTCGCTGTCAAGGAAGGCGATCCATTTGCCCTTTGCTTCACGCAGGGCGCGGTTCCTCGAAAGAGCGGCGCCGGAATTCGTTTCGTTCACCAGAAGGCGTATGCGCGGATCGGAAAACGAGTTTATGACGTTTACGGAATCGTCCTTCGAGCAGTCATCGACTATTATCAGCTCCCAATCCGAATAGGTCTGGGCAATAACGGAACGGATCGAATCGGCAACGTATTCGGCGGTATTATAGGAAGGCATTATTATCGAAACGAGTCCGCTGTTCATTGCCCGCTCCTCCTGTACTCCTCAATGATCCGTTCGGCAAGCGCGCGCTTTTCATCGTATTCCCCGCGGGTTATCCTGCCTTTCCGCAGGAGCTCATCCCCGTAGTCGAGCGTCACATCCGTTTCATCGCTGGTTTCGGCGGGATTTTTGCGCATGAACACCTTTTTGAAAGTGAGCCAAACGAGCTTGAGGTCGCTCAAAAAACTGACTTTTTCAATGTATTTCAGATCCCACGCGAGCTTTTCTTCCCACGAGATCGCGTTCCTTCCCTTGACCTGCGCAAGCCCGGAAAGGCCGGGCTTTGCGGTATGGCGGAGGCGCTGTTCGTCCGTCATGAACACCATATCGCGCACGAGCTGCGGGCGGGGGCCTATCACGCTCATGTCGCCGTTCAGAATGCTGAACGCCTCGGGGAGCTCGTCAAGGCTCGTCGCGCGGAGCATTTTACCGAAACGGGTAAGCCTTTTTTCATCGGGCAGAAGCTCGCCGTTCCCATCGCGCTCATCGGTCATGGTCCTGAATTTGAGGATGCTGAATATGCGTTCGCGCCCGGTTTTGGGGTCTATGAGCCCGGGGCGCGGCTGTCTGAATATGACCGGAGAGCCGAGCCTGCACCTTACAAGGATCGCTATTACGGCATAGAGCGGGCAAAAAACGGTAAGCGCAAGCAGAGCGCAGACTATATCCAGCGCCCTCTTTACGTATTTTTCATAAAACCCGATCTTCCTCTGGATCATTTCACCTTAACGCCCCGGGAGGCTCCGTCAGCCGAAGCAGCGGCGGATCAGCTCTATCACCTTCGTCTGCTCTTCTTCGGTAATCTTGTTATCGGAGGGAAGGCACAGCCCCCTTGCGAAAATATCCTCATTGACTGCGCTTTCGGCGGCGCTTACGAATTCCATCCCTTCGAAAACGGGCTGCATGTGCATGGGCTTCCAAATGGGCCTGCCCTCCGCATTGAACTGCAAAAGGACCGAAAGGATCTCATCCGGGCAGGTCTTGCCCGCCTCGGGCGAGAACGAAGGAGCCTCGCTCCCCCGTGAGGAGGCGCACATGGCTTCCTCATCGATCAGCATGCAGGAAAGCCACCTGTTGGTGCGGAAATCCGCCTCGGCGGGGGCCATTGATACGGGCAGTCCGGAAAGGCCCTTCGCGTAACGCTCGAATATAGTGCGCTTCTGCTCTATATGCTCTTCAAGATGCGGGAGCTGGCCCCGCACCACTCCGGCAATGATATTGCTCATGCGGTAGTTGTAACCGAGATCCTTATGCTGATACCAAGGGGCTTTTTCGCGCGACTGGGTGGACCATTTGCGAGCGAGCTCCGCTTCCTTCCCGTCGTTGAGAAGGATCATGCCGCCCGTGCTGCCTGTGATTATCTTATTGCCGTTGAAGCTTATTGCGGATATGTCTCCGAAGGAGCCCGTCTGTGCGCCGTGATAGAGCGAGCCCAACGATTCCGCGGCGTCCTCCACTATGAGCGCGCCGTGCTCATCCGCTATCCGGCGGATCTCATCCATTTTGGCGGGAGTCCCGTACAGATGCGCAGCGACAATGAGCCGCACTTCGGGATGGAGCCGGAACGCCTTTTCAAGCGCCGCCGGATCCATATTCCACGTATCGCGCTCCGAGTCGATGAATACCGGCTCGCCGCCCTCATAGCAGATCGGATTGACCGTTGCGGAGAAGGTCATATCGGAGGCGAAAACCTTTTTCCCCTCCAGCGCGCCGCGCCCCGCCCCGGAGCTGCCGTAAAGCTTCCGCCCCGCGAGCCTCACCGCAAGATGCAGCGCTGCCGTGCCGGAAGAAAGCGCGACGGCATACGGAACGCCTATGAGCTCCGCGATCTGTCTCTCTATCTCGTTTATGTTTTCGCCGACCGTCGTGACCCAATTGGTCCTGATCGCCTCGTTCACCCAATGCTGCTCTTCGCCGTGCATGGTGGGCGAGCTTAACCAAAGCCTCTGCTCAAAGGGTACGAGCCCAATAAATCGCGGGTCTTTCACGAGCTCCATAAAAAATCCTCCAATGGGGTAAAGGGTATTATTTCTTGGTCTCCGCGTCTGCGCGATGGAGGCGGAAATCGACCGAGCGGCGGAGATAGACGAGGTAATCACGATCGAGACACATCTCCTTGCCTGGGGAATCGGAAAGCTTCGCGACGGGACGGTCGTTCACGTACTGAAGCTTTATGACAATATTCAGGGGGGAGACGCAGGTATCGTTCGAGCAGAAGGTGCCAATGCCGAAGGAGACCTTCGACCTGTTCCTGAAATGCTCCCAAAGCTTCTGCGCCCTGTCGAAATCCAAGCTGTCGCTGAAAAGGAGGAGCTTCGTTTTGGGATCGACGCCGTAGCTTTCGTAATGCTTTATGATGCGTTCGCCCCATGCGTAGGGATCGCCGCTGTCATGACGGACGCCCGTATAGTTGTTGACCATGGAGCGGTTGAAATCCATGAGGAAGAGCTCCGTGGTGATGGTATCGGTGAGAGCGGTACCGTTATCGCCCTTGTACTCGTCGTACCAATCCTGCATGGCGTAGTGGTTGGTGTAGGCGAGCGGGATCTCGTCAATGCCCTGATACATCTGCACGTATTCGTGCGCGTAGGTGCCGATGGGCGTCAGATCGTACTTCCATGCAAGATAGACGTTCGAGGTGCCCACGCAGGCCTTTGTCTCGCGTGAGAAGCGGCGGACGACCACATCCTGCCAATCGCGGGAGAGCCTTCTTCTGCAGCCGAACTCGGCGAACTGGAAATCATACTTGCCGTTATTGAACGCCTCTATCTTGGCGTTGAGCCTCTCCTCGGCGGAGCGGACGAGAGTATCGTAATCGTAGGCCATGCGGAAATAGACCTCGTTGATTATCTCGAGAAGGTATATCTCGAACTGCATTGCGGAGAAGAGCGGACCGTCCACAACGACGGTGAGACCGCATTCGCCCTCGTCAGAAACGCTGACGTAATCCCTTATGGGGTGCCAGAGACGAAGGAATTCAACGTAATCGTTCTTGATGAAACGGATGGCGCGCAGGTAATCGAGCTCCTCGCGGGTGAAGCGAAGGGAGCAGAGATGATCGACCTGTTCCTCTATCTCCTTCACCATTTCGGGCGTGAACCTGACGCCCGCGTTGCGGCACTTGAAATAGTACCTGCCGCAAAGATCGGTGTGCTTATGGAATATTACCTGATCCATGTTGAACTTATAAAGATCGGTATCGAGCAGGGAAACGATTATCGGTGAAAGCTTCATTTCAGTGTTCTCCTTCTTGGAAAAATCGTTGCGCTTCTGCGGAAGCGGGATCGTCGGTTTCGGGAATGACTGCACGGACGAGCGCAAAAGCGGCGTTCGGCCTTTTGGGAGCAGCCCAAACCACCCTTGCGGGGACGGGCCCGCCGCCCGCAGCGGGCGCGACGGTTACGGTATCGCCGAGCTCGGGAAGCTCGCCCTCATACGGGAACGTGATCTCCGCGCCCCCGTTCGTGAGCCTCAAAAGGCGGATCGCTCCTTCCGGACAGATCGCGGCGCAGCCTCCGCAGCCCACGCATTTATCGGGATCGGAATAGGGTCGGCCGCTTTCGATCCTTATCGCGGTGAAGCCGCAGGCGGACAGGCAGATGCGGCATTCCTCACGCGGGCAGGCGATCACGGCAGCGCGGCCGCGCAGGAGCCTTTCTTTCGAGGGAAGGATCATGAGCCTTATCTCCTTTCACAGTTAAATCTTATTATATCATACTTCGCAAACAAATGCCAGCATAAAAAACCCCGCCGCATTGAAATCTCGGCGGAGTTCATAAAAATGTACCAGCAGCCGCATCACTGCGCCTGCGTCTTTATCCTCAGGTATTCGGGAGATATGGCGGGAACGGCGACGATGCAGCGTTCAAACTCCGTTCCCCCGCTGAAAACGTAAACGGGGATCAGCGAAAGGTATCCTTCCGCTTTGAGCTCATCCACCCCCAAAGTCCTCACGACGCAGTAATAAAGCTCCGCGCTCGTGAGCACTCCGTTATCGGGGCAGTCCGAATAAATTATCATCCCTTCCGGATCCTCCTGCGCGAGCCTCGCCGCCTCCTCCGCGGAAACGAGAGGGTAGCCCCAGCTCCCGCGGTAATCGTAAAGCCAGCCGTCCACGCCCTTGAGCCTTCCGTCGTTCGTGAGGATCACGATCATGTTGTGTCTTCCCGCCGCCGCCTTCTCCCCTTCGATCAGGCGCGGCGTGAAAACCACGTCTATCTCGTTGAATTTTTCGCCGTTTATAATGTCATTCTCGCAGACCTTCGCGTTCTCCGGTGCAAAATCGTATGACTCGAAGCGGTCTAACCCAAACGTATGGATGTGCTCCAATGCTATCCTTACGTATTCCCCGTCCTCAAGCTGACGCTCCGTTGCGGGCGAATACTCATTGTGCAGGGGCGTGTCGATGAACAAAAGCCCGTTTTCAGGCTTGTAATGCACCATCGACTCGCCCTCTTTTACAAATATGCTTCCATCGGAAGAAGGCGTAAGCTCCGGATCGCTCATTCCGAGAGCGCGGGTGATACGGAGCACGAATTCCCGGTTCGCCTCGATGGGCTCTATGCGGATCACGACCCCGCGTTCCGTTTTGGGGAGCGTTTCGGGATCGAGCTCGAATACGGGACTCCCGCCGGGTTCGGAGCCCGCAAGCTCGATAAGGTCGGTAATGACGAGCTTGGGAGAATCCTCGGTATCATTCCTCCTCCCCTTTATAAGCACAAATACGCCTATCAGGAGCGCCATGCACGCCGCAGCAGCCGCGGCCGCAAACAGGAAGCGAGGCTTTTTGGAGCCCGTGGTTTCCGCTTCCTCGATATAGGCGTCGTCAACGCCGTTCAACGCCCGGTCAAGTATTTCGGCCTTCATGCAAACCATTCCTCCTTCTCAAGGTATTTTCCGAACTTTTGACGCAGCCGCGAAAGCCTTGTCAAGACCGCTCCCTCCTTCATCCCGAGCCGCTTCGCTATCTTTTTCGCACTTTCCGAAAACCAGTAGCGCCGCATGAATATCACTCGGTTATCATGGGTCTGTTCGGAAAGAAAGCGGTTCAAAAGCCTTGTGAGCTCCGCGG
The DNA here is from genome assembly GCA_017394835.1 of Clostridia bacterium. Classification (GTDB taxonomy): domain Bacteria; phylum Bacillota; class Clostridia; order Christensenellales; family CAG-138; genus UBA3857. The sequence goes on from JAFPXD010000036.1 coordinate 14,126, forward strand.
CCGCGAGCTCCGTTTCGGGCGTCTCCTTCGACGGAAGACACTCCGCCAATTCTTCGAGAGCGACATAATGCGCGCCGCCGCGCTTTACGGCCGTGTTCCTGTGATAAGCTTTTGAGCTTAGGTTCCGAGTTATCTTCGCAGTAAACGCCATAAGGCTGTTGGGACTTTCGGGCGGGATGCGGTTCCATACGGCAAGGCAGGCGTCCGCAACGCACTCCTCCGCATCACGCGGGTCCGAAAGGATACCGCCCGCGATACTTCTCATCAGTGCGCCGTATTTTTCCTGCAGACTCGAAACAGCCGATTCGCTCCTTGCAAAAAACAGAGCCGTTATTTCACCGTCGGTCATGGCTTCGACCTCCCTTCACCCTATAAGTACGTTTTCAGCGCGGTTTCTTACACGTCGATTATAAAACGCGAAAACTTTTCGTGCAACTCCCTTTTCGTTTGACTTTCCGCCCGGCTTTGGCTATAATAAAATAAGAAAATGCTCTTCGGAGGTTCGATATGGAAAAAATGCTTTCCCTCATAGTCCCCGTTTACAACGAGGAGGAGGTGCTCCCCGTCTCTTTCGATCAGATGGACGCGGAGATGAAGAAGATAGGCTATCCCTATGAGATAATCTACGTGAACGACGGCAGCCGAGACGGCTCCATGAAGATACTGCGCGAGATCGCCGCGAACAATCCGCAGGTCAAGGTGCGCTCGTTCAGCCGCAATTTCGGCCATCAGACGGCCGTTACCTGCGGCATGGACGCCGCGAAGGGCGACGCGCTCATTATAATCGACGTCGATCTGCAGGATCCGCCCGAGGTCATTGAGGAAATGGTAAAGGCTTGGGAAAACGGCGCGGACATCGCTTACGGCAAGCGCCTGAAGAGAAAGGGCGAAACGATATTCAAGAAGGTCACGGCCTTCGCCTACTACCGCGTGCTGAAGGCTATGAGCGCCTCCGCTATCCCCCTCGATACGGGCGATTTCCGCTTGATAGACAGGAAGGTGGCGGACGTGTTCCTTAAGATGCGCGAGCATAACCGCTTCCTGCGCGGCATGAGCGGTTGGATGGGCTTCGAGGCCGTCCCCATAGAATACGTGAGGAACGAGCGTTACGCGGGCAAGACCAAATATACGCTCAAAAAGATGCTGAGGCTCGCTTCCGACGGCATTGTGGGCTTCTCCGACAGGCCGCTGACGCTTTGCGGCGAATTCGGCGCCGCGCTGCTGTTTTTGACCTTCCTCGGGCTCGCAGCGCTCATAGTGCTCGCCTGCTGCAAGGTCGCGTTCCCCGCATGGCTCTGGGCGGTGTGCGGGCTCGTCGCATTGAACGGCATAACCCTCCTCTTCATGAGCCTGCAGGGCATGTACATGAACCGCATTTACGATGAAGCCAAGGCAAGGCCCCTTTACATCGTTGCTGAAGAGCTCAATATGGATGAGTGACGATACTCAAAAACGCCCGCCGGGAAAGCTTCCCCGGCGGGTTTTATTATCCTGCGGGCGCTATTTTTCAAGCTCCGCTATCGCGCGGGCAAGATATTTCATCGAATTCTTCGCCTGTTCGAGGGTGTTCGCGTTGTGGCCCACCTCTATGAGCAGGCATTTGCCGGATACCTGCTGATTGTATTTGCCGGCTTTTACACGGATATTCCGCATGAAGCGTTCGTTTATGCCGAGCAGGCTTTCGGTCAGCTCGGCGGCGAGGGTGTAATTGGATTCGAAATCGGGCGCCGCGAGCTCCGCATCGGTGGAGGGCTCCGGCCCGTACTGGGAGCTTTTGCCGCTCTTGCCCGTTCCGACGACGAACATCATCCGCGCGCACTCCAGCCCATCGACTGTGACGTAATCGGTCTCGTATCCCGTTTCCGGGACGCCGTCGCGGTGGAGGTCTATGAACATTTCTATCGAAGGGTATCTCCTCTTGTATTCGAGCATTGTCTCGAGCGATCTCGAATAAGCTGAGGTTATGAGCGGCTTTTCGTGCTTTTCGGGAGCATGGACGGCTATTATGCCGTATTCCTCGCGGAGTATGCGGCAAAGCTCCTCCCCCACGGCATAGACGTTGAAACGGTCGTCCTCCGTGCGGTAATCGCCCGAGGGCTCGTATTCATTGCCGGGAGTCATCCTGTACGCTTCCGTATCGTGAGTGTGATAGACGAGTATTTTGGGCTCCGTTCCCTTAAGCTTTATGCGGTCCCCGCGGGTGAGCCGCGTGAGGGTAACGAGCACCTCGGGGCTGACGTCAGAATCGACGTCCGCAAGGCGGATGAACACGTTTGGATCCGCTGTGGGCTTTGGGGTGGGGCTCGGCGCGGGGCCCATCGCCGCGGGGCCTATCGCTGCGGTGACGGCCATCACGCCTTCCTCCGGCAGATACGATACGCAGAGCATGAGCAGCATTACGGCGACGGCCGAAATGAGCGCCGCGGCCCGCTCTGCCGCCGCTCTCACAAAGCCCGTTCCCTTATCCTGTTTTGCCGTGCGCCTGTCCACCCGCCTGCGCCTCCCCAAAAGCTTTGATAAATTATATGCTTTGAGCCGCTCCGTAATGCCGCAGGCCCCCTTTTGCGGCACTATATTATAAAAAAATGCGCTTTGAGCATCAAATCCGCAAAAATAGCTCTTGTTTACTCCCAACCGTTTGTGTTATAATGTATTGTTGTAAAAAGAGGGGCGTGCGCCCGCATGGGCGGCGCTTCCCGCTGATTCGCCGCCAGCACGCGGCGGAAGGGAGTTTTATGCTAAAAGAAAGATGTGACAAGCTCACTGCCGTTCTTGAGGAAAAGGGGCTTGACTGCGCCCTCGTCACCTCTAAGACGAACATCCGTTACTTTGCCGATTTCCCCAGCGATGAGGCCGTCCTCGTCATCTCCAAGGAGAGGCGCGTCCTCCTCACCGATTTCAGGTACATCATCCAGGCAAATCAGCTCTCCGCCCCCACATTCGAGATAGTGGAGACCTCCCGTGCGATAGCGGCGAATGAGATCGCCGCCGTGCTTCGCGAGATCGGCGCAAAGAAGTGCGCTTTCGAAGACGAGTATCTGACTGTCCGTGCGTTCAACAACTATCGGGATCTGCCCGTGGAGCTTGTTCCCCTGACTCCGGAGATAGACAGGTGCAGGCTCGTCAAGAGCGAGTTTGAGATCGAGTGCCTCAAGAAGGCTCAGTCCATTGCGGACGCCGCCTTTGCGGAGCTCATCACCGTGATCCGGTCCGGCATGACCGAAAAGGAAGTCGCAAATGAGCTCGATCATCTGCTCCGCGTTCACGGCGCCGATGAAAACTCATTCGATACGATCGTCGGCTCCGGCCCGAACGGCGCTCTGCCCCATGCGGTGCCCGGTCAGAGGAAGCTCCGGGAGGGCGATCTCGTGGTCATCGACTTCGGCTGCAGGTACAACGGCTACTGCTCCGATATGACCCGCACAATAGCGGTCGGCGAGATCTGCGATGAGCTCAAAAAGATCTATGCCATCACCCGCCGCGCTCAGCAGAAGGCGCTCGACGTTCTGACCCCCAACATGGAGGCGAAGGCTTTGGACGCCGCCGCGCGCGACGTCATCACCGAAGAGGGCTACGGCAAGCTCTTCGGGCATTCCCTGGGTCACGGGTTCGGCCTCGATATCCATGAGGCGCCCTATGCAAGCACCCGCTCCGAGGATCTGCTCATCCCCGGAACGACCATCACCGTCGAGCCCGGCATCTACATCGAAGATCTCGGCGGCGTGCGCATAGAGGATGACTGCGTCCTCACCGAGGACGGGTTCATAAACCTTGCCAAGACCACCAAGGATCTTATCACAATCAACTGAACTAACGCGGAAACGTCCGCTTTGGTATAGAGCAAAACAATCAATAAATATTGGAGGTAACTTATGATTTTAGCAGGCGATTTTCGCAAAGGCGTCACCGTTGAGATAGACGGTCAGGTTTGGTCCATCGCTGATTTCCAGCACGTTAAGCCCGGCAAGGGCGCGGCCTTCGTAAGGACCCGTTTGAAGAACGTCATGACCGGCGCTGTCCTCGAAAAGACCTTCTCCCCCACCGACAAGTATCCCCTCGCCCACATCGAGACCCGCGAGATGCAGTATCTCTACAACGACGGCGATCTCTACACCTTCATGGACGTAGAGAACTACGAGCAGCTCGAGCTCAATCACGAGCAGGTCGAGGACGCCATCAACTTCATCGTTGAGAACATGAACGTCACCATCCGCTTCTACAAGGGCAAGGCGTTCTCCGTTGCGGCTCCCAACTTCGTTGAGCTCACCATCACCGAGTGCGAGCCCGGCGTCCGCGGCGATACCGCCACCAACGTCACCAAGCAGGCGACCGTTGAGACCGGCTACGTTGTGAACGTTCCCCTCTTCGTAAACGAGGGCGACCGCATCCGTATCGACACCCGCTCCGGCGAGTACATGGAGCGCTGCTGATGAAACAGAAGATCGCATACCTTCGCGGCCTCATGGACGGCATGAAGCTTGCCGAAGACGATAACACGAAGCTTCTCCGCGCCATTGCCGATTGCCTTGACGCGATAGCTGACGAGCTCGAGACCGAATCCGCGAGGGTGGATATCATCGAGGACGAGCTCGACGAGGTCAATGACGACATCGATCAGCTTGACGAGGTCCTGGGCTTCCTGCTTGAGGATGAGGATGACGACGACGAGGATGAGGACGAGGATTGGGAAGACGATTTCGACTTCTTCACCTGCCCCAACTGTGGCGAGGTGGTTCCCCTTGATGAGGAAATGCTCAAGGATGAGGCGGATCCCATCTGCCCCAAGTGCAATTCCAAGCTGTTCGGGGAATAAAAATGAATACGAAGGGGCTGTTGCAAATGCAAGAAAATTGCAGGCAACAGCCTCTTTCTTTACGCCCTTTCCGAGTTTGTCTTTGAAAGCGATCTTGAACCATTCGGAAAGCAGCGGTTTTTATCGGGTTGGAATTGTTTTTGGGTATGCTTAATAAGGGCTTGTGTTTGAAAAGCGGTTTTATGCGGCTTTTATCTCGAAAAGCGATTTCCCGAACCGTCCGTTTGCGATCCTTGAGCACAGCTTTTGTATGTTAAAAGCCATGGCGAGGATAAAGAGCCGCGTTTCGTTGTTCTTTTTACCTCGTGTGAGGAAGCGCCGGAAGCCGTAATCCTGCTTCAGAACGCCGAA
>JAFPXD010000037.1 GCA_017394835.1 Clostridia bacterium
CTTGAATCGTACCCCACGGAGGAACACGAACCCGAGTATTATGAGGCTTCCCTCAGGATACGTTACCTTGCTGACGGCGGGGACGAGCCCAATTATTTGGTTTACAGGGACAGCTTCCTTATTATACCCGAGGAGCAGAGCGCAGACTACGAGATAGCCTATTCCGAGGACGGGCTGACGGTCATCATCACCCCGGCAATTCCCGCAGAAGCCCTTGCGGACAGGACGGGTATAGTCTTCCTGCATGAGAATATCGGCTGCGACGAGGTGCTGGTATTTGCCGAAGAACCGAAGCTTGCCGAAGACTCTGTGACTCTTCGCTTAAAGAGCCCGCAGGATATAGCCGTGACCGAGCTTTTTTCCGACGGCAAGTTGGAGTATAACGGCGACGGCTCGCAGGCGCCGGGCAATCAGGGCGTCAGCGTGGACTTTGAAACGAACCCCTCCGGCACCAACTGGGAGGGCGAGATTACGAGCTTTGAGCCCTCGTGGCCCACGGCCCGCGTTAACGTTAACGTATGGAAGCTCAAGTTTGAGCTCGTTCTGAATCTCAAGTTCGATATGGACTTTGAGATAGAGACCACCGGCGCATCGGGCGGGCGCGAGAGCGTCACCATCGCGGGAGTTTCCGTCCCCGTTGAGCTCTTCACGATAAACGTAAGGTATAATCTTCAGACCGAGTTCTATGACGACGTTCCGCTTGAGATGGAGGGCACGATATCCACCGATATCGACGTCACGATGAACCTGCTTTCCGGTACGCGCATATCCAAATACAGGAATCCGATCACTTTGAGCAAGCTCGATATAAAAGATGAAAGCTATGCGAACAGGGATATTCGTTTCTACATCGGCTCTCAGCTTCTCATCCAGGGCGGCTTCCTTGAGCTCAGCATCGATTTATGGCTTTTCTCCGTGCATATCGGCCCCGTACTCTCGCTCAATTACGATAACCGCGGCGGCTGCTACATAACTGCAAGGCTCGAGAAGGATACCTTTACTCCGGGCGTGACAGGCCAAACCAGCATCCACACCTGTGCGGCTGACGGCGAAGCGGGCTGCATCGACATCACGATCCGGGAGGTACACAGAAGCTCTATCTATTTTAAAATAGACCTTTACTTTGATGATTGGTCGTTCTACTTTATTGACTCCGGCGAGGTGGACGACGGCACGAGGTATTTCTATAATTCCCTTACATTCAATTCCGGCATAAAGGAGGGGACTTGCCCGCACACTTTCTACAAGGTTCCCGTCGCCGTATGGCAGGATGACAGCAAAACTCAGCCCGCACCGAACATGGCGGTGGGCGTTGGCGACTCGCTGACGCTTACGGAGGCAGAGCGCACACTGGTTTCCTCTGTCAGCGACAGCCAAGGCCGTGCGACGGTCTACCTGCCTTTCAGGAGGCTTCACTGCTATACTATTATTGCAAGCGGCGAGCTGGACGGGATGTCCGTTGCCGGATCCGCCCTGCAGCCCCAAGATATGCAGGCGGGTGAAAACCAAACCGTCAACATAATTCTGCGGTCCGACGCAAAGCTCACCGTAAAGACGAACGTCGTCTGGCGTGCCGACGCCGACAATAAGGATATCCCCGCTTGGGATGAGGATTACTTCCTGCGGCTCGTGCTGTTAAGGCGCGAGGCAGGTTCGAACGCTGAATGGCAGCAGGTCGGTGATTACTTCTACGCATGGTATTCAAACGGCTGGCAGGTAAACGACCTTACCCCGCCCAAATTCGGCTTTAGGGACGGCAGGGCCTTCCTCTACGAATACCGCGTCCGCATACTTGATCAGTACGTGGGCGTCGTCACTCCGGAGAATGACAACGTCATTTTGAACATGCCCATCCCCGCATACACCGACGCGACCGGCAATACCGAGCAGACCCACAGCAACAACTTTTATATCTCCTACCATGAGGAAAGGACGGACGATAGCCTTTCCCTGACCATTACGGCGGAGGCCGTTATGGAGATACGCCTGCGCAAGAGCTGGGTGCTGAGCGACAGCGCCAACAAGGCGGAGCAGGTTTATCTTGCCCTTTTGCAAAAGCCCGCCGCCGGTTGGGAAAACAAGGCCGAGGAGCGTGCGGTGCCGGAAGAATGGGTCGTGGCTCTCGACCCCCTTGGCGGAGGCTCTGAGACGATAAAGAGCCTGATCGCGGCCGACGTTCTTTCCGTGGGGGATGACCTCAGCAGCATTGAAAACCGCCCCCTTGCCATTGTAAAGGTGAGCGACGACAACAGCTGGTACCAAAGCTGCATCGTGCCCAAGTACCGCAGCGGCGTAAGGCTGCAGTACATGGCATATGAGCTTGACAGCTCGGTTATGGAAAACATGCTGAGGTATGAGTACGACCTTACCTCGCGGGCGACTGTCAAGTCCTTCGGTGATTATAACTCCCTGCCCGGCGCGGCCACGCTCGATTACGACGCCCAAATGACGGCAATAGTCGTAAACACCGACCCTCTGCCCGAAAACACCATCTCCGGCACCATCCGGTGGAAGCCGACTTTATATGCGAACTATTCCCCAACGGACTACGTGGTGCTTACCATCCGCAAAAACGGCGTTACGATTCGCGAGCTGACGCTCAACAAGGAAGAATGTACGATCCAGACCAACCTCTGGTACTGGAAGCTTACCCTTGACGACTACGACCCCGAGGCGGAATACACTGTACAGGAGTACATACCCTTCGGCGACGAAGGGCCCCTGTGGGTGGGCATGGCCTCCGGGCTCAACCTTTTAAACCACGCCATTGAGTATGAATCCGTCTTTGCCGAGGCGCAGGCGGTATTCGATATCCCTCCAGAGGACATAAGCCAGATCAACATCGGCGCGGTGGATTACACGACCGGCAAGGGCGGATGGGACTTCACCCTGAACAAGCAGAACGATTGGTGGACCTACAACACCGACAGGAAAAAGAACGAGGTCGCCGACATATCGAACTATATCGTCGAAGCGCCGAACATATCCGGTTACACCACCATCACGGAGCGCCCCTATGCCTACACCAACGCCGGCATGGGCAACCTGTGTTACAGATTTACCGTCCGTTATATGCGCGTGAGCGATAATTTAAAGCTCCATATCTCCAAGGAGTGGACGAACACGGACGAGAGCACCGTTTATCCCGACCACGTCGATCTTGAGGTCTTCAAGGACGACGTGAAGATCGCCGACGTTACCCTTCACCGCGAGGACGAGGGTTGGAGTACCGCCATTGTCGATAAGGACGCGGAGGGCAACAACCTGACACGTTCCACATACTCTTACAGCACTTGGAGTAACATTATACATGTTTACACCATAAGAGAAAAGGCTGTTGAAGGCTTCACCTCAAGCGTTGCAATGACACTTGACACTGGCGACGATATCTACTACACCGTCACCAATGAATGGGTCGGCTCCGACTACATGAACGTAGCCGGCACAGTCAACTGGGAGGGCGACGAGGGTCATGAAAGCCTCCGCCCCGAGAGCGTGCAGCTCACCGTTGTCAACAGCAGGGAGGAGTACGTCAAGACTGTCACCGTGCCCGTGAACTCCGACGGCACCTATGAGGCCAAGTACCTCCCCGGTCACGACGCGAAGGGCAACGAGCTTACCTATTCCGTCATCGAAAGCCACGTTTACGGCTATACCTCGACCTATTCCGAGCCCGTCTTCGATGAAGAGACCCGCACATGGACCTGCGACGTCACGAACAAGCTGACGGGCTATTACCCCATGACCGTCAAGAAGGTAGTCGAGGGCGTTCCCGATAACGAGGAGGAGGTTTACAACTTCAAGCTCGAGCCGAAATTCGGCTACGAGGGCGAGGATCAGACCTACCCACAGCCGCTCAAAAACGACCTCAGCATTACCGGCGCGGGCGAGACCAA
>JAFPXD010000038.1 GCA_017394835.1 Clostridia bacterium
CAACGGGCGGCCTCCCGAGCGTATGCGAAGGGAAGTCCGCCCCGAGGCCGGAAGTTCGAATCTTCTCACCCAGACCACTAAAAACGGAAAGTCATCGACTTTCCGTTTTTTGTCGTTTCGGTAAAAGACTCCGGCCTCTTGAAGCCTAAGAGGGGTTGATTTGCGGTGACGCAGTGCGTCATTTCGACCGTCCGGTGAACGGTCGAAAAGCAAATCAACGGGCGGCAGTCTGTTGCCTGCAACAGCAGTCCGCCCCGGGGACTTCCTTGCGGTGGCGTATTTCGCCATTTTGAACATCCGGTGGATGTTCAAAAAGCAAATCAACGGGCGGCAGTCTGTTGCCTGCAACAGCAGTCCGCCCCAGGGACTTCCTTGCGGTCGCATTGTTTGCGATCCAAACCATCCGGTGGATGGTTTGGAAGTCGGACAACGGGCGGCCTCCCGAGCGTATGCGAAGGGAAGTCCGCCCCGAGGCCGGAAGTTCGAATCTTCTCACCCAGACCAAATAAAACGGATAGGCAAGCGCCTATCCGTTTTATTTCATTTGAAGGAGAAGTCCCGGCCTCTTGAAGCCCATTCAATCGCCTCACACCACCTGGAACAGGTAGAATTTCAAATAATCCGTCTCTTTCACTGTGGGCAGAATGGGGTGATCGGGCGCCTGCTGGCGGGCTTCGATCTGCCGCAGGGTAACGGCGGCGTCGCGCGCGGCCTCGCGGAGCATTTCCCGGAACATATCGTCATACATGAAATGCGAGCAGGAGCAGGTCGCCAGATACCCGCCCCTCGGCAGGAGGCGCATTGCGCGGAGGTTTATCTCCTTATAGCCCTTGTAGGCGTTCCTCGCTGTCGCGGAGGACTTGGTGAACGCGGGCGGATCGAGTACTATAAAATCATAGGGCTTGGCTTTGGAGGCGGCAAGACGGGTCAGAAGATCGAAAACGTCCTCCGTTATGAACTCCATATCGACTCCGTTGAGGGCGGCGTTCTTCCTCGCCTGCTCTATTGCGGAGGCGGAAATATCGACCGCCGTGACGGAAGCCGCTCCGCCCATAGCCGCGTTCAGCGCGAACGCGCCCGTATGGGTGAAGCAATCGAGCACGCGCAGCCCGCGGGCAAGCCTTTTCACCGCAAGGCGGTTGTATTTCTGATCGAGGAAGAAGCCCGTCTTCTGGCCGTTTACGTAATCGACGTCGTAACGCACCCCGTTTTCGACTATCTCCGTATGCCCGTCAAGATCGGTGCGTAGGCCCTCGCCCGCGTAAAAGCCCTTGTATTCCTCCATCCCCTCAAGGCGGCGGATGGCGGCGTCGTTGCGTTCGCAGATCGCCTCTATGGGCTCCCCTATCTCGCGCATATGATCGACTATCGCGCGGAATATCATATCCTTGCGCATATCGGTCCCCAAGCAGAGCGATTCGGTAACGAGCACGCTCCCGAACCTGTCAACGGTGAGGCCGGGGAGCCTGTCCGCCTCGCCGAAAATAAGGCGGCACGCGGAAAAATCATCGCCCATGACGTGCCTGCGGTAGTCGATGGCGTACTTCACGCGGCGGCGGAAGAAGGCTTCGTCAAAGCGGTCGTTCGCGTTGTCGGAAATGACGCGCACCGCTATCTTGCTGTTGTCGTTCAAAAAACCGGAGCCCAGATAATTGCCCTTCGCGCCCTTGACGTCCACTATGCAGCCGTTTTGGAATTCGCCCTCCCTGTTCGTGATCTCCTCGCCGTAAACCCAAGGATGACCGTTTTTAAGCGAAGCTTCCGCCTTTTTGGTGACGGTGAATACGGGGTACTCTCTCATTTCGATGCTCCTTTCGAATGCCTTTCGTTTATGATAGCACAAATCTCAAGCAAGGGCAATACGGCAGACCCGCAAGAAAAGGCGGGGTCTGCCCCGCCTTATCCTTTCACTTAAAGTGAAATACCGTTTGTGTTTCAGTTCTCGCCGTTCAGACTGTCCTCGGCATAGGCGATCATGCGCTTTACCATTTCGCCGCCGATGGAGCCGGCCTCACGGGAGGTAAGATCGCCGTTATAGCCCTGCTTGAGGTCGATGTTCATTGAGGAAGCGACCTCATTCCTGAACTGCTGAAGCTTCTTCTTGGAGGAACGGCGGCTGCTCATACCGTTGGAGCCGGAGTTCGTCTTTGAATTCATGCTGTTCATGCTGTTCATGCTGTTTCTCCTTTCATCATGATGAAGACGTTGCCGCCTTCGATACGCGAAGGCGGTTTTTCCGTGCTTCACGTTTCGATGATATTTTGCGGAGCATTTTCGCAAAATATGAAAGGAAAAATCTGCATAAAAAAACGAAAGACGCATGCGGCCCCGCGTCCCTTCATGCGTCCTCACGATCCCACGGCCGCCTGCGGCTCCTCCGCTGCGGGTGACTTATGAGGGGAAAGGTGTTTCGAAAAAATTTGCTTGGTAATGTTACTTGCTTTCCCCTTCCTCCGTCTGTACGGACTCATCCGTTCCGTAAACAACCGCTTTTCCGCAGCCGGAAGCCGAATACTTTCCGAAGCTTTCGCTCAATATGCAGTCGCCGGTCTGACGGTCGAATGCGACTATGAAGCGCTCCGTCGCAACAAAGAAGGCGTCGGAGCTTTCGCAGTAATAGACCTTAAACTCTCCTCCGACGGCGCTGTTAGGATGCCCCTGACCGTTCATATTCTTATAATACACCGCGCCTTCGAACGCATCCTTTGCCGTCATGGGATAGGCTTCGCATTTCGCATGCAGTACGGCATGACCGGGAAAAGTCTTCAAAAGCTCCTCACGGGTCAGCTCGCCGGCGTTCACGTACTCCGGTTTTTCCTCATCCCCGGTGAGAAGGATATTGAGCTTAGGCTTCCAGCCGGAAGTCCTATCAACGAATATGGGCTCCTTGTCCTTCCCTATATGGAAGCCGCCTGTGAGCAGCACAATAAACGAGATCAAAAGCAAGCTTATCGCTGCGATCCTTACAGCCATAGTTTTCATATTATGCCTCCGAAGTTGTTTTCACATTCCTATGCATACGCATCCCAGACTGTATTATCTGCATTAACGCAGTTGATACGAAATGTCAACGCTTATTCCATTTACTTTTCCCTGTCGATATTGACGTCCAAAGTATCATGGAAAGCTCCGTAAAACGCCCCGAAGCTTCCCCCGTCAAGCGCTTCTCTTATCCGCGTCATGAGCTCGTTGTAGAACCAGAGGTTATGGATAATGCAGAGGCGCATCCCGAGCCGCTCGTCGGCCTTTATCAGGTGGCGGATGTACGCGCGCGAGTAGCTTTGGCAGACGGGGCAGGCGCAGTTTTCGTCGATCGGGCGGGCGTCCTCGCGGTATCTTGCCGCAACGAGGCGGCGCTTGCCCTGCCAGGTATAGACGTTGCCGTGCTGCGCGGCCTTCAGGGGGAACACGCAGTCGAACATATCAATGCCGCGGTAAACGCCCTCCACTATGTTGCAGGGCGTGCCGACTCCCATAAGGTAGCGGGGCTTTTTTTCGGGCATTTCGGGGCAGACGGCCTCCAAAATGCGGTACATCTCCTCCGCCGATTCGCCCACGGAGAGCCCTCCTATCGAATAGCCCGGCAGATCGAGCGCGGCTATATCGCGCATGTGGCGCACGCGGATATCCTCATACGTGCCGCCTTGGTCTATGCCGAAAAGGAGCTGATCGGGGTTTACGACTCCTTCCTCGGCCTTCAGACGCTCGTGCTCGCGCATGCAGCGCTCCAGCCAGCGGGTGGTGCGATCGACGGACCTTTCGACGTACGCCTTGGGAGCGGGGTTTTCTATGCACTCGTCGAAGGCCATGGCGATGGTGGAGCCCAGCTCCGCCTGCACTCGCATGGACTCCTCCGGCCCCATGAATACGGGCGCGCCGTCTATGTATGAGGTGAAGGCGACTCCCTCCTCCGTGATGCGGCGGCGCTTTGCGAGCGAAAAGACCTGGAAGCCGCCGCTGTCGGTGAGGACGGGCCCTTTCCAGTTCATGAATTTTCTTACGCCGCCGAGCTTTTTTATGAGCTCGGAGCCCGGGCGGATATTTAAGTGATAGGTGTTGCAGAGCGCCATCTGGCAGCCCACGGTCTCAAGATCGTGAGCGGAGGCGCCTCCCCTTATGGCGGCGGCGGTGGCGACGTTCATGAAAACGGGCGTTTCAACGGAGCCGTGAACGGTCTCGAGCCTGCCGCGGCGGGCGGAGCCGCAGGTTTTGTCAAGAGTGAAAAGAGGCATGGGTCAGCTCCCGGTAAGTTATACCCTATTATAGCATCCCGTTCAGCTTCAATGCAACCGCATCCGCCAATTTGGCGTCGGCTCCGAGCACGAGCGCCGCACGGCGGAGCTCTCCCGCCTCGAGCTCGCCCCGTCTCCGGCCGTCTTTATCGACGGCGACTATCACTGAGTACGCTCCCCGCGGCATCAGGCGCAGCGCGCGGATCAGGCGGGTATCATCCGAAACGGCAAGCTGGGCGATCTCAAGCGGAGTGCCGAACCGCAGGAGCCTTGCGGGGTCGGGCGGGACGGCGGGCTCCCGCTCGCGAACGGCGGCGGCGATCAAAAACACGCCCATTACGGCAAAGGTGATATTGACGAGCCCATGCGCGAGCAGCAGGCAGAACACGGCGATAAACGCACAGCCCGTTATCACGCCGAGCGCCTTTGCCGCCTTCAATGCGCGGCGGCTGCGGACAAGCTCATACAAAAGCCTTCCGCCGTCCAGCGGCATTGCGGGAAGAAGGTTTACCGCCGCAAGCAGCGCGTTGAATTCGGTCAGGCCGAGCTTCGCATCCGCAAACGCGGGCACTGCTCTTTCGGCAAGCGCGCTCATGCCCGCCATTATGAGGCTTGCCGCCGGCCCCGCCGCCCACACCGCCGCAAGCTCCTTACGGGGCGCGCCGCGGGCGTCGATCCTTGCCGCGGCGCCGAAAGGCATGAGCTCAAGGGAATACACGCGCAGTCCGAGCCTTGCCGCGACGAGCGCATGCGCCGCCTCATGCACGGAAAGCGAAACGAGGGCGACGAGCATCAGCGCCGCCCTTCCGAAAAGGCACGAAACGGGTATCGCGGCAATCAGCAGCGGACTGCATTTGAGCTTTGTGCCGCCTATCGAAAACAGCTTCATACAGCTTTGAAGACGGCGGCGGGATCGAGGGGCATGCCGTTTTTAGTGACGCGCACCGCCACGCGCGGCGAAGCGGCGGAGCCTATCATCTGCCCCGCTTCCACGGGACGCAGGGGTTCCAATTCACAGCCGGATACGCCCTTCAGGGTGAATTCCGAGCCGTCCTCCGCAGTTATGCGGATGAACGCCTCCTCCCCCTCCCCGCCCATTTCGGAGACCCTTCCGCGGACGGGCGAAACGAGCGGGGAGCCGCGCTCCGTCAAAAACACGAGCTCCGCAGAGGAGACCCGCTCCGTTCCCACAGCGCGGCAGGGCGCGATGACCGAGGGCTTTGCCGCGAAAACCTCGGCTATGGAGGGCAGCTCCACGAATTTGAGACGGCCCAGCGTCTCCTCCGCCCTTTCGCCCTCCCCGCGGCTTTCCTCCGGCTCCGTCATGGCGGAAAGCGCCGCGCTTCCACCCGCAAGCTTGATCACAAGCGCTCCGGCCATGAGCAGCGCGGCAAGGCCGACCCTCACCGCAAGATAGACCCGCCCCCCGCGGGCGCTGCCTTTTCCATGAGCGTCATGCCGCGCCGCAGCCCGCGCGCGCAGCGGCGGGCGGGTATGCCAGCCGCCGGCATCGAGCTTCAATTTTTCTTTTTCCTGCATGAAAAAACACCTCCCGGCAAAAGCCTATGCGGGAGGCGTTCGCATTATTCTTTTCAGTGGCGGAGGCGGGATTCTATTACCCTGCCAATTATCTCAAGATCGCCTTCGGTAACTATCATGGGATCGTATGCGGGGTTCGAGGGGATGAGCGCGATGCTCTTTTTGATGCGCTTCACGCGGCGGAGCAGGACTTCATCCTCCATGCGGACGACGTAGATATACCCATCCTTCAGGTCGCTCGTCTTTTTGACGAGGACTATCGCGCCTTCGGCTATGTAATCGCCCGTCATGCAGTCGCCCACGACCTCCATGAAGAAATGATCGCCGTCATACACTTCGCCCGCGGCGACGGGGATCATATCGGTGATATTCTCTTCCGCAAGCATGGGCTCGCCCGCGTGCACCATGCCGACGAGCGGCACGAGCACCGTTTCCACCCGTGAGGAGGCCCTTATCCTATCGCGCAGATCCTTCGGGAGGGGCTTGACCTCATCCCGCCCGAGGATATGATCGGCGGAAACGCCGAATATCCCCGCAAGCTTCTGCAAAACGTCCTGCGGGATCCGCACCTTTTCGTTTTCGTATTTTGAGACTGCGGCCTTCTGCACGGAGAGCATCGCGCCCAGCTCATCCTGCGTGACGCCCATCGCTCGCCTTAATTCCTTGATCCTGTTCATACGCGGGCTCCTTCGAATTCTTACGGCTTTATTGTATCTCAGATGGAAACAAATCTCAACCGTTTTTAATAATATATTTTTTCAAGCCGTTTTGAGTACCATTTTTTGTCTTGACAGTTTCTTGATTGGAAACTATAATAAGCGTGTCAATAAAAAACGAGCCCCCAAAGAGGGCTTCCGAAAACAGAAAGGAGCAGCTTATGAATTACTTCGGTATGATATTCTCGTTCATGCTTCCCGGCATGGCGATAGGCGGAATGGCGGCTACTCTCATCAATGAGGCTGCC
Source organism: Clostridia bacterium (assembly GCA_017394835.1). GTDB lineage: Bacteria > Bacillota > Clostridia > Christensenellales > CAG-138 > UBA3857. The sequence continues at coordinate 6,736 of JAFPXD010000038.1, forward strand.
AGGAAGCGCAGGAAGGCAAGAAAGCACAGGTAAAGCCCGGTGCAGTCAAAGGAAAACTCTCTCTCCTGATTTTCTCCTATACGAAACACCCGCATGAACATCATGCGGGTGTTTTTTTATCGGCGTCTTTCCCGGCCTCAATAGATCTTGATGCCGAAAATACCCTTTACCCTCGTGCCGATAACTATGTAGTTATCGAACGCGACGGGCGAGGCTTCTATATTGCTCTCGACGTTTATCTTGTCAATGAGCTGGCCCTGACCGTTGAGCACGCAGATGTCGCCCGTGCAGTTGCAGACGATTATGTAAGCCTTGCCGTTGGCGTCGTACATGGCAAGGGGGCTGCACCAGGTATAGGCTGCGACCTTGTAGCGCCAGACCTCTTCGCCGGTCTTGGTATCGTAGGCCACCACGTAACCCTCATAGGAGCCGCCTATGGAGCTGTACGTGGTGATGACGAGGCCTTCGAGCTCTCCCCTGCCCAGCACCGCGCTGCCCTGGAAGCCGCCGGTGACGTGCTTATCGGTGGAGACGGTGTATTCCTTCTGCCAGATTATTTCGCCCGTGCAGGCGTCTATCTTGAAGAAGGCGACGGGGCCGCGGCCGTTCGAATCCATTTTGCTGTCCAGCGTGTTGCCGACGTAAAGGTACGCCCTGCCCGTTTCGGGATCCTCTTCCAGACAGGGGGTGGCGTTGGTATCGTCCCAAATGTCCTGCACCCAGACGGCCTTCATGGTGTTCACATCGAAGCACTGCATGAAGCCCGCGTTATCGCAGACGTAGAGGTAATTCCTCCACGCAACGGCGCTCGCCTCATAGCCAAGCCAGAACTTGCCGTTCTTTGTGCGGATGGACTGATAGCGCGCCTTTACGGGCTTATCGGGGCTCACAGTAAGGGTGCCCGCCGCCTTATCGTAGGAGGTGTTGAGCTTTACGCGGTAGAGGATGCCGTTTTCGCCGGGATAGAAGAGGGTATCCGTCGCCGCATCGACCACGGCCGCGGAATCGTAGGCATGCCAGGAGCGGAGCGCGAAGGGATCGGGCTTATTGCCGACGGTCGCAAGCACGGAGCCGTCTATCAAAGAGATGATATAGGCCTTGGATTCCTTGCCGCTCTCATTGTAATTATCGCCCTGACCGACGTAAAGGATGGGCCAGCCGCGGGGATCGACCGAGCCGGAGCCCTTGAAGGGCACGCCGAACACGAGCTTGTTTCTCGTGGGCTCGCCGGTTTCGAGATCGTAGAAATAGATATTGCCGTCCATGGTGGGGTAGATGACCTCAACGAGGCCCTCCTTCGCCTTGGCAAAATCAAACATGTTCATTATGGCCTTGGTATCGCTGTCCCACCTGACGAGCAGCGCCTGCCCCGTCCAGCCGGAGCCAGTCCATGCGCCGGAATAGCTGCCGCCCTCGCCTTTTTTGACGGAGTAGGTATCATGCTGCCAAAGCTGCTGCAGCTTGCCCGCCTCAACGGTCGCGGTGCCGAAATAGGGATCCTGACGGAAGCAGCTCCCGCGGAAGGAGAGCACGCCGTCGATCTGCTGATACTCGTCGTTATGAAGGAAGGTTATCGTTTCCGCGGGCTGATAGGAGGAGACCTCCTCGCCGTTCACGACGAGCTCGTTCTTGTAACCGTATGCCGCGGGCTTTGCGGAATCGTTCGCCTCAACGGGAGCGTAGGCGACGGGCTCCTTTGTGGGCTCGGGAGAGGGCTCCTCCGTCGCTTCACCCGTCGCTTCGGGATCGGGAGTCGCCGCGCCCTCGGTCTGAACGGGCGCCTCGCTGGGCTTTGCGGGCGTGGGTTTATCCTTTTTGAACGAACTCGAAATGAGCATTGCGAGCACCGCTATCGCCGCGATGCATACCGCGATGAGCACGGCAAGCAGCACCGCCTGCCTGCGCCTTGCCTGCTTCTTCCTTGAAGTCATTTTTTATTACCTCCGAAAAGCGTTTCGCTATTATACACAATACTTTATTATACAGCATAATGCCGCCCAAATCAAGTGCTTGATGAATATCCGCGTATATGGTACAATACGGGCATCAAAAAGGAGGCGCCCCACGGGGCTTATCATCATGAAAAAGGTATTCGTTTTACTGCTCGCTCTGCTCATGCTGACCGCGCCCGGGTGCGTGAAAAACAAGGCTGAAGAGCCGTCGGAAAACAAGGAGGAAACCATGCCGACCGAGAACAAGGAGGATAATATGCCGACCGAAAACACCAAGGTCACTGCGACGATAGTCGTCAAAAACTTCGGCACGATAGAGCTCGAGCTCTATCCCGAGATCGCGCCCCAGTCCGTTTACAATTTCTGCTCCCTTGCGAGGAAGGGCTTTTATAACGGCGCCATATTCCACCGCGTCATAGCGGGCTTCATGATCCAGGGCGGCGACCCGACGGGCACCGGCTACGGCGGCCCCGGCTACTGCATAAAGGGCGAATTTTCAAAAAACGGCTTTGACAATCCCTTAAAGCACACCCGCGGAGTGATCTCCATGGCGCGCGCGACCCCCTTTGACAGCGCGGGCTGCCAGTTCTTCATCATGCATCAGGACGCGCCCCATCTTGACGGCGCTTACGCCGCGTTCGGCAAGGTGACGAGCGGCATCGAGGTAGTTGACGCCATCGCCGCCGTTCCCGTCGGAGCCGGCAACCGCCCCACCGAGGACGTAGTTATCGAGAGCATCACCATAGAAGGCCCCGAGCTCCCCGAGCCCGAGAAGCTGCCCGAAATATAAAGAAGGATCGCAAAATCAATATCGTTTTTGAGGATGACGGGCCTGCGCCCGTCATTCTTTTTCCAATCAAGCAGTGAGCCGCGCAAGCGCAGGCTTCTCCCTTGGGCGGAGAAGCTGAAGCCCGCAGGGCGCAGATGACTGATGAGGGGGGAGGGCTATTGCACAAAAACGGTTTGGTAATGGTAATTACTTTTCCCTCATCCGTCGTCTTCGCCTTGCGGCTCAGCCGCCACCTTCCCCCAAGGGAAGGCTTTTGGTTGGCCGCTTCCCAAAGGGGAAGCAACGGGAAGGCTTTTGGTCGGCCGCATCCGATGAAGCAATGTGCTGCGCCTGTGTTCCTTCCCCTACTGAGGGGAAGGTGGCGCGGAGCGCCGGATGAGGTGGTTGATGTTAACGATCGCCCCCCTCATCCGTCAGTTCTCCCTTCGGTCGAAAAGCCATCCGCTGCGGCACAGCCGCATCGGCGCTCGGCTGAAAAAGCCAAGCCGTTTGGCTTTTTCTTACGCCTCGCGCCCCACCGGAGGGGAGAAGGCTTTTGGTAGTGCTCTCCCGAGTAATGCTCC
>JAFPXD010000039.1 GCA_017394835.1 Clostridia bacterium
GAGAAACTGGGTTCCTGCATATCATTTTATGATTTGCGATAAGCAAGGGAACGGTATGGGGCAATGCGATTTGAGAATCGGATATAATGACGGCCTTTATTACGGAGGCCATATTGGTTACAGCATCAATGAAGAATACCGCGGTCACCATTATGCAGCAAAAGCATGTATGCTGTTGTTTGAACTTGCTAAGAGGCATGGAATGGATCATCTGTATATTACTTGCGATCCGGATAACTGGGCTTCAAGGAAAACCCTTGAATATCTGAAAGGTGAATTATTGGAAATCGCAGAATTGCCTGAAGATAACGACATGAGGGTCAACGATGGCGATACCGAAAAATGTATTTTTAGGTTTGATCTATAAATTCCCGTTTACCGGGATAACAGCGTTACGTTTGTGTGTTCTTACCTCGAAAAATGTACGTTTGTACGCTCTTACACAAAAGAAAACTCAGGCGCCGCCTGTGTTTTTTTGCGTGACGCCGCAGGGAGCCGAGCGCATGCCCCGGCCGCCGGGCTCAATTGTTATCGGGTCTCAGCACGAGAGGGTTATCGGCGGACGCTTCCGGAGCCTCGCTTGACCTTTGCTCTGAGAGGCATTTGCCGAGTATCTCTCCGCCCTTCGCTGCCGGCGCAGAGGGAACAGGGACGTCCTGAACCTGCCTGCAGGACGCCGAGGAGAGCGCTGTAACGATCAGTATCATTATCGCAAATGCTCTTTTCATACCGTTTTCTCCGATGCCCCGCGCGCGAAGCGGCTTAAGACGGCGTATGGCGGAGCATATCGCCCTTTTCCGTGAGCCGCGGGGAAGTTTCCGACGCAATATATAAAATCATTACAACATATTCGGGCTGCAATTCCATAATATTTTTTGGTTTTTCTTCATTTTCGGCGCGAAGATCAGCTCAAATCGGCCTTTGCGGCCGGACTTTTTGGGAGCGCGTCCCGCATTTACCGTTGCAATCCTCGCGTCTTTATGGTATAAAGGGATATACAAAATATATCGTTTCGCTTTCGCGGGCTTTGCGCGGGAGCGGGAAAGGATCCGAAATGTTAAAGGTATATACCAGCCCTCTCTGCCCGGACTGCAGGGAGCTGAAGGCAAATTTGGAGGCGCACGGGATCGGGTATGAGGCGGTCGATATCACCGCAGGCATGCCCGCCCTCAAGGAATTCCTGCGCCTGCGCGACAGCTCGCCCGTGTTCGAGCCCTGCCGCGCGAACGGCTCCGTCGGCATCCCCGCCATAGTGACGGAGGAGGGCGTGACCCTCGATTGGGAAGGTCTGCTTGCCTCCATGGGTCTGCCCGTCGTTTACAGGGAGTCCGGCCCCGTCTGCTCGCTGGACGGCAAGGGCTGCTGAAGAAACTCCGAGGCTGACGAAATAACGAGGAAGGATCGGCCATTGGAAGGAGGCAGACAGCATGATAACCGATACGTTTGACAACAAGACCCCCGCGATAATCAGTCCAAAGCTAAAGGACGAAAGACCGAAGGCCGACGTCTGCATAATGACCTTCTCGTGGGAGATAGAACGCTTTGCCGCCGAGACCTATGCCGAGCGCGAGATCGGCGCCCTGCACACCGCAGCGGGCGTTTCGCCCATTTATGAGACTGTGCGCGGCGGCAGGAGCATAGCGTTTTATAAGACGTTTGTAGGCGCGCCCACAGCGGCGGCATTCGTCGAGGAGGCGGCCGCGGCGATAGACTGCCGCAAATTCATACTCTTTGGCGGCGCGGGCTGCCTTGATAAGGAGATCGCCAGAGGCAAGGTCATGATCCCCACCGCCGCTTACCGTGACGAGGGCACGTCCTATCACTATGCCCCTGCGGCGGATTACATTGAGGTCCGTAACCACGGCGCCGTCGCCGACTGCATGAGGGAAAACGGGATACCGTACGTGCTCGGAAAGACTTGGACGACGGACGCCTATTACCGCGAGACCCGCCTGAATTTCGAAAAGCGGAAGGCGGAGGGCTGCATTTCGGTCGAGATGGAGTGCGCCGCGGTGCAGGCGGTCTGTGATTTCCGCGGGCTGGAGCTCTATGCGTTCTTTACGGGCGGCGACCTTCTGGATGCTCCCGAATGGGATTCCCGCCGCAAGGAGGGCATGAAGAAGGGCACCCAGCATGACGTCGGACATTTCGATATTGCGTTGGCGCTCGCGGAACACGTCGCCAAGCTGTGATCAAACAATACCATCACGTACGTCTGCCCGTTGATTATGAGCTGCTTGAGGATGGGGAAGGAGCCCCGAGGGAGGGCGGCTTCCTGCGGCTTTCCCGCGCGGCGGAGGCGGCGAAGGCGCACGGCCTCAACATGATAATAGACCTGCACAAGGCGGCGGGCTTCTCGTTCGATCCGGACGAGGGCGAAACGGGCTTCTTTGAAAGCGAGGCGCTGCAGGGGCGGTTCTATGCCCTGTGGGAAAGGATCGCGAAGCGCTTCGGCGGCGAAAGACATATCGCGTTCGAGCTTCTGAACGAGGTCACCGAAAAGGAATACGGCCCCGTCTGGAACCGTATCGCATCGGAATGTATAGGACGCATAAGGGCCTTTGCGCACGAAACGCCTATACTCGTGGGCGGATATTACCACAACAGCGCCGTGGCGGTGAAGGATATAGAGGTGCCCTTGGACGGGAACATAGTTTACAATTTCCACTGCTATGAGCCGCTTATATTCACCCATCAGGGCGCGGACTGGATACCCACCATGGATCCCGCTTTCCGCATCCCGGTCACGGCGCCCTACGGCGAAATGGAAGCCGCCGCCCGCGTGATGGCGGCGGAATCCTGCGCGGGACTCGATAAGCTCCCCGCGGAGGGGCGGCTCGACGCCGGCTTCTTTATCGAATTCATGCGCGAGGCGGCCGAGACCGCCGAGAGGGCGGGCGTGCCGCTCTACTGCGGGGAATACGGCGTGATCGACCGCGCCTCCCCGGAGGACGCCCTCGCGTGGTATAAGCTCATAAACGCCGCGTTCCGCTTCTATGGGATAGGCCGCGCCGCGTGGAGCTACCGACTGATGGATTTCGGGCTTTCGGATGAGCGGATGGACGCGGTCCGCGAAGAGCTTATAAATTACATTTGAGGAAGAGCGGGCCGTTGGATGCGGCCCGAAAAAACCCCGGGAAAGGCATGCCTGCCCGGGGCTTTTTTGCTTGGCGGCCGCCTTCGCAGGTTGACACATCATATGACTGATATTATAATGTAAAAGATGGGATGATACTCGTCCCGCGGATCAATACGCTTGGATCACATTTCAAGAGGTGTATAATGGAAGCATTGAAACTTCAAAACGTATCGAAATACTATGCATCGCAGACTGCGGTGGTCATGGGCCTTTCAAATATCAGCCTTACGTTTTCGACGGGCGAATTCGTTGCCGTGACGGGCGAAAACGGGAGCGGCAAATCGACTCTTGCGAACGTCATAGGCGGCATGCTGCCTTACGAGGGCGGGGAGCTTTACGTTATGGGGCAGCCGACCTCGCACTACAACGCGGCGGATTGGGAGCGCTACCGCAGGGATCTGATAGGCTTCATATCGCAGGATTACGGCATACTACCCGGCAACACGGTGTTTGAGAACGTCGAAAGCGCGCTGGTGCTCACGGGGTTCAACAGGGAGTCGGCAAAGGAGAGGACCCGCGAGATATTGAAGCAGGTGGAGCTTTCGGGCTTTTCGCGCCGCCGCGCGGCGAAGCTTTCGAGCGGGCAGAAACAGCGCCTTGCGATAGCGCGCGCGCTGGCAAAGCCTTCCAAAATACTCATTGCGGACGAGCCCACGGGCAATCTTGACAGGGAAAACAGCGATAAGGTAATAAAGCTTTTGAAGGAAGCCTCGAAGGACAGGCTCGTTATCCTCATCACCCACGAATTCAGCGAGGCGCAGGATCACATAACGAGGCATATAGTGCTTTCGGACGGCAAGGTGGTGCAGGATACGGAATGCACGCCCGAGGGGGCGGCTCCCGAAACGGAGGAGGCTCCCGCAAAGCCGGAGCTTGACCGCGGGAAGGCCGAGAGGAGCGGGAAGCTTGCGGCGTACGTCGCAAGGCTCACCGCAAAGGCGCGCCCCGTATTCTTCCTTTTGACGACGCTCATTCTGGTGCTCACCGCGGTCGCCTCATTCATATTCATAGGCAATTTCATAGCGGCGACGGACGACGTTCCCTCCCGTCTTTATGACAACAAGGCCTTCAGAAACGGCGACCCGAAGAGGATAGTGCTTGCCAGGGACGATGAAAAAGCCTTTAACGACGAGGATATTGCGAAGATCGCGGAGCAGCAGTACGTTGCTTCAGTTGAAGAATACGGCTATATCTGCGACGTCAATTACCATTACCGCGAGGACGTGGATTACCGCAAATACACCAGCGCCGATTATGCGGAAGATTACGACCCTCTCGGCAATCCCGACGCGTTTACGCTGACTGTCAAGATAGAGCTTCTTGACAGCAGCCCCAAGTATTTGAGAAGCGTGACTCAGGCGGGCGAGCTGACTGCGGGCAGGATGGCGGAGGGCTATTACGAGGTGCTCTCATCCGATCCCAACGTAAAGGCGGGGACCCGTATAGACGTTTACATAAGAGACCGCGCGCATTGGGCAATATCGCAGTACCTCAGCATTACGTTCGACGTCGTGGGCGAAACGACGGGGGAAAGGGGACTCTATTTTTCCGATAGCTTCTGCCGCATGATGAACGACGCCGTGATGGAAAGCATTTTAAGCAATGGAGGCAGCACATGGCACACGGGCGGCGACCTCGGCAGATACCTGCTGGCGCCCTTTGACGCGGAGCGCTTCAAGGACCGTCTCGAGCCCTTCTGCCTTAACGAGGATACCGCCAAATTCGATGAAGATAAGATCATTGGGACGCTCGATTCGCTTGAGGAAAACGAGTGCATGTACCCCATAGACTCCTCCTCCTACGGGCTGGAGCGCGGGCAGACGCTCAGCCTCAGCATCGGGACGTGGTGGTGGAGCGATAATGAGACCGTGGACGAGCTTCCCGTTGAGGAGGTCACGCTTACCATTGCGGAACGCTTTGAAAGCAAGCATACGAAATTCGTATTGGTATCGCCCGAAATGTACGACAGGCTGACGGGCAAGCTGCGCACCGATCAGGTCTCCGTGTTCATAAACGATTACGCCTATACCGAACGCGCGATCAAGGCGCTGCAGGACATGGGTTACGTTGCGCTTTCGCCCTTCACACAGGGCTCCACCACCAAGGACGCCGCCCGCGAAACGGAAAGGCTCAACCTGCTCCGCATATCGCTCGCGGCCGCGCTGCTGACGCTCGTTCTGCAGCTCGTTCTGCTGAAGGTCGCGTTCTCTTCGCTGAAGGATCATTACAGGCTCCTTTCCAATATGGGTCTGCGCGAAAAGACGGCGCGCCGTTCGCTCGCGCTGCTGTTCCTGTTCATGACGATAATAGCGGAGCTTATCGCCGCGGCAGTGATACTGCTGCTCAATAAATACGGCTATGCGAGGGTAGTTAACATATTCAAATACATAGAGCCGCCGAAGCTCATACTCATTTTCGCGGTGCATTTCGTGTTCTGTGCGGCGGCGTATTTCATAGCCGCAAGGACGATAAAGAAGCAGGTGTTTTCTATAAACGGTTTCTATGAGGATATAGACGGTGAGCTTATGGAGGAGGTGATGAGCGAATGATCGGGGTAAAGGAGCTTAAAAAAACCTACGGCAAGGGCACTTCCTCAAAGGAGGAGGTACTGCACGGCGTTAGCTTTGAGCTTCCCGAGACGGGGTTCGTCTGCATACTCGGGCGCTCCGGCAGCGGCAAAACGAGCCTTTTGAACGCCATCGGCGGGCTTGACGTTTTCGACAGCGGCGAGGTGGAGGTAGAAGGTTCGCGCATCACCCATACCGCAAGGCGCGAGATGGAAAAGCAGAGGAACGCAAATTTCGGCTACATATTCCAGAATTATTATCTGCTCCCGGAGCATTCCGCCGCGTATAACGTCTATTTGGGGCTCCATTCGCTCGATCTCACCGAAAGGGAGAAGCTGAAGAGGGTGGAGGATGCGCTCCGCAAGGTCGATATGCTGAGGTTCCGCAAGCGCCTTGTGGGCGAGCTTTCCGGCGGCCAGCAGCAGAGGATCGCGATAGCGAGGGCGATAGCCAAATCCCCCAAGGTAATATTCGCGGATGAGCCCACAGGCAATCTCGATGAGGAGAGCACGCTCAATATCTGCTCCCTTTTGAAGAAGCTTTCGAAGACGGGGCTCGTGGTGATGGTAACGCATGAGGAGCGGCTTGCCGATTTCTTTGCGGACAGGATAATCACGATAGAGAGCGGCAATATCGTTTCGGACAGCACGGGCTGGGAACGCGGCTCGCTCGTTTCGGCGGATAAGAACACCGTTTATGCGGGCGATTACCGCGAAAAGGAATTCAGATCCGAAGCCGTCGATCTGCGCGTGCTTTGCGCGGAGGGAGCGGAGCCCGCGGATCTGACCGTAATAATCGAGGAGGGCAGGATCGTTATAAAGACGGACGACAAGCGGCTCATGATGTGCTCTAAGCCCACCGATCCGCCCGTCGTGAAGGAGGGCAGCCGCCCGAGGCTGGATCCCTCCGTGTTTGACGCGGAGCCGCCCGCAGAGGAGGAGCATTCGCGCCCGCCCATGAAGAAGGCTTCGGGCTCCGGGCTCGGCTTTAAGATGCTTCTTGCTGAAATGAGGACGGAGGCTTCAAAAAAGAAGCTGCGAAACGCCGCGGCGGGGCTGTTCATAGTGCTGCTTGCGCTGATGCTGCTCATTGCGCTTTCGGATCTCAACACCGCCGCAAAGGTGGATCCGGAAACCTTTATAACCGCGGACAGGCATGTTTTGGAGATCAACGTTTCAAAGGGCAAGAGCTGGGACGACAGGACCGCGCTTTCCGTATCGGAATACGTGCCCCGGCTTTTGAAGGTGCTTGACGATGCGCAGCTTGAATTCGACCTCATCCCGGATACCAATCTGAGGTTCGGGTTTTACAGCAACCTGCTCCCGCAGTACGGCACGCTGTTTATGAGCCTCGGAAAATACAACATGGTCGATTTAAGGAGGCTCGATCCTTCGGCCTTGATCTACGGGCGCATGCCGGAGCGTTCCGATGAGATAGTGATAGACAGATGGGTGATCAAGAACTGCACCGATGACGACGGCATAGTGCAGAACCTCATCCCCGATAACGAATACATGCTGGGTAAGCAGATCTATATGGACAGGAAAAACTATTATCCTACCATAGTGGGCATTTGTGACAGCGGCGAGCCCAGCATCTATATCCCCACGGCGGGATTGCTGGCGGTCGGCATTCGAGGGGTGAACGCCATACCCTATTCCGAATTCGTCAGGATCACCGGGAGAACGGATCTTGAACCGATCGCGCAGGGAGAGACCGTCCTTATTAAGAACAACGTGGGCGAGCTCCTGCTGAAAAAGATAGGCACGGAGATGTACCTTGATAACGGCGGGTACCTTTTCGTGAAGGGCGCGATAGAGCTCGATGAACAAAAACGGTACGAATACTCGCTGTATTCGCCCATGATAATCGCCGATGAGGAAGTCGATCCGCTCTTGAGGAGCACGGTCGAATCCGTTTCGCATTTCGATATCTGGTCCGCCGATAAGGAGGCCGTTAAGAAGACGCTCACCGAGGAACTTCCCCCGGAGCTTGAAAACCGGCTCCTTGTCGAGGTGAAGGATACCTACACGCAGGAGTACAACGCGTTCATGTCCGCCCGCAACGCCCGTCTGCAGACGCGCTTCATAATCACCGCGGCGATAGGGCTGCTCTGCATCGTGATGCTTTACGTTATACAGAGGTTCCGCGTGCGCGACAGGATAGGCATGATAGCGGTTTACAGGATGCTCGGCATACCCAACCGCGATTCGATGGGCGTGTTCATTATCGAAAACATGCTGCTCACGCTTAAATTCGCCGTGCCCGCGGTGTTTATCGCATGGGGAGCGGTGACTCTCCTGCCCATTATGGGCGTGGGCGGGCTTTCGATAGAGGTGCCCCTCTGGGCGCCCTTCGCGGCGATAGGCATTATACTCCTGGCCGAGGTGATAGTCGCCGTTATCGCGGTGCGCAGGCTTTTGAGGATGCCGCCCGCGAAGCTCGCTTCGAAATACGATTTCTGATCGCTTGAAGAACAATGCGGAATGCGATTGCCCCGCGAAAATAGTGATAGAATTGAAAAAAGATCCGGCGGAGGTTTTATGAGATCGGCAGGATTTTGGATAGTCGCGTGCTTCACGTTCGTGCTGATGGCGGCGGCGCTGGAGCTGAACAAAAGTCAGCCCTGGGGCTTTATCGCGCTCGCAGTGCTGACGGCGGGTTATATCCTGCTGGGCGGCAAGGTGTTGGGAGAATCCAAATGGTATTGGAAGCTCGGCGCGTGGCTGCTGTGGGCGCTCCTGTTTGCGGGGCTGTTCATGCTTGCATGGCCCAAGACTAAGCCCGTTCCCGCGGCAGAGGGTAAAAACCCCGCGCGGACGGAGGTAATAACCACGGCGCAGGGGCAGGTGCGCGGCGTCGTGACACAGGACGGAGCGGTGGAGGTCTTTGCGGGCATACCCTATGCCAAGCCCCCCGTCGGGGAGCTCCGCTGGCGCGCGCCGGAGGATCCGGAACCCCGCGAGGGCGTGCTTGAGGCGGACAGCTTCGCTCCCATGAGCATGCAGCCCGTCGGGATGCCCCTCATAGATTCGCTTAAGCAGATATTCGGCTATCATGATTACAGGATAACATTAAAGGACAATTACGCGGCGCCCGTCAGCGAGGACGCGCTCTATCTCAACATATGGCGCCCCGCGGGAGCCTCGGGGAAGCTGCCCGTGCTCGTCTATATCCACGGCGGCTCCCTGCAGACGGGTCAGCCCTGGTGGGGCGATTACAGCGGCGAAGGCTTGGCGCGCGAGGGCGTGATAGTGGTAAACATGGGCTACCGTCTCGGCGTGTTCGGGTTTTTGGCCTCCGAGGAGCTCATGGCGGAATCCGGCACGACGGGCAATTACGGCCTGCTCGATCAGATAAAGGCGCTCGAATGGGTGAGGGACAACATCGCGGCGTTCGGCGGCGACCCCGGCAACGTGACCGTTGCGGGCGAATCCGCGGGCGCCGCCTGCGTCAGCGCGCTCTGCACCTCGCCCAAGGCGGCGGGGCTCTTCCGCAGGGCGATAATGGAAAGCTCGACCGTCGCTTCGAAGGTCCCGCCGCATTCGTACAGGCAGCTTGAAGAGGCTTATTCAAGCTGTGCGGAGCTCATGGAAAGGTACGGCTGCAAAACGATGGACGAGCTCCGCGCCGTCCCCGCCGAAAAGCTCGTAAACGAAGCCTATACCCAGCATCATATCACCGTCGATGGGTACGTTCTGACCGAGGACCCCTACGAATCATACAAAAAGGGCGTCCACAACGAGGAGGCCGTCCTCCACGGATACAACAGGGAGGAGAGTGCCGCGTTCATTCTCTTCACAAAGACGAATTTGAAGAGCTTTGAAGCCAAGGTGCGCGGCGCGTTCGGGGAATACGCGGACGAGGTGCTTGCGCTTTACCCCGTCAAGACCGACGCGGAGGCGGACGCGGCCTGGGCGGAGATCTGGGGCGCGCTGTTCTTCGACCATTCGCATTACAGCCTGAACCGCCTTCTGGCGGAAAACGGCGTCCCCGCCTATGAATACTTCTTCACGAAGCAGAATGGCAGGCTGGGCGCGTGGCACAGCGGCGAGGAGATCTATTTCTACGGCAACCTCGGCGAGCCCGCCCGCCTCTTTACCGAGCGCGACCGCGAGCTCGAGCGCCAGATGACCGCGTATTTTGTGAACTTCATAAAATGCGGCGATCCCAACGGCGAGGGCCTGCCCCTCTGGCCGGAGAATTCCTCCTCCGAGGACCTCATGGAGCTGGGCGAGGAGACCCGCCCCGTAAAGGAGAAGAAGCTCGCCCTGTATGCGATAATCGACAGGATGAACGGAGAGGAATAAAAAAGAGGCTGTGAAGGCCCCGAAAACATCGATCCCCCGGAGCGCCGGGGGATCTTTTTTCATTTCAGTTCACGATGAATGCGCAGCCATGGCATTCGCTTTCATATTCATCGGCTTCTTCGATATAGCGTCCTTGCTTTGCGACCTTCACATATATCAGAAGGTGATCGGAAGTGCCGTCCAACAACGATTGAAGCTCGCGAGTGGTTATGCTGTTTTCGAGCCTGTCGAGTGAATTTGCGTCGTAAACACTGATCTGTATTACTCGGCAGCCAAGGCCGAGGATCAGCGTGATCCCGCGGGAAGGGCCGGCTTCGGGTATCTCTTCAATAATGTCGGAGCCGTGCAGCGTCTCGTAGAACGAAAATCCGCAGCCGTGAAGGAACCCGCTGCCTTCTATATAAGTCTTCTTTGATTCAAAATGCTCGTAGGGGGCGATGACCGTGCCGGATATTCCCGTGACCCGCATGTATCCTTCAAAGGAATCATCGCCGAAAACCAACTGACGCCCGGAAGGCGCTGCCGTCGGCTTGGGAGTTCCCGTGGGCTTCGGCGTAGGCGTGGCTGTGGGCTTGGGAGTGCCCGTGGGCTTCGGCGTAGGCGTGGCTGTGGGCTTGGGAGTGCCCGTGGGCTTTGGCGTAGGCGTGGCTGTCGGCTTGGGAGTGCCCGTGGGCTTTGGTGTAGGCGTGGCTGTCGGCTTGGGAGTGCCCGTGGGCTTTGGCGTGGGAGCGGCCGTCGGCTCGTCCGCAGGAGCTTCGAAGGGCCCTTCCGTCGGGTCTTCCACGCGCTCTTCAGCCGGGTCTTCCGCAGGCTCTTCCGTAGGGATCTCGGTTGGCTCTTCCGTCAATTCGGCGGGTTCCTTCGATGCGGCTTCCTCGGGGACTTCGTCATCGGATCCATTGGGCGTCTCGTTGAATGCGGCGGGAGCGTTCAATTCATCCCGGTGGCTTATGCAGGCCGCGAAGGGGAGTATCATCACTATGCAAAGAAGCATGCATAATGCTTTATATGAGCGTTTCATAGTCTTTTTCCTTTCATTGGGGGCGCCGGGGGGTGATGCGTCCCATTTTCAGTTCACTGTAACGAGTTTGGCGCTGCAGAAGTATTCGATCTCATCCCACGAGGTCCCCGCGGGCACCGCGGCTAAAAAGGCCGCGCCGTCCTGACCCCAAACTATGCACAAAGCGCCGTTATCGGAATGATACGCAAAATATCTGCCGTGCTGCTCTGCGTTGACATATGGCAGCAGCTTGGCAATGTAATCATCGGGATCTGTGTTCCATAGCCACAGGAAGGAGAACTCTCCATCCTTGCCGGAATAATCGAATCCTATCCCGCTGTTGCCGACGGTGATCGTGTCGAGCTCCGCTCCATGCGGGGCGTGCTTCGGCTTATAGTAATAGAGGATGGAATCATACACTTCGCCGCCCTGCCTGATACGCGTTCTGAACTCATCCTCAGATGAAAACTCATCGAACAACGGTTCGTCCGTGGGCACTGCGACGGTCGGCGTGGGCGTGGGCTGCTGCGTCGGAACGGCTGTTGGCGCGGGAGTGGGCTTGGGCGTCCCGGTGGCTTTGGGCGTTTGCGTGGCCTTCTGTGTAGCGTGGGGCGTCCCGGTAGCCTTTGGCGTTGGCTCTTCGGTAGGTTTTTCCGTGGGAACGGGCGTCGGAGAAGGCATTTCGGTGGGGAGCGCCGTCGCCTGCTGAGTGTTTACGGGCTCGGTCGGTATTTCAGTGGCAGCTTCCGTGGGCAGCGCGGTCGCCTCCGGCGTTTGGGTCGGAAGTGAGGTGATCACCGGCGTCTCGTTTAGAGGCTCCGCTGTCTGCTGTGTCGGCTCCGTTGTCGGGGCATAGACCGAAGGATCGCTCCCGTGAGGCTTTTTGACAAGACGTATCACGGTGAAAAGGCTTATACCTATTGCGAGCACGGCCGCGGCTGAGGCAAATAAGTAGCCGATATTACTCCTTCGGGGAGCTTCCTCCGCGTCAAGAAGATGTTTATCAGAAACCGAACCTATCGCCATGGATAAGTCTTTACCTGTCATTGAAATAGCCCTCCTTTTCAAGGTGCTTCCTGAGTTTTGCGCGGGTGCGGAACAGTATCGAATAGATCTTTTCGGGATCGCTCCCGAAGCGTTTGGCGATCGCCTCTGCCGATTCATAATAGAAGTACCGGTAAAGGAAAATCCCGCGGTCCCTTCGGGAGATGGTGTCGAGAAATCCGTCAACCGCTTCGGCAAGCTCCTTTGCCATTACCTCGCTTTCGATGCTGACGGAATCCTTTACGCACTCTGCAAGCTCTTCCAACGCAAGCTCGGCCTCGCCGCCGCGTTTTTTTGCCGCACGCTTTTCATAACGATTCAGCGATAGGTTGCGGGTTATCCTTGCAAGGAATAGCCTGAACACCTTTGGCCTTTGGGGAGGTATCGAGTTCCATACCGCAAGATAGGCGTCGTTCACGCATTCCTCCGCATCCTCGCGGTTTGCGAGGATATTGTTGGCAACAGCGAAGCAATAGCCGCCGTATTTTTCGTGCGTCAGCCGGATCGCGTCCTCATTCCTTTTGAAAAACAACTCAATGAGCTTCGAGTCGTCCACTTTCCCGATTTCCTTTCTGAAGGATCCTTCACTATACAGGACAGAAAAAAGAGAGAAATCTTATTCCTCTGAAATAATATATTTTAGGCGGCCTGAAATCGGCCGCCTGTGAAGCGAATTATGCTTTTTTCTCAATACCCAAACCTTATCCCGAGCCAGATGAACAGTATGACGAGTGCGAGATTGATAAGGAACAGGGGGACGCTCTTCTTCACCCACTTGAAATAATCGACCTCTATCATCGAAAGGCCTATGAGCAGCACGGGGGAGGTGGGGAAGAGGACGTTGGTATAGCCGTCCGCAAAGGTGTATATGAGCACGAGCATCTGCTTTGAAAGCCCCACGTTCACCACCGCGAGCATGCCCATAACGAGTATCGCCTTTGCGGTGGAGGATGAGATGAAGAACTCGAGCACGAGTATTATCCCGTAAAGCATGAGGGCTATCACGAAGGGGCTGCGGCCCGCGGTGAAGGTGTTTATGGCGTGGATTATGGTGGGCATCACGGCGCCCTCGTCCAGTATGTATTTCACGGACGAGGCGAGCGCTATGAACAGCACCGTGGGGAGCGCGCCGGCAATGCCCTTCAAAAAGCTCTTCATGACGGAGCCGATGGGCATCCCGCAGAGCAGCCCCGCGAGTATCCCGAATATTAAGAAGCATGCGGTGAGCAGCACCACCGTGTAATCGCGCAGAGCGGGCGTGAACGAGAAGCAGGCGAGCAGCGCGAGGCAGACGAGCAGGAAAACCGTATAGACGCGGCGGGTGCGCTTTTCATCCGCAAAGCCCATGCCGCCGCCCGCGGCGCGGAGCTTTTCATCGTGCGCGAGGGTGAGGCCGGAGGCGGGGTTTTTCCGGAGCCTTGCCGTATAGAGGAACACGAAGCCGAGCATGAGCAGGTACATCACGATGAAAATGACTATCCTGTACCATATGTTTTTCATGGGGTCCGCGCCTATTATGCTTGAGGCGAGCAGCACCGTAAAGGGGTTCGTTATGGCGCTTGCAAAGCCGAAGCCGCAGGCGATTATGCTTACGAGGAAGCCCGTGAAGGAATCGAAGCCCAGCATCACGCAGAGCGCGGTTACTATGGGCAGGAGGGTGAGCATCTCCTCAAACTGGCCAAGAAACGCGCCGAAGCACATGAAGACGAGCGTGAGGAGGGCTAAAAGCAGGTTCCTTCGCTTTTCGAAGCGCCGCGCCACGGAGCCGACGAGCGCCCTTATACCGCCCGCGTCGTTCATCACCTGGAAAGCGCCGAATATTATGAGCAGGAAAAGCGTGAGCATTATGAGCGTCACGCCGTTCTCGGAGCCGAACACGAGCACGGGAGCGAGCAGGCCCTTCCATATCGGGATGCCGCCCCTGTTTTCCAAAGGACGGTAATCGAGGTAATCCGCCGCTCCTTCCGCCGTGACGCCGAACTCGCCGCGGGGGATCGCGTAGGTCAGCGCTATCGCCGCGAGCATCAGCACGGTGAGCAGTATCACGACCTGTATGAACGTCTTTTTGGATACGTTCACGAGCGCGTTATCGGTTTTGTTTTCCATCGTGTTCCTCCTTGAAAAGATCGACGATGAGCGCCCAGCGCGTGACCTGGCGCTTTGTTTCATCGGGGTAGAAATAGTACAGATCGCCGCCCCGATACAGCTCGAATTCCGTATCGACCGAGAACGGCAGCGCGGGGAGCTTATCGAGGGCGATGGCGAATTCCTCGTTTTCGGAACGGTAAAAGAAGCCCTCGCCCGTCAAGCGGCAGAAGCCGCGCTCACGCCGCTTCCTCGGCTTCCCGTCGGAGAATATGACCGTATGCACGGGGGCTTCGAGGCAAAGCTTGTGAAGCTCTGCGCGCTCCATTGCCGCGATACGGGAATAGAGCTCGTTCACCGTCGTGCGCCCGCCCGCGGGGGAGGTCAGGGTCATATCGGGCTCCATGTGATACTCCGCGCCGCAGGCGGAGCAGCAAAGCGTGTTGCCGCGGGTCGAGGTCGAATACAGCGCGCCGCAGTCGGGGCAGCGGTAGATTATGCTTTCGAGCCCCTTTGCCATATCCTTTTTGCGGTAGGAGTTAATGGGGGAGGCGTTGTCGTCAAAGCGGATCGCATCCTCTATAACGCGGTCGAGCTCCTCGGCGGTCATGCCATTGAGCTCATCCTTCTTTATGACGCGCCGCACGGAGACCCTTATATCGGACTTGTAAAAGCGCTTGCGCCATTTGGGGTTTGCCTGATAAGCGCCGTCTATGCGGGCAAGGACCACGTCCACGCCAAGCTTTTTGCAGAAGCCGCCGCTCTTTTCGATTATGGGATAATTGACTCCCGTGATGGAAAGGCGCGCCTCCGGGAAAATGTAGAGCGGGTAGCCCGCCTTCACCGCGCGCAGCATGCCCACGGTCGAGGCCATATCGGGATTGAAGAGCTTTTTGGGGATGAGGCCCATCTTTTTGGAAAGCTTGCCCAAAATGGGTTTGTCGACTATGTGCTTGTTTACCACGAGCGCCGCGCGGTCGCCCCTTATCAGCTTGTGAACGTAGTAAAAATCATAGAACGAGGCGTGGTTGCAGAGGAGGACGTAGGGCTTTTCTACTTCGTCCATCGCCGCGTTGTCGAGATGGAGCCTCTGCTTTTTGCCCCTTAAAAGCCCGACGAGCTTGAAAAACGCGCCGTATATGACGGAATCGGGAGTGCCGTCGTTTTCCTTGAAATAGACCTTATCGAGAAAGAGGAACAGCGCTAAGAACAAAAGCCCGCCCAGCAGGACTATTATGAGGATCAGAACGGGCAGGGGAAGCTCGTTCCTTATGAAAAATTTGCCCGCCGCGCCCATGAGGTTGGAGGTCACTATGGAGGGGATAACGCCCGTCGCCACGGTGCGGATATAGGGCGCGTAGCGGAGCTTCTTGCCGCTTGCGTAATAGCAGATCGCGCCGAATGGGATGAGCGGCATTATGAACAGGAAATAGAGCAGGAGCACAACGCTCCGCTCCTTTTTGCCGCCCGCGGCGAGGCGGTCTATAAGATCGCGGTTTTTATCGTAGGCGTTGGTATTGAAGCTGAAAAGACGGACGAGCAGGTAAATGAGGGTCGCGCCCAGACATACGCCGAGATCGCAGAGCAGCACGGCGAGCCAGAAGGGGTAGCTCAAGCCCGAGGAGATCTGAATGAACTCCGCCGGTATGAACACGACCACCATCTGCAGGGCTTCTACGAATACGACCGTCAAAAAGCCGAGCACGCCCTTATCGCGAAGCAGCTCCGTCGCGCCGGCGGTATCGTTTTTGATCTCGAGTCCGATGTAGGGGACGAGGATATCCTTCAGAAAAAACGAAAAGAGCAGTATGACTGCAAGCACGGAAACGATTATGATGAGTTTTTGCGTCCTGCGGCTCATGCGGCTCTCCCCGAAACGGTCTGCTCCTTAATATGCGGAGCGGTTGAATAAATTGTAAATCCAAACGGCGAAAAAGTCAATAAGAGAGGCGGAGAAGGCGATGGCAGGCCAAAATAATCTATTTTGTTTTGCGCGCTCCGCCGCTTGATTATTCGGCCGAAAACTGCTATACTTTTCCGAAGAAAAAGCGTTCAAATGCGGGCCCTGCCCGCACGGAAAAGCAACGGAGGAAAAATGAGCCGAAACGGGCATAAAGAAATAAAAAAAGAGGTCTCTCCCATGCCGAAGGAGCCTGCGGCCGCCCCCGCCGAAAGGGGCGCGAGCTTCTATGAGGAGCTTTTGGAATTCGCGGTATCCGTGGCAAACAAGCTTCAGGCCTGCGGCGCGGAGACCTACCGCGTTGAGGATACCATAACGAGGATAATAACCGCCTACGGAATAGAGAAGGTGGATTGCTTCGTTATACCCTCAAGCATAATGGCGAGCCTTGAGACGGAAGACGGCAGGCTCCTGACCAAGATCAGGCGCTTGAAGTCGAGCGAGACGATGATAGACGGCATAGAAAAGTATTCCGCGCTCTGCCGCAGGATCTGCGCCGAGACCCCGCCCATAAGCGAGGCGAAGCGCATGCTGCGTGAAACGGAAGCGAGCGTCCGCCGCTACGGAGCGCTCATCTACTACCTTTCCGCGTTCCTGATAGGCTTCGGCTTCGGCATATTCTTCGGCGGCACCGTTTGGGAAGCGATCGCGGCCGGGCTCTGCGGGATCGCCACCGCGCTTTCCCTGCGGTTTATGTCCAAATTCAATACCAACGCATTCTTCACCACTTTCGTCTGCAGCTTCATACTGGGCTTCTGCGCTAACGCGATAGTGGCGCTTGGTGTAGGGAAAAACGCCGATATAGCGACCATAGGCGCGGTGATGCTGCTCGTGCCGGGGTTCCTGTTCACAAACAGCCTGCGCGATATTATTTACGGCGATACCATGAGCGGCGTGAACAGGCTCGTTCAGGTATTGATAATCGCCGTTGCGCTCGTCTGCGGAACGAGCGTTGCGGTCTCGCTTGCAAGGAGCATACTCCCGGGCATCGAAACGGGCCTTGCGCCGCTTTCGTATTCGCTCCCCATCCAGTGCCTTGCGGGGCTCATAGGCACTCTGGGCTTCGGCCTGATGTTCAACCTTCACGGGAAGGGCGTCCCGCTGGCGCTCCTCGGCAGCGTCATTTCATGGCTCGTGTGCAGCCTGTGCATGAGGGCGGGGCTTTCCGAGCCCGCAAGCTACCTTGTTGCGGCGGCGGCTTCATCCTTCTATGCGGAGCTCATGGCAAGGCTGCGCAAATTCCCCGCCACGAGCTATCTGCTCTGCGCGCTGGTGCCCCTCATACCGGGAGCGGGCATCTACTATACCATGGATTTTATCCGCCGCGGCATGACGGCCGAAGCCTATGCGCGCGGCATGGCGACCGCCTATATAGCGGGCGCGATGGCGATCGGCGTGCTGCTGATTTCGACCGTGTTCCGCATGTGGGGCGTTTGGAAGAAGAATAAGCTCGCAAAGTTGAGAAAGGGCAGATAAAGCATGGAAAGCATGACTTTGAAAAACGTGAAGGTCAGCTCCTCGGCAACGGTAGAGGCGGTGGGCGGCACAGGCGCGCTGCGTCAGCACCTGCTCGATATGGGCGTTATTCCGGGTGCGGAGCTCACCGTAATGAAGCTCGCGCCCATGGGCGACCCCATGCAGATACGCATACACGGCTATGAGCTGACGCTTCGCTTGGCGGATGCGGAAAACATAACGGTGACCCTTGCGGAGGGTGCGAAGCCCGAGGCGGAGCAGGAAAGGAACGCTCCGCGCAGGAAGCCCGATCACCCCGGACTCGGCGAAACGGGCAAATTCCACCCGAAGGGCAGCGGCGACCCTCTGCCCGAAGGCACGCTGTTGTCATTCGCGCTCGTCGGCAACCAGAACAGCGGCAAAACGACCCTCTTCAATCAGCTTACGGGCTCCAAACAGCACGTGGGCAATTTCCCGGGCGTCACCGTTGACAGAAAGGACGGCGCGGTAAGGGGCTATAAGAATACCCGTATCACCGATCTGCCCGGCATCTATTCCATGAGCCCCTATTCGGGCGAGGAGCTGGTCTCACGCAATTTCGTGCTGGATGATAAGCCCACCGGCATAATAAATATCGTTGACGTTACCAATATAGAGCGAAACCTCTACCTTACCATGCAGCTTCTTGAAATGGACGTTCCCACCGTGGTGGCTCTCAACATGATGGACGAGCTCACGGGAAACGGCGGCTCCGTTGACGTGAACGCCATGGAGGAGCTGCTGGGAGTGCCCGTGGTGCCCATTTCCGCCGCGAAGGATCAGGGCGTGGATGAGCTTGCCGCGCACGCCGTGCATATCGCCAGGTTCCGCGAAAAGCCCCTGAAGCAGGATTTCTGCTCCAGGGAGGATAACGGCGGCGCGGTGCACCAGTGCCTGCACGCCGTCATGCACCTTATAGAGGATCACGCGGAAAAGGCGGGGATACCCCTGCGCTTTGCGGCGAGCAAGGTGGTCGAGGGGGATAAGCTCATAATCGAAAAGCTCGAGCTCGATTCCAACGAGGAGGAGGCGCTTGAGCATATAATCGTGCAGATGGAGCATGAACGCGGCCTTGACCGCAGCGCGGCGATCGCCGATATGCGTTTCTCATACATAAAAAAGGTCTGCGAAAGCTGTGTGATAAAGCCCCGCGAGAGCCGCGAGCATAAGCGCAGCCGCAGGATAGATAAGGTGCTGACGGGCAAATACACCGCCCTGCCCATATTCATCCTCATCATGGGGCTGGTGTTCTTCCTCACCTTCAACGTGATAGGCTACGGCCTGCAGCAGCTCCTTGAGCTGGGGATAGGGAAGCTTTCCGAGCTGGTCGATGGGCTCCTTACCGCCGGGAACGTAAACCCCGTGCTGCACGGACTCATTATAGACGGCATATTCGAGGGCGTGGGCAGCGTGCTGAGCTTTTTGCCCATTATAGTCACGCTGTTCTTCTTCCTTTCACTGCTTGAGGACAGCGGCTATATAGCGCGCGTTGCGTTCTTCATGGATAAGCTCCTGCGAAGGATAGGCCTTTCGGGCAGGAGTATAGTGCCGATGCTGATAGGCTTCGGCTGTACCGTGCCCGCCGTAATGGCGACGCGCACCCTCCCCAGCGACAGGGACAGGCGCATGACCATACTCCTCACCCCGTTCATGAGCTGCACCGCGAAGCTGCCCATCTATTCGTTCTTCGTGGCGGCTTTCTTCAAGGGAAGGGGCGGGCTCATAATGACGGGTCTTTACCTTCTCGGGATACTGATGGGGATACTGTTCGCGCACGTCGCCAAAATGACGGCCTTCCGCGGCGAGGCGGTCCCCTTCGTTATGGAGCTTCCCAACTACCGCCTGCCGAGTCCCAAGAACGTTTTGCAGCTCCTTTGGGAAAAATCCAAGGACTTTTTGCAGAGGGCGTTCACGGTGATACTCATTGCGACGGTCGCCGTTTGGTTCCTCAAGAGCTTTGATTTCCATTTCAACCTTGTTGAGGATTCGCACGATTCGATGCTCGCCGCGATAGCGAGCCTTCTTGTGCCGGTGTTCCGTCCGCTCGGCCTCGGCGACTGGAGGATCTGCACCTCGCTCATATCGGGGTTCATAGCAAAGGAGAGCGTCGTTTCGGTAATGGAGGTTCTGTTCACGGGCGAGGGCGTCTATGCCGTTATGACCACCCTGACCGCGGTGTGCATGCTCGTTTTCAGCCTGCTCTACACGCCCTGCGTGGCCTCCATCGCCGCGATTCGCCGCGAGCTCGGCGGCAAATGGGCGATAGGAGTGGTGCTCTGGCAATGCGGGATCGCGTGGACGGTGACGCTCATAATAAGGCTCGTATGCATGCTGTGCGGCATGAGGTGAGAGTATAAGCCCATGAACGCGTTTGATTGGATCATCATTGCGGCGCTCGCCGCCGGCTTGGCAGGGGCCGTTGCCGCCGTCATAAAAAGAAAGAGGCGGGGCGGCTGCTCCTGCGGGTGTGAGAGCTGCCCGCACAACTGCAAAAAAAGGTAAGCATGGAACAGGAAAGGGAAAGATTGGTCATAGGCATGCTCGCGCACGTTGACGCGGGCAAGACCACGCTTTCGGAAGCGCTGCTTTATAAAACGGGTGCGGTCAGGCGTCTCGGGCGTGTGGATCACGGGGATGCTTTTCTCGATACCCATGAGATAGAGCGCGACCGGGGCATTACCATCTTTTCAAAGCAGGCGCAGCTTTCCATAGAGGGGAAGCTGATAACGCTCATGGATACCCCCGGCCACGTCGATTTTTCGGCGGAGGCGGAAAGGACGCTGGCCGCGCTCGATTACGCGGTGCTCGTCGTAAGCGCGCCGGAGGGGGCCGGCCCCCACACGCTGGCGCTGTGGCAGCTTTTAAGGCGTTACCGCGTGCCGGTGTTCATATTCGTTAACAAGACGGACCTGCCCTGCCCATCTAAACGGGCGCTGATGGACAAGCTCCGCGAAAGGCTCGACGGAGCGTGCGTCGATTTCACGGAGCCCGATCCCGTGCGCGATGAGAACGCCGCGACCTTTTCGGAATCGCTCATGGAAAGCTTCCTCGAAAAAGGGAGCCTTAACGATGCGGAGCTGACTGCGGCCGTTGCGAGGAGGCAGGTCTTTCCCGTTCTTTTCGGCTCGGCGCTTAAGCTCACGGGCGTTGACGAGCTCGTTTCCTGTATCGGCAGATTTACAAAAATGCGCGAATATCCAAAGGAATTCGCGGCAAAGGTCATCAAGATCACCAATACCGAGGGCGTGCGCCTCACGTTCATGAAGATAACCGGGGGCAGCCTTAAGGCGAAGCAGACCGTCACCAACCGCTCCGCGACCGTCCCGGAGGACGAGGTCTGGGAGGAGAAAGCGGATGGCGTCCGTCTCTATTCCGGCGCGCGCTTTACTCCCCTGCAGGAAGCGGAGGCGGGCATGATAGTCGCCGTTACGGGGCTCACCAGAACATACGCGGGGCAGGGGCTCGGCGCTTACGCGGGCGAGACCGAAAGGGCCGCGGAGCCCGTGCTCGCCTACACCATGCTCTTTCCCGACGGAACAAAGCCCTTCGACGCCTACCGCCGTATTGCGGCGCTTGCGGAGGAGGAGCCGGAGCTCGACCTTTTCTGGGATGAGCAGCACGGCGAGATAAAGGCGCGCCTCATGGGCGAGGTGCAGTGCGAGGTGCTTCAGCGCCTCATACGGGAGCGGTTCGGGCTCGCAGTGGAATTCGGCCACGGCGCGGTCATGTACCGCGAGACGGTCTCAAGGGGCGCGGAAGGCATAGGGCATTTCGAGCCGCTTCGGCATTTTGCGCACGTTGAACTGCGCGTGGAGCCCGGGGAGCCGGGGAGCGGGCTTTCGTTCCGCTCGGAGGTCCCCGCGAACGATCTGGCTCCGAGCTGGCAAAGGCTCATTATGACCCATCTTTCCGAAAAAAGGCACAGGGGCGTGCTGACGGGCGCGCCGCTGACCGACGTGAGGATAGTTTTAACGAGCGGCAAGGCGCATCAGAAGCATACCGAGGGCGGCGATTTCCGCCAGGCGACCTACCGTGCGGTGCGCAACGCGCTCATGTTTTCGGAAAACGTGCTGCTCGAGCCCTGCTATAAATTCGAGCTTCGCCTTCCGGAAGAAAACGTCGGCAGGGCGATGAACGATATACGCCGCATGGAGGGCGAATTCGAAGCGCCCGAAGCGGAGCTCGATATGTGTGTGCTCCGCGGCTCCGCGCCCGTTTCCGAAATGCGCGATTACGGGAAGACCCTTGCGGCATATACCCACGGAAGTGGCACGCTCCACCTTGAGACGGGCGATTACCGCCCCTGCCACAACGCGGCGGAGGTGATCCGCGAAGCCGCCTACGATCCCGAGGCGGATCTTCGCAATTCGCCCGATTCGGTGTTCTGCGCTGCGGGCGCGGGCTTTACCGTAAAATGGTTCGAGGTCGCCTCCTATATGAAGCAGCATTCCGCCGCTCCGAGCGGAAAGATGCCCACCAAAAAGCCCGCCTCCGCTCCGAGGGACGAGGAGGCCGAGCTCCGCGCGATATTCGAGCGCACATACGGAAAGGTGACGGACGACCGTCTTTTGCGAAGGCCCGCCGGGACCGAGCCCGAGGAAGAGCCCGCTTACGTTCCAAAAGGCGAGGAATTCCTGCTGGTTGACGGCTACAACGTCATTTTCTCGTGGGAGAGCCTGAGGAGGCTCGCGGAGGAATCCATCGATTCCGCGAGGGAAGCGCTCATCCGCATGATGATAAATTACAACGGGATCCGCCCGACTAACCTCATTCTCGTGTTCGACGCCTACAAGGTCACGGGCGGCAAGGAGAAGGTGGAGGCCGTCGGCGGCATATACATAGTCTATACGAGGGAAAGCGAGATCGCCGACGTGTTCATTGAGCGCGCGGTGCAGAAGCTGAAGGATAAAAACAGGAGCGTGCGGGTAGTTACCTCCGATGGCATGGAGCAGCTCATAGTAATGAGCAGAGGCGCGCTCCGCGTGCCCGCGCCCGCGTTCGAAAAGGAGGTCTCGCTTGCGGACGAGCGCTTGGGCTCCATAATGAAAAAGCTTGAAAATGAAGGAAAAACGGTGCTTCACGTATGGCAGAAGATGATATAGAGCTTTTGAAAAAACGCTTTTCGGAGCTTGCCGCAAGAGCGGACAGGACGGGCGCATTGACCCGCACCCGCTTTTTGAACGCCGCGGAGCAGTCGCTTCTTTTATCGCTGCGCCTGCCGGCGTGCGTTCACCTGACCGGCGGGTATGACGGCGCGGAAAGGCGCGCAGCCGTTTTCGGCGAGGGAGAGCCGGAGGAGCTTGAGGCGGCGGCGGAGCTCGTCTGCCTGCGCGTCAGCCCCAAGAGCGCCCGCTTTTCGGAGGAGCTTGGCCACAGGGATTATCTCGGCGCCGCGCTTGCCCGGGGGATCACCCGCGAGCTTGTGGGCGACGTGATCGTGACCGAAGCCTGCGCCTATTTTATCTGCATGGAGCCCGCCGCGTCCGTTTTGGAGGAGGGGCTTTGCGAAGTCCGCCGCACCGCGGTCAAATGCGAAAGATGCGCCCTGCCCGCCGAAACGGCGCCGGAGGGGGAGGAGAGGAGCATAGTTGTGGCCTCCGCCCGCCTGGATGCGCTCGTTGCCGCCGTTTGGAAGCTCCCGCGGGAGGAGGCGAAGGCGCTCTGCGAGAGGGGGCTCGTGTTCGTCGATTCGCGGCTCGCGGCGAAGGGCGGCGCTTCCGTTCCCGAAGGCGCGAATATCTCCGTGCGGGGGCACGGCAGATTTAAGTATCTGGGCCTTGAAAGGGAGACAAAGAAGGGCAAGCTCCGCGTTAAGGTCTCGCTTCCCGCGCCGGCCCGCTCTTGACAAAAATCGATATAGATCTTATAATTCCACTGGCAATTTTATAGGAGGGACAATACAATGACCGTTACGGCAAAAACGCCCTGGAAGGATCATCTGGGCGAGCTTCCCATGCACATGGAATACCCGGACTGCACCATGTTCGAGGCGGTGAAGGCGATCGCGGATAAATATCCCGATAATATCGCATTCGATTTTATGGGCAGATCCACCTCATACCGCAGCCTCATCGAAAATATCGAGACCTGCGCCAAGGCGTTGAAGACCATAGGCGTGCGCGAAAACGATAAGGTCACCATCGCGCTGCCCAACTGCCCGCAGGCGATCTGCATGTTTTACGCGGTGAACCTTATAGGCGCCGTCGCCAACATGATACACCCCCTTTCCGCGGAAAAGGAGATAGAGTTCTACCTCAACGAATCCGGCTCCGTTACCGCCATCACGCTCGATCAGTTCTACAATAAGTTTGAGAACATAAGGAAAAACACCTCGGTGGTGAACATAATAATCGCCTCCGTGAAGGATGAGCTTTCCCAGCCCCTCAAGGCGGGCTATATGCTCACCGAGGGCAGGAAGATAAAGAAGATCCCCAAGGATGCGCCCGTTATCCGCTGGCGCGAGTTCATGCGCATGAGCCGCATGTGCTTCTATAATTATAAGGTGAAGCGCAAGGCGGAAGATCCCGCCGTGATCCTCTATTCGGGCGGCACCACCGGCACAACGAAGGGCATCGTGCTGACGAACCTCAACTTCAACGCGCTCGGTATGCAGGTAGTGGCGACCAACCCCATGTTCAAGGTCGGGGACAGGATGCTTTCGGCAATGCCCATGTTCCACGGCTTCGGTCTGGGAGTCTGCATCCATACCATGCTCGAGGTGGGCGGCAGATGCCTGCTCCTGCCGCGCGTCACTCCCAAGGAATACGCAAAGCAGATAGTCAAATGCAATTTCGTGGCGGGCGTCCCCACCCTTTACGAGGCGCTGCTGCGTCTGCCCGGCATGGAAAAGAAGGATCTTTCGGGGCTGAAGGGCGTATTCTCCGGCGGAGATTCGCTTTCGATAGAGCTCAAGAAGAAGCTCGATAAATACCTCATGGAGCACGGAGCGAAGGTGGGCGTGCGCGAAGGCTACGGCACGACGGAGACCGTTACCGCCTGCTGTCTGACCCCGCCCCATTACGCGAAGGAGGGCTCGATCGGCCTGCCCTTCCCCGATACCTATATAAAGATAGTTAAGCCCGATACCGACGAGGAGCTCCCCTACGGCGAGGAGGGCGAGATACTGCTTGCCGGGCCCACCGTCATGAAGGAATACATGAACCACCCCGATGAGACCGCGAAGACCCTCCGCACCCATGCGGACGGGCTCACTTGGGTCTATACGGGGGATCTCGGCGTAATGGATGAGGAAGGCTTCATCTATTTCCGCGGCCGCGCGAAGCGAATGATAATCTCTTCGGGCTACAACGTATATCCCGGTCAGATAGAGAACATACTTGATGCGAACGAGCTCGTGCAGATGAGCTGCGTGATAGGCGTGCCCGATCCCTACCGCGTGCAGAAGGTAAAGGCGTTCGTGAAGCTCGCAAAGGGCGTCCCCGCGAACGATGAGACAAAGGAAAAGCTCATGGCATACTGCCGCAAAAACATATCAAAGTACGCCATGCCTTACGATATAGAGTTCAAGGACGATATGCCCAAGACCCTTGTGGGCAAGGTCGCTTACCGCGCACTCGAGGAAGAGGAGCTCAAAAAGGCGGCGCAGGCCTGACCGCAGTAATTACAAAGAAAGGGGCGGCGCGTGATAATGCTCCGCCGTTTATTAAAGGAACCGAATGAAAAGGATAACGGCAATACTGATATTTGCTTTGACGCTTTTTGCTTCCTGCGCGCCGCTTGCGCCGAAGGAGGCGGAGCTGCCTTCCGCCGCGCCCGCTGCCACGGCGGAGCCGACCGAACCCGCGACGGAAAGCCCCACGGCGGAGCCGACCGAGACCGCGGCGGAAAGCCCCACGGCGGAGCCGACCGAACCCGCGACGGAAAGCCCCACGGCGGAGCCGACGCCCGCGCCCACGGCGACTCCCAAGCCCACGGCGGCTCCGACCGCAAAGCCCACGGCGGCTCCGACCGCAAAGCCCACGGTGACTCCCAAGCCCACCGCAAAACCCACGGCGACTCCCAAGCCCACCGCAAAGCCCACGGCGACTCCCAAGCCCACCGCAAAGCCCACGCAGAAGCCCTCGGCCGAGCCCGATCAGAGCATATTCGACGACGCGGTATTCATTGGCAATTCCGTGCTGCACGGGCTTTGGCAGTTCGGCGTGATAACCCACGGCGATTTCATAACGAGGGTGGGGCTCAACGTCAACACCATCTATACCTATACGGATGACGACGGAGTGATACTCATCGACAAGCTCAACGGTCATCACTACGGCAAGGTGATAATAAACCTCGGCCTTAACGAGGTCGGCTGGCCCAGCCAGGATACGTTCATGAAGCGTTACGCAAAGCTCATAGACGACGTGCGCGAAAGGGCGCCGGGGGCGCGCATCTATATAATCGCAATGACTCCCGTCACGAAAAAGTATTCGCAGAGCACGGGGCAGGAGAACGGCATCAATATGGAGAACATAAGGAGGACCAACGAGCGCATCCGCCGCATGTGCGCGGAAAAGAACGCGGTGTTCATAGACAATCCGCCCGAGCTGTTCGATCGCGACGGGTATCTTCCCGCGGAGGCTTCCGCCGACGGAGTGCATTTCAACATCAGATACGATAGGATATGGGCGGACCATATCACACTCGGCGTTATGAACGCGGGCTGAGCCCGGGCATAAAATCGCTCCCGTTTTTTTGCGGGAGCATCTTTTTTTTCGGCATATCTGTGCTATAATGGAGGTATGAAAAACAATTCCGAAAAATCAAAGGCTCTCTCCAATGAGAGGATAAGGTCGCTCGCTCTGCACGGGATGCTGACGGCCGTTATCGCCATGCTCACGCTGTTCGCCTCCGTCCCGCTGCCGGTCGGCACCGGCGGAGCGTACCTCAACGCGGGCGATGCGGCGGTGCATCTTGCGGCATACGTGTTGGGCCCCGTCGGCGGCGCAATAACCGCAGGCATAGGCTCCGCTCTTGCGGACATACTGCACGGGGCGGTCGTTTACGCGCCCGTAACGCTCGTCATTAAGGCGCTCATGGCGTATCTGTGCGGGCTCATCGCAAAGAAGATGCGCTATGCCGCTCCCGCAATATCGGGGCTTGTGATGCCCTTGGGGTATTTCGTGTTCGAGCTTGTCCTTTACGGGAACGCCGCCGCGCTCGCGGGGCTTTGGATGAACGGTATCCAGTACGTTTTCGGCACGGCCGCCGGTATGCTCATAATCGCCGCGCTGCCGCGATCGAACAGGCATTTCCCCTATTGGGAAAGGCTGGGCGCCAGGCGGGCGGCGCGCTCGCTTGAGATCAAGCGCTCCATCGTCGAAACGGGCAGGCGCATGGCAAGCGACGGCTTGACTACCAACACCGGCGGCAATATCAGCGTTTACGATAAGGATCAGGGGCTCGTTTTCATTACGCCCACGACCCTTACCTACGATGAGATGACGGAAGAGGATATCCCCGTTTACCGTTTGAACAGCATGGTGGTCGAAGCGCCCCGCGCGCCCAGCATGGAGCTTAACATGCACCTTAATATCTACCGCGCGAGGAAGGACGTGCGCGCCATAGTGCACACCCATTCGCCGGAGCTGAAAAAGCTTGCCGAGCTCGATGAAAACCCGCTCGGGCTGCCCGTTGCGCCGGTGTATCCCGTCGCCTCCCGCTACCTTGCGGAAGGCTGTGTGAAGCATCTGGGCAAAGCGCCTGCCGTGCTTTTGAGAGGGCACGGCGCGGTGGCCGTCGGCGCGGATCTTGAGGAGGCGTATTCGAGGGCGTTCGGATATGAGGAGGCGGCGAAGGCCGCGAAAGGAGAAGGCTGATGCAGACCTGGCAGTTCATAGCGCTCATAGCTTCGGTACTGCTTTCGGGCGGGGGCGTACTGCTTGCCGTGCTGCTGACGAATAAGAAAAACGGCGGCATAGGCGAAATGCTGATCACCTATAAGAATGAGAACATGGCCGAGCTTGACCGCACGCGGCGCGATATTTCCGAGGATATGGAGCAGCAGATCCGTTACCTCAACGACAATATGCGCAATATGCAGACGGGGCAGGAGGAAAAGCTTTCCGCCAAGCAGGAGGCTTTCTTCAACCTCATGACGGAAAAGCAGACCGCCATGAACGAGCGTATAGATTCCGGCGCGAAGGGCTCCGAGGAGCGCTTCCGCACCTTTGAGAGCAAGAACACTTCCGATCTGAACGACATACGCGAGACCATGGAGCGCCGCCTTTCCGCCATCCAGTCGGAAAACGATAAGCACTTGGACGACGTGCGCGACACCATGAAAAAGAGCCTTGACGAGGTGCGCGGAGTTGTAGATGAAAAGCTGCAGGAAACGCTTGACAAGCGCATCACGGAAAGCTTCCGCATGGTGAACGAGCGCCTTGCGGAGGTCTATCAGGGCCTTGGCGAAATGAAAACGCTGGCGACCGGAGTCGGCGACCTCAAAAAGGTGCTGACGAACGTTAAGACCCGCGGCACGCTCGGCGAGGTGCAGCTCGGCGCCATACTTGAAGAGATACTTTACCCCGAGCAGTATGAGAAAAACTTCGACGCGAAGCTCAAGAGCCAGGAGCGCGTGGAATACGCGGTGAAGCTCCCCGGCGCGGGGGACGAGCCCGTTTATCTTCCCATCGATTCCAAATTCCCCTCCGATGCGTACATCCAACTGACGGACGCTTACGATTCGGGCGACCCGGAGGCCGTTGCGAAGGCGCAGAGGCGGCTCGTAGATGTGATAACGAAGTTTGGCCGCGACATACACGATAAATACATCAACCCGCCGCGCACCACGGAATTTGCCGTGATGTTCCTCCCGACGGAGGGCATTTACGCGGAGGCGGTGCGCCTCGGCATGGTGGAAAAGCTCCAGCATGAATCGAGGGTCAATATAGCGGGGCCCTCCACTATGGCGGCGCTCCTCAATTCACTGCGCATGGGATTTTCGATAGTCGCCATGCAGAAGCGCTCCACGGAGGCATGGCAGGTATTGGGAGCCGTCAAGAACGAGTTTACGACCTTTGAATCGGCATTGAAGGCCGCGCAGAAGCATATCACCAGCGCGGGCGACGACCTTGAAAAGCTCATCGGCACGCGCACCCGCGCCATTCTCCGCAAGCTTCGCGACGTGGAGACCATCCCGCAGGATACAGCGGAGCAGATAAACGAGGCGACGGACTGAAAAAGAAAAAAGGCGCAATAAAAGGCGTTCCCGCGTATCCCGCGGGAGCGCCCTTTCGTTTGCCTGTATTACTTTATCACGTCGCAGTGCATATAGGGGCGGAGCGCCTCGGGCACGGTGACGGAGCCATCCTCGTTCTGATAGTTTTCGAGTATGGCGGCGACGGTGCGGCCTATCGCAACGCCGGAGCCGTTAAGGGTATGAACGAGCTCGGGCTTGGAATTCTTATCGCGGCGGAAGCGGATCTGCGCCCTGCGCGCCTGGAAATCCTCGAAATTGGAGCAGGAGGAGATCTCAACGTACCTGCCGTAGCTGGGCATCCAGACCTCTATATCGTAGGTCTTTGCGGAGGAGAAGCCGAGGTCGCCGGTAGAGAGGCATACCACGCGGTAGGGAAGACCCAGCCCCTGCAGCACGCGTTCGGCGTCGTTGGTGAGCTTTTCGAGCTCGTCATAGCTCGTTTCGGGAGCGGCAAACTTAACGAGCTCCACCTTGTTGAACTGATGCTGGCGGATGAGGCCCCTCGTATCGCGGCCCGCGGAGCCCGCCTCGGAGCGGAAGCACGCGGAATACGCGCAATACTTGATGGGGAGCAGGCTGCCGTCCAATATGTCCCCGCGGTGCAGATTGGTGACGGGCACCTCCGCGGTGGGGATGAGGAAGTAATCGGTGTTCGCTACCTTGAAGGCATCCTCCTCGAACTTGGGAAGCTGGCCCGTGCCCGTCATGGAGGCGCGGTTCACCATGTAGGGGGGCAGTATCTCGGTGTAGCCGTTTTCGGTGTGCACGTCGAGGAAATAGCTTATGATAGCCCTTTCGAGCCTTGCGCCGAGGCTGCGATAGACCGTGAACCTTGCGCCCGTGATCTTGCCCGCGGAGGCAAAATCGAGTATGCCGAGATCCTCGCCTATATCCCAATGCGCCTTGGGCTCAAAGCCGAAATCGCGGGGGGTGCTCCAGCGCCTTATTTCGACGTTCTCCTTATCGTCCGCGCCCTCGGGTACGGATTCGTGGGGGATGTTGGGCACTGCCATGATGAGCTCTTCGAGCTTTGTGTCGATCTCGGAAACGGAAGCGTCGAGCTCCTTTATCCTGTCGGCGACCTGCTTCATTTCGGCAAGCTTTTCGGTAACGTCAACGCCCGCCTTCTTGAGCTTGGGTATTTCGGAGGAGACGGTGTTGCGCTCGGCCTTTAAGGCTTCGACTTCGCCCAGCAGAGTGCGGCGCTTTTCGTCAAGAGCCAAAAGCTCCGTCACGTCCGCGCCCTTGTTGCGGCGCTTGCGCATGGCTTCCTTGAGCTCCTCGGGGTTCCTTCTGATCCTTTTGATGTCTAACATTTTATTATCTCCTTGTAAAGGTTAGATTTCGTTTCTGCCGCAGCACTTTTTATACTTCTTGCCGCTCCCGCAGGGGCAGGGATCGTTGGGGCCGACCTTGCCCGTGACGCGCTTGGGCTTGGGCTTTGTGTCGCCCGCGGGCTCGATGGGTTTTGCGACCTGCTCGCGCTTTATGGGCTCGGCGTTGACGCGCAGCCTTACGTGGTAGAGCATGAGGGCGGTTTTATCGCGGATGCCCGCCACCATCTCGTCAAACATATCGAAGCCTTCGTTGCGGTACTCTATGACGGGATCCTTGGAGCCCATGGCCCTTAAGCCGATGCCCTGACGGAGCTGATCCATCGCGTCGATATGATCCATCCAATGCTCGTCAACGGAGCGGAGCAGATAGACCCTTTCGACCTCGCGCATATCGACGCCGTGCTCGCGGAATTCGGCTTCCTTTTCGGCGTAAGCCTTTTCCGCCGCCTCGTGAACGACCTGCTTCAAGGCCGCGGTATCCTTGGAGGAGAACGCGGAAACGGGGATGTCTATATCGAGCAGTTCCTTCACGGAATGGACGAGACCGCCCAGATCCCAGCTTTCCGCCTTCGTTCCGGCGGGGCAGTAGAGATCGACCCTCGAATCTATTGCCTCGTCTATCATGCCGGCGACCGATTCGTGAATATCCTCGCCCATCAGCACGCGGCGGCGCTGACCGTAGATTATCTCACGCATCTGATTCATAACGTCGTCGTACTGGAGGACGTTTTTGCGGATGTCGAAGTTGTGGCTTTCAACGCGCTTCTGGGCGTTTTCTATGTTCTTGGAGAAGAACTTGAAGTTGAAGTTGATATCCTCTCCGCCCGTGAGCTTATCCATGAGGCCGTTCATCCTGTCCGCGCCGAACCTGCGCATGAGGTCGTCCTCCATGGAAACGTAGAAGCAGGTCTTGCCGGGATCGCCCTGTCGGCCCGCGCGGCCGCGGAGCTGATTGTCAATACGGCGGGATTCGTGGCGCTCGGTGCCGATTATGTAAAGACCGCCCGCCTCCACGACCTTTTTATGCTCCTCGTCGGTGCCGACCTTGAATTTATCGTAATACGCCTTATAGGCAGCCCTTGCGGCAAGGATCTCCTCATCGGAGGTATCGACGTGACTCGTTGCGTTTTCGATCATCTCGGGCTCGTAACCGTCCTGCCTCATTGCCCTGCGGGCAAGGAAATCGGGGTTGCCGCCGAGAAGGATATCCGTTCCGCGGCCCGCCATGTTGGTCGCAATGGTGACGCAGCCGAATTTACCCGCCTGAGCGACTATTTCCGCTTCCCTTGCGTGCTGCTTGGCGTTCAGGACCTCGTGCTTTATGCCGCGGCGGTCGAGCATGGCGGAAAGCATCTCGCTCTTTTCAACGGATATAGTGCCGACGAGCAGGGGCTGGCCCGTTGCGTTGACCTCGATTATTTTTTCGACGACGGCGCGGAATTTCGCATCCTCGGTGGTGAATATCTCATCATTCAGATCGACGCGCTTAAGGGGCTTGTTGGTGGGGATCTCCACAACGTCCAAGCCGTATATGCCCTGGAACTCATCCTCCTCCGTCTTTGCGGTACCGGTCATGCCCGCGAGCTTTTCGAACATGCGGAAGTAATTCTGATAGGTGATGGTGGCGACGGTGCGGTTTTCGTTCTGGACCTTCACGCCCTCCTTGGCTTCGAGAGCCTGGTGGAGACCGTCCGAATACCGCCTGCCCAGCATTATGCGGCCGGTGAATTCATCGACTATGAGGACTTCGCCGTTCTGGACGATGTAATCCTTATCGAGCGTGAAGAGCGCGTTTGCCTTCAGCGCCTGTATGATATAGTGGTTGAGCTCGGAATTTTCGGTGGCGGAAATATCGTTTATGTTGAAATACTCCTCCGCCTTGCGCATACCGCGCTCCGTAAGGGCGACGGTGCGCGCCTTTATATCGCACATATAGTCGCCGCTTTCCTCCTGCACCTCGCCGCGCATGAGCTCCGCCTTGGATTTCTTTTCGACGTCTTCGCCGCGCTCGAGCCTCCGCACGAACCTGTCCGCGCGGACGTACATATCGGTGGATTTATCGCCGTGACCGGATATTATGAGAGGGGTCCTCGCTTCGTCGATGAGGATGGAATCGACCTCGTCCACTATCGCGTAATTGAGCTTGCGCTGGACCATGCGCTCTCTGTAAACGGCCATATTGTCGCGCAGGTAATCGAAGCCGAACTCGGTGTTGGTGCCGTAGGTTATATCGCTGTTGTAAGCGGCGCGGCGTTCGTCGGGCTCGAGATCGTGGATAATACAGCCTACGGAGAGCCCCAGGAAGGTGTAGATCTTGCCCATCCACGAGGCGTCACGCGAGGCCAGGTAATCGTTAACGGTAACAACGTGAACGCCCTCCCCGGGGAGCGCGTTCAAATAGGCGGGGAGGGTGGCGACGAGGGTCTTGCCTTCGCCCGTCTTCATTTCCGCTATGCGGCCCTGATGGAGCACTATGCCGCCGATGAGCTGAACGTCGAAATGACGCATGCCGACAGTCCTCACCGCGGCTTCCCTTACGACTGCGAAAGCTTCGGGAAGAAGATCGTCAAGCGTTTCGCCGTTCTTGAGGCGCGCGCGGAATTCTTCCGTCTTGCCGCGCAGCTCCGCATCGGAAAGCGCCTTCACAGAAGGCTCCAGCGCGTTTATTTTGTTCACGAGGGGCATCAGTTTTTTGACCTGCTGCTCCGAGGTGCGTCCTAAAAGCTTGTCTATTAAACCCATTTTTATCCTTTCAAACGGCGGGGGAGAGGCCCCGCCCCGGTTTTGTTCTGTGTTTTATGCCGCTTACAGCAGCACGAGCGACGCGATCCCGAAATAGACGAGAAGGGAAACGGCGTCAACTATGGTGGTTATCATGGGGCTTGCCATGAGGGCGGGGTCGAGCTTCGCCTTATCGGCAAGCAGCGGCAGGGTGCAGCCCACGAATTTCGCGCAGATGACGGCCAGAATGAGCGTCATCGAAACGACTCCCGCAATGAGGAATATGTTCTGCCCCGCGTCTATCTGGTACATGCCGAGGTAATAGAAGGCTATTATCCTTATGAAATTGACCACAGCGACGCAGACGCCCACGATAATGCTGACCCGGAATTCCTTCCAGATGACCTTCAGCATGCTGGAGAAATGCACTTCGCCGAGGACCAGCGCACGAATGACGGATACCGAAGCCTGACTGCCCGCGTTTCCGCAGGTATCCATCAGCATGGGGATGAAGGAGGTCAGTATCGCGACGGCGGTGAGCATGTTTTCGAACTTGGTGATTATGAGGCCCGTAAAGGTCGCGGAGATCATAAGCACCAGCAGCCACACCACGCGCTTTTTTGCGAGGGAGAATACGCTGGTGGACATGTAGCTGTCCTCGATAGGGGCCATAGCCGCCATCTTGTAAATATCCTCGGTGGTCTCGTCTTCCATGACGTCAACAACGTCGTCTATCGTGATGAGGCCGACGAGGCGCATCTCGCCGTCAACGACGGGCATACTGACGATGTCGTACTTTTTGAACTGTTCCGCAACGTCCGCCTGATCCTCCGTGGTGGCGGCGTAGATCACGTCGTCATCCATTATGGAGGAGATGAGCGCTTCATCGGGGGAGCCCAATACCTCCTTCATGGAGACCACGCCGGTCAGATGGCGGGAATCATCCGTTACGAATGCGTAGGTGATGGATTCCAGATCCATGCAGTTCTTGCGGACGTATGCGATGGCCTCCGCAACGTTCCATTCGCCCTTCAGGCGCAGGAGCTCCGTAGTCATGAGGCTTCCTGCGGAATTGTCGGGATACTTTAAGAGCTGGTTTATCGCCTTGCGCGTATCGGGATCGGCAAGGGCGAGCACGCGCCGCACTATGTTTGCGGGCATCTCCTCGGTGAAGTCAACGGCGTCGTCAACGAACATCTCGTTAACGAGCCCCGCAAGCTCCCTGTCGCTTATCCTGGCAACGATCCTTTGCTGTTCTTCGGATTCGAGATAGGAGAACACCTCGGCCGCCTGCTCCTTGGGCAGGAGCCTGAACACGATGACGAGGGATTTATCATCCTCTATCTCGGTCATCTGCTCCGCTATATCGGCGGGATTCATGTCGATGAGCACGCCGCGGAGCTTGCTGAACGCGCGCTCTTCGACGAGGCTCAGGATTTCATGCAACTCCCCATTGTTTTTTCCTCCAAGCTCCGGGCGTCCATAAGCACCCAATTTAACATCTTATTATATATGCGATGGTCGGAATTGTCAATAAGTCAAGGCCGCAAAACGGCGCGAAACATGTACCGGCGTCAATGATAGGTTACACTCAGGGCAGTGAGGAGGGAGCCCCATCTCGCTGTCAAGGGAAGGGTGGAGATTTTCGAACTCTTGAGAAAATACTACCCGACCTTGACAGCGGTGCACGCGGTATAATTATCCA
>JAFPXD010000040.1 GCA_017394835.1 Clostridia bacterium
CTCGTGACCCTTGAGGGGCATACCGGTTGGGTCAGCCGCATATCCGTGCTTCCGGACGGCAGGATCGTCAGCGGCTCCTATGACAGCACCCTCCGCATATGGGATGCGAACACGGGAGAATGCAAGAAGACCCTTGAGGGGCATACCGGTTGGGTCAACTGCGTATCCGTGCTTCCGAACGGCAGGATCGTCAGCGGCTCCTCTGACGAAACCCTCCGCGTATGGAACGCGGATACGAGGGAATGTCTAAAGACCCTTGAGGGGCATACCAATAGGGTAAGCTGCATATCCGTGCTTCCGGACGGCAGGATAGTCAGCGGCTCCGGTGACCACACCCTCCGCGTATGGAACGCGGATACGGGGGAATGTCTGAAGACCCTTGAGAGGCATACCGGTTCGGTCGAATGCGTATCCGTGCTTCCGGACGGCAGGATTGTCAGCGGATCCGGTGACCGCACCCTCCGCATATGGGACACGGATACGGGAAAATGCAAGAAGACCCTTAGAGGGAATACCGGTTCGATTCGCTGCGTATCCGTTCTTTCAGACGGCCGAATAGTAAGCGGCTCAAATGATAGAACCATCCGCATATGGAACGCGAAAACGGGAAAATGCCTCGATGTGCTTGAAGCGACCGAGGCGGACGTTTCGGAAATGGACTTTTCACTGGCTGAATTCGCCGATGACGGCATAAAAAAGCTGCTTCGTCAAAACCGCGCAAAGGTCTGATAGCCCCCCATCTTCACCTATAACCTGTGTTTTTACGCATGGATTCTTTCAGTTGCGGAGTATGTCCTTATACCTATCCTCACGCTCGCAGCGTCCGGCCTTCTTCTTATACCGGCCCTTCTCGTCGAAAAGCTCGGGGTGGTCCTTTCTGATGGCGTCCAGATCATGCATAGCGGCGACGCCCTTCATGATCCCGGCAAGATCGCTCTTCCTTTCACGGTCGAGCTGAGTGTTGAGCTGTGTGAGAATACTCCTCGCATTCTCTGTTTCCGCCTTGATGTCGCCAAGCGCATCGTAAGCGAGGCGAGCTTCACGGCGGTAACGCGCGGCTTCTTCCTTCGCCTCGGTCATCTGCCGATTGGCTTCGCAGGCTTCCTCCTTGGCGGCAGACGCCTCTTCGCGGGCGGTGACAGCCCTGCTCTCAGCTTCTGCTGCCAAAGCCTGCTTATGCGTGACCGCGTTCTCAAGGGGCTCCAGAGCGCCTGTAAGCTCCTCCATGCGCGCTTCCTTCGCACGGATCTGCTCTGCGGTGTATTCCCTCGTCGAAAGATGGCGCCTATGGGGAAGGGGCTTGGTATCGATATCGAGCCCGTGCTCGCGGCATACTTCATGCCACATCTCACGCGCCATGTTATCGAAGGAGATCTTTCGGTTGTTGTATCTGCCCTTGTGCTCGTCGGGATAGGGGAGCTCGACGCCGGCCATCTGAAGCGCCTTTTCCTGACCGATACGGGTGTATCCGCGCTTGTCCACATACTTCCACACGCGCCTGACGTGCGCATGAGGCGTGGCCTCGTCGAAATGGTAGGAGACATCGAGGAGGCGGAAGGGATATCCGTGCATGCGGTTCCACTTCTGAAGCTTGCGGCAGAACTCTGTCACAAGATCTTTGAGGAGGTTCCTGTCTATAGCTTTTTCCATGTCCCCAACCTGTAGCAGGCACTCCTCGGGGCGTGTCTGCTTGTAAGTGTATACCTGCTCAAGCGTGCGCACCTTATCGGGATGCCGCTGCGCAAGGTAGCGTTGATTTCGCTCTTCGATGCCTGCAAGGAACTCATCGGCATAAACCTCGAGCTCCCTTTCCTTTAGCGTCTCAGCGCTGCTGTGGGTGGCGTCGTAGATCTCGACGTCACGGTTTTCGACACTGATGTGCCCGTGTTCGTTGTGGACTGCAGTACCGGTCCTGCTGCTTCTCATCGTTGCTTTCATAAATGTATCCTTTCTGCCGACTCTCTCCGTCGGCAACTATAGTGTGCCATATGTCCGGCGACTCAAAAATCGCCCTTTTGCGCCACCTGATAACCCAGTACCGTTTGGCGCAAGGATGCTGAAAAAGGGTAGCAGGCGGGCTTCGGCTGCGTCTTATACCTAGGAGCAAAGGAAGGCAGAGGAGAGGATCCGAGCCTTCCTTCACTCGAGGCGTCTTGTTCGAGATCGGAACGTCAGACAACATCTTCCGAACGTGAAACGGACAGGCAGCTGCCGGGTATCTCGATTCCCGCTTTAAGGAGCCTCATGACCATGGTTTTGTTAGGCCGAGGCTCGGTGAAGATGACGCAGTCCTCGTGACCGTGCTCGAGGAGCCACTTAACAGTAAGCGCCTGATCGAACACGTCGACACGGTAATAGGTCCTTGAACTGCCGCTCTTTGCTTTGGCTGAAGAGCGCTTCTTTGCTTCTGCGGTGAGGTTCGTAACAGACGCATCCATGTCGGCAACCGTTCCAATCACTTCATCTGTCGACGGTGCGAGAACGAGGATGACAACGGTTGTGGCATCAAAGACAAAGATAAGGGTTGAATAAGCGTTCATAAGAGATCCTCCTATAATTAGTTACATTAAGTGTGCCAGGGAATCAACAAAACAAAAAAATAGTTACCATTTAGTGACTTCGGATACTTAATATCCGTGTAAAGCAGTCCTTTGAAATGGCCGGCAACGTGTGTTATACTATTTACGGACTCATTCATGTACCGGAGGAGGCCGCTGCTGTTCTCTCAAGACCACAGCGCAGCGCGCTCCCCCACAATGAGGCTAAAAGGAGAAGGCGATGAACGAAGTAATTGAAAAGATCAAGGAATTCCTTGGGGATCGACAGGTGCTTTATGCGGCTACGATGGGCTTTGACAAAACTCCGAACGTTCATCCTGTCGAGCTTTGTTATGAACATGAAGGGGTTCTTTATTTTGCTGTGCCGAAGTGCGGTAGGTTTTACGGTGAGCTCAGCACATACCCGCTCGCCAAGTTGTGCGCATTTAATGAGGAGAGCGGAGTTGTGCTTACATTGAGCGGCAAACCGGTTTTTACAGAGGACGGGACCGTCATATCCAAATGCATCAGCAGCTGCAGATCGATACGTGAGGCATGGGGGCACGACACAAAAATGCTGATCGCATGGTTCCTTACGGATGCGGTCTGCGAAATAACAGGGCCGATGGATGGGGACAGGGAAGTATATGAGCTCGGAACGCCCGAAAACGTGCTGATCGGCGTTCGAATCAAAAAGGACAAAGAACTGCGCGACAGGCTTGTCTCCATCATGGAAGAGCGCGAAAGTGAACAAGTGAGCGCCGAAGACGAAACCGAACTGTATCGCCAAAAACTCTATGACGCTGCCGTCCTTTATTTTGCGGAGACAGCCAAAGAGATATGGCCGCGCATGAGTATTCTTCCGATAGAACGCAGTCTCATTTTCGAAACCTACGATGAACGCGAGCGTTTTGTGCTCCGTGCGAAGAAACTCGTCGGCAACGCGGAAATAAACAAGCCCGAGGATCTGACCTATTGGCTGAACAAAGGGATGTTGACCGGTCTTGAAGCTCCGGATGTTTTATAAACCGACATAGAGATTGCGGCAGATATCAAGTTTTTGACTAAACTCCCGGCAAGTCATATTCGTCCTCGTTTTCTCCCCGAAAGGTGTATGGACTAAAGCCTTCTGCAATCTTATAGCTAAAGCAAAACTAAAGCAAAACAAAGAAAAACTAATCAAGGATAAATATTGACCTCTTTAAGTAATTATGCTAAACTGTTTCATAGAAATCATGGGGGTGAATAAATGGTTGATTATTGCATTACGCTATTCCTTTTTTCTTCCATAGCAAACTCTAATGCTACAGTCTTTGCTGCATTAATTGCTGCCATTGCTTCAGGAGTAGTAGCGTTGATCTCTTTGTTAAGTTCAATAATAGGGTGGATCATAACTTCTCATCAGAATAAAAAGCAATACATCAGGGATTTCGATGTAGAAATGTACAAAGAATTACTCCCTGCTCTATTTTCGCTAGCTAGTGAAACAAATAGAGCGATAGATGGCGATCGTGAAGGTGGATGGGTTGGCTATAATGAATTATTTGAGAAAACTGAAAAGCTTTTCCTTGGTTTTACTCCCTTTATTCAGTCGGATATACGTAAGCAGGTTAACAGTTTATTTGTTGCTTGCAGGAAGAAGAATAAAGAGATTATAGATTCAACGATGGAAGAGCTCATCAATCAGATATCAAAATACACAAATAAGCTTATTAAAAGGCGGTAATAATGGATATCACATTTAATAGAATAGCAATTAATGTTGGGTATAAGTATGAAGAGTGCAACGGAGTGGGTTATTATACAGTGCCTTCATTTAATTCGTATGGCTTAATTAATTCGTTTTCCACACGGCAAGGAGGAGTAAGCGATCCACCATTTGATTCGTTAAACCTAAGTCTTTCACGGCCGGATTCTTATACGGAAGAATCTATACAAAATTATGGCATTTTTGCTAAAGCGTTAAACATTTC
The DNA here is from genome assembly GCA_017394835.1 of Clostridia bacterium. Lineage (GTDB taxonomy): Bacteria > Bacillota > Clostridia > Christensenellales > CAG-138 > UBA3857. Next base: position 4,511 of record JAFPXD010000040.1, read on the forward strand.
CACAAATCAAATGGTTGTAGTGAACTATTGTCATGGAGATGGGATTCAAATAGTTACTGAAAGAGATTGCGGGAATGGCCTTCTATTTCCAAACAAACTACCGCCCTGTGATGCTTTGATTACAGATAGAAAAAATGTTGCCCTTACAACGATACACGCGGATTGTTCTAGCTACTTGATTTTTGACAAAAAAAACCAGGTAATAGCTGCTTGTCATGCAGGATGGAAAGGGACCTTGCTTCGCATTGGAACAAAAACAATTAAAAAAATGTCTGATGAATATGGAACTAAGGCAGAGGATTGTATTGTGGGAATAGGACCAAATATTAGCTATAATAGGTTTGAAGTTGATTATCCTGTTGCAGAAATGTTTGTTAGGGAGTATCCGGATTTAACTGACGCAGTTAGGTTTAGACCATCAGACAATAAGTATTTGATTGATCTTACAAGGTGCGCGATAAGACAGTTTGTTGATATAGGAGTGAATACTTGTGATATCACGGTTTCAGGTCTATGTACTTTTGAAGACAATCGTCACTTTTTTTCATTCCGAAGAGATGGCCATAAAGCAGGTGCAATGGTTTCAATTCTTATGATGAAGTAATGCTTGAGGTAGAAATAAATGGAGAGAATAGAAGTAAAAAATGAGATTTCGAAAGCAATTAGAGAAGGCAAACGTACTATCATTCTCTGGGCACCTGGAGGATATGGCAAAACGTATATCGCAAATGAGTATTGCGAAAAATCGATTTTGGATTACCCTTCGCTTATTTCTGGCAATGGTGAAGTCAGAAAACAACTGGAGCGCATATTCGAAGAGGTGCTTCCAGCGTTTGAATCTTATAATCATTTGCAGGATAGCGCCTTTGCTAGATTGTTATACTCTCAACTTGATAAAATTCATAACGGAGACGATCAGGATTGGGTTATAACTTATGATGATGTGACGCTAAAGAAGGATGATTTTATTTCGTTTGTTAATGAGTACATGTATGTTTCTCGTAATCCTAAAGGATTGGTGATTATCACAACTCAAAACTGTTGGGGAATTAACAATAAATACGTTCATTCCATCAAGGTAGACAGTGTAGACGAAGAAACTGCAAAAGCATATTTATTTGATACAATTCCGGGTGTTTCCGCTGATGATGTAAATAGCATTATAGAGGCAACCGGGAGAATTGCATTACCACTGAGAATGGCGGGAGCTTTGATAAAAAATTGCGCTTACCGTGATGGTATAACAATAAGTGAAGCTGTTGCTGATTTTTGTAATGGAGTTGCACTATCAGATGCTGAGATCCCTTCGGATATCCAGTATAATAAGAATCTTTATAACGCAACACTTGTTACGGTTAATAACATTCTTAGACTTGAAAAAGATCCTGAAAGTGTATATGATTTGTTAATGTGTTCTGCTATCACAGCTGCTAATCAATTTAAACGCCAAACGGAATATACAAAACGATTAAAGATATCTAATTGGCAAAATGCTTTTTCGGCTCTTACTGGTTGGCGTTTGTTTGTCGAGCCGAATAGTTATAATATGCACCCTACAACTCAAGATGTTCTATTGGACATAGATTATAATAGAAACCATGAAGCGTATCTCGAAAGGCTTTGTAGGTCGGCAGATGCTTTTCTATCTTTATGTGATAAAGTTGAGAACAAGAAAGATGGGTGCGTGAAAATACTTCAAAATACAGACAGCAATCAATATTCTAATGAGTTTGAAACTGCCAAAAGAATGCAAATGCTGCTTGCTGAAGCTGTAAGCAAAGCTGAGCTGAGCAAATATTATCGAAAGCTCTGTGAGCTTCAATATAGTTTAAGCTATGGGATTGCTTTCTATTACTATAGTCATACAAATAATTACAAGGACAGAGAGTATTATTATCTTTGTGCATGTGATGCACTTAACAATATGTTAAAAACATGTCCTGACGATTTAGATCTTCTCTATAAGAAAGCTGCGCAGAATAGATATAGGGGAGTAGCATTAAGGGCGCTAGATAGGAACGATGAAGCCATTATTTGTCTAAATGAGTCATTAGAATTATATAACAGATTTGGGCAAGATAGCGATGATAGCGTTTGGCATGAAATCGCTGCCGAAGCTTACTACAATCGTGGTTTAGTTAACAGTGATAAAGCGTGTAGCCGAGAAGTGTTGAAGGATTACAAGACTTCGGAAGACGTTGCAAGCACTCATTATGTTTATCGATCAAAAGCGGTTGCACAGCGTTGCCTTGGAATTTACTATACAAACACAGGCAAATACGAAACTGCGATTAGACGTTATAATGAGTCTATAAAAACTGAAAACGGGGAAAATGCGGCTCGTTGTTTAACTTGTCTGGGTATTTTATATGCTATGAAGGGTGATTGGACAGAGTCTAAAGACTGCTGCCTTTGTGCGATAGATAAATACGAATCAATAGGGCATCGAGTTTCGTATAAACCATTATTGGTATTAGAACGTTGTTATCGGATGCTTGGAGACAAGACATCTTCAAAGAACTGTCTAATTCGCGCGTGCAAAGCTATTTTTGGAGAATCTCAAGCATCAATTACAACACAAATAGCAGAGATTCTAAATGGGAAAAAAGAAAAAATAAAACTGAATGGCAAAGACTATAACGACATTATTGCAATAATGCTCCTCTGCATTCACTGCGTTGAACATTTTATTGAGACTTCTGATGATATGAGAGACAAGAGATATTTACAGCCGTTCATTGACATGGCCTTCGGTGTAAGGGGGGAGAGCTTTAAAACTCTTAGAGATAATCTTTTTGCTCTTCAGGATAAAGAGTTTGATTCACATGAGATGTTTAAAAGAACCGTCAAAGGCTTTGCATCAGCAATAACATATAATAAACGAACTTGCGCATCTTTACTGTTTGTTTGTGCAAAGTATTATCTCCATTTTGGTGAAAGGAAAACATCAAAGATTTTTGCATATGCAGCTTATTATCTCTCGGATTCATATAAGTATGCCTTTGGAAGAGATACTACAAAAAGTTTTATTCAGACCAACTTTAATGAAGTGCCTTAGTTTGCTTCATACCGTGTATCTTTCCAAAGACTTGTAGGAAGATGACACCCAAACGCGACAGAAATCCGAATAACTCCCTCTAAGTTACATTTCTGTCCCCTTCGAAAGTTGCAAATGAGCGGCAGCTGTGCTATACTCTTCAATGACTTATTATAGCCATAAGGGGGAAGCCGCCCATGAGCGAGAACAGCACGAAGATCAAGCTGCTGAAGCTCTATGAGATACTCCGCGCGGAGACCGACGAAGAGCACCCGATATCCCGTGTCGAGCTCTGCCAGCGCGTGCATGAGTCCGGCGTCCCCTGCCATGTCCGCACCCTCAGCCGCGATATAGCCACGCTGAATGCCTGCGGCTACGAGGTGTGCAGTTTCAAGAAGGATCACGAAAAGTTCTATTACCTTCCCGATAACGATTTCTCCATCCCTGAGCTCAAGATACTGATCGACGCTGTCCAGGCGGCCAACTTCGTCACCGAAAAGAAAACAACCGAACTTATAGAAAAGATCGCCATGCTCGGCGGCAGCCACAGGAAAGAGCTGCTCAAGAGGAACATGGCGTATTTCAATTCAAGGAAGCATTCGAACGAGTGCATTCTCTATACCGTCGACAGCATAGAGGCCGCCATCCGTGAGAAGAAGCGCATTGCGTTCAACTACTTCGATCTCAACGAAAAGAAGCAGCGCGTGTACAGACCGGACGATACCGGCGAGAAGAAACGCTACAAGGCTGATGCTAATTATACTCACGCGGCCAAACGTGTAATAGAATACCTTGTTGCTGATGGCAAAAGCACAAAAGACTTGGAAAAGACCGTTAGAAGCTATTATAATATGGACTATTCCGAGCTGCCAAAGCTTCACTCCGTTGAAGGCGAACCGGTTGAGCCTCTAGTTGCTGCATGGCTATTTACAAGGAAGCCTCGGTCGGCACGAACGCCTTCAAGGTGCATTCATACTACCACACGGATTGGATGCCGGAAGAGGAGCTGCCGCTGAAGCTCGAGGGGTTGAACACCGATAGTGTTTATGAGAACTTCGTCAGGCAGATCCGGGGGAGTGTGGAGAGTGAAGAGTGGAGCGGGGAGCTTAATCTTTCGGATGCAGTTGCGCGTGACGAACGGCGCAAGCAGCTGCAAAAGGAGATAGACAAGCTTGAAAAGCTTGCAAGGGCGGAGGATCAGCCGAGGAAGAAGTATGAACTGGTTCAAAGAATTAACGAGATCAAGGAGAAACTCAATGAATGATTATCCGATCTACTATGTTTTAAACTCTATTATTGCTATAGGAGGAGAGGGAGATATATGAAACAGAATCATAGCAAATTGTTTTTTGTGGTTTTCTTTCTGTTCCTAATGCTTGCCGTTCTTATATGCATAAAGAACAAAGATACCAACGGCATCAATAAGCTATCTTTAGGCGCTTCGATCGCAAGTGTTATGTTCTCGTTTTCTGATTTGTGCAGCGGCATGGATCAGTTTGATGAGGATTATTCAAAAGAAAAAAAGAAGAAGATTTTAAAAGCAGAGGCGGCTGCGATTAAGGACAAACCTATCAAAATCGGCAGATGTCTTTTTTGTCGGATTCAATTGGCAACATATAACATGCACCGTGTGTTATCAGGAATATGCTTTGCAGCGGGGTGCCTACTCTTTTTCCTGATCCTTATGTTCTATAACGAGAATGAATATGAGCAAATATCCGCCCTTGAGAAACCATTAACCGTGATTGCGTTTGCCGTTATCATATTGAATTACTTTATAAGAGATTCCATTATCAAGAGACATACCAAAGAAGTGGAAGGCGAAAAGGAGAACGAATAAATGGACAAGCTTAAAATGCATTCACTCAACAAGGTTGAGGACAATATTGAAAGGATCGCGGCGCTGTTTCCCAACTGCGTGACAGAGAGGAAGAACGAAGCGGGTGAGGTCGAGCGGGCGATAGATTTTGATATGCTCAAACAGGAGCTTTCTTCCGTTATCGTTGAGGGGAACGAGGAGCGGTATCGGTTCGAATGGCCGGATAAGAAAAAGTCCATACTGCTTGCCAACAGCCCTATCTCAGCAACACTGCGCCCGTGCCGCGAGGAGAGCGTGGATTTTGACACGACCGAAAACCTCTATATTGAGGGCGATAACCTCGACGTGCTCAAGCTTTTGCAGGAGACCTACCTCGGCAAGATCAAGATGATCTATATCGATCCGCCGTACAACACGGGCAGCGATTTCGTTTATGAGGACGATTTTGCCGAGAGCACCGATGAGTACATGGGTAGAAGCGGCCAGTTCGACGAGCAGGGCAACCGCCTTGTTCAGAATACCGAGTCCAACGGCAGATTCCATACCGATTGGCTGAATATGATCTATCCGAGGTTGAAGCTTGCAAAGGATTTACTAACGGATGATGGTGTTATCTTTATAAGCATCGACGAGAATGAGGTGCAAAACTTAAGAAAAACCTGTGATGAGATTTTCGGAGAAAGCAATTTTATCTCTCAACTTGGATGGCAAAAAGTCTATTCACCTAAAAACCAAGCGAGGTACTTTTCAAACGATTACGAGTTTATCTTATGCTACTGTAGAAATATCGAGCACTTTTCTATCGGCCTGCTTCCGCGGACTGAAGCAATGAATGCAAGATATAAGAACCCTGATAATGATCCTCGTGGAGCATGGAAACCTGGAGATTGTGTCGGTAATGGAGAAAGAAAAAATGGATACTACGATGTAGTTAGCCCTGTCACTGGGAAGGTTTTTAATGTTCCAAAAGGGAAACATTGGGTATATGCTCCAGAAACAATGGCGAAGCTTTTAGAGGATGGAAAGATTTACTTTGGAAAAGACGGTAATGCTTTCCCTGCAATAAAACAATATCTGTCAGAAGTGAGCGGCAGGAGAGCATCCAGTTTGTTGCTGTATGAAGATTATGGCCATACCGATATGGCAAAAAAAGACTTGATTAAGCTATTCTCTGAATTGGAGCAGGTTCCGTTTGACACGCCTAAACCGGTCAAGCTTATTAAAATGCTCAGCATTTTGGGAACGAGCGATTCTGATATTATACTTGATTATTTCTCGGGCTCTGCAACAACAGCTCAGTCTGTTATTGAGCTCAACAATGAATCTGGAAGTAAGCGGAAGTTTATTCTTGTCCAGCTTCCCGAGATTCTAGAAGGAAACGCAGGGGCTAATAATATAGGGATTCATACTATAAGCGATGTCGGCAAGGAGCGCATCCGCCGCGCCGGCAGGAAGATCAAGGATGAAAGCCCGCTGACGACCACGGAGCTCGATATCGGCTTCCGCGTGCTCAAACTCGATTCAAGCAACATGAAGGACGTTTACTATACCCCCTCCGAGGTAAAGCAGACCGATCTTTTCACCCTTGCCGATAATATAAAGGAAGACCGCACCCCAGAGGATCTGCTCTTCCAGGTGATGCTCGACCTCGGCATACTGCTTTCAAGCAAGATAGAGGAAACAACGATCGCCGGCAAGAAGGTATTCAGCGTGGCCGATAACTTCCTTATCGCCTGCTTTGATAAGAACCTCACCGACGAGGTCATCACCGAGATAGCTAAGCAGAAGCCCTATTATTTCGTCACCCGCGACAGCTCCATGGCAAACGACAGCGTCGCTACCAACTTCGACCAGATTTTTGCGGCATATAGCCCCGATACAGTAAGGAAGGTGCTGTAATGTACATAAGCGAGCTTCGTAATTACTATTTGGTAAAATGTTTTGCGAAGGAAGAGTACATGAACAGCTTTAATAATGGAAAGCTATACATAAACTCATCGAAGTACTTTCACGATCTGGACAATGAGTTCCAAGGCGATTTTGAAGGCGGTGTTTTTTATAAAAAGAGTGGAGCTAAATTGATTCCCACGAGAGCTGATGCGACGATAGAAGACGTTATAGCAGCATATAAAGGTGAATCTGATGCGAGCGCTTTTGCTAAACCAGTTGAGGATTTAAAACTATATGTCAGTGGCTTTATAATATGCTTCTTCATTGTTAGCAAAGATGCAATGCGTGTTACTTCCGAGGGAATTGAGTTCAATTCAGACTATAATGCGGCTCAAGAGTTATCTGATTTTCTTGGTTCATATTCGCAAATAAGCGGATTTGCGTCGATAACCGTTTATGATGCTATGCCATTGATGAACAGATTATGGACAATACTGCAGAATCAAGGCTTTGATGCATCTGCGGATCGTGTAGTATATGAAGATCTTTCATTATTGGATCGAACAAGACTCTTTCAAAACCATGAGTTCGAAAAACTTGTATTTACTAAGGATAAACGTTTTGCCTACCAGAAAGAATTCAGAGTGTTTCTTCAAAGAAAGAATTTGAGTGGCCAAAACCATATTGAAGTGGAAGTTGGCGATCTCCATCCAACAATAGTGTGTACAGCAAGCTTCGAGCTTGAAAAAACAAAGCAGGGACATGAGTTGCGGTTGATTCCCAGCAGATGGTGTTTGGGTTGACTGAACTTGAAATAAACAGGTTGAATATGAGCTTTTTGGAAACGAAGGTGTAACAAAATAATGAAATTTCAATTCAAAATCCAGCAATACCAAACGGACGCCGTCGACGCTGTTGCGCAGGTCTTCAACGGTCAGCGTAAGTATGAGCGGACGAGCTATCTGCGCGATATCGGCGCGACTAAAAATCTGCAAACGCAGATGGCTTTCCTTTCGGCCGATAAGGATATCGACATAGAGGACATATTAAGAGACACCGGTTATAAGAACGAGCAGGTAGAGCTTAGTGACGATCAGTTGCTTGCCAATATCCACCGTATCCAGACGGAGAACAATATCAAGCTTACGCCCTCGCTCATAAAAGAGCTCGGCAGGTGCAGTCTTGATATCGAGATGGAGACCGGCACGGGCAAGACCTACGTTTATATCAAGACCATGTTCGAGCTGAACAAGCGGTACGGTTGGAGCAAGTTCATCGTTGTAGTGCCGTCCATCGCCATCCGCGAAGGAGTCAAGAAATCATTTGAGATAACGACCGAGCACTTCATGGAGCAGTACGGCAAAAAGGCGAGGTTTTTCGTTTACAACAGCTCGAACCTCAACCAGCTTGACAGCTTTTCCGCAAGTTCGGGCATAAACGTCATGATAATCAACACTCAAGCGTTCGCCGCATCGCTGAAAGAAGACGGCAGGAGCAAGGAGTCAAAGATAATCTATTCAAAGCGTGACGAGTTCGGCTCCCGCAAACCGATAGACGTTATAAAGGCAAACAGGCCGATAATCATTCTGGATGAACCGCAGAAGATGGGCGGCGAAGTCACGCAGAAGGCGTTAAAGAACTTCAATCCGCTGTTCTCGCTGAACTATTCAGCCACGCATGCCAAGCAGCATAATCTGGTTTATGTGCTTGATGCGCTCGACGCATACAACAAACGCCTTGTCAAGAAGATCGAGGTCAAGGGCTTTGAGGTCAAGAATTTCCGTGGGACGGACAAGTATCTGTTCCTTGAGCAGATAGTCCTTTCCAGCAAAAAGCCGCCCATGGCTAGGATAGAAATGGAGATCGGCTATAACAAGTCGATCAACCGCGAAACGCGCACAGTCGGCGTCGGCGATGATCTGTTTTACATATCCAAAGAGATGGAGCAATATCGCGGTTACACCGTTTCGGAGATCGATCCGATCCGTGGAACTGTCACATTCCTTAACGGCGAGGTGCTCACCGTCGGCGAGGTAGTAGGCGATATCTCCGAAAAGGATATGCGCCGCATACAGATACGCGAAACGATACTTTCTCATTTCGAAAAAGAGGAGAAGCTCTTCAATAAGGGTATCAAGACGCTTTCGTTATTCTTCATAGACGAGGTCGCAAAGTACCGTCAGTATGACGATGACGGCAACGAGCTGCTTGGCGAATACGGTCAAGTTTTCGAGCAGGAATACATGAGCGTGCTGAACGATAATCTGACTCTTTTCAGCACTCCATACCAACAGTATTTGCGGAGCACTTGCGCCGATGTGTCGAAGGTGCACAAGGGATATTTCAGCATCGACAAAAAGACCGGCAGGAGCATCAACAGTGAATTAAAGCGGGGAAGCGAGTTTTCCGATGATATTTCGGCATACGACTTGATCCTGAAAAACAAAGAAAGGCTTTTAAGCTTTGATGAGCCCACGCGGTTTATCTTCTCCCATTCTGCGCTGCGTGAGGGCTGGGACAACCCCAACGTGTTCCAGATTTGCACATTGAAACATTCCGACAGTAACACAGCAAAGCGGCAGGAGGTTGGGCGCGGATTACGCCTCTGCGTCAATCAGGCGGGCAATCGCATGGATGCCGAAAGCTGCGGTGATACGGTTCATGACATCAATACGCTGACGGTAATTGCAAGCGAAAGCTATAAAGACTTTGTTGGAGCACTGCAAAGCGATATCAAGACCGTGCTTTACGATCGCCCGACCAAGGCTACGCCGGAATATTTTACGGGGAAGACTGTTATGCTCGGCGAGGAGCATCATACTATCACCGCTGCGGAGGCAAGCCAGATTTACCGTTATCTTATTCGGCATGACTATATTGATGATAACGACAAGGTTACCGACGCATACAGGGCTGACCTTGCAAATGGAGCACTCGCAACTCTGCCCGATGCGCTTACCTCGATTGCGAGTGGAGTCCATACGCTCATTCAGGGTGTGTTTGACGAAAGCGTACTCAGCAGCATGATCACGAATGCCCACGAGACAAAGGTAAAGGACAATCCGTTGAACGATAATTTCTATAAAAAGGAGTTCCAGACGCTGTGGGGCTATATCAATCATAAATATGCCTATACAGTTGACTTTGACAGCGATGAGCTGATCAGCAAGGCAATAGAGCATATAGACAATAAGCTCTTCGTCTCGCAGCTGCAATACACGACCACGACCGGATCTCAGAAGGACAACATGAATGAATACGAAGTGGACAGCGGTACGTCATTCGGTTCGGTCAAAACCAAGACGACCACGCTGAAGCATGCGGAAACGAGCCAGGTCAGGTATGATCTTGTTGGGAAAATAGCAGAGGGGACGGTACTGACGAGGCGAACGGTGGCCGCTATTCTTTCTGGGATACGCCCGGATAAGTTCGGTATGTTCCGGAACAACCCGGAAGAGTTTATTTCAAAGGTGATCCGTCTGATCAAAGAACAGAAGGCAACAATGATAGTTGAGCATATCGCCTATGATCAGATCGAAGGCGGCTTCGACAGCGCAATATTCACGGCGGAGAAGATATCGCAGCCGCTCGATAAGGCGTTCAAAGCCGAGAAGGCGATTCAGGACTATGTGTTTACGGACGGATATGCAGTCGACGGTCAGTCCACGGAAAGAAAGTTCGTTTCGGAGCTTGACTCTGCCGAAGAGGTAGTCGTTTATGCGAAGCTTCCGAAAGGATTTGCCATACCTACGCCGGTGGGAAACTATTCTCCGGACTGGGCGATCGCCTTCAAGGAAGGCTCTGTCAAGCATATTTACTTCATTGCTGAGACGAAGGGCACCATGAGTACGCTGCAGCTTAAGTCCATTGAGAAGGCAAAGATCGATTGCGCGAAAAAGCTGTTTAATGAAATATCTACTAGTCACGTTCGTTATCATGATGTTGACTGCTACCAGAGCTTACTGGCGATAATGAACGGGATGAGATAATCGGGGTATGCTTTGCCGGAAATCAAGTATCATCTTGAATTTTTGGCAAAAGAACCTAGCTCTGTGAAAACGTCCTTTTATGAGTCGTCTGCATTTTTCTTGTTGGGTACGAAAAACTTTACGTACTCATAACCGAGATACGTGCTGTATGAGTCTAATACAACTGCGTTCAATGGTATGCGCAGTAATTCTGAGGCGTTGATCACCTCAAGTGATGGCTTAGGACGGTATAGGTTTTTTGAGGAGTGATACGACTTCACGTCCGCCTTATCAGATCGAGCCTGATTCACAAGATAAGCCGCTAAATACGTATAATCCGGGCCCTCTGACATTTGTCTGCGGATTGCAACGCCGTTATTCCAAATATTGGAAAACTCCCTGCCACAAAAGAACCAGCAGCCTTTCGAATATGTAAATCCTTCGCGGGAGATTATCAAGTGGACGTGCCGCCTTACATGCACACCTTTCGCTGCATCATAATCTGAGCATACGTATATCCATCTAGGCGCAGCTATACCGTTTTTCTTTGCAATATAGGCAAGCCTTTTCATCAGCTTCTGCATACATGCTTCATGATCTTCCCATGTCAGAGGCAGATGATCGTCATCAAAAGTCAAGAAGAAGTATAAGCTTCTCCTGTGGAAATTTGCAGCCAACAAACGCGCAAGAGTTTTTATACGCGCTCGTTTATTCCTAACCTTTTGGGATGGGCTAGAGTGCCCCTTTATGCGTTTCGCTCGATAGCGCTTCCGATACAAGGAAAGATAAACCTTCATCATCTCGGTCATAACCCCGTAGCGGTATGTCATACGCATGAACATAGCATTAAACCTCCTTCTTTTGCCCAAACTTAGCGTATAAGGAACTCCCAATTGGGGCTCAGCCCCTTTACATTATAAGTATGCCAGATTTTTGGGCATTTCGAGTGTAACTTGCAAAAAACGGTCTATGCGAAGGTTTGAGTAGATTCAGTTTTTCCTTCTATATTTCCGTAGATACGGATTCTTGCTCTCACACGAATACATGTAATTAGGAGTCGTGGAACTCTCCAGAGCTCCTTCATATATGGAGGAAGCCAGATAAAAATACCCTCAATTGGAGTGATCATTATAATACTGCTCTGTTATCAAAGCTTTCTCCGCCTAGATTGTGCCAGATAGTTAAGAGAATAATAATAATAAGCATCGAGCAATCGTTACAAAAAACAGCCTGTAGCCGGATCGCAGGATGGTATCACATACATATTTAGTTATTTGATTAGATAATCGGTTTATATATACTAAACACAAGTTTAGTATATGCCAACTACTCCGCCAACTTTTTGCCAACTTTTTGTGAAACACGGTGATACATTGTGATACAGTGGCATACTAAAAAATCCAGTGTTTACAAAGGAAAAAGTGTATCATGCTGTATCATGGTGAATCACCCATAATGTGGTTCGGGACCAGGAGGTCGCGAGTTCAAATCTCGCCGCTCCGACCAAATATCAAAGGGGGTGCATCGCATCCCCTTTGATATTTGCATTTGAGAGAAAGTGGATTCAGAACTCCGAATTTGCGCAGCAAATTCCAAGAGTTCCGCCGCGAAAACCGACTGTACATACCAACGTCTGCGGAACTCGGAGTTCGTAAATCTCGCCGCTCCGACCAAATATCAAAGCGGAGTTGGGCGCATTCACTTAACGATACACAGCCTCAAAAGGGATCTTTTTGCGCCGTACCGCGTCAAAAATGCTCGAAAGACTTCAGTAATCGCTTCGCTTTTTTATTGATCCGATAATCGTTTCAAGGTGCGCGCGAAGCAGTCCGCTCCCCCGTTTTTCCATGTGGAATCAAAGAGCCGGAACCGCACTCTTGGGCATTATATGGTCCACTCCACGCAGCGCAGGTTGACTGCGGGGGCAGGGCGTGATAGTATTCCGATGGAAGGAGGCGGGAAGAATGGACAAATATGTTACAGGGGCTGTGATACGCCGTCTGCGCGAGAGCAAGGGCATGACGCAGGGGGAATTGGCGGAAAGGCTGTTTATAAGCGGCAAGACGGTCAGCAAATGGGAGACCGGGCAGGGCTTCCCCGATATAAGCCTGATCGAGCCCCTCGCGAAGGCGCTGGGGATCTCCGTGATAGAGCTGCTTTCGGGGGAGGATATCCGCAACGCGAACCGCTCGTTCAACATGGCGCGGGGGAAGCTTTACGTCTGCCCCGTCTGCGGGAACGTGATCCGCGCGACGGGCGAGGCGCTCATTTCCTGCTGCGGGATCACATTGCCGCCGGCTCAGGCGGAGCCCTGCGACGGAGAGCACGAGATACGGATAGAGACCGCGGAGGACGAGTATTACGTCACTCTCGACCACCCAATGAGCAAGGAGCATTACATCTCTTTCATCGCCTCCGTTTCTGACAACGGCATGCAGTTCATAAAGCTCTACCCCGAGGGCAGCGCGGAGGCGCGGTTCAAGATAAGCCGCGTGCTGAAGATTTACGCATACTGCAACAGGCACGGGCTGTTTCAGGCGGCGCCGCCGAAAAAGAAGAGGTCTTAATCGAAAAAGAAGGTCTCCCCCGCCGTAAAGGCAAGGGGGACCTTGGGCGCATCCACTTAACGATACACAGCCTCAAAAGGGATCTTTTTGCGCCGTACCGCGTCAAATATGCTCGAAAGACTTTTTTCTCTTTCCCGTTAAGCGGTTCGCATCCGCGGCAAAACGCCATTGCATGCCGCATACCGCAGACCCATACCCGACCTCGCGGGGATATTCCTCACTGTGATTCGAAAAGTTCCCTGTTTTTGTTGAAAAAATCGAAATACACTCTCGCGTTTTCAAGCTCCCACCAGTTTCTGACCGCGGCGGGGCGGGAATCGAGATCGTATATGCGGGCGCCTTCAAGCGCGAGCAGGAACGGGGAATGTGTCGCGATAATGAGCTGGCAGCCGCAGTACCTTACAAGCTCCTCGAGAAGGGCTTTGAGCTCGAGCTGCATTTTGGGAGACATACTGTTTTCGGGCTCGTCAAGGCAGTAGAGGGTATCGCTGCCGAGCTTCAGCATGAAATATCTGAGCGCCGTTTCGCCGTTGCTGCCGAGCTCTATCTCACTGCCGACCTCGCGCCTTAAGAATTTGCGCCTCGAAACGCTTTTTGAGCGTGCAAGCACCTGAAGGCGAAGCGCCTCGTAATCCTCCATGCTGTTGAGCTGCACGTTATCGCCGAATTTGAGCCTTGCGTATTCCCTGCGGCCCTCCTCTATGCCCTCGGCTATCTCGCTGTTGTTCGCCCTTGCCGCAAGCATGTAATCGAAAACATCGTCGCTGGTGATTATGCGGCTGCCGTTGGGCACACGGTAATCCTCGCCCTCGTCGTCCGCGCCCATTGAAAAACGACATTCATCAACATATGAATCGAAGAGCTCGCCCGAGTTATAGGGCGCGAGCCTTTTGAGCCCCAGCTTTTGGGCGATGAGGTTGAGAAGCGTGCTTTTACCCGAGCCGTTGCCGCCGTAAAACACTGTGACTCTGCCGAAGCTTATCTCATAAAGTCCCTTTTCGCCGAATATTCCGCAGGGATAAGCATTGTCGATATAGCCGTACTTCGCATTGTCGGAGCTTTCGTAAACGAATCGGCCGTTCTTCTGCCTGAAGCTGCCCGCGTTATACAGCATGCGGTCCGTTATCAGGCGCTCTTCCTTATCAACGGGCAGTGTGAATGAGCTCAGATAGACCGGCAACGCGTCTCCCTCCCTTCCCCGGCGCAGATCTTAACAGCGCCGCCTTGATCACTTGCTCCGATAATACAGCATAGGAGCAAAAAAAGCAATACAAAAAACGGTACTCAACTGATTCTTTCCCAAATCTTTTCCGAATCGGTCATTGACGTAAAAGAAAAAGACTCCGCCCAAGGGTGCATTCACTTAAGGAGACGCAGGTTTTAAGCCGTGAAAACCAAGCTTTACTGAATAAGAAACCGGGGATGGCATATCCGTCCTCGGTTTTTGTTCTCTTACGGCTGTAAACCGCGCAGCGCCTCAAAAGAGGAGATTTTTGTGCCGGACAAGGAGAAAAGCGCAGAAATACTTACTGAAGTCTTTCGAGCATTTTTGACGCGGTACGGCGCAAAAAGATCCCTTTTGAGGCTGTGTATCGTTAAGTGAATGCGCCCAAGGCGGAGCCTTGCATGATCCGGGCTTACAGGCAGGCGCGGTAGATCTCGACTATATCCTCATCCGTCAGGGCAACGAAGGAGTTTTTGAGGTACCCGCCGCGGTTCGCGTGGCTCGCCATTTCGGCAAAATGCTCCTCGCCGATGCCGAGCTCCGAAAGGGTCATGGGGATGCCGGACTCGCGGAAGAACTCCTCGAGCCTATCTATGGCGGCGTTCGCCAGCGCGTGCTCATCCTCGCCTTCCATGCCCCAGACGTTCTCGGCGAAGCGGACGAAGCGCCACTCGCAGGAGGGATCCTTCTTCAATATATGGCGCATCCAACGGGGAGTGAGGATCGCGAGGCCCACGCCGTGAGTGATGTCGTAGAACGCGGAAAGCTCATGCTCCATCGCGTGGCAGGGCCAGCCGGAGGACTGCTTGCCGTAGGAGGGGATGCCGGAGCAGGCTATCGAGGAGATGGACATGAGGTTAGCTCTTGCGGAATAATTATCGGGCTCCGCAAGCGCAATGGGCAGGTTCTTTATCGCGGACTTGAGCACCGTTTCGCAGATGCCGTCGGCAAGGTCGCTGTCCGGCGTGCGGGAGAAATACTCCTCGAAGATATGGCTCATGATATCCGCCGTGCCCGCCGCCGTCTGGTATTTGGAAACGGTGAAGGTATAGGTGGGATCGCAGATGGATACTGCGGGGAACGTGTAGCTGTTGCCGAGCTTCTGATTGATCTTCATGTTGGATATGACTCCGCCGCCGTCGTATTCGGAGCCTGTTGCGGAGAGGGTCAAAATATCGACGAGCGGGAGCGCCTTCAATACGCCGTGACGGGTCGACGCCATCTCCCAGAGGTCGCCCTCATAATAGACGCCCGCGGCTATCGCCTTGGAGCAGTCTATGGTGGAGCCTCCGCCTACGGCGAGGATCACTTCTATGCCGTTCTCGCGGCAGAGCTTAACGCCGCGCTCGACTGATTCTATGCGGGGGTTGGGCTCTATGCCGCCGCATTCGAATACGGTGAAGCCCTCGTCGCTCAAAATATCCATTACGGTATCGTAGAGCCCCGTCTTTTTGATGGAGCCGCCGCCGTAGGTCAAAAGCACCTTGGCGCCGAAGGGACGCAGCGCTTCCGCAAGGCGGGAGATCTGCCCCTTGCCGAAATAGATCTTCGTGGGGATGGTGTGGGAATAGTTCTGCATATGTGCCTCCTTCTGTGCGAGCAGTTTACGGTTCAATGATAACATATTATCGGTGGCAAAGCAAATAAAAAAGGGTCGCGCCGCTTTTTTAGGACGCGCCCCGCGTTTTTTCCGTTACCTCCCGAGCCTGCCGAACCAGGGCACGAAGCGGGAGACCTTCTTTTTATATTCCGCGTAGAGGGGGTATTTGGAGGAGCTTATCTCCTCGCCGAAGGCGGAGCTGCCGATGAACAGCACCACGAGCAGCAGCGCGCCGATGAGGCTCCAGTTGAATACGCCCATGCCCGCGCCTACGCTGAACAGATAGAACGCTATCCACACGCCCTGCTCCGCAAAATAGTTGGGGTGGCGGGAGGTCCCCCACAGACCGACGGTGTTGAAGCCCAGCGAATAGGGCTCGGGAAGCGCGCTCAGGGAGCCCGCCCTGCCCAGGAGGCGTTTCTTCTCCTCCTGGAAGCGCCACTGCTGCTCATCCGCTATCGTTTCGAAGAGTATGAAGCCGAACATCAGCAGGGCGGCGGCAAGGTCGACCGCGCCGAAGGGCTTATCGGAGCTCATGGAGATGAGCGCGGGGAACGTCGTCGCGAGGACGAGCGCGTTCTGATAGACCGATATGAACAGAAGGTCGAACACCGCCCACTTCCAACGGGGCTTGAATTCCTTCTTTTCGCGGAGTATCTTCCAGCGGTAATCCTCCTCCCCCTCCCAGAATTTGAGCCTGTAGGCGCCCTTCCTGCCGAAGTTGAAGGTGAGGCGCGCGCCCCAGAGGGTCGCAAGGCAGGCCATCACCACGAGGCGGGTCTTCATTCCGCCGCGGACGGCCGCGATCCACGCGTAAGCTATGGGGAGGATGCTCCAGAGCTTGTCCATCTGGCTGTTGTTGCCGGAAAGCTCGCCCACCGCGAACACGAGCACGGCGGAGCAGCCCGCGATCATCGCGAGCAGCTTTAGCGTCTCAAGCTGCAGCTCATCGAGCGCGGGGCCGACGAGAAGGTACAGAACTGGGCATGCGATCACCGAAGCGCCGATGATCGCCGCAAGCAATGCTTTTTTCATTTTCAGATCGAAGGGGTGCGATATTGATGATTTCAAATAAAGGTATGCGCTCCCCCATCTCCTTTCCCCCATATGATAACATATTCCGACAAAAATAGCCACAGCGTGATCCGCGGCCCGCGAAGGAGCGGATACGCAGCCGGGGGATCCGCCCCTCCGGGGGTTCGGTTCCTGCGCTTAACATAAATATATTTACGTTTTTCGTAAATTTATACTTGACAGCCGTTAATCATCGCCGTATAATACGGGCATAGAAACGGAGCGATCCAATACCGCGCTCCGAAGAAAAGGAGAAAACGACATGAAAAACAACATTGCAAAGACCTCTTCCACGCTTGAAAAGATCTTCAAGATCGTTCAGGGGTTTGCATTCGCAGGAGTCATTGTAGCTGCCGTAATGATCGTGTTTGTTGCAATACTCGGTGAAAAGATGATTGCCAGCGCATCCCGTCTTGACCTCGGAAAGATTACATTGAATCTAACGGGCGGTAAATTCGATCATCTTAATTTACCCGCTGCCAAAGCTCATCTTATCGGGATGCTTGCATCGACCGCGATTGGCTGTGCTGCACTCTGGTATGGGTTCAAAGTATTACGCGAGTTGCTGAATCACACGAAGTCCGGCGAGCCCTTCGCGTCGGGCATTGCCAGAGTCACGCGCAAACTTGCTTTTACCACCTTCATTG
Source organism: Clostridia bacterium (assembly GCA_017394835.1). Taxonomy (GTDB): domain Bacteria; phylum Bacillota; class Clostridia; order Christensenellales; family CAG-138; genus UBA3857. The sequence goes on from JAFPXD010000040.1 coordinate 22,338, forward strand.
GCGGCGGACTTATCGAGGCGGCAAGAGTCATCGGTGACTTTTTTCAGCTAAAACTCTACGATCTTGACAGCATGTTCGATAAGACGATTGTAAGCGGCTACTCATTTGATTTTAACTTCAGCCTTTGGTTCTTCTTTACCGCACTCCTGCTTCTGTTCTTCTCGTATATGTTCCGTCGTGGTGAAGAGCTCCAGCAGCTTGAAGACGAAACTCTTTAATATGAATATGGGTAAGATCATTTTAAGGCTTGACCGCGTAATGGCGGACAGAAAGGTAAGCTTGAAGGAGCTTTCCGAAAGGGTAGGCGTTTCCAACGTCAACCTTTCCAAGATGAAGACGGGCAAGATAAGCGCGATACGCTTTTCGACCCTCGAGGCGATATGCGAAGTGCTTTCCTGCCAGCCGGGAGACATACTGGAATACGACCCCAATGCACAGGATGAGGAGGAGTGTTAATCGCTCCTCCTCAAACAAAAACAAGGAGAAATAAATCATATGAAAGAAGCATTACTTTTCGACAACAGGGATGATCCGATACTTGTCACTGCCGAAGAAGTCAAAGAAGGAAAATACAGCAGGGACAGCGAATTTGTCGATCCGGAATATGAATTCAAGGTTCAATTCGTAAAAGGCGCGAAGAACAACGGCGGACCGTATTTTCGGCTGTATTATTCTTATGAGGATTACAGAAGGCTCTTTCCCGATAAAGCGGACAGGTACAAGATCGTAGCAAATATGCGAAGATACTATGAAAGCCTGTGGCACAAGCAATGGAAGCAGCGTTTCGAACCCTTCTGCACTATTGAAAAGCACATCAAAAGCCCTCTGACAAATAAGTGGAAATTCGCTGACGCTTACTATGAGGATGCAAAAACTTGCATAGAGTTTCAGCATTCATACATAGCATTTGATTTTGAGGAGCGAAACAAGTTCTATTCCGATTTGGGTATTAGAACAATTTGGTTATACGACCTCACGGACGCTAATACAAGAATCGCAGAAGACGGATTCATTGAGATACTCGAGAATAATTCCAATGGTTTTTTCAGAGTGTCCGAGGTACCGGAGAATCTTTCAAAGCAGAATGTTTATATTCAAGTTAAGTCCGGCAGGATCTATCGGATCAAAGAATTACTGCGTCGAAAAACCTCAACAGAATTGAAATCGACCATCCGTTGCTTTCTTCCTTCCGAGCAGTATTCGATTTCCGAATTTATTGAAGCTGTGAAAAGTAAGAGTATCATTACGGAGGAATCAAATAACGAAAAAGCGAATACTTTTTTGCCGGAAAGCAGTATTTCCGTTGTTAAGGATGCTTCTGCCCTTGGATGTGTTCAAACACAAAAAACAAGCTCAGACCCTTGGGATAACCCGTACAGCCCTTGGGACTGGCTGCCTTCGCCATATCACGGGATAACTTCTATCATTGATTTTTTTATAAAACACCCGTGTGAATGTGCAAAGTTCAAAAACATTATTTCAAAAGATGAAGTTATAGTTTACAGTAAAGATATTATCGGTCATACCGTATGTGGATATTTTCTTAAATATCCACATGAAAAGCGCAAGAAAGTTGAAATATACTACGGTAATCAAGACGTATGGAAATGCAATCGTCTCGCTAACACCCGTCAATAAACGACTATCAAAAGCCCGCCGTGTTGCTGCGGTGGGCTCATATCGACTGTATCTTCGTTCACAATTACAGCGCCTCCACTGCGGGCATGAGGTCTCATCCGTTACGAGTCCCGCCCGGGGCGTTTCATCCGATCGGGATATCGGGGTAGAGGATCACCGTTTCGCTTTCGGGCGAGGCCTTATAATACACGATGCCCATGCAGTCGTCGATCCATGCGGTATGCTCTTCATCAAGGAACCATACCCTGTGGCTGAGGCCGCTGCCGCACTCTATATCGGGCGCGCCGGCGATCTTGTTGAATTCCTCCGCAATGAGATCGTCCGCATAGTCCATGTTGAGCTTGCCCTGCGCCTTGACGGACTCGAGTATAGCCTCCGCCTGCTCTATCGTGATGCGGGGAGCATCGGCGGGGATCATGCCCATTATTATCATTATCTGCTTCGTGAGCTCTTCGGGGCGAACGTCCTCATCGCCGAAGGTATCGAGGTTTTCGAGCTTGGCCTTCTGCTCCGCGTTTGCGTGGAGGAGCGCCCTTTCGTAAAGGGTGAGATACTCCTCGGGATCGGGCGCGGGCTTGCCCATGAGGGCTTCCTTCTGCGCCTCCTGCGCGGCCAGCCACTCTTCCGCTTCCTCCGCGGGGATGAAGGTGGCGTTCACTTCCTGTTTAGACGCCGGCTTCTCGCTCGACACCGCAAAAACGATTCCCGCCGCAAACAAGGCGGCGATGCAGACCGCGATAATAATTATGGATCTTTTCATAAAGACGCCTCCTTTATACTGTTATAGACTAAACATGTCCTGTCATTATTGTATCACATACCCCCCGAAGTCAGCATGTAATATTGCGTTTTCGGCAATTTTTTCGAGGATGTATCCCGATACGCTCCGGACGCCGAAAACCGGGGAGCGGTTCAAGGCCGCCCCCCGTAACGCCTGTATTTTTCAGAGCCCCAGCGCATCCGTTCCCGGCACAAGGGCTTCGAGTATCCGCTTATAGACCTCTGCCTTTTCGGCGGCCTCGGAAGGATCGGCGTCCTTGCCGCGGACGTAATGGCTGCAAAGGTGGACGGCGCTCAAGATGCGGACGGCCCTCATCGCGTTATCGAATCGCCCGCCGCGGCCGCCGAGATAGAGCTCAAGGCTCCTTTCGAACAGCCTGCCCGCGGTATCGTAATCAATGCCGAGGAAGCGGCGGACGGAATCGTGATCCGTCTCGCTGAAGCCGCGGTAAGCGTCGTACATGGCGGCAAATTCGAATATGGGGTTCCCGCTGCCGAATGTATCCATATCTATGAGGAGGGATTCCCCATCCATATACATTATGTTCTTCACGTGGAAATCCCCATGCAGCGCGCAGCCGGGATCGGGGATCGAGTCAAGGAGCGAACGGAGCTTTTCCGATACGGCGGGGTCGAGCTTGCCTTCAATATCGCCGAACCACGCGAGCACGCGGTCCGCGCTCTTGGGGAGAGCGCCCTCCGGCGCCTCGGCCGAATGGATCACCCGGAGCAGCTCTACGCTCATTTCGGCGAGCTCATCGACCGTCTTTTCCCCCGAAAGAAGGAGCTGGGCGTAGCTTTTGGCGTTCAAAAGCTCATACACGGCGCCATAGCCGCCGTTTTCGAGACGCACCACGTCGTATGAAATGGCGGTGGGAATGCCGAGCACGAACGCCGTGCGGGCAAGCTCGCGCTCGCGGTTGATGTTTTCGAGCGCATCAGCGTTGTGGAATTCCTTTACTATGGTCTCTTCGTCCATGCGATAGACCTGCCCGTTCGCGCCGCGGCCTATTACCTCGCACCCTTCTACGGAGAGCGTGCGCATGGCCCTGCGAATATCCATTATCTCGGTAAAGCCGGTGGTATCCAATATCTCATACACGGCGGAGGAGACGTTCACAAGGCGCGTATCATCCGCGGTCTTTTTGACGCGCAGGAGCATACGCAGCCCCGCGCTGGAAATGTATTCGAGGCCGCCGCAGTCGATAACGACGCTTTGAGGCGCGGGCTCGAGCATGGCGTTCAGCTCCTGCTCGACGTTTTTCACGTTTGCGGAGTCGATATGCCCGGAGAGAGAGACTTCGAGCCTGCCTTGTTTATTGCTTCCTAACACGTTTTTCATTTCTCTTTCAATGACCCCAAGGGGCCTCCCTTCGGCATTTTTGCGGCCCCTTCGGGCTTGTTTCCCGGCGCGGGAGCTATATCCTTAATGACGGTGAGTATGTTCCTTCCGTTCCTGCGCTCATAGCGGACTTCCGTCATGGTCTTTTTGACTATGAATATCCCGAGGCCGCCCAACCTCCTCTTTGCGGCGGGGAGGGTTATATCGGGCTCCTCGTTTTTGAGCGGATCGAACGGAACGCCGAGATCCTCAAAAGTGAGGCGCACGCGGCGGCCGCCCTCCTCCGTCATAAAGCGGACCGTAACGGGCCCGCTGCCTCCCCCGTAGGCATAGAAGGCGACGTTCGAGCAGATCTCGTCTATCACAACGTCTATCAGCGCCCTTTCCTTCATGCCGCAGCCGAGGCGTTCGAGCTCGGCGTCTATGCGGCCGGTAATGCGCTCGATATTGGAAAGCTCCGCAAGCGAGGTCACCGAAAAGCCGCCGCGTGCCTTACGCTCGCGCGCGGTTTTATTCCGGATGGTTTTGATCCTCATAATGCGCCCTCCTTACATCTTCATTATATTATACCATTTTCGCGATAAAAAGCAACCGTAAATGAAAAACAAGGCAGCGCCGACATTTTTCGGGGTATTTACACATCAGCCGATATGTGATAAAATCTCTTTCCGGAAAATAATATTCAGCGTGTGACGCACGCACACCGAGAGGTATCAGAAGGATGATAAAGACGAGTGAAGCTTTGATGAAGCTTGCCTGCGCGCTGCTTGCCGCCGGCATGCTGTTTACGGGGTGTCTCCCCCGCGATGACGGGAAGGACGCCTTGGTCACGGAAGCTCCCGCAAGCGGCGAGCCCACCGAAGCGCCCACGGAGGAACCCACCGAGGCGCCGACCGAAGAGCCCACCGAGGAGCCCACCGAGGAGCCGACCGAAGAGCCCACCGAGGAGCCGACCGAGGAGCCGACGGAGGAGCCCACGGAGGAGCCCACGGAAGAGCCCACCGAGGAACCGACGGAAGAGCCCACCGAGGCGCCTACCGCTGCTCCCAAGCCGACCAAGACTCCGAAGCCCACGAGCGCTCCCACGCCCAAGCCCACAAAGACTCCCAAGCCCACGAGCACTCCCACTCCCAAGCCCACTAAGACTCCCAAGCCCACGAGCACTCCCACGCCAAGGCCCACGAATACCCCCAAGCCCGCGGGCTGGGTCGAGCCTCCCCACAGGCCGCAGTCGGAGCACAGCTCGGTGCCGAGGCTCACGAGCAGGTCGGGCAGGTATTCGTTCTATTCTCAGAACGGGGAGCAGATAAACCTGTTCAAGGTGGATAACGCAGCGTATGAGCAGGCGTTCTACGTTGAGTCCTCCGCGCGCAAATACGCGGAGCTCATCAATTACACCGCTGACGCGCTTGCGGGGAGCACTAAGGTCTATTCGCTCATAATCCCCACGAATCACATAGTCGTTCCCGACGACATAATGGCAAAGCTGCCCGGCGCGATAGATATGGAAAGCTGCATCGCAAAGGAGTTCGGGATGATGAATTCCAACGTGAAGAAGGTGCACTGCATCCACACCATGATGCTGCACAGGGACGAATACATATTCTTCCGCACCGACCATCACTGGACGGCCCTCGGCGCATACTACGCCTACCGTGCGTTCTGCCAGACGAAGGGGATAAACCACATCAGCTTCGGCGAGCGCGAGGAGATAGCGATGAGCGGGTTTTTGGGCTCCTCCTGGTCTTTGAGCGGGCATGATACCGATCTTCTCCCCAAGGAGACGGTCTATGCCTACTACCCCAAGTCCGGGGACGCGACGATGACCATTTACGATGAGAACGGCAATTCCCATCAGGGCAAGATAGTTTCGAGGATCGCGAGCTACATGTGCTTTGCGGGCGGCGACAATCCGCTGACGGTGTTTCGCAACCCCTCCGCGGGCAATAACCAGGTGCTCATTATAATAAAGGAATCCTACGGCAACGCGCTTTTGCCCTACCTTGTGGATCATTACAAGACCATTTATGAGATAGATTACCGCTACTGGAAGGGGAACGTGATCGATCTTGCACGCGAGGTCGGCGCGACGGATCTCGTTTTCGCCAACTGCTTCCCCACCACGAATTCCAATGCGAAGATAGGGCAGATAGCGAAGATAGTAAAATAACATATGATAAGGAGGGCGTATCCTTATGCGGATGCGCCCGGCGACGGTCGTGCCCACGGGCTCGATCGCCTTTTTATCATCCTTTTCGATACCGGGCGGACGATCCATTGGCACACACGCGGAAGATTGCTTTATTTTTATCTTTTTGTTAATATTACACTTGTGCAAGTCATCCTGATATGTTAGAATAATCTTAGTTGAATGTTTGTCGCGTATGTTATCACAAAGAGAACGGTGCGCGATAAAGATCAACGCGCGGCGAATATGTGAATTAGCTTGTTATCAATAACGGGAGGTCGTTTATGGTCAAATTGAGAATACGCATTACTGTTTTTGTTCTGTCGATGCTATTCATTGTTATTTCGCTCCCGATCACCGCCACATCCGGCAGTTATCGGAAAATCGAATACTCTCAAGATACCGTAGAAAATGATATTGGTTCATGCATCGATCAAAACGCGGTCAATAAAGAGCTGGATGAAAAGGTCGGGCAGGGAATAATCGAAATTGAATCCTTGCGTGAGGAAACTGCAAAACACTTCCAATTGGAGGATGGCAATTATCAAGCCATCGCCTATTGTATGGCTGTCCACAGAAAAGATGCGGAAGGAAAATGGCAGGATATCGATAATAGATTGTATCCTGATTCAAAAAACCCGGGGATGTTCTCAACCGGTGACGGCATGTTTTCTTTCTCCGCCAGTTCATCAGCCGATACGCTTTTTACTGTCAGCAACGGCGCGTTTTCCGTCAGTTTCGGACTCCTTTTTAATAACAGAGCTCCCTCGACTGCTGTTATAGAGAACCACCCGGACAGACATGATATTGCGAACAACTGTGAAGGTGAAGAAAAGCTTGCCGCTTTGATCTCAATAGATAACACTACTAGGGTCACATACGACAATGTCTGCGATGGAATGGATTTGGAGTATGTTATAAGCGGAAACGATGTTAAAGAAAACATCATACTAACCAATCCGATTAAAATAGGTTCGCTGGATTTCAAGATGGATCTATCCGGTCTTGCTCCAGAGCTTACAGAAAACGGTTCTATCAAGCTAATAGACAAAAACAATGAAACAGTCTATTGCATAACCACACCTTTTATGTACGACGCCTCTGGTGAAGAATGCAATAACATTTATTATGTCATCGAACGGTCTGGAGAGTGCTACTCTTTACAGCTTGTAGTCGATGATGATTGGATAAATGACAGCGATCGGCTTTTCCCCGTTATAATCGACCCTTCGGTTATGGTATGTCCTCAAATCATCGGAGATACATATGTTTCTTCTTCCAGTCCGAGTTCAAACTATGGTAGTTCTGCTTATGTGAGAATACGTTCAAATACGATCGCATACTTAAAAGCAAGCATGCCAACTTTGCCTATATATGCAAAGATCTCATCTGCTTCTTTGACGACAAAGTGTTACTCGGAAGGTTCGTCCGGAAGCATTGAGATAAATGCATACAGATGCAAGCGGAGCTGGGATGAATCTTCCCTCACATGGAACACAGTTTCTTCATGGTCTAATAACGGGCTGGCTACTGCAAGGTGTTCTCATGCGACAGCGAATGTCATTTCCAGTACCGATCCGGCAAGCGCTGTAACGCTGGTCTTCAGCGTTACGTCCTTGATAAAGGGGTGGTATGCCGGCAACTCTAATTTGGGGCTTGGGCTTAAGTATAACAGCGGAGCTGTTTCCGCCGTTAGGATTCATTCGCGTGAATCATCAACAAACTACAGGCCCTATTTTACTATAGTTTACACTGTTATCAGTAATCCAGTTATTAAAAATGGAACTTATTTTTTTGAAAACAAAAAAACCGGCAAATATATGGATATTCAGGACTATGAGGAAGGGATATCGGAAGGCTCTTATACCCATCAATGGAAGTTTCTCGGTCTCAGCAATCAAAAATGGATCGTCAAATATACTCATGATTCCAATTATTATACAATAAAATCCATGAAAGCATCTTCCTACTATTTGCGTGTAAAGGATGACAGTCCCGAAGCTAACATAAGAGTTATGCTTAGCAAAGGAACCGATTCAAACGGAACACGCACATTAGCCAATAGTATGATTTGGGGTTTTTCAACAACAAGCAGCGGTGCATATAAAATAAGCGCAAAAGTCGGCGAACCCTATGATAGAGTCCTTGCTGTCGGATCATATGTGCTTAACATTAATGGTATTGATATAGAACAACGTAATTACAGTAATAACACTGATTATATAGATGAGTGGATGCCCTACAAAACTGATGGGCAAACTGATATGTTTCTTGCTATAACCGAATCAGATGGAAGAGATCGCGTCTCCGGATTCGATCCGATTTTCGGATATATATACAACTATGGTCGTAACGATTTTAACTTTAGATATACAAATAGTTTATCTGTGAGCAACTGTCTTTCACAGATGGAGGACGCTACTATATATATTTGTGTTCAGAGGGCACGGAAACTATGATTCAAATTCTACATGGATTCAACTAAACGAAGATAATGATAATCCAATAAAACTAAGAAGTACCCAAATATACAATAGTGGCTCTTTAGTCGATTTTAGCGGAATGGAAGTGGCCGTTTTTGCGGCATGTTGTACCGGTAAAAACAGTGTAAGCGGGAAAAACATTGTTGATGCATCTGTGAATGCCGGTGCAACATATGCTATTGGGTTTAATGAGGTGGTTTTATGCTCTTCTGCTAACACATGGATAGAACGGTTCTTCTACTACTATTATTCATGCAATAACAATGTTTCGCTTTCCTGTCAGTACGCCACAAATGACACTCAAAATATGAGTGGAAAAGCATATCTTGTCGGTAACACTAAAGGAGGAATTAATCATTGGTTTTTCTAGAAAAAACGTGATTAATATATTATAAAAAATTAAGGAGGTCTCAATCATGAAAAGAACGCTCTCAATATTGTTGCTGCTTGTGTTCTGTTTCGCATTCTGCTCCTGCAGTGCAAAGCCCCGCATCCTGTTAACGGGTCTGTCGGAAAGCGGCGGCTTGATCTCAGTCGGCGGCCCCGAAATGGATCTGCAGTATGATTTCAGGGAGATCGGCAACAAAAACCGCACCCACGATATTACTATAGACGGCAAAATCTATACCGGCAAGTATGTGAATACCTGTGTATCGCCGTTTTATAAATGCGACGCAGACGTATACGAGTACCGTGATGAAGAAGGATCATCCATCCGATTCTGGATAAATAATGCTTCGGATGAGCCCGTGCTCTATACGATCGGTTATCCCGAAGACCTTTCCCTGCTGCAGGACCGCGAGCCCAAATCGTTCGACGAATGCTATCAGCTCGCCCTTGATGAGCTGGGAAAACGGCTGAATGCCGAGGAATACGTTCTGCGGCTTCCGGCGGATGATGAGATGCCTCTCAATGACGAAAGGCGCAGAGGCGTTTACGAGTTCATCTTTGTGAAAATGATAGGCTCCGCCGAGACCAACGCCATAGTTGCCATAACGGTCATTGAGCATTTCGGCATATTCAATTTCAGCGCAAAGGAAGCGCCCTCCATAGACTGCTCGAAGGATCACAGCAAAGTTACGGAAGCAATGAACGATCCCAACACGCAGACGCTGCTGAATGAAAAGATCGAGGCCTTATACAGCGAGTGCGATCCGGATAAGCTCTCATGGACTGTGATCAATCAGACCATTGTTAAGCTCAGATCCGGGAAGGAGGGCGTTCAATACGATATCCTCGTATCCTCCGGGAATCACGAAAGCTATATTTCCCTTTTGATGCTCGTTTGACGGGCGATACATTCCCGGCGCGGGGCTCCATACCCCGCGCTTTTTTCATACTTGTATATTTGCCGAATGTGTGCTAAAATAAGATGCTAGAATGATCGCGGAGGTCTTAAATGAGCGAAGCTGTGTTAAGCGGCCCCTTCTTCGGGTGGCTCACGGATATGCTTAAGAGCATAGCCGAAATACGCACCCCCTTTCTCGACAAGGTGATGAACGGAGTTTCCGTACTCGGAAACGAGATGGCGTTCATAGTGATAGGGCTCATACTGCTTTGGTGTGTGAACAAGAAACTGGGTTACAGGTTCATGCTCGTTTTCATCGCGGGCAACGTGGTGAACCAGTTCTTAAAGGCGCTTTTCATGATCCCCCGCCCCTGGGTCCTGGATCCGGAACTCAAGCCCGTGCCCTCCGCCCTTGACGATGCTACGGGCTTCTCATTCCCCTCCGGGCACACCCAGTCCGCTACCATAATGTACGGTCTGCCTGCGTGCCGCATCCGCAAGGCATGGGCGTATATCGCCGCCGCGGCGCTGATCGCAGCCGTTGGGTTCTCGAGGATGTACCTCGGCGTGCATACCCTGCTCGACGTAGTCTGCGCCTTGATCGCGGGCGTTATAGTGATCGCCGTCATGGAGCTCATTTTCACAAAATGCGGCGACGGGAAGAAGGTCTATTCCATCGTTTCGGGCATTGTCGCCCTGCTCGCGCTCGGAGTCGTCATTTTCGTAATGACGTACTGCGTAAAGAAGGAATACGATCCCACCCAGGTAAAGGACGTATGCGTGGTTTTCGGCACTGCGTGCGGTCTCTTTGCGGGCAGCTTCGTTGAGCAGCGCTTCGTCGATTTCGATGAGCGCGCAAAATGGTGGGTGCAGATAATAAAGGTCGTCGTGGGGTTGGCGCTCGTGCTCGGGCTCCGAATGGGCCTGAAGCCCCTGCTTGCCGGGATCTCCGATTCCCCCTTCATGGATATTGCAAGGTACTTTATAATGAGCTTCTTTGCGATAGCCGTATATCCACTCTTCTTCAAGCTTTTCAGAAAGCGCGGGAGCGCGGCGGAATAAGCCCTTTCGGGCGCTTTTGCGAATGCAGGCGGGCCGCCCGCTTGTTATACGGAGGCAAAATTGGAAGACTTTTCTTTCATCAACAACAAGGAACACAAGCCCTATGCGGGAGTTTGGGTCTATCCCGTCATACTCATTCTGACTCCCGTGGTCACATATTTCTTTTTCCGCTACGTGATAAGCATTGCGGATACGGGGCACCGCTGGCGCGCTCATGACGAGGCGCTGCTCATTTCCGCGATAGTCGGCTCCGCCGTCTGCCTTGCCACCCTGTTTACGGGCGCGTACAGCAAGCCCTTCTCGATAGTGACGGACAGGATCAAGGAATTCTTTATTGATATTTTCACGGGGATCCCATTGAGCGCGTCGGCGGATTGGTATTGGAAAAGCGTAAAGACGGAAGGCGCGGCATTTTGGATAATGCTCCTGCCCATACTGCTGAACGCGGCGTATCTCATTTACGCTCTCGGGGCTTACTATCAGGTCATCCCGCCCGCTTTCAAGCCCAACCTTCCCGGAAAAGCCCCGTAAAAGGAGGAAACATGCCCTTCTACAAGATCAGGGAAACGCTTTGCGAATGCGATCATTCGGAGCTTCGCGAGGGAGGCGCGCAGTACGTCGCCCTGCTTTCCGGCGCGGAATGGCGCGAAAGGCGCGATTCTTTCGATATGGGCATCGACGTTGAAAGCTCCCTTGACGACCGCACCGAAACAAAGGCCGTCGTCAATATAGACTCGCTGACGGGGAGCTTCTGCATACCCGACCGCGGGGATATAACCGGCGTGAGGCACTCGTTCGCGTTTGCGCTCGACGAAAAGGGCATAGTGCTCATCGACGACGAGGGCTATGCGGGAACGCTGATAGAAAAGATAAGGCGCACGAAAAAATGGAAGCTGCCGGGGCTCGAAAGGTTCATGTTCGACCTTTTGGAAAGCATCGTGAGCGGGGATCTGAAGCTATTGGGCTCGATAGAAAAGCGGCTCTCCTCCGCCGAGGATGAGATCCTGAAGGGCGACGTGGAGGAATTCCCCATAGAGCTCAACGACATAAGGGGCGAGCTTTTGGATCTTCGCATGCACTACGAACAGCTCATAGACTTTTCGCAGGAGCTCGAGGAGAACGAAAACGGCTTCTTTTCCGCGGACGGGCTGCGCTATTTCCGCCTTTACACGGAGCGGATAATGCGTTTGCAGGATTCGGTGACGAGCCTTCGCGAATACGTGGTGCAGCTTCGGGACCTCGTTCAGAACCGCCTTGAAGTCAAGCAGAACAAGATCATAACGCTGCTTACGGTCATCACCTCCATATTCATGCCGCTGACGCTGATCGCCGGGTGGTACGGAATGAATTTCAAGTACATGCCGGAGCTTGACCGGCGCTGGGCCTACCCCGTCGTGATAGGCGTGAGCATCGCGATAGTGGTCGGCTGCCTGATATGGTTCAAAAAAAAGAAATGGATGTAGTCCATTTCAAATAAACAATTACCCGAAAGGAGACAGATCTATGGGACAGTCGCTTTTTCACAACGCACGCAAGGGGCCTAACGCAGGCTTGTGGGTCTATCCGCTCCTGCTGTGCGCGGTTCCGGTCGCAATGTATTTCCTCTTCCACCTCATCATCACCACTATGGATCCGACAGGCAGATTCCGCGCTGTGGACGAATCGCTGATCGTTTCCGCGTTAACGGGCGTTTCGGTCTGCTTCGTAAGCACGGTGTTTTCGGGCGTGTTGCTGATGTCGTTCATCGTGGTCGTGAGGCGTGTCGTCACGTTCTTTTCGGATATTTTCTCCGGCTTACCCGTAAAGTACGCGTTCGAATTCTACCGTGACAGCATCCGTTATGAAGGCGTGGCGTTCTGGATAATACTCCTGCCGATCGTTTTGAACGTGATCTACCTGATCCTTGTACTCAACTGTTACTATAAGGGCGTTCCGTTCCTTCACTTCCTGCACTGAGATGAATACAGCAAAAAAGCCACCGTTCTGCGGTGGTTTTTTTCATTTCGTGCGCTTATTCGGTCAGGAATTCGTATTCCGTCTCCTCGCGGTATTCTTCGCCCGGGCGAAGGATCGTCGTCGGGAACCCGGGCTTATTCGGCGAATCGGGAAGGTGCTGCGTTTCGAGGCAGACCGCGCCGTGTCGGGGAAAGCTGCCCGCGGCGTCAAGATGCAGGAAATTCGCCGTGTAAATATGGACTGTGGGCCTGGTCGTGCGGCAGAGGAGCACGAGCCCCGTTTCCGGGTCTTCAAGACGCGCCGCCGGAGCAAGGCCCGCCGCCTCCCTGTTTATTATGAAGCTGTGGTCGAGGCCGCCCGTCCCGCAAAGCTCGGGCGAGCCTATGATATCGCCCACCCGCTTGGGCTCGCGCAGGTCGAAAACGGTCCCCGAAACAGGCAGGAGCCTCCCCGTGGGGATGGAGCCCGCGCCGAGCTCGGCATAAAGCTCCGCGTTTACCGAAAGGAGCTCCTCCTCCGCATTCCCGCCGAGCGAAAAATAGCTGTGGTTCGTGAGATTCAGCACGGTCGGGGCGTCGGCTTCGGCCTCATAGACTATGCGAAGGGTGCGCCCCTCCGCCTCATAGGTGCAGAAAACGCGGAGAGCGCCGGGAAAGCCCTCGTCGCCGTCGGGGCTTGAAAGCGCGAAACGGATGCGGCCCTCCCCCGTCTCCGCATGCCAGAGACTTTTCATAAAGCCGCCGTGGAGGTGGTTTTCGCCGTCGTTCTTTTCAAGGAGGTACTCCTTACCGTCAAGCGTGAAGCGGGCGCCGCCTATGCGCCCCGCGTACCGCCCGACGGTAGCTCCGACGGCGGAAGTGCCCTTCTCATAAAGGGCGGCGTTTTTATAGCCGAGCACTGTGTTTTTGAGCCTGCCCGCAGGGGTCCTGACCCTAAGGCTCACGAGCGACGCGCCGAGATCGGTCACCCGCGCCGTTAAAAAGGGAGTCGAAAGCGCCCACGTATGTGCCGCGCCGAGGGAAGTCCTGCCAAAATATATTTTTCTCATATCGTTCATGCTCACATTATATCCCGAAAGCCGTCCCCGCGCAATACTCAAAAAAACCTTTTCTTTCAAAGGTTTTTGGGGGATGCGCCGTTTCGCCGTCTTTTGAAACGGCATTTGACAGTTTTTCCGCCGGATGCTATTATACCCGCAGTTTTTTAACGTTTTCGGAGGTATCATATGCTCGCTTTCGTTTCCGAATGGGCCAATTCCCAATTCGGCATAATCGGCTCCGTCGTGCTGTTCGTACTGGGCTTGGCCGCGCTCATAAAGGGCGGCGACTGGTTCGTTGACGGCTCCGTTGGCATCGCGAAAAAGCTTCACGTGCCGGAGCTTTTAATAGGCGCGACGGTCGTTTCGATCGGCACCACGCTGCCCGAGGTAATGGTCTCCGCGACCTCCGCGGCAAAGGGGCTGGGCTCCATCGCCTACGGCAACGCGATAGGCTCCGTGATCTGCAACACGGCGCTGATCGCCGCGCTTACCGTGGCCATCCGCCCCGCGCTCGTGAACCGCAGGGCGCTCGCGCTGCCCGTCGTCTGCTTCTTCATAGCCGCGATATTCTACTGCGGCGTGGCGATATTCGCAAGGCGCTTCTCAAGGCCCGTCGGCATAATACTGCTCGTCATGTTCGCGGTCTATATGGTGCTCACCGTGCTCCACGCCAAGAAGCACCCCGACGAGGCCGAGGACGAAGAATCCGAAAAGGATATGTCCACCGCGAAGGCGATAGTGCTGCTCATAGTCGGCGCGGCGCTCATCGCCGTGGGAGCCAATTTCCTTGTAGATAACGGCACCATAATAGCGAAGGCGCTGGGCGTGCCCGATACGGTCATCGCGCTCACCTTCGTTGCTCTCGGCACCAGCCTGCCCGAGCTCGTCACCGCCATCACCTCCCTTGCGAAGGGGCACGGCGCGCTCTCGCTTGGCAACGTGATAGGCGCCAACATATTCAACATCGTGCTCGTTTCGGGCATGGCGGTGACGATCGCCCCCTTCGATCTGCCCGCGGCAAAGCTCATAGGCGGGATGAACGCATCGCTCATAGTCGATATTCCCGTGATGATGCTCGTGATGGGGCTCCTGACCATACCCGCCGTCATATCGGGCAGGCTCAAGCGCTGGCAGGGCGTCACGCTGCTTGCGATATACATCGGGTTCATCGCGTTCCAGTTCGTTTCCTGAAGCTCAAAATATAATCTCAAAAACCCTTGTGCTTAAAGCCTAAAAGCGGTAAAATACCTCTTTGTGAAAGAACGCAGAGAGGTATTTTTTATGAACGAAAAAATCAGAAATATCGCCATAATCGCGCACGTCGATCACGGCAAGACGACCCTTGTGGATCAGCTTCTTCGCCAGAGCGGCGTATTCCGCGCGAACGAGGCCGTGCAGGATCGCGTCATGGACTCCAACGACATTGAGCGTGAGCGCGGCATAACCATACTTTCCAAGAACACCGCGGTCAATTACAAGGATTACCGCATCAACATTGTCGATACTCCCGGTCACGCGGATTTCGGCGGCGAGGTGGAGCGCATATTGAAGATGGTCGATGGCGTCTTGCTCATGGTCGATGCATTCGAAGGCTGCATGCCCCAGACCCGCTTCGTGCTCCGCAAGGCGCTGGAGCTCAAGAAGGTGCCCGTGGTCGTTATCAACAAGATCGACCGCCCCGGCGCAAGGCCCTATGAGGTGGCGGACGAGACCCTTTCCCTCTTCATCGAATTGGGCGCGGACGACGATCAGCTCGATTTCCCCATCGTTTACGCCTCCGCAAGGGACGGTGTTTCGGGCCTCGATCCCAACGAGCTTTCCCCCGATATGCAGCCGCTGTTTGAAACCATCATCAGCGCTGTGCCCGCCCCCGCCTGCGATGAGACCCTGCCCCTGCAGGTGCTCATTTCCGCCATCGATTACGATGAATACGTCGGCCGCATAGGAATAGGCCGAGTCGAGCGCGGCGTTGCCAAAAAGAACCTGCCCGTATGCGTGGGCGTTCCCGGCTCCGGCTCGAGGCAGGCAAAGCTCACGAAGCTCTACCGTTTCGAGGGCCTGAAGCGCACCGAGGCGGATGAGGTCGCCGCGGGCGATATAATCGCCGTTGCGGGCGTGCCCGAGCTTTCCATCGGCGAGACCATCTGCGACGTCAACGCATTCGATCCCCTGCCCTTCGTCCATATCGACGAGCCCACCCTTTCCATGTACTTCATGGTGAACACCTCCCCCTTCGCGGGAAAGGAGGGTAAGTACGTGACGAGCCGCAACATACGCGACAGGCTCTACAAGGAGGTGCAGACGAACGTCGCTCTGCGCGTTGAGGATACCGACTCCACCGAAGCCTTCAAGGTCTCCGGCCGAGGCGAGCTGCATCTTTCCATCCTCATCGAGACCATGCGCCGTCAGGGCTATGAATTTGCGGTATCGCGCCCCAAGGTCATTATGAAGCACGATCAGTACGGCCGCCTCATGGAGCCCATGGAGGAGCTTACGATAGACGTGCCCGCCGATTACATGGGCGCCGTTATGGAAGGTCTTGGCCGCAGGAAGGCCGTCCTCTCCAACATGATCAACGACGCGGGCGGCGGCGTGCGCCTCATATTCGACATCCCCGCGCGCGGGCTCATGGGCTACCGCTCCGAGCTTTTGACCGATACCCGCGGAAACGGCGTTATGAGCCATATCTTCAAGGGCTACGCGCCCTATTCCGGCGACATTGAGGAAAGGCTCACGGGCTCGCTCATCGCCTCCGAAACCGGCGAGACCAACGCCTACGGCCTGTTCAACACCCAGGACCGCGGCCGCATGTTCGTGACCGCCGGCGTCCCCGTCTATGAGGGCGAGATAGTGGGCGAATGCGCGAGGAACGAGGATATAACCATCAACGTCTGCAAGAAGAAGCACATGACGAACACCCGCGCCTCCGGCTCCGACGAGGCGCTGCGCCTCACCCCGCCCGTCATATTCAGCCTTGAGCAGTGCCTTGAGTTCATCCGCGACGACGAGCTCGTTGAGGTCACGCCCAAATCCATCCGTATGCGCAAGCGCTACCTCACCAAGGATCAGCGCATAAAGGACTTCAACAGAAGGATGGCGGAAAAGGAAAAGGGCCTTATTGAATAACGAACCGAAAAAGCCCCTCGGGGCTTTTTCACGTTCATCACAGAAGGAGGAACTTAAAATGCTGGTTTTTTCATACATTGACAAGGGACGTTTGGATGAGGAGCTTGGGCCCCTCTTTCCCATCCTTTACGCCAACATGAACGCCATCGCTCCCACGGGCGAAGGGTATGAGAAGGATCTTGCGGAATGGTTCGGCGCCGTCCGTCCCGCGCTCGAAAAGCCCGCGAGGAATATCATTCTGATACGCGACGGCGGGGGGCTTGCGGGGTTCTTCCAGTATTACGTGAACGAGACGACCTTCATGATGGAGGAAATACAGTTCGTTCCGCGGCTCATGGGGATCGGCGCATTCGAGGCGCTCTACAAGCATCTCCGGTCGGTCGTGCCCGAAAGCACGCCGTTCGTCGAGGCGTACGCGCACAGGCTCAATTTGAAGTCGCAGGGGATACTCCGGCACATGGGGCTGGAGCCCATCGGCGAGGCTGAAAACTGCATCAGATTTCGAGGAAGCTGCGCCCGGCTGTTTGAGGTAATGGAAAAAAGCGCTGTAAAAGCTCCCGAATTTACAGTTATTTAACAGAATGAGCCCGCGCGCCGCTTGATGTGAGCCGCGGGCTTTGGTATAGTTATCATATTAAATCAGGAGGCAGGCTCCGCATAAATGGGCAGGCAATTCGAAAACAGGCTGCAGAAGCTTGAAAAGCTCGTTATAGAGGATTACGGGAAGGAGCGGGTGATCGACAGGCTCATCCCCTTTTCCCAGCCGGACGGGCAGGTGATAGAGGATATAACCTCCAAGCTCTTCCGCGTGATATTCCCCGGTTATTTCTATGACCGTTCCTTACGCATCTACAACCTCAAAAACAGTATCTCAAACCTCATTGAGGATATAGCGTATCATCTGAGCTCACAGATCGCCGTTGCGGTGAAGGGAAGCTCCGTCTGCCCCGAGGGCGGCGAGACCGAATACGCGCAGGGCGTGACGGTGGAATTCCTTTCCCGTCTGCCGGAGATACGGGAGCTCGTCGATACCGACCTCACCGCCGCGTTCGACGGCGATCCCGCCGCACTGAGCCGCGAGGAGATAATCATCTCCTACCCCGGGCTTTACGCGACCACGGTGAACCGCATAGCGCACGTTCTGTATCAGCTCGGAGTGCCCCTCATCCCGAGGATAATGACGGAATACGCCCACAACCGCACGGGGATAGACATCCACCCCGGCGCTTCGATAGGCAAATTCTTCTTTATAGACCACGGAACGGGGCTTGTGATAGGCGAAACGACCGTCATCGGCGACAACGTGAAGATCTATCAGGGCGTGACGATAGGCGCGCTTTCGACGCGCGGCGGGCAGCGCCTGCACGGGCAGAAGCGCCACCCGACCATTGAGGATAACGTGACCATCTACGCGGGCGCCTCCATACTGGGCGGCGAAACGGTGATAGGGCACGATTCTATAATAGGCTCCAACGCCTTCATAACCCGCTCCGTTGAGCCCGGAACGAGGGTGAGCGTCAAAAACCAGGAGCTGCAGTTCAAGGGCGCGCATCACGGCGCGGAGGAAAAGCGGGAGGAAACCTCCCCCGCCGCCGCGTGGTGCTGGATAATCTGATAAACAAGGAGGATCGTTATGGCAAGGATATTTTCTTCCGTTGAGGAGCTCATAGGGCGCACTCCCATGATCGAGCTCAAGCGCATAGAGGAGGCCGAGGGGCTTTCCGCAAGGCTTTTGGCAAAGCTCGAAAAATACAACCCGGGCGGATCGGTCAAGGACAGGGTCGCCCTCAATATGATAAAAGAGGCCGAGGACGCGGGGCTTTTGAAAAAGGGCTCCGTGATAATAGAGCCGACCTCCGGCAACACGGGGATAGGGCTCGCGCTGGCGGCTTCACTCCGCGGCTACCGCACGGTAATAGTTATGCCCGAAACGATGAGCTTGGAGCGGCGCAGGATGCTTGCGGCCTACGGCGCGGAAATAGTGCTTACGGAAGGCTCCCGCGGGATGAGCGGCGCGATAGAAAAGGCCGAGGAGCTGGCGGAGAGCATGGAGGGCAGCTTCATCCCCTCGCAGTTCGATAACCCGGCGAACCCCCGCGCGCACGAAAAGACCACGGGCCCCGAGATCTGGGATGATACCGAAGGCAAGGTGGATATTTTCGTTGCGGGAGTCGGCACTGGCGGCACGCTCACGGGCGTAGGCAGGTATTTGAAGAGCAGGAACCCCGCGATCGCGATAGTCGCCGTGGAGCCCGCCTCCTCCCCCGTGCTTTCGGCGGGAGTAGCGGGGCCGCACGGGCTGCAGGGCATCGGCGCGGGCTTCGTGCCTAAGGTGCTCGATATGGGGCTTTATGACGGGGTAATGCCCATCCGCGATGAGGACGCCTATGAGATGGGGCGCCGTCTCTGCCGCGAAGAGGGGCTGTTCGTCGGCATAACCTCCGGCGCGGCCGTGGCCGCCGCTGTGGAGCTTGCGAAGAGGCATGAAAACCAAGGCAAAACAATAGTCGCGCTGCTGCCCGACGACGGCGGAAGGTATCTTTCGACGGAAATGTTTGCAAAGTAAAAAGCCGGGAAGCGGGAGATCACGTCCGCTTCCCTTTTGTTTATGGCATAACTGTTAAGATTTGATGAAGGTTTTGTTAAGTTTTTCGCAGGCGTTTGATTTTGGAGCTTCTTGTCTGTTATAATTGATGCGGGGGAATATCCCCCATTGGAGGCGTTATGAAGGAAAGCTTTTACAGGACGGCGATGCTGTTGGGCGAGGACGCGGAAGCGATACTGGGTTCCGCGCACGTCGCCGTATTCGGAGCGGGCGGAGTCGGCGGTCACTGCTGCGAGGCGCTTGCAAGATGCGGCGTGGGCAGGCTCACCGTAGTAGATGCGGCATGCGTAAAGGAAAGCAATCTCAACAGGCAGGTGGTCGCCGAAAAAGCCACCGTGGGGACGCCCAAGGCCGAAGCCATGAAGAGGCGCGCGGAGGCGGTCTCCGACGCGGTCGTGATACCCGTCTGCGAATTCATAACGCGTGAAAACGCCGCCGATCTCATTCCCGATGACGTCGATCTTGTTATCGACGCGGTGGATAACGTGACCGCGAAGCTCGCGCTCATTTCCGAATGCGCGCGCAGAGGCGTAACGATACTTTCCTCAATGGGCGCGGGGAACCGTCTGGATCCGACCCTCGTGAGGGTGAGCGATATTAAAAAGACCCACACCGATCCGCTCTCCCGCGTGATGCGGAAGGAGCTCAAGGCAAGGGGCATTGAAAGCGTTACCGTCTGCTGGTCGGAGGAGCCGCCCAAGGCCCCCCTGTTTGAAGCGCCCGATGCGGAAGCAAGGCGGCAGACGCCCGCTTCCGTGCCTTTCGTACCCGCGGCATTCGGGCTGGCGCTCGCCGCCGAAGCCGTAAGGCTCATACTTGAAAAACGGAGGGACCGAAATGAAGATATTTGATCCGGCAGTAAGGAGGGCGGCCGCGCTCGCATTGGCGCTCATAATGGCGCTTGCCGTGCTGCCCGTATCGGCCCTGAGGGGGGTAAGGAACGAGGGCTCGCCCTTCCGCGAGAAGGCCTCCGACCGTTACGATCCCGAAAGATCGCCCTCGCCCAACGCCGATTTTTCCTATATCCGCGTGCTTATTTCGACGGGCGAAACTTCCTACGTGGATATTGACCTCGGCACGATGTACAGGCTGAACGGCGGCGCCGCAATAGGCGGCACGATCGAAGCGCCGCTTTCGCTCCGCGTGAAGGTTTCCGGCTCCAACGTGAAGCTCACCGTTAAGGCAACGGGCGAGGAGCTGTATCTGGGGCCGCTCTGCTCTTTGACGAGGCTCACCGAAAGGTATGAGGCGGGGTATCTCACCCTCAAATATTCCGCCAACAGCAAGACGAAGGGCTTGAATTACCTCGGCAATTTCCGTTTCATGGCAAATTCCGGGTACATCGCCATGATAAACGACATATCCATGACCTACTACCTTTTCGGCATAGTGGGTTTTGAGCTTGCGACCAACTCATTCCCCGAATCGCTGAAGGCGCAGTCCCTTGCGGCAAAGGCAATGGGGATATGCTATATGGATCCTTCCGCCTCCTACGACGTAAAGGACGGCTGGACGAGCGCCATCTATCAGGGCTATCACGGCTTCGATTACGCAAGGATCACCACCCTGCCCTTCATCTATGAAACGATAGGCCTTGCCCTCATATACGACGGCACGTTCGTTCCCGCCTATTACGGGCATGCGAACGGCGGCGAATCCGCGCTGCCCTCCCACAACAATTTCGGCTCCGGGCAGGATCCGGAATACGCCGTAATGATAGACGATTACGAATTCGAGTACCCCGATTCGAGCCGTATGTTCCTGCACGTTGATTATAACGAGCCGAACAGCGGCCCCATATGCGATTTCATTCTCGGCAAGGTGATCGAGCTGTTCGGCGTTGACGCGAAGCAGGTGACCTCCATAAACAAGGTCTTGCTTTACGATCCGCTCCCCGGCACTCAGCGCAACATGCGCAAGCTCCGCATCAAGGCGACCGTTGAATACGCCTCGGAAGGCAAGTCCGGATCGGATCCCGGAATGCGCGCCTCGGTCTCCGATACGCTGGAAGCCGCGGATTTCACGATCGAATGCGCCGCCAAGGAGCTGCACGATTTCGTGCTGACCGATATTGACGGCAGCGGCGACGATTATTCGGAGCATGACAGGGTGTTTTACAAGAGTCTCAAAATGTATTGGGGCTATGCGGAAAACGGAGGCTATACCCTCGTCCATTCGAGGAAGGGGCACGGCATAGGCCTTTCGCAGATAGGCTCGCTCGCAAGGGCCAACCCCGACACCTACGCGTGGAATTTCAGGGAGATATTGGGATTTTACTACCCCGTTTACAGCATAATCTCCATCACGGAAAGGCCGCCCGCAGTGAATGATGATCCTATCCCCCCGATGGAGCCCATAATCGCTTACGGCGAGATCTCGGTGCAGGGCGCTGACGTGCGTATGGGGCCGAGCGAGCTTTACCCCGTCATGTTCCGCGCGAACCTGAACGAGCACGTGGATATCCTCTCCATAACCTCCAACGAGGTATTGAAGGTCGTTTTCCGCGGCTTCGTGGCATATATCCACGTTTCAAAGGTGTTCGTATCGCGGTTCCCTTCGCCGCCCAACGGCGTATTCACGCTCGTTGACGGCATCAATCCCAACGCCGCGAACCTCAGGATACAGCCCTATTCCGCGGATGAAGCGATACTGTTGAAGCTCAACAGGAACACTGCCATGACCTGCTGGGCGCGGGTGGGCAAATGGTGCTACGTGCATACCTCCACGGGGCTTTGGGGCTTCATAAGCGCGAACGTGGTGACGTTCGGCATACCCTACGAATACACGGGGCAGACTCAGCTTTCCGTAATGCGCTACGATCTTTCCGTAAAGAACAAATGGCACAGGGATACTTCGTCGCTCCCCATTTCCCCGTAAGCTCACGGCAGATCGGTGGGGATGAGGTTCAGCATATCCTCCTCGTCTGCAACGTTTGTATAGACCTGGGGCACCGCCCCTACGACCACCGTTTCGCACAGCGGAACGGCGGTCTTTATTTCTACCTCCTCGCTGCGGCCGCCTATCACCGCGAGCGCCCTTGCCGTAACGCTGAGCTCCACCGTGAAAAGGCTCTGGTTTATCCCCGCCGACTTAAGGCGCGATACGAGCCGCCCCTCCACCGTGCCTATGGGCTTGAAGCGGATCCTGACCTTCGGCCCCAGTCCTGTGAGAAGGGCAATGCGTGAGGCGGAGCCCATACGCACCTCCGCGCCTCGTTCCCCCGCCTGCTCTATGAGCTCGCCCGCGCGCCGCAGCACCCTTGCGGAGGCCGCTCCCAGAGCGGCGGTATCGGCGTTTATTATGAAAGTCGCCTCGCCCGTTTGTGAAACCGAAAGCAGCTCTCCCTCCGCTCCCGTGAACGCCGCGGCGGAAGCCTCGTTCAATGCGGAGGCGATGCATTCCGAAACGCGTTCGCGGGCGACCTCGGCGAGCGGCCCGCCCGCGCTCACCGCGATCACAAGAAATACAACCGCCGCAATGAGCGGCGCCGCCCAAAGCCACGGGCTGCGCCGTTTGGTTCTTTTTCGCCGCGTGATGGGGGAAATTTCCATATCCGCCTCCCGTATTGGTTCAAAGGACAGCCGCCGTCAGAACAGCGAGCAGTACTCCCGCCGATGCCGGCAGCAGCACCGAAAGGAGCATCCATCCGAAGCTCCCCGTCTCGCGTCTCACAGTGAGCAGGGTCGCCGCGCAGGGCGAATGGAAGAGCATGAGCCACGTCATGCAGAGGGTCGTTTTCAGGCCCCAGCCGTTGGCTGTGAGCACGGCGCGCATCGCCGCCATATCCGCATCTGCGGCGCCCGTGTAAAGCTTCACGAGCATCGGCATAATGAGCTCGTTTGCGGGGAGCCCCGTAATGAGCGCGGTGAGCGACGCGCCATCGACCCCGAGCAAGCGCCCCGCGGGGTCGAGAAACGCCGTTACGCGGCAGATGGGCGCCTCCGCTCCGCCCCTTGAAAGGAGCCACAGCACGAGCCCCGCGGGGAACGCGACGGCCGCCGCGCGCGAGAGCACGAACAGGGTCCTGTCGATGAGCGAACGCACGAGGATCTGCCCTATCTTCGGGCGGCGGAACGGGGGCAGCTCCAGCACGAAGGACGAGGGCTTGCCGCGAAGGAGCGTGACGGAAAGGAGCTTGGTCACAGCAAGCGTCATGAGCACGGCCAGAACCAGAAATCCCGTGAGTATGAGCGCCGAAACCGCTCCCCCGCCCGATCCCGCGCACGCCGCCGCAAGCGAGGCGAGCACTGCAAGCGAGGGCAGGCGCCCGTTGCAGGGGATGAACGAATTGGTAAGCACGCCTATCAGCCTTTCACGCGGGGAATCGATCATCCTGCACCCTATCGCGCCCGCCGCATTGCAGCCGAAGCCCATGCAGCAGGTGAGCGCCTGCTTGCCGCAGGAGCCGCAGGCGCGGAACGGAGCATCCATATCGAACGCTATCCGCGGGAGGAGGCCGAGGTCTTCGAGGAATGTGAACAGCGGGAAAAATATCGCCATAGGAGGGAGCATTACGGCGACGACCGTGAACAGGGTGCCGAGCCCGCCTTCGCAGAGCGCCGAGATCAGATCCCGGGGAAGGGGCGTTTTTTCAAGGAGGCGCGTTACCGTTTGCAGCAGCCTCGAAAGCCCGAGCGATATGAGCCGCGAAGGGTATTCCGCGCCGCGCATGGTGATATAGAACACCAGCGCGAGCAGGGCGGCGAGCGCGAAGAGCCCCGTAAGCCTGCCCGTCAGGAACCGGTCGAGCTTCAGCCTTCGCGCGCTGAAAGCATCCGTATCGCGCGTGACGCATTGGGAGGCGATCCTTGCCGCCTCGCCCCACATGGGCTTCGGCGGGTCGGTCATTTTGACAGGGTCTCCCCCGCGGGACGCTTCCCGCACGATCGCCGCCGCGAGCGCCTTCATGCCCTTTCCGCTTGCCGCTGAGGTCAATACGACCTCCGCTCCCAGAAGCTCGGAAAGCTTTTCCGTATCAACAAAAACGCCGTGCTTTGCAGCCTCGTCGGCAAGGTTCAGGCACACCACGGCGCGGCGCGTCACAGAAAGGGTCTGGAGCGCGGTGTTGAGGCTCCTTTCAAGGCATGAGGCGTCGCAGACTATCACCGCGCATGAGGCTCCGCCCTCCGCAAGCGCGGCGCGGACCTCGTTTTCTTCCGGGGAGGTCGCCTCCAGTCCGTAACAGCCCGGCAGATCGCAGAGCGCGATGCGCCTGCCGCTTCCCTTAAGGTATCCCACAGCGCTGTCAACCGTCTTGCCCGTCCAGTTGCCCGTATGCCTCGCGGCGCCGGTGAGCGCGTTGAATACGGTGCTCTTGCCGACGTTCGGATTGCCTATGAGCAGCACGCGGCTTTCGCCCGCTTCGGGGCGTTTTTTTCTTTTGGCAGCGCCCGCCTTTTTCATTTCCTTTCCCATTCCGCGCTCCTTTTTATTATGATGCGTGCCGCGTCGTCACGCCTTATCGCCACTGCTGCACCCTTCACAAGATACGCCGCGGGATCGCCGCAGGGCGCCGTAAAGAGCTTTACGAGCTCCGCGCCGGGGAAGACGCCCAGCGCCTCGAGCCGCTCCTTCGCGGGGCAGGGCAGCACCTTTTCGACACGGCAGACTCCGTATTTTTCCAGCTCCGAGAGCCTATCCATAAGCTCACCCCCATTTCAGCGTTCAAGGCAGAATATGCTTCGGGAGGCAAAAAGGTGAAGGAATGCCCTGTTGACAGCCGCCCCATAATGATATAGAATAATAGAGTGGTTTAATATACGCTGAAAGGAGCTCGGCATGAACACGGTCAAGAGGATCATAATATGCGGCGGCGCGGCGGTACTCGCCGGGGTGTTTTCCGTCTATTCGCATATCCTTCTGCTGCCCGTGATCGCGCTTGCGGCCTATATGGGCTCCGAATGGGGGCTCCCCTTCTCTCTGCCCGTGATCGGCGGAATCACCGCGGGCATGCTCATTGCGTTCACGCCGGATCTTGCGCTGTGTATTACGCTTGCGATGTACGTGATCCTCATTATCACGCTCACGGTCTATGCAAAGAAGCGTCTGCCGCACAGGTACGGCCTGCTTGCCGCCGCGGCGATAATACTGCTCGGGACTTATCTTGCGCTTGCGCTGGAGCCCATGCTTGCAGGTCAGCCGCCCTATCTGAAGGCGGTCGAGCTCTGGGAGCAGAGCTATCTGAACGCAGCTTCCGCCGCGTTTTCGGCGGAAAGCGTAAAGCTGCTCGAAGGGTTTACGGCGCTCATCCCCGATTTTCTGATGTTCTGCTGTCTGCTTTCGGCGGAGGTGCAGGGGCTTGCGCTCATACTGCTCATAATGCTTTGGCACAAGGTATTCCGCACCAGGCCGCGCAGGATGGCCAAATTCCGCTATTGGAGGCTGCCCAAGACGGCGCTTGCGTTCATAATCATCGCCGCCGCCGCTGCGGGGCTTTGCTATCTTTTAAGGCTCGAGCAGGCGAATTCCGTGGCGCTGACCATGGGGCTGATAGTCATATCCATGTTCGCGATGCAGGGGCTCGCTTTTCTCAGGTTCGTGCTTGAGCTTTCGGAAGCGCCCAAGGGGCTTTCATGGCTCCTGTGGGGCGGCGCGGTGCTGTTCCTGCCTTACAGCCTCATATTCCTCTCCCTTGTGGGGATAAGGGAACAGCTCAAAAACAGGCGCGGTTACATAATGCGCGCCATTAAGGAAAAGCTGCTGCGCGCAAGGGCGCAGTCGCAGGCGGACGAATACGCCAAATACGGCTATATCCGCGAAGAGAAGGAGCCCAAGGAAGAAAACGCCGCTCCCGAAGAGGAAGGCGGCAAGGATGAAGGCTCCGAAAAGGAATAACAGCGATCACGGCTTTTCAGCCGGGAAAGGGGTATAATACCATGAAGATCATTTTACTGCAGGACGTTAAGGGCACCGGCAAAGCGGGCGACATCGTCAACGTGAGCGACGGCTATGCCAACAACTTCCTTATCCCGAAGCAGCTCGCGCAGCCCGCGACCGCAAACAACGTCAATTCCGCAACCATAAAGCGCTCCGCGGAAAAGCACCGCATCGAGATGCAGCGCAAGAACGCAAAGGAATTGGCCTCCGGCATGAGCAATCTCACCGTGAAGGTCTATGCCAAGGCGGGCGACAACGGCAAGCTCTTCGGCTCCATCACGGGCAAGGAGATCGCCGCCGCCCTGAAGGAGCAGTATGACATCACCATCGATAAGAAAAAGATCCGCCTTGCAGAGCCCATAAAGACCACGGGCGTTACCAAGGTGAGCGCGCACATGTTTGAAAAGACCGACGCCTCATTCAAGGTGGAGGTACTGCCCCTTGAGGAGGAATAAGTCCGCGGGCTAAGCGCCCCATTCACGATGAAAGGCCGGCTTCGCGCTCATGCGAAGTCACAGGGAACAGTTATGAGCGAAGAAGAACTGAAAATGCCGTACAGCGAGGAAGCTGAAAAAGCCGTCCTCGGAAGCCTTTTGGTTTCGCCGGATCTTGCCGATACCATTATGGACAAGCTTGCGCCGGAGGATTTTTGGGTCAGCCGCAACCGCGAGGTGTTCGAAGCCATGAAAAAGCTTTGGGCGAAGGGCGAGACCATTGAGATCATCGCCGTTCTCGATGCGCTCCAGAAGCTCGGCAAGGAGGAAAGCTCCGGCGGGATGCTCTATCTGAACGAGCTTTTGGTGGATACCCCCACCGCTGTCAACGCCGAAAGCTACACCTCCATTGTGGCGGAGACCAGCACCCGCCGAAGGCTTATAAGCGTCTGCGCCTCCATCGCGCAGGATGCGCGCACCGGCGCCAAGGATACCGAAAAGATACTGGACGACGCGGAAAGGCGCATATTCGATATAGCGATGCACAGCTCCGCCGAAACGGTGGAGGCCATTGCCCCCATCTATGCGAGGGTATTCCACCGCATAGGCGAGCTCATGCAGATGGACGGCTCCAACACCGGCCTCCCCACCGGATTTATAGATCTCGATTCGCTGACTTCCGGTCTGCAGAAGAGCGATCTTATAATCATTGCAGGCCGCCCCGCAAGCGGCAAATCGACCCTTGCGCTGAACATCGCCACTCACGCCGCCCTGTACGAGGGGGCGACGGTCGCGTTCTTCAACCTCGAAATGAGCAAGGAACAGCTCGTTTCCCGCGTTATGGCGACCGAAACGGGCATACCGCTCTATAACCTGCGCACAGGCAAGGTCGATTCGGACGATCTGCTCGTTATAGCGAAGGGCTTGAACAGCGTGGGCGACTGCAAATTCCTGCTGGACGACACGCCCGGCATATCGGTCGCGGAGCTCAGGAGCCGCTGCCGCAGGATAAAGGCGAAATACGGGCTGGATCTTGTGATAGTCGATTACCTGCAGCTCATGCAATCGACCTCAAGATCCGATTCGCGCGTGCAGGTGGTCTCCGAAATGACGAGAAACTTAAAGATCCTCGCCAGGGAGCTGGACGTTCCCCTCATAGTGCTTTCGCAGCTTTCACGCGAGCCCGATAAGCGCAGCGACCATACCCCGCTCATGAGCGATCTTCGTGAAAGCGGCTCCATAGAGCAGGATGCGGATATAATCATGATGCTCTACCGCCCCGCCGCCTACACCGATACGGAAGAATACCGCGAGCATAACAATATCGCGTACCTCAACGTGGTAAAGCACAGGAACGGCGAGACCCGCAAGATAGACCTCACCTGGCTGCCGGAGCTCACCAAATTCACGAACTGCGCGCATCCCGAGGATTACTGATACGGGGCCGCGCTCCATTATCCGAATAAATTATAAAAACACCCCTTTGGGCTATTGCATGTCGGCCGAAAGGGGTGTATAATCTATAAAAGCTTCGGGGCAGGGTGAAAATCCCTACCGGCAGTGAGCGCAGGGGCAAAGCCCATATGCGCGAGTCTGCGAGTGGGCGGCGTGAAGCCGCTCATCGAATCGGTGCGATTCCGATACCGACGGTCAAAGTCCGGATGGGAGAAGCGGATACGGAAGGTACTCCTTTTACGCCCGCTTGCACGGGGCGAATAAAAGGAGGTTTTTTTATGCTCGAAAAACTTAAGGCGACCTTTGAAAGCGCAAAGGAAAATCTGGGGTTTATAGCGATATGCCTCGGGGTGTTCGCGGGGCTCTTCCTCATCGCGTTCCTTTTTGAAAGGCTCTTCGTGAAGAACAGACGCCGCTTTTCCGATACGCGCTATATCACGTACGTCGCGCTGTTCTCCGCCATGGCCGGAGTGCTTATGCTGCTTGAAGTGCCGCTCTTCTTTGCGCCGAGCTTCTACAAGATGGATCTTTCGGAGCTGCCCGTCATGATCTGCACGTTCTATCTGGGGCCCGTGGCGGGAGTCGTTTCGGAGTTCCTGAAGGTGCTGCTGAAGCTCGTTTTGAAGGGCACCTCCACCGCGTTCGTGGGGGATTTTGCGAATTTCGCGGTCGGCTGCGCGTTCGTGCTCCCCGCAACCATGGTCTATCACATAAAGCGCGGCAAGCGCTCGGCGCTTTTGGGGCTCGTCACCGGAACGGTCATCATGACCGTTTTCGGCAGCATGTTCAACGCCTTATTCCTGATCCCCAAATTCGCGCAGCTCTTCCACATGGATCTTTCCGCGATAGTCGCCATGGGCACCAGCGTGAACAAGTCCATCGTCGATATAAAAACGCTGGTGCTTTACGCCGTCGTCCCCTTCAACCTTTTGAAGGGAGTAGTCGTTTCGCTGCTCACTTTCCTGCTGTATAAGCGCGTCACTCCCCTGCTCCATATTGGGGACGGGCGCAAAAACGCAAGAAAGAAAAAAGAAAAGGCAGAAACCGCAGAGGCTTCCGCCGAATAAACGCATTTGCCGCTTCACTTTGCTTTGAGCGCCTCGCGCACTCTCTGCAGGGAGCGGTTTATTCTATCGAAATCTATGCTGCCGTCGGGCCGCACGGAGGTGGACTCCACAGTGGCGTAGCCCGAGTAGCCCGAGGCGCGCACGCGATCGAAGAACGGCTCGAAATCGACGTGCCCTTCGCCGATGTGCAGTACCCGAAGGTCGGAAAAATCCTTTATCCCCCCGCCGTAATCATTGACGTGCAGATGCGCCGCGGCGCCGTTCCAAAGCCTTTCGCAGGCAACCGTTGCATCAAGCTCTCCGTGGAATTCCGCCATCTTTGTATCCACCGTGAAGCGGGCTTCGGGCTCCCTGTCCATGAGCTCCATGAGGTGTGAAAGCGGGCTGCCCACGGCGCAGACCACGTTTTCGACCGTCAGAAGCACTCCGCGCTTCTCCGCCTCCGCGCGGTAATCGGCAAGCACGGAAAAATTCCGCTCTATATGGCGATCGGAAGCGGGGCCGCCCCAAAGATGGAGCACCATCAGGGAGCTGTTCAACCTTTCGGCGATCCGAAGCCCGCGAATAAAGCGCACGCGCGCCTCCTGAAGCTCCTCATCGGAGCCCAGCGAAAGCAGCTCGCCTATGCGCTTGTCGGCATGAACTACCGGTATGCCGATCATCAGATCGCGCTTTATGCGGCATACGGTCTCCTCCACCTCATCCAATCTCCCATCCCAGGAGGGATAGATCATAAATTCGAGCCCGTCTGCCCGGAGCCCGCCCCATATCGAGCGGAGCAGACGCGGATCGCGTCCGTTATATCGTGTTATGAGCGCCCCCGAAGAGCACAGGATACCCTTTACCATAATTGCCTCATTTCTTTGATTTGCTCCATTATACCCCCGCGGGGGACGTTTTTCAACGGTTTAGTTGACAATGCGTTTTTCGGGTGATAGTATAGTAATGTTGAGGTATTCAGAATGATAGACATCCACTGCCACATACTCCCCGGAGTGGACGACGGCGCTGCCGACTGCGAGGAAAGCCTCCGCATGGGCGAATACGCCGAGGCCTGCGGCGTGACCGATATTATAGTCACTCCGCACTGCAACATTCCGGGCTCATACGGAAACTACATGGGCAAGGGCTATGACGCCGCCATCACCGCTCTCCGTGAGCTTTTTAAAGCGCACGGGCTTAAGCTCCGCCTGCACCGCGGGATGGAGGTCTTCGGCACGGACGATCTTGTTCGCCTAATTGACGGGGATCTCGTGATCACCCTCGCCGCATCGCGCTATATGCTCGTTGAGTTCGATTTCGACGACGATATGTGGCGCGTGCGCGACGTGCTCCTCGCCCTTCAAAGCCGCGGAGTCACGCCCGTGATCGCGCATCCCGAGCGCTATTACCCCGTTAACGACGATATTTGTTTCGCCCTCGACTGGGTGGATATGGGTTGTTTGCTCCAACTGAACCGCACGAGCATACTGGGGCTCGATACCTCCGCCGCCGAGCGCACGGCGCTGGAGCTCATCCGTTTGGGCGCGGCGCATTTCGTCGCCACGGACGCCCACGACACGCGCATCCGCTGTACGGAGCTCAGCGACGCTTACGATTTTTTGGAAAAGCGCTTTTCCAAGAGCACCGCAGAGCTGCTGACGGTCGAAAACCCGCGCAGGATCCTGCAAAACAAGCGCATAGAAATGAGGCTCAGGCATTGAACAAAGCCTTCCGCGGCCCCGGGCAAACGCCCCGGGCCTTTTTATATACTATGTTTTTTTAATGTTCCGTATAGGTTTTTTGTCCCTTTTATGGTATAATAGCATCAAATACTATGAATGGAAGGCGCTAAATGGACATTTCGGAAACAAAGGGCTTCAAGCGGTATTCCTCATTCGTTAAAGGATACTGGCTCCCGACTATACTCACTCCCTTTTTCATGATATTCGAGGTGGCGCTCGAGGTGCTCATCCCCCTGCTTATGGCC
This sequence comes from Clostridia bacterium, assembly GCA_017394835.1. Lineage (GTDB taxonomy): Bacteria > Bacillota > Clostridia > Christensenellales > CAG-138 > UBA3857. The sequence continues at coordinate 53,646 of JAFPXD010000040.1, forward strand.
GCGATAGTCGATGGCGGTCTTTACGCAACGGATGATTTTCTTCTGCGCTCGGTCATCCCCGCCAGCCTTGAAACGGGCAGCACCCGCCTCATATTCACGCTGGGCGGGCTCATGGTAATTGCGGCGCTGTTATCGCTCGCCTGCGGCGTGCTCGGCGCAAGGACGGGCTCCGTAGCGGCTCTGGGCTTTTCAAAGAACCTGCGCCGCGCCATATTCGATAAGGTGCAGTCCTTCTCATTTGCGAACACCGATAAATTCTCCACCTCGTCCCTCATTGTAAGGTCCACCACGGACGTTACGATGGTGCAGAACGTGTTCATGCAGATAATAAGGATATTCGTCCGCGCCCCGATGATGATGGTATTCGCCGCGGTAATGGCGTTCCGGATCAATTCCCGCCTCTCGTGGATATTCGTGATAGCCATCCCCTTCCTCGCCGCGGCAATGATAATACTCGTTTCGAAGGGGCATCCGCGCTTCATGGCGATGCTCAAAAAGACGGACGCGATGAATACCTCCGTGCAGGAAAACCTCATTGCAATGCGAGTGGTAAAGGCTTTCGTGCGGGAGGACTATGAAAAGCAGAAGTTCCACGAATCCGTTGACGATCTCAAAAAAGCCCAGATAAGGGCGCAGAAGCTTTTCAGCTTCGCAAGCCCCATACAGCTCCTCATAATGTGGACCTGCACCGTGGTGCTGCTCGCGCTGGGCGGTATGCAGATAATCAAGTTCAAGGCGTTCGCTCCCGGCGAGCTCACGGGCCTCATGTCATACACGACTATGATCATAAGCTCGCTCGCCATGGTATCGTTCATGATAGTCTCCCTTTCAATGGCGAAGGCTTCCGTTTCGAGGATCGACGAGGTGCTTGACGAGACCCCCGAAATACTCGGCACGGATTCCGCCATGAAGGTCGAAAACGGCGATATCGAATTCAGGAACGTCGATTTCAGCTACACGAAGGATCCCGAAAACCTGACTCTTTCGGGCATAAACTTAAAGATACGCTCGGGCGAGACGATAGGCGTCGTCGGAGGCACGGGCGAGGGCAAATCCACCCTCGTTCAGCTCATACCCCGCTTTTACGACGCGCTCTCCGGCGAGGTCATAATAGCGGGGCACAACGTGAAGGAATACTCCCTTTACGAGCTCCGCGAGGGCGTTTCGATGGTGCTGCAGAAGAACATGCTCTTCTCGGGCTCCATAAAGGAAAACCTGCGCTGGGGCGATCCCGACGCCACGGATGAGGAGATCGAGGCCGCCTGCCGCATGGCCTGCGCGCACGATTTCATCGAAAGCTTTCCCGATAAGTACGACACCGATCTGGGTCAGGGCGGCTGCAACGTTTCCGGCGGTCAGAAGCAGAGGCTCTGCATCGCAAGGGCGCTTTTGAAAAAGCCAAAGATACTTATACTCGACGACTCCACGAGCGCCGTCGATACGGCGACGGATGAGCGCATCCGCACCGCGTTCCGCGAATACATCCCCGGAACGACCAAAATAATAATCGCTCAGCGCATCGCCTCCATAATGGGGAGCGACCGCATAATAGTCATGGACGAGGGCAGCATAGTGGACGTCGGCACCCATGATGAGCTCATGGGAAGGTGCTCCATCTACCGCGAGGTCTATGATTCCCAGATGGAAGAGAAGAAGGAAGGAGGCGAGGCGTAATGGCAAGGCAGCGTGATATAGAGGCCAATTTCAAGGGCAAGCGCAAGCCCGAAAACTTCTTCAGGACGATCGGGCGCCTGCTCTCCTACTACAAGAACTGCAAATGGACCCTGTTCTTTGCGGTAGTGTTCATAATCGTCTATTCGGTCGCCTCGATAGTCGCGGCATATCAGCTCAAGGGGCTCGTCGCAATACTGGGCGAGGCGCTTGAGGATACCGCCGGCATCCACATGGATGAGCAGACCGCCCGCTATATGACCATACTCCTGTTCATGGCGGTACTGTACGTTGCGAGCGCGTTTGCGAACTTCGGACTGAACCGATTGATGCTGCAATGCACCTCAGTCGTTATGGCGAAGCTGAGGGTCGATCTTTTCGATCACATGCAGGAGCTTCCCGTTTCGTTCTTCGACAGCAAGACCCACGGCGAGCTAATGAGCTATTTCACGAACGACGTTGACGCCATCCGCGAGATGCTCAACCAGAGCGTCACGCAGCTTCTCATATCCTCGGTGTCATTGGTGAGCGCCATAATCGCCATGATCTCGCTCTCCGCGCCGCTGTTCCTTATAGTCGTGGTGCTGGGAACGCTCGTCGTTGTCATAACGAAGGCGATCGCTTCGAGGTCGGGCAGGAACTTCGTGCATCAGCAGAAGGCGCTCGCCCGCGTAAACGGCTACATCGAGGAGATGATGGAAGGCCAGCGCGTAGTTAAGGCTTTCAATCATGAGGAAAAGTCCATGGCGGATTTCGACGTTATGAACGAGGAGCTTCGCCGCGTGGGTACGCGCGCTTCAACTCTCGCTTCCATAATGGGCCCCATCATGAACAACCTTTCGCACATATTCTATGCGATAACCACCACGATAGGCGTTCTGTTCGGCATAAACGGCGAGCTCATCCGCAAGCTTTCCGCAAACTCCCGCTTCGACTGGTCGAAGATAGGCGTTGAAAGCGCTGTGCTCATCACCTTCCTCACCTTCATCCGCCAGTTCTCCAACCGCGTTTCGGAGATCTCCCAGCAGTTCAACTTCATTCTGCTGGCGCTTGCGGGCGCGGAGCGCGTGTTCGGGCTCATCGACATGGCTCCCGAGGTTGACGAAGGCGCCGTTACCCTTGAAACGAAGGAGGACGGCACTAAGGTCTGGCGCTGCATAGATAAGGACGGCAGCAGCATCGAGGTCCCCCTCGTCGGCAGGATAGAGCTGCACGACGTGGATTTCAGCTACGACGGGGAAAGGCTCGTGCTTGAGGACGTGAACGTATATGCCAAGAAGGGGCAGAAGATCGCCTTCGTCGGCTCAACGGGTGCGGGCAAGACGACCATCATAAACCTCATAAACCGCTTCTACGATATTGTTGACGGCGAGATCACTTACGACGGCATAGATATTCGAAACATAAAGAAGGCCGATCTGAGGGGCACTCTCGGCATGGTCCTTCAGGATACGCACCTGTTCACCGGCACCGTTATGGATAACATCCGCTACGGCAAGCTGGACGCCACCGATGAGGACTGCATCGAGGCGGCGAAGGTCGCGAACGCCCATTACTTCATCTCCCATCTGCCGGAGGGCTACAACACCATGCTCTATTCCGACGGCGCGAACCTTTCTCAGGGCCAGCGTCAGCTCATCGCGATAGCGCGCGCGGCAGTCGCGGCGCCCGTGGTGCTCATACTCGACGAAGCAACGAGCTCCATCGACACGAGGACCGAGAAGCTCATAGAATCCGGCATGGATAAGCTCATGGAGGGCAGAACGGTGTTCGTCATCGCTCACAGGCTTTCGACCGTCCGCAACTCCAACGCGATAATGGTACTGGAGCACGGCAGGATAATCGAGCGAGGCGACCATGACGACCTCATCCGCCAGCAGGGCAAGTATTATCAGCTCTATACGGGAGCGTTCGAGCTGTCGTAAGGAGGAGGCATGGAAAACTATCTCCCCACCGTATCCTCAAAGGAGGAGCTCAAAGAGCTCATAGACCGAATAGGCTTTCTGCCGTTTTTTCGCTGCGGGATAAACGGGTTTTCATTGAAGGACGCCGCCGACCCCTCCATATGGTTCGTCGAGGGGGTCGAAGGGCCCTGGGAATGGAAATGCGACGTGGGCGTTTACGGCAAGCTTTTCCGCGGCAAAGCGGTATTCATGACTCCGGAATGGTACGCGATACTCGCCTGCTACCGCCGCGACGGCTACGACGCGGAGGGCATGTACGAGGACGGGCTCCTGCCGCATGAGGCGCTGCACATAATGGCGGAGCTCGAAAAGGGCTACGCTCCCGGAGCGGCGCTTGCGGGAGCGGGCAGCTTTCACGGGCTCGGGGTGCTGAGCACAGACCTCCGCGCCCGCACGGGCATGACGGACAAGGCTTCGGGCTTTGATAATTTCATCAACGTTCTCCAGATGAAATGCTTTGTGCTGCCCACGAGCTTTGAGTATGCCATCGACCGTCACGGCCGCCCCTACGGGTGGGGGCTGGCGCGGTATTCGCTTTCGGATGCAAAATACGGCAGGCTTATAGAGGCGGCGGAAGCGAAATACACCCCCGCGGAGGCGAAGGCGCTGCTTATAAAGCACGTTATTGAGATCTGCCCCAACGCCACGGAAAAGCAGGCGGAGAGGCTTATAAGGTAGGCGCTTGCGCCGGGGCTCAGCCGCGGGGAACGCATTAAGGCGTCCGCTTGTGCCGTCTATCAAAACTCTTATAAAAACAGCAAACAGGGCGTTTCCCAACGAAACGCCCTATTATTGTTCATTCTGTCAGTTACCCGGATGGGCCTTTACCAGGTCTCGTTCTGAAGCTGCTGCATATTCTGCTTGGCTTCGTTCACGTCCTGCGGCTCCGCGGGCTTGGTCTTATACATATTGCGGCTCTGCATCTCGTTGAAAACGCAGAGCTGATCCTCGGCGCACTCGGTCATGTGGCGGGTCAGGAGCTGGCGGAGCTTGGGGCTCGAGCATTCGGTGATGCTGCCGGCATAGGTCTTCGCCATATCCTTTTCGGTATGGAGAAGGTCGGTCAGAAGCTCTCGTTCGGTCATGTTCTGTTCGTTCATATCCTTACCTCCCTATCAGTTGGACTGCTCAAGATACCCCTTGAGCGCGTCAAAATGCTGCCTGTGGTGCTCGGCGTGCTGCTGCGCCATTGAGCGGAGCGCCGCGTCCTGGAACCTTGACTCATACACCTTGCACTTCTTATATGCAAGGGCTTCGGAATACATCTCGTCCTGAATGGTGCCGAGATCCTTCGACGCGATGGGGCCCTGCCCCGCTCCGTCCATGAACCACGGCTGTCTGTTGTTCTGCTGCATAAACTTCCTCCTTCAAACAAAAGTGTTGTGAGCATAGTTTAACGCGGCGGAGCTTTTTTTATTCAAAAACCGGAGCGCATCTTCGCGTTCCGGTTCAAAAAAGACTTGAAAATCCGAAAAACCTGCAAAAAAAGATCCGAAAGCGTTTGCCTTCGGATCTTTCCTGTTCGTTATTGGTTTAGATCAGCTCGATGAGAGCCATCTCAGCAGCGTCACCGCGGCGGGGACCGAGCTTCATGATGCGGGTGTAGCCGCCGTTCTTGCCGTCATACTTGGGAGCGAGCTCGTTAAAGAGCTTCTCAACGACGGGATAATTGGCAACGGCACGCTTCGCGAAATCGGCCTTCTTCTCCTTGTGCTCGCGCACTTCGGTGATGTTGTAGAGGTAAGCCATGATCTGCCTTCTGGCATGGAGCTTGGAGGGCTTATCGACGGTCTTGGTCTTCTCTACTTCGATCTCCTGCTGCTTGTCATTGACCGTCTTAACGGTCTTGGTGACGGTCTCTGTATTCTTATACTCAGCCACAGCCATGGTGATGAGCTTCTCAACGATGGGACGGAGCTCCTTGGCGCGAGTCTCGGTGGTAACGAGCTTGCCATTCCAGAGAAGCGCGGTCGCCATATTGCGGAACATAGCATCACGCTGATCGGTGGGCTTGTTGAGCTTACGGTTAGGCATTTGTTTTTCCTCCTATATTAGTTGGCGTATGAGATAGTTATTCGTCGCTTTCTCTGAGGGAAAGCCCCAGGGCTGCCAGCTTCTGCTGGACTTCCTCAAGGGACTTACGGCCGAGGTTGCGAACCTTCATCATCTCTTCCTCGTTGCGCTCGACGAGCTCCGCAACGGAGTTGATGCCGGCGCGCTTGAGGCAGTTATAACTCCTGACGGAGAGATCCAGTTCCTCAATGGGGGTCTCGAGCAGCTTGGACTTATCGTCCGCGTTCTTATCCTCAAAGATGGGATCGTGCTGGCTGTCCTCGGTGAGGTTGATGAACAGGCTCAGATGCTCGGTCATAATGTTGGCTGCCTTGGAAACAGCCTCCTTGGGATCGATAGCTCCGGAGGTCCAAACCTCGAGCGTAAGCTGATCGAAGTCGGTGGTGTTGCCCACGCGGGTATCATCTACGCGGAAGTTGACCTTGGTTATCGGCGTGAAAATGGAATCAACGGCTATTTCACCGATAGCCATATCGGGCTTCTTGTTCTTGTCGGCCGAAACGTAGCCGCGCCCCTGATCGAGAACGATCTCCATATAGAGGCGGGCATTCTCGCCCAGAGTAGCAATGTGCAGATCGGGATTTACGATCTCTACCTCGGAATCGGTGATGATATCGCCCGCCTTGACCTCACATTCGCCCGTGGCATCAATGATGACACGCTTGGCGCCCTCGCCGGCGATCTTCGTGCGAAGCTCCTTGATGTTGAGGATGATCTCAGTCACATCCTCCTTCACACCCTCAATGGTGGAAAACTCATGGAGCACGCCGTCGATCTTGACGGAGGTTGCAGCGACGCCGGGAAGTGAGCTCAAAAGCACACGGCGCAGACAGTTGCCGAGGGTCGTACCGAAACCGCGCTCAAGAGGCTTCACCTCAAAGCGGCCGTAATTCTCGGTAAGCTCAACGCACTCAATTTTGGGTCTTTCAATTTCCAACATCAAACTCTCCCCTCTCTTTCTTAAGCGTTCAGGGTACTGCTCCGAAGAGCAGCGGGTTTCAATTCATTACCTGGAATAATGCTCAACGATGAGATGCTCCTCAATGATGACGTCGATGTCGCTGCGCTCGGGCATCGCGACAACGGTACCCTTGAGATTCTCCGCGTCAAGAGAGAGCCACTTGGGCATCTTGCCGTCGGCGCCCTGCTCACGAACAGCCTTGAAGTTTTCCATATCGCGGCTGCTGCTGCGAACGGAAATGACCTGACCGGGCTTCACGATGTAGGAGGGAATATCTACCTTCTTGCCGTCAACGGTGATATGACCGTGAACGACGAGCTGACGGGCCTGCGCACGGCTGGCGCCGAAAGCGAGACGGTAAACGACGTTATCAAGACGGCGCTCGCACAGAGCGAGAAGGTTATCACCGGTTACGCCGCGCATGTTGGTGGCCATCTCATAGTACTTCCTGAACTGGCCCTCGAGAACGCCATACATCCTGCGGACCTTCTGCTTCTCACGAAGCTGAATACCGTAGTTGGACTGCTTGCGCTGACGAGCCTGACCATGCTGTCCGGGAGGGGTGGCGCGCTTGGTGAAAGCGCACTTGGCGCTGTAGCAGCGTTCGCCCTTGAGGAAAAGCTTGCAGCCTTCCCTGCGGCACTGCCTGCAAACGGAATCAGTATATCTTGCCATAATCGTTTGCCTCCTTATACTCTCCTGCGCTTGGGGGGACGGCAACCGTTGTGGGGGATGGGGGTAACGTCTTTGATCATGTTGATCTCAAGACCTGCCGCCTGAAGAGAACGGATTGCGGACTCACGACCTGCGCCGGGACCCTTAACATAAACTTCTACAACACGCATACCATGCTCCATGGAAGCCTTAGCCGCCTGCTCCGCAGCCATCTGAGCCGCGAAGGGAGTGCTCTTCCTGGAACCGCGGAAGCCGCAGCCGCCGGCGGAAGCCCAGGAAATGGCATTGCCGTTAAGATCGGTGATCGTAACGAGGGTGTTGTTGAAAGAGGAACGGATATGAGCCTGACCGCGCTCGATATTCTTCTTCTCGCGGCGCTTGCGGCTGGTGATCTTCTTACCTTTGACCTGCTTAGCCATTTATCGCTTTCCTCCTTACTTCTTTCTGGACATCTGACGCTTCGGGCCCTTACGAGTCCTTGCGTTCTGCTTGGTGGACTGACCGCGAACGGGCAGGCCCTTACGATGACGAACGCCGCGGTAGCAGCCGATCTCGATGAGGCGCTTGATATTAAGCGCGGTCTCACGCCTGAGATCACCTTCTACCTTGAGGTTCTTATCGATGTATTCCCTGAGAAGGTTTACATCGCTTTCGGAAAGATCCCTAACGCGGATGTCGGGATCAACGCCGGTTTCCGCCAGGATCTTCTTGGACGTGGAAAGGCCGATACCGTAGATATAGGTAAGGCCGATCTCAACACGCTTGTCCCTGGGCAGATCTACGCCACTTATACGTGCCATTAGATTGTTTTACCTCCGTAAATAATGATGTTATGATCGTTATCCGGGAATATCCCTTCCCGATGGGGGTATAATCACCTGCCGATTCCCGATTTAGACCTTTGCCAAGCAACCACTCATTGGCCAAAGTCCAAACCGGGCAGCCGCACCGGACAGGAAATGATCTTACACTGTCTGAAGAAGTTACCGCACCTCGCGAAAGTGAAGTGTTCTTCGCGAGCGAACATCCCTCAAATCGAAACGGGCGATCGCCTTAAGGCGCTCATCAGCCCTGCTTCTGCTTATGACGGGGATTCTCACAAATAATCATTACGCGGCCCTTGCGCTTGATGATCTTGCACTTTTCACACATGGGCTTTACAGACGGCCTGACCTTCATGGTTTCCTCCTCCTTGAAGTTATTGAAAATTCTTAACAACGAACCGACGGATCAGTTCTTTGCGCGCCAGGTTATACGACCGCGGGTGAGGTCATAGGGAGAGAGCTCTACCGTGACCTTGTCGCCGGTCAAGATGCGAATGAAGTTCTGACGAAGCTTGCCCGAAATGGTGGCAATGATCTTATGCCCATTTTCAAGCGTTACCTCGAACATGGTGTTGGGGAAGGTGTTCGTAACGACGCCTTCGACTTCGATAACATCCTGTTTAGACATTTTTCAAGCCTCCTTCCTGTGGATCGCTCAGGCTTTGCCTGATCTTCTTCAATGAATGGATGATGACCGAATCATCCACACTCCGCCCCCCGCGAAGGAGCCTTGCCACTTCCTCATCCCCCTGCGGGAGGACCTTAAGATGCTTTAGCTTCTTCGCCTTCGGCTTTGATACCGGCCTTGTTTTCCCGTCCGCGAGGAGCAGCATGGGCGCCCCTTCCCCGCTTTCGCCAAAACCGACAACCAAATATATTTTGCCGGAATCATGCCCCGCAAGGGGCACGGCGGCATGGCCGAGGGTGTTTTTTACGCCGTTTTCACCCGATAAAGACCCGTAACTGCTGGAAAAGCCGCACATTTTGGAACCTCCGTTCGGATTAAGCGCCGTAACCAAATCATTATAGCACAATTTCAAACCAATGTCAAGACTTCGCAAGCATTTTCGCCCACTATCAAAGTGTTCTCATAATGGGCGGCGGGCTTGCCGTCCGCAGTGGAGCAAGTCCATCCGTCGCGGCCTATGACTATGCGCCAAGTGCCCAGAGCGATCATGGGCTCGACAGCCAAAGTCATGCCCCGGGTCAGCTTAACGCCCTTGCCCATGCGGGGATCGACGTAATTCGGCACCTCGGGAGGCTCGTGCATGCTCGTGCCGATGCCGTGCCCTACCATATCGCGGATCACGCCGTAACCGTATTCCTTCGCGTGGGTCTCTACAGCGCGGGCGATGTCGATCAAATGGTTCCCCTCCACCGCCTGTTCGGCGCCGAGGAAGAAGCATTCGCGCGTCACTTCGACGAGCTTGCGGACCTCGGGCGCGACGTTGCCGACGAGGAAGGTCCTTGCGGCGTCGCCATGCCAGCCATCCACTATCGCGCCGCAGTCGATGCTTATAATATCGCCGTCGCGCAGCTTGGTCTTCTTGTTGGGTATGCCGTGTACTACCACCTCGTTTATCGAGGTGCAGATCGAAGCGGGATAGCCCTCGTAATTGAGGAAGGAGGGCACGCCGCCGTGTTTGCGGATAAATGCTTCCGCTTCACGGTCGAGCTCGTAAGTCGATATGCCGACCTCGACGAGCTTTTCGAGATAATTCAGCGTTTCGCCGACAAGGCGCCCCGCGACGCGCATCTTTTCAAGCTGCGAGGGCGATTTTACAGTGATCCTTCCGGACATGATATCCTCCTTATCCGCGGGGAAAACCCCGCACGCAAGTAAACGTGAAGGCGCACTTAAAAGGCGGCTCCTCCGCTCACATCGTCATTGGGGCATGAGCCCCCGACTTCTTAACAAAAGCTTATTCGGAAAGGTCTTCCTTCCGATAGACTGCGTCCTCGAATGGCTCGCCCTCGGACACAGCGTTTTCGAGACGGCCGAATATCCTCGCAGCGACCTCATCCACAGCGCCCAGGCCATCGACTTCGGAAAGCAGCCCGCGCTCACGGAAGAAATCCACAAGGGGCAGGGTCTGCTCCTCATAGACGGCGAGGCGGCGCCTGACCGTCTCGGGCCTGTCGTCATCCCTTATGATGAGGTTCGCTCCGCAGCTAATGCAGAGGCGCTCACGCTCATCCTCGCAGGGGGGCAGATCATCTGCGCTGTACGTGCGCCTGCACTCGGGGCAGACGCGGCGCTTCGCCATGCGCTCGACGATCGCTTCGGCAGGGACGTCTATGCAGACGGCTCTGTCCATTTCGGCAAAGCTCAAAAGCTGTTCCGCCTGCTCAATGGTGCGGGGGAACCCATCGAGAAGGAAGCCGTTCACGCAGTCTTCCTGCGCGATGCGGTCCTTCACCATGCCTATCATGATCTCATCGGGGACGAGCTCGCCCCTGTCTATGATGGCCTTCGCTTCGAGCCCCAGAGGGGTCTCGGCCGCGATCTGCGCCCTCAGCATATCGCCCGTGGAGATATGGGCGATGGAGTAACGCTCCGCGATCCTTTCCGCCTGAGTGCCCTTTCCGGCGCCCGGCGGGCCCAGTAATACAAGCTTCATACCAAAGACCTTTCCCGCCCCTTTTTTACGGGAGCGGCGTCGTTCCTTAAAACCGACAATATCCGCGCCTTAATTACAGCGCGGAAAAGTCGGCGCTGCGCTGCTGCCCAAAGAAGGACAGCAGCGCGCCGTAAAAATAGCTTAGTTCTTTCTTTATCAGCCGAGGAAGCCCTTGTAGTGCCTCATCAGCAGGAGCGAGTCGAGCTGCTCCGCGGTCTCCAGCGCGACGGAAACCATAATGAGGATGGAGGTCGCACCGAAGTGGCTGAGGAGGTCAACGCCAAGAAGGTTCAGGATGATGGAGGGGATTATCGCAATGAGGCAGAGGTACAGGGCGCCGAACATGGTCAGGCGGCTGGACTTCTTCTGCAGATAATCGCTGGTGGGCTTACCGGGGCGAATGCCGGGGATGAAGCCGCCGTTCTGCTGAAGGTTCTTGGAGATGTCAACGGGGTTGAAGCTGATAGTCGAGTAGAAGTACGCGAACCCGATGATGAGAATGCCGTACAGCACGTTGTAAATAACGATACCGGCGGGATTCCTGGTGGAGGAGCTCAGGTAGGTGGAAACGAACTTGGGGAAGCCCGCATTCTGATTGGACCAGAACTGAGCGATCATCGCGGGGACCTGCAGCAGCGTCATAGCGAAAATGAGGGGCATGACGCCGTTGGCATTGGCCTTCATGGGGATGTGCGTGGACTGACCGCCGTAAAGCTTGCGGCCGACAACGCGCTTTGCGTACTGAACGGGGATGCGGCGATACGCCCTATCCACAGCACAGATGCCTACGACCAGGATGAGGGTCACGGCAAGAGCAACGAGGGGAGCCCACCAACGGAGGACGCCGACCTGGTTGTTGGAGATGTAGGTGGTATGCCAGGGAAGGATCTCCCAATAGCGGAATATCCTGACGAACACATCGGGAACGGAGCTGATGATCGAAGCGAAGATCAGCATGGAGATGCCGTTGCCAACGCCCTTTTCGGTGATGCGCTCACCCATCCACATAAGGAACGCGGTACCTGCGGTACAGCAGATCGCAATGGTGATGTAGGTGATGACGAGATTCGCCGACTGACTCTTGAAGAGGTTCAGGGTGTTCAGGATGGAGTTCGAGGACATGTTCTGGAGCGTCACGATGATGGTGAGGGACTGAACAGCCGCAAGACCCACGCCTACGTAACGGGTGATCCTCTCGATCTTCTGCCTGCCGTCCTCTTCCTTGGAAAGCTTCTCAAGGGCGGGGATGGCGATGGTCAGAAGCTGAACGATAATGGAACCCGTGATGTAGGGGGAGATACCCATTGCAAACAGTGAGAACTGGCTGAGGGAACCGCCGCTGAAGAGGTTCAGGAAGCCGAGAAGGTCATAGTTTGCAATGTTGGCGGCAAGCGCCTGAGCGTTGACGCCGGGGATGGGGATGAACGAACCGAGTCTGTAAACTACGATGAGCAGGAGGGTGTAGAGCATCTTGGTGCGGATGTCCTTGACCTTCCATGCATTGATGAAAGTCTTAAACATTACTCCACCTCAACAGTTCCGCCGGCAGCAACGATAGCGTTACGGGCTGATTCTGAAACCTTAGCCGCCTTAACGGTGAGGTTCTTTGTAAGCTTGCCACGACCCAGAACTTTGAGTCCGTCCTTTTCGATCTTACGGATCACGCCGGCCTCGTAAAGATACTCGGCGGTGATCTCAGTGCCGTTATCAAACTGATCGAGGACCTCGATGTTGATAACCGTGTACTCCTTAGCAAAGTTGTTGTAGAAGCCGCGCTTCGGAAGCCTGCGGGGAAGGGGCATCTGGCCGCCTTCGAAGCCGTTCTTCTTGCTGCCGGAACGAGCCTTCTGGCCCTTGTGACCGTAACCGGAGGTCTTACCGAGACCGGAACCGGAACCACGGCCTACACGCCTCTTGGAGGCGGTGGCGCCTTCAGTGGGACGTAAATCTTGAAGTTTCATACTGCACCTCCGATTAGATTTCTTCCACCTTGACAAGGTGCTTTACCTTGAAGATCATGCCGCGGATGCAGGGATTGTCCTCTTTTACGACGACGGAGTGCATCTTGTGAAGGCCGAGGGCCTTAACGGTCGCCTGCTGATCCTTAAGAGCACCGATGGTGCTTCTTACCAATTCGATTTTAAGCTGTGCCATTGCTTTTTCCCCCTTATTCGGTGATTTCCGCAACGGACTTGCCGCGGAGACGAGCGATCTGCTCCGCAGTCCTGAGCTGCATGAGACCATCGAGAGTGGCCTTTACGCAGTTGGCGGGATTGTTGGAGCCATAGCTCTTGGTGCGGATGTCCTTGATGCCGGCCATCTCGAGGACGGCGCGGACGGGACCGCCCGCGATAACGCCGGTACCTTCCTCAGCGGGGAGCATGCGGACATGACCCTTGGAGAACTTACCCTCAACGGCGTGAGGAATGGTGGTGCCGACAATGGGAACGGTGACGAGGTGACGCTTCGCATTCTCAACGCCCTTGCGAACGGCTTCGGGGATCTCGGCGGCCTTACCGGTGCCGACGCCTACCCTGCCCTTCTCATCGCCGATGACGATGAGCGCGGAGAAACGGAAGTTTTTACCGCCCTTAACGACCTTGGCAACACGGTTGACGGCGACAAGGCGCTCCTGGAATTCGGGGACTTCCTGAGTGAAATTACGCTTCTGCTGCATGTGAATACCTCCTTAGAAATCCAGACCACCCTTGCGGGCGCCGTCTGCCAGGGCCTGAACACGACCGGTGTAGAGATAACCGCCGCGGTCGAAAACGACCTTCTCAACGCCCTTATCCTTGGCGCGCTTTGCAACGGTCTCACCGACGAGCTCGGCAGCCTGCTTCTTGTTCTTGCCTTCAAGCTGAGCCTTGATCTCGGGCTCCACGGTGGAAGCGGCGGCGAGAGTCACGCCCTGAACGTCGTCGATGACCTGGGCGTAGATGTGCTTGAGGCTGCGATATACGTTGAGGCGGGGACGCTCAGAGGTGCCGCTGAAATAGTGGCGGAGACGCGCGTGACGCGCTACCCTGACGGCATTCTTATCTATCTTACTGATCATAGTTTACCTCCAATTACTTACCCGTCTTACCGACCTTGCGGCGTACGAACTCACCGGCATAGCGGATACCCTTGCCCTTGTAAGGCTCGGGGGGACGTACCTCGCGGATGTTAGCGGCGATCTGACCGACCTGCTGCTTGCTGATGCCCTTAACAGTGATCCTGTTGGGAGCGGGGACCTCAAAGGTGATGCCGTCCTTCTCCTCAAACTCAACGTTATGGGAGTAACCGACCGTGAGAACGAGCTTGTTGCCGTTCTTGGCGGCCTTGTAACCGGTACCCTCTATCTCGAGCTTCTTCTCGAAGCCGCTGGTCACGCCAATGACCATGTTATTGATAAGCGTACGGGTGAGTCCGTGCAGGGCGCGATCCTGCTTCTCATCGGTAGGACGAGCTACCTTGAGAGAACCGTCCTCCTCGGTGATGTTCATACGGGGAGAGACCTTCTCCGAAAGCTGACCCTTGGGGCCCTTGACGGTCACGACGTTGTTCTCGACCGTGATTGTCACTCCGCTGGGTACGGTTATCGGATGTTTTCCGATTCGAGACATTCTTTACCTCCAGAATATTTTGTGTTTAGTATGGGTCGCCCCGCGGGGAACGGCGAGCCGCCCCCGTTCGGGTGCGAATTACCAGATGTAAGCGAGCACTTCGCCGCCAACGCCTTCCTTGCGGGCTTCACGATCGGTCATGATGCCCTTGGAGGTGGAGATGATGGCGATGCCGAGGCCGTTAAGGACCTTGGGGAGCCTATCCTTGCGCGCATAAACGCGAAGGCCGGGCTTGGAGATGCGCTTGAGGCCGGTGATGACGCGCTGACGATTGGGACCGTACTTCAGCACGATGGTCATCATCTTCTCGACGCCCTCGTCATTAACGGTGTAGGACTTGATGTAACCCTCGTTGAGGAGGATCTCCGCGATGGCGAGCTTCATGTTGGAAGCGGGCACGTCAACGGAATCGTGCTTAGCGACCAGCGCATTACGAATGCGGGTGAGCATATCTGCAATAGGATCTGTAATAAGCATAATGTTCCTCCTTATGGATTACCAGCTGGCCTTGCGGACGCCGGGGATCTCGCCCTTATACGCGAGCTCACGGAAGCAAACACGGCAGACGCCGTACTTGCGGAGCACGGAGTGGGGGCGGCCGCAGATGCGGCAGCGGGTGTACGCCCTGGTGGAATACTTGGGTTCACGCTGCTGCTTGAGCTTCATAGATGTCTTAGCCATGATTATTCCTCCTATCAGGCGTTGATGTTGGTGAAGGGCATACCGAAGAGCTTCAGGAGCTCCTTGGCTTCTTCATCGGTCTTGGCGCTCGTTACGAAAACGATATCCATACCGCGTACCTTATCGACGTCATCATAGTTGATCTCGGGGAAGATCAGCTGTTCCTTAACGCCCATGGCATAGTTGCCGCGGCCGTCAAAGCTGGTGTCGGAAACGCCGCGGAAGTCGCGGACGCGGGGCAGAACGATGTTCATGAGCTTATCCATGAAGTAGTACATGCGATCGCCACGGAGGGTGACCTTGGCGCCGATGTTCATGCCCTGACGTACCTTGAAGTTCGCAACGGACTTCTTCGCCTTGGTGATGATGGGCTTCTGGCCGGCGATCTGAGCGAGCTGCTCGAGAGCGGCGTCGATAGCCTTGGGGTTATCCTTATCGGAACCCAGACCCATGTTGAGAACGATTTTCTCAAGCTTGGGGATCATCATGGGGTTATCGTAGTTGAACTTCTCATGCATCGCGGGAGCGACTTCTTCCTTATACTTGACCCTGAGGCGGGCGGGTTCGGTGAAAGCGGCAGCTTCCTGCTGGCCCTTCTTCTTCTTGGCGGGGGCCTGAGCCTGTTCCTTCTTAGCCATTACTGTCCTCCTCAGTCAATGTTCTTGCCGCAGTTCTTGCAAACGCGGACTTTCTTCTGCTTGCCGTCCTTGCCTTCAACGAAGGTGTGGCCGACACGAGTGGGCTTCTTGCAGGAGGGGCATACCAGCATGACGTTGGAAACGTGGATGGTGCCTTCCTTTTCGATCCTGCCGCCCTCCTGACCCTGCTGACGGGGCTTAGTATGGCGGATGACCATTGCACGACCCTGAACGACAACGCGCTCGGCGGTGGGATCGACCTTGATGACCTTACCGGTGCGGCCGACGTCCTTGAGGTTGTTGCCGGCAATAACCATAACGGTGTCGCCTTTCTTGATGTTCATAGCATTTCCTCCTTACAGAACCTCGGGTGCGAGGGAGACTATCTTCATATAGTCTTTTTCACGAAGCTCCCTGGCGACCGGCCCGAAGATACGGGTGCCGCGGGGCTGCTTCTGATCGTTGATGATGACCGCCGCGTTATCATCGAAGCGGATGTGGGAACCGTCATGGCGCTGAACGCCGGTAACGGTGCGAACTACGACCGCCTTGACAACATCCTTCTTCTTGACGGCGCCGCCGGGGGTGGCCGTCTTTACGGAAGCGACGATTACGTCACCGATGCTGGCGAACTTCCTCTTGGAGCCGCCCAGCACACGGATACACATGATCTCTTTAGCGCCGGAGTTATCGGCAACCTTTAACCTAGTCTGTGGCTGAATCATAAATTACCTCCAAGATTACTTAGCCTTTTCGATGATCTCGACCACGCGCCAGCGCTTATCCTTGGAAAGGGGGCGGGTCTCCATGATGCGGACGGTATCACCGACGCCGCATTCATTGTTCTCATCATGAGCCTTGAACTTCGTGGTCTTGTTGACCATCTTACCGTAGAGGGGGTGACGGACCTTGGTACGGACGGCTACGACGACGGTCTTATCCATCTTATCGCTTACGACGATACCGGTGCGGGTCTTGCGGTAACCCCTTACGAGGGTGTTAGTATTCTCTTCCATTATAAAGTACCTCCCTCATTAGTTGGCGGCCAGACGCTCGTTGAGGACCGTCTTGACCCTTGCGATGTCGCGCTTGCACTCCTTAAGGCGCATGGGGTTTGCGAGCTGACCGATCGCCTGCTGGAAGCGGAGATTGAAGAGCTCGGCCTTGAGCTCCTTCTCACGAGCCTGAAGCTCCTCAACGGAGAGCTCCTTAAGCTTCTGGAATTCCTTAGTCTTCATTAACCTTTTCCTCCACTCTCTTCACGATCTTGCACTTGAGGGGCAGCTTGTGGATAGCAAGGCGGAGCGCTTCACGGCTCGTAGCCTCGTCGGTGCCGGCGATCTCGAACATTACGCGGCCGGGCTTAACGACTGCTACCCAGTACTCGGGCGAACCCTTACCGGAACCCATTCGGGTCTCGGCGGGCTTTTCGGTAACGGGCTTATCGGGGAATATCTTGACCCAAACCTGACCGTTACGCTTGATGAAACGGGTCATCGCGACACGCGCTGCCTCGATCTGATTGCTGGTGACCCACGCGGGCTCCAGAGCTACAAGACCGAATTCACCGTAGGTGATGGTATTGCCGCGCATAGCCTTGCCCTTCATGCGGCCACGATGGACTCTCCTGCGCTTAACTCTCTTAGGCATCAACATGGTAAATTCGCCTCCTTACGCTTTCTTCGAGTTCCTCTTGCCGAGGACCTCGCCCTTGTAGATCCAAACCTTAACGCCGATGCGGCCATAGGTGGTGGCAGCCTCAGCGAAGCCGTATTCGATATCCGCACGGATGGTCTGACGGGGAATGGAACCGTCATGAACATCCTCGCTGCGGGCGATCTCAGCACCGCCGAGACGGCCGGCGCAGGTGATCTTGATACCCTTCGCATTCGCCTTCATGGCGCGGCCCATCGCCTGCTTCATAGCGCGGCGGAAGGAGGTGCGCTTTTCGAGGGCGCCGGCGATGTTCTCAGCAACGAGCTGAGCGCACGCATCGGGATTGCGGATCTCCATGATGTTGACGTTGACGGGACGGCCGACGAGCTTGTTGAGCTCGGCCTTGATGGTCTCGACGCCTACGCCGCCCTTGCCGATCAGCATGCCGGGACGAGCGGTGTAGATGCTGACGGTAGCCTTATCGGCAGCACGCTCGATCTCGATCTTGGAGATGGATGCTTCATAGTACTTCTTCTTGAGGAACTTGCGGATGGTGTTGTCCTCAATCAGATAATCGGAAAAATTCTTCTTGTTGGCATACCAACGAGTATTCCAACCCCTGATAACGCCTACGCGGAAGCCATTAGGATTAACTTTCTGACCCATAACTTACTCCTTCTCGTCCAGAATAACGGTGATGTGGCTGGTGCGCTTCCTGATGTGGAAGGCGGAACCCCTTGCCCTGGGGCGATAACGCTTGAGCGTCGGGCCCTGGTTGGCGTAGATCTCCGCAACGTAGAGATTGTCCTTCGAAAGCTCGAGGTTGTTCTCTGCGTTGGCGATGGCGCTGCGGAGGAGCTTCAGAACGGGTTCTGCTGCAGCCTTGGGAGTGTAGAGGAGAATAGCCTCTGCATCCTCAACGGACTTGCCGCGGATAAGGTCGATAACGACCTTGACCTTACGGGAGGAAATACGGATATACCTTGCGGTAGCATGGGGACGCTTTTCGGCGTTCTCACGACGCTGAGCCGCTTTTTCCTTAGACCTTGTTGCCATAATCTTTTCCTCCTAACTTATTTGCCGCGCGTGGTCTTCTCGGAGCCGCGATGGCCGCGGAAGGTGCGGGTGGGGGCGAACTCGCCCAGCTTATGACCGACCATATCCTCGGTGATATAGACGGGAACGTGCTTCTTTCCGTCATGAACGGCAATGGTGTGACCGACCATATCGGGGAAGATGGTGGAAGCTCTGGACCATGTCTTGATGACGGTCTTCTTACCGGTCTGGTTCATTTCCTGGATCCTGGCAAGGAGCCTTTCGGACACGAACGGTCCCTTTTTGACTGACCTACTCATTTATTGTATCCTCCCTATTGATCATTTGCCGTTCCTGCGGCGAACGATGAACTTATCGTTGATGTTCTTGGTCTTGCGGGTCTTATGACCGAGAGCGGGCTTACCCCAAGGAGTGACGGGGCCCGGACGGCCGATGGGGCTCTTGCCCTCACCACCGCCGTGGGGATGGTCGTTGGGGTTCATGACGGAACCGCGGACGGTGGGACGGATGCCCATGTGACGCTTGCGGCCCGCTTTACCGAGCATGATGTTCGCAAAATCGATGTTGCCGACCTGACCGATCGTAGCCTTGCAGCCGAGGGGGATGAGCCTGACCTCGCCGCTGGGGAGACGTACCTGAGCGTACTTGCCTTCCTTAGCCATGAGCTGAGCGGCGTTGCCCGCGCTGCGGACGAGCTGAGCGCCCTTGCCGGGAAGCAGCTCGATGCAGTGGATCATGGTGCCGACGGGGATGTTCTTCAGGGGGATGGCGTTGCCGACCTTAATATCGGCGCCCTCGCCGGAAACGACGGTATCGCCGACGGTCAGACCGTAAGGAGCGATGATGTAGCGCTTCTCGCCGTCCGCATAGTGCAGAAGAGCGATGTTCGCGGAGCGGTTGGGATCGTATTCAACGGTAGCGACCTTCGCGGGGATGTTATCCTTATTGCGCTTGAAGTCGATGATGCGGTAATAGACCCTGTTGCCGCCGCCGATGTGGCGGGTGGTGATGCGGCCGCGGTTGTTACGGCCGCCGGTGCGCTTCTTCGCCTCGAGCAGGGAACGCTCGGGCTTGGTGCAGGTGATCTCCTCATACATGGAGACCGTCATGAAACGCTGACCGGGAGTGGTGGGCTTAATTTTTCTGATAGCCATTTTACGTCCTCCTTACTGCATGCTGTCGAAGAACTCGATACCCTTGGAGTCCTTCTTCAGGGTGACATACGCCTTCTTGGTGGCGGGGCGGCGGCCTTCATAGCGGCCCTGCCTCTTGATCTTGCCCATCTTGTTGACGATGTTGACCTTATCGACCTTAACGCCTTCGAAAACGGCTTCGACCGCCTGCTTGACGTCGGTCCTGTTGGCCTTCTTGTCAACGATGAAGGTGTAGATCTTGGAGCCGATCATGTCGTAGGTCTTCTCGGTGAGAACCGGACGGATGATTATATCGTGGTAATTCATGCGTAAACCTCCTCGATCTTTTCGACAGCGCTCTTGCTGATAACGAGCGTGTCATGCTTGAGGATCTCATAGGTGTTGAGAGCGCCTACGAAGGAGACCTCAACGCCTTCGATGTTGCGGGCGGACTTGACGACGTTCTCATCATTCTCGGCGAGGACGATGAGGGGCTTCACGGCCTTGAGGGCGGTGAGGGACTTCGCCATTTCGCGGGTCTTGATCTCGTTCATCTCGATGGAATCGACAACGACGATCTTCTCATCCGCAACCTTGGAAGAGAGAGCGGAAGCAAGCGCTACTCGCTTCAGCTTCTTGTTGAGGGAGAGACGGTAATCGCGGGGCTTGGGGGCGAATACTACGCCGCCGTGAGTCCACTGGGGGCTCCTGGTGGAACCCTGACGGGCACGGCCGGTGCCCTTCTGACGCCAGGGCTTCTTGCCGCCGCCGGAAACCTCGGCGCGGGTCTTGGCACTCTGGGTGCCCTGACGCTGATTCGCGAGGTAAGCGACTACGTAGGAATGCATTGCGGAGGCATTGATCTCGGCGCCGAATACGGTCTCGGCAAGATCGACGGTACCGATGTTCTCGCCCTTCATGTTATAAAGATTTACATTAGGCATTTGTTTGTCCTCCCTTACTTAATGGTGCTCCTGACGAGTACCAGACCGCCGTTGGCGCCGGGGATGGCACCCTTGATGAGGAGGAGATTCCTCTCAGCATCGGAACGGACGACCTCAAGGTTCTGAACGGTGATGCGCTCGCGGCCCATGTGGCCGGGGAGATGCTTGGTCTTGAAGACCTCACCGGGGTAGGTGCAGGCGCCGAGGGAACCCGCTACGCGATAGGAGTGGGAACCGTGGGTCTTGCGGCCGCGGGCCTGATTCCAACGCTTGATGTTGCCTTCAAAGCCCTTACCCTTGGAAATGCCGGTCACGTCAACGTGGGAGCCCTTTTCAAAGACGTCCGCCTTAATGACGTTGCCGACTTCATACTGACTGCAGTCGTCAAGGCGGAATTCCTTGACGTAACGGTGAGCCTCAACACCCGCCTTCTTCAGGTGACCCATCTGGGGCTTGGTGATGAGCTTCTCACGAACGGGCATGAACGCCATCTGGACCGCGTCGTAACCATCGTGATCGACGGTCTTGATCTGGGTGACGGGGCAGGGACCTGCCATGACGACGGTTACGGGAACCATAGTGCCGTCCTCGCAGAAGACCTGAGTCATGCCGATTTTCTTACCCAATATAGCCTGTTTCATCGTGACACCTCATTCATCAGAGCTTGATCTCGATATCGACGCCCGCGGGAAGATCGAGCTTCATCAGCGCGTCCACGGTCTTCGCGGAGGGCTGGATGATGTCGATCAGACGCTTGTGGGTGCGCATCTCGAACTGTTCTCTGGAGTCCTTGTACTTGTGCGTTGCACGGAGGATCGTAACGACCTCTTTTTCGGTGGGGAGGGGGATGGGGCCGGAGACCCTCGCGCCCGTACGCCTTGCCGTGTCAACGATCTTCTCTGCGCTCCTGTCGATGAGCTCGCACTCATACGCCTTGAGCTTAATGCGGATCCTGTTGTTTGCCATTTTTAACTCCTTCCAATTTTTCACGGAATCGCCGTGCCGTAATATTGCGGAGCGTATCGCCCCTCTGCATTCTCATATCATACGGGCTTCCGGCCCATATAATATGTAGGCGCAGTTCGGCTTTCGCCGCTCCCGGCAGTACGCCAGCCCGTGTGTTTTCATATACAAAACCTAACGGGCGGTTTCCCGCCATGCCCCCGGTTGGGGCCCGCCCCTTCAAAAGTTACCCGATTGGCGATCGGCAATCTCCCGAAGGGACAACAGTTGCTGCATCCGATTGACTTTCAGCCGCGGCCGCTACACAGGATGCGGCGCACGGTTGGCATCTAAAAGCCGCACATTGCGCAACGATACTATTATACATGCATTTTCTGTGTTTGCAATAGGTTTTTTGAGGATTTTCGAAATATATTTGCCAATGTACACCAAGCCGCGTGTTTCGCGGCTTTGGGTGGTTTTGATTCGCCTGTTATAATATATTTTGCGGGGGAGCTCCCTCCCCCGCCGCATTGATTTTTACTTGCCGAACATGTATTTTTCGCGTTTTTTAAGCGCGAACGCGAGCGGTATGCCTATCCCGCAGGAAACGGCTTCGCCAAGGAACACGAACACGGCGAGCAGGGGGATCGAGATGGGAGAATCATATACCCATGAAATAACGAAGGGAAGTATCGCCGTATTTGCAAGGATATTGGGTACGGGCGAGAGCCAAACGGCAAGGGTATCCTTCCCCTTCCCCCTGAGCCGCTTCGACACGGCGCGGCACACGGCCGCCCCTATCAGGGTGGCAAGCGAGCCGAAAACTATATCCCACGGGGCGCCGCCCGTCAGCAGGTTTGCAAGCACGCAGCCCAGGGTCAGCCCCGGCACTGCCGCCGCGGTGAAGAAGGGCATTATGCAAAGCGCTTCCGAAAAGCGGATCTGCACGTCGAAGCTCATAAGCCCCAATGCCTGCGAAACGAATGTCAGAATAACGTACAGAGCGGCTATCGCCGCTCCCTGCGCCATGAGAAGGAGTCCCTTCCGGGTATTGCCGCTGCGCTTATCGTTCACTCGAACAGCAACCTCCTCCTCTTCTTCTCCCTCGGGAGCATTATCCTTATCGCGGAATGTACGTTCTCTATCACGACCTCATGCCCTGCGTCAACACGCTCGCCGTCGAGCATCCAATCGACGGGCTCATCCAGAATGAACTTGACTTCGGAGCAGGTGAACCTGTGCATGAACTCACAGTTCTTGAAATCGCCCGTGGAGAGCGCGTGAGCTATGCTGCCGACCTCTATCGCGTTTTCGGGATAGTTGATGAGCATTACCTCGAATAGACCGTCGTTTAAGTCGACGCGGCTCTGCTTGTTGTAATTGATGACGCCCACCACGGAGGGGGTGTTGCTGACCGATACGAAGGCGTAATCATCGGTTATCATCTCGCCGTTTATAATGACTGTGGTGGGATTGGGCTTAATGTTCGCTATCGAATTCATGCCGCTGCCGAGATACGCGAGGAATCCCAGCGCGTTCTTCGCCTCCTGCGGGGTGGAATAGGAAATATCCGTGAACGCGCCGAATGAAGCGAGATAAGCATAGTGCCGCCCGTTGAAGCGGCCGACGTCTATCTCGGTGGGTACGCCGCTTATGGCCGTGTCGATGAGCTGATCGAGCCTTTTGGGCAGGCCGAGCGCGACCGAGAAATCATTGGTCGAGCCCATGGGTATATATCCTATCGCGGGGCGCAGGGGCCTGTCTATGGTCATAACGCCCCTTATTATCTCATTCATGGTGCCGTCGCCGCCGCTGACAATGAGCAGCTCATGATCGGCGCCGTAATCCGCCGCGAGCCTCACCGCATCGCCGGAGCAGGTGGTGGTGAAGGCCGTCGTTTCATAGCCCGCCGCGGAAAGCGCCTCTATCGCGGGGGCGATGACCGTCACGCCGCGCATATTGCCCGAGCGCGGATTAACGATGAGCAGCGCCCGCCTGCGCGTTTCACGGACGAAATTGGTTTCTATGTCGTAGAAGTCGATATCCATTTTACATCAGTTCCCGTAAAGGTAGCCGAGCAGCCATTCCTTGTTTGCTTCCAGATCGATATGGATGACCGCCATACGCCCCTCGTAAGCATAGCTCCAGGTGCCGCTTGCGGGGATGGACGCCCTTTCCATGCCGCCGCTCCTTGCGCCGAATACGACGCTCGTGGCTATCGAGATCATCTGCCACGGGGACAAATTGGTTTCGACGTAATCCATGAGCCTGTACATGAGCGAGGTGAGCGACGCGGCGTCCTTTTCGGCAAGCGCACGGTGGTAAAACGCGTTCATAACGGCGCGCTGGCGCTCGGTCCTGGACCAGTCGCCATTGCCAAGAGTCCTGTTCCTGCAGTGCATGAGCACCTGCCTGCCGTTCAAATGGCAGACTCCGCCATCGCCGGGGACTATCGTTACGTCGTTTTCAGACATTTTGTTGTAGTACTCGATCTCATTCGCGGTAAGAGTCAGATCGAGCCCGCCCAATTCCTCCACTATGCCGACCAGTTTTTCAAAATCCGTCAGCATATAGAACTGGATATCCAGCCCGAAGTTGGAATTGATGGTGTTTATGGCAAGACCGATGCCGCCGTAGCGGTAGGCGGTGTTGACGCGGTTCCAGGTATCGCGCCCGGGGATATAGACCCACGTATCGCGCAGCACGGAAACGGCCTTTATGCCGTTCGTCGCCCTGTTGTATGAGACTATCATCATAACGTCGGAACGGCCCGTGCTCGAATCGCCGGAGGAGTCCTCGCCCATTACGAGAATGTTGATAACGTCCGGATCTATCGCGTTCTCAACGTAGATGGGGTCCTTGTTTATGAGCGCGGGATCGAGCGGATCGTCAATATCGACCTTGAGATCGTCCGGATCGACGGTGGCAACGACCTCAACGCCCGGCTCCGGCGTGGGCGCGGCATAGGGCGCGACCGTGGGCTTAGGCACCGTCGCCGTTGCGCCTATGCGCATCCTGTACATCTTGACTATCGTATAGCCGCCGAAGCCCAATATCGCAAGCACTATGAGCAAAAGTATTATTACGATAACGAGCCTTACCGGCGACAGCCGCTTTTTCTTTTTTCTGTTGGTTTCAACTGCAGTTTCCATTTGACTTCCTTACGTTCCTTCAAAAACGCGAAAGCTCCCCCGTTATTTTTCGTATCCCATCGGATTATTCGACTGCCAGCGCCAGATGTCGCGGCACATGGTATCGAGATCCCTTTCGGCCTTCCAGCCCAGGAGCCTTTCCGCCTTGTGCGCATCCGCATAGGAGGTGGGCAGATCCCCCGCCCTCCTCGGCGCAAACTCGAACTTCAGCTCCTTGCCGCAGGCCTTTTCGAATGCGTTTATCACTTCGAGCACGCTGTAATCGACTCCGGTGCCGATGTTGAACGCCTCGCAGCCCGTCCTGCCCGAAATGTATTCGAGCGCCTTTATGTGAGCGATGGCAAGATCGGTCACGTGGATGTAATCGCGGCGGCAGGTGCCGTCGGGGGTTTCGTAATCATTTCCGTAAACATAGAGATGCTCGCGCCTGCCGGTGGCAAACTGGGCGACTATGGGCATGAGGTTGTTGGGGACGCCGAAGGGATCCTCCCCTATCCTGCCCGAAGCGTCCGCTCCGATGGGGTTGAAGTACCTGAGCAGCACCGCGCCCAATTCGGGATCTGCCCTGACGGCGTCCGAAATGATCTGCTCGGACATGAACTTAGTGCTGCCGTAGGGGTTCGTGCAGCTTCCCGTTTCCATCTCCTCGTTGTAGGGAGCGGGGTTCTTTTCGCCATAGACCGTGGCGGAGGAGCTGAACACGATGTACTTTACGCCGTACTTGTTCATGGCGTCCAGCACGTTGAGGGTCGAATTCAGGTTGTTCCTGTAATAGCGGATGGGCTGCGTGACGGATTCCGGCACGCACTTCAAGCCCGCAAAATGGATCACGGCTTCGAACTTTTCCTCCGCAAAGAGGCGATCCACGCCCTCCGCATCGCAGAAATCGAGCTCGCGGAAATCGGGCCTGCGCCCGCCCAGCTCCTCTATCCTCGGGAGCACGGCGGGGAAGGAATTTACGAAATTATCGGCGATGAGCACGTCATAGCCCGCGCGCATGAGCTCCACCGCGGTGTGGGAGCCTATGTAGCCGCAGCCGCCGGTCAGCAAAACTCTCATTTTATTCTCCGACATTGGAATAGACCTCCGGCTTCAATACTCCTATAAAGGGCAGATTACGGTAAGCATCCGCATAATCGAGACCGTAGCCCACAACGAATTCGTTGGGAACGGTGAAGCCGCAGTATTCGGGCGAGATGCCTATGCCGGGAGCGCGGCGCTCGGGCTTATCGAGCAGGCAGGCGATCCTCATGGAGGCGGGATTGCGGGTGCCCAAAAGCCTCGTAAGATTATCGAGCGTGTTGCCGGAATCCATTATGTCCTCGACTATAATGACGTGCCTGCCCTCTATGCTGACGTCAAGATCCTTCTTTATGCGCACTATGCCGTGAGAGGTCATTCCGTCGTTATAGCTGGAAACGGCCATGAAATCCATCTCCATATAGTCGGTGATGCAGCGCGCAAGATCGGTGAAGAACACCGAGGCTCCGCGCAGGATGCACACGAGCAGGGGGTTTTTGCCCGCATAATCGCGGGAGATCTGCTCTCCCAGCTCTTTTACGCGCGCCTTGATCTGCTCTTCGGTATAGAGCACGTATGCGATGTCGTTTTCAAGACCCATCTTGTTTATCATAGCTTGAACCTCCATTAGAGTTTATAACTTTATTCGCTTTCGGCGGGCCTGCCGAGATACTCCACGCGGAGCATGCGCTTCGTCACGCCCTTTTCGACCATTACGGTTTCCGAGGCGGCGTGCCCGGGCACGAACAGCACCTCGCTCCCGCAGGCGATGAGGGGCAGTTCGTCGCGCTCCTTGCGCTCCACCTTGCGGTCGATGAGATAATCCTTAAGCTTCCTTCTGCCGGGAGCGCCCACGGGACGGAACCTGTCGCCGTCCTTCCTCGTGCGGATGACGGGCGGCTCGCCCAGCGCCTCCAGCTTATCAAGATCCATATAGCAGATGAGGCGGCTCCGCTCGAAATCATCCCCATCGAGCCTTTCCGCACGGAACAGCCCCGCGGGAGTGACTATAAGGCCCTTCCTCAAGGGCGTTTCAAAGGGCGGCATGGGCTTGGCGTCGCCGAATTTGATCGCGTCATAGCTGATCCACGCCTCTATATGCGGGAGGGTCAGCTTTGCGCCCGTCCTCGCTTCAAGCAGCTCGGCAACGGCCTCAACGTGCACCCTTTCAATATCCACTATCGCCCCGGCTTCCGCAAGCGCCATCCTTATGACCCTCGTTTTGATGGGGTAAGGCAGGAGGCTTATCGGCTCGCGAAGGAACCCTCCCTCGCATTTGGCGGCCTCATACCGGGCCTTCGCTTCGGCGGAAAGATACGCCTCATCCTGCGCGAGCAGTTCCGACATGCTGCACAGAGTCGGCACTATCGCGGGGTTGATATGCCTTTCGAGATAGGGCAGCACGTCCAGCCGCATACGGTTGCGCGATCCCTCGGGAATGAGGTTCGTTTCGTCCATGCGGTACAGCAGGCCCTCCTCGTCAAGATAATCCTCTATCTCCTTTTTAGAGACGGCAAGCAGCGGGCGGATAATGTCGTCCCGCTCGGGCTTCATCCCCGTTAGGCCCGCAAGGCCGCTCCCCCTCACGAGATGCAGGAGTATGGATTCCGCATTATCGTTCATGTGATGGGCGACGGCGATCCGCGCGGAACCCGTCTTTTTCTTTATGCGGCCGAGGAATTCATAGCGAAGGATCCTGCCCGCGGTCTCAATGGAAAGGCCATTTTCGGAAGCATACGCGGGCACGTCCGCCGTTTCGAGATAGAATGGGACACCCTTTTCCTCACACAGGTCGCGGCAGAAGAGCGCATCCTCCTCCGCCCCCACTCCGCGGATGCCGTGATTGAAATGCGCGGCGCGCACCGTCCAGCCGTAACGCGGAGCAAGCCCCGTCAGTATCGAAAGCAGGGCGACCGAATCCGCTCCGCCGGAAAGCCCGACGAGAACGGAGCTCCCCCTTTCGAGCAGGGCGTTTTCCTCAATAAAGCGTTCGACCTTCAGCTGCAGCTCGGGTTCCTCATAAGCGGGGAAGGGATCCGAGTAGCCGCTGAACGAAGTATCCGAAAAGCGATCGTTATCGGGGCACATAAGCACAGCTCCTTTCTTCGGTGGGTGACAAAACCCGCGCCAAGCGCGGAGCAGATCCGAATGGAGTTATACCATCTCATTATTATTATACATCAGCGCGGAGGGAATTTCAATGCGGCAAATCAAAAATCCCCCACGGTCGTAAAACGAGCCGGCGGGCGGCGTGCAGATGCAAAAATACCGGAGCTTGGCTCCGGTATTTTCCGTTATCGATCTAATTCAGATGTACCTGCTTATATCTATCGAATCAACAGGCACCTCCGTGAACCTCACGGTTATCCTGTGCCTGCCGCCGTAGGTGCAGGTGTAAAGGGTCAGATCCCAATCCCCCGCCTGCATGCGGTCTATCTCGGTGGGCTCGATTATGAGCACCTGCGTGCAGAGGTAGGTGCGCAACTTGCCGTCCGCAGTGGTGAGGATCAGCAGATCGCCGTGCCCGAGTTTGTAGATATTGCCGAAATGCCTTTCGAAATTATGGCCCGCTATTATGAGATCCCCGCTCTTGTATGAGCCCAGATGCCTGCAGGGCGCTATCTTGAGGCGGACGTAATCCCAATCGGCCATTACGGGAAGCTCCAGCTTTATCGCCGGTATGGTGATATAGCCTATGTAATCATAGCCGTGGATGCGCACCGTCGGCATCTCATAGGAGCGCTGCACAGCCTCCTCATTATAGGGATCGACGTGCCCCGCGTAGGGGTCGTCGGTCATGGCGGGAGCCGCGGTCGGGCCCGCTGTGGAGCCGGGGTTCGCATCCGCGCCGCCGTTCGGAGTCTCTTCGGGGCCGGGAGTCGCAAATGGATCGCCGCTCATGCCGGGGATGGGAGAGATCTCGGGCTCGCCGCTCGCTCCGGGCTCCGGAGTATCATAGGTCTCGCCGTTTGCCGCCCTGCGGATGGCCTCCTTTATCTCGCTCACGGCTTCGTATGAGGCCTCGCCCGCATCCTCATCCTCTTTTTTGTTATGAATAATGAGCAGCAGTGCCGATAATATCAGCACTGCCCCCAACAGCATTATTATTATGCCGGATTTACGCATCGTTTTTCCTCTTCTTGCCTATGGCTATTATGAAGCCGATAACAAGCAGCACTGCGCCGGCGCCCATAAGCACGGGGATGGGCCAGTTGAGCTGGCCGGTCTGGATGAGCTTCGCCGTGTTGGTGATGGTCACCACGTCGGCGCCGTAAACGTAGCTCGCGATGTAGTTCTGGGGCACTACCTCCTCAACGGTGTAGCTGTGGCCATCCTCCAGTCCCTCCCAGGTGTAGGTCCAGCCGTTGCCCTCGTTCAATGTGACGGTCTCAACGTATTCGCCGTCCTTGTAGAACTTGACCTGAATGGAAGCGGGGCGGAAATGCTGCGCATCGTCGTTATCGTCCCAGATCTTGCGCACGGTGAAAGTGCGGAATACGGGCTCGGGAGTGACGATGGGCGCCGCCTCAGCCTTGGGGGAAGCGTCAATATCATAGACCCACGCAGTCCCCTCGGGATTGGTCATGGGAACGGACACGAGGAAGGGCGCAATGGGATAATAGCCTTCGACCTCGCCCTCCTGCGCGATGAGATACAGGCCGAGCTCGAGATCCGCAAAGGTCACGGAGCCGTTCTCATCGGTAACGCCGGTGATATAGGGGATGGAATTCGCCTCCGCATATTCGAGCACGGCGTCCGCAAGACCGGGCGCGTTCACATCGTCAAGGGAAGCGGGGCAGCCCTCAAAAGCCTCGGTATAGACGAAGGCAAGGTTTATGCCCTCCGCTATGTCCGCGACGTGATAAAGCCTGAACGTCGCTCCGGGAATGGGCTTATGATCGTCCGCGCTGTCAAGCAGGTTGACGGTGATGGAGCCCTGCGCCTCAGGATCGATCACGGGGGAGGCGAAAGCCGCACCCGCCGTGAGGATGAGCGCCATGAGCATTGCGATGATAAGGGTGATCTTCTTCATAGTATCAATACCTTCCTTGTGGTTCGTTGAGGAGAGTTATTCGCTGTCATTGTTCTTCCCGAGTATCTCCTTTGCGGTCTCCTCGGGGGATTTACGGGTCTTCTTGCTGTACTTGACCATGAGGAACACGAGCAGTATCAGCAGCATGGGCACGGCGACGGCGGGCGCGATTATAATGGGATCGATTATGTAGCCCTCGTTCTTGACGTAGATGACGGGCTTGGGCCTTGCCGTTTCGATGCGCTCGCCGCGGACGAGCAGCCTTTGGGTGTTGATGCCGTAGGGAGTGCAGGTGACGAGCGTGCAGTAATCCCTGCCCTCTACAACGTAGAGCTCATCGACCTCGTCCGGCTCGACTATCAGGATCTGATCGACCTGATAGGTGAGAACGCGATTCAGTATCGTAAGGGTGAATATATCGCCTTCCTCGAGCTTGTCGAGATAGGTGAACAGCTTTGCGGATGGCAGGCCGCGGTGAGCGGATATAACGCAATGTGTGGAAGGACCGCCCCCCGGAAGGGATGAGCCTTCAACATGACCGGCGGCTTTCTTCAAAACGTCCAGCGAAGTACCGTGATAGATCGGAAGCTCGACCTTGATCTTGTCTATATCGATATAGCCGATCATTCCACGCCCATCAACGTTCAGTAATTGATCGTACCCTTCAACTCTATCATAATACATGAAGGGATAATCGACCTTCTTGATCTTCTCGTTGTAAGCATCTGCTGCCGCAAACATTTCGGTATAGTCGTCTTCCGTCAACGCATTCAGCATAGCTTCATAATCCGCAACCGCTCGCGATTGGACCCTGCTGTTTACGTAATCCGCAATGGACGGGTATAACATTACCAACAAGCCAATGAAGAAAATGACCACCAGCAGTATGCCGGTAAAGCTTTTCTTTTTGGGTTTTTTCGTCTGTTCCATAGGCTTGTTGCTGACGTTACCTTTCAAATGATCTGCTTTCGGGGGAGGCGAAGGCTCCGCCTCCCCTTTATGCACAGATATAAAACTTTGGTCAGGCGCGGCGGGTGTGAACGGTAGAACGCCGCGCCGCACCAAGTGTTTTAGTCTGTTTGCTTCCGGATATGACCGGAAAGCCCGAGTTTCGTTAAGCGTTGAGCTTGTTCCGAGTCCTCAGCCGAGGTTTTGCGGAAAGCTCTGCTTTCGCAAAAACTCAATTAGTCCTCAACGGACATCTTCTTGCGGGTGGCAAGAAGGACGACGGCAGCAGCCATCATCAGACCGCCGATGACGTAGAAGATGGTGGTACCGATGCCGCCGGTCTCGGGAAGCTCGGAACCGGTGTTGTTCAGAACGTCAGCAGTCGCGTCAACATGAGCGGTGGCATTGGCGGTGACGACTACCGTAACGGGTTCGGTGAGGAGGTTGTAACCGGCAGGAGCCGCGACCTCTTCGAGATAATAGGTGCCATCCTCAAGACCGATGAAGGAAGCTTCACCATTCGCATTGGTGATAGCGTGGGTGGCGTCAGCGTAGTTGGTGGACCAGCTTACAACGTCGTTGGTCTCGTCGTAAACATAGTAGTACTTAACACCATTGACCATCTTGTAGAGAACGAAGTCAGCATCAGCCAGCCTCTCGTTAGCGGAGTTGTGCTTGATGATGTTGATGTCCGCAGTGTAAACATCCCACTCGTCGGTCTCGGTCTCAGTGTCGGTGTAATCCTCGGGGTTGTTGGAATACTCGAGGGTAGCTTCGTTGGTCAGCACGTTGTAATTAACGGCATTCTCATTGACGGTCGCGGAGTAGGTGATCACAACGGGAGCATCATAGGCAAAGCCCTTACCTACGAGGTCGAGGTTAAGAACGAAACCGTTGTTAGCATAGGTGATCTCGCCCTCAGCGGGAGTGTAGGTAACACCGCCGATGGTGATAACAACATCATTGTTGAAGGTAAGACCGGCGCTCATATGGTCGGATACCCTGTAGATGTAGTGGGTGTAACCGGTGAGGCTGGGGATCGCGGAATTGATCTCGTAATGAACTACCTGGCCGATCTCAACGCTGATATCATCCGCTTCCTTGTCGAAGGGAAGGCCCTCGTTCTTATCATGAACAACGGCGTTGGGGTCAGTGGTGGTGAGGGAGCATACGGAACCGAGACTGCTGGTTACGAAATAGTAACCGAAACCAAGACCGGTCCAAACGATGTTGGTATCGCCGGCAACGGTGGGGCCCGCAGCGGGAACAGCGGTGGTCACAGTAGGAGCAACAGCAGGCTCGGTGTCAGTTGCAGCCTTACCATTAAGAGCAAGCTCAAGAGCAGCAGCGAAAGCAGCAGCGTTGAAGTTCGCGTTGGTGGAAACAACATAGGTGTTGTCCTGAGAGTTCGCAGTAGCGGTCAGGTCAATACCGGCATAATTGTTTACAACATTGAACCAGGGGGAATTGCCCTGAATGGTGTAAGCATAGTTGGAACCGTCATATACGAGATCGAAGATCTTGTAAGCAGCATAGGTCTGACCGTTAACGGGGTTCTCCACGGTGATGGTACCGGTGGTAACGGGGGTAGCGAATACCGCGGTGCTCATAGCGAGGACCATCAGCATTGCGACAGCGAGTGCGAGAAACTTTTTCATTGTAGTTCTCCCTTTCTTAAAATTTTGGTTTTTTATTTGACTTTCTCAATCACGCTCGGGGCCCCAAGAAGGCTACCGTCTCGATCCTGCGGCCCTTCGCGAAAATGATTCAAGTCGGTTACAAAAGCGTTTCCGCTTATGTACGGTGGTAAATGGGGAGCTGCCTCCCCTGCCTCCCCTTATTATAGGGAAGGCGGTCCATTTCGGGGAAAGCCCGAAGCTCAGTTCGAGGAATGCTTCCTCTTTCTGCGGTCGATCACGAGATACGCCGCGGGAACGAGCATCAGCATCGCGCCGACTGCGGTGTAGGCATAGACGCCTGCGCCGCCCGTCTCGGGCAGTTCGTAAACGGGCTGGTTGATGAGCGCATAGTTGCCGCCCGTGCCGGTTTCGATCTCCCAGCCGTTATCATCGACTACCCTTGCGCCGTTCTCATCAACGATCACGTGCCACGGACCCGCGCCCTGATAGCCTTCGGGGGTGTTCGTCTCATTGATGACGTACTTGCCGTAAGGCAGGCAGTTAAGGCCGTAAGCTATCCCGTCGCCGTCGAGCCTGGGATCGGTGAATATGATCTGGCCGCCGTTCGTCGAGGTCGCGGTGAGCATGAGATCGTGCCCGCTCGCGGAATCGTAGATGTTCCAGTTATCATCGCAGCGCGCAATGATGAAGGTCGCGCCGTCAAGCATGGGACCTGTGGGGCCCGCAATGTGCTTTTCGAGCTCAAGGGGCTTGCGGTCAAGCTTGTTGGTTATACCGAGGTGCCAGTGTATGGTGTAATCCGTGGTCTCCTGCTGCTGGATCCTGCGGTAGAGCCTTACGCCCTGGTTCGCGTTCTTGGACGTGGTGAAGTAGTTCGTGCTAAGCATGAGGTAGTAATACCCATCGCTGTCGATCTGGTCGTTGAGATCGAGATTCGTACTGTCATACGCCCAGGGAACGTTGTTCGTGGTCATAAGGGTGATGACCTCGTCAGCCGAGGTGCTCGTGCCCTTGAAGGCCATGTACTTATTCGCCGCAAGGTTCAGGAGCGACCAGCCGGACGCGCCGCCCGTCGTTACCGCGTTCGCCCTCCAGAGGACGGTGTTGGGATCGACGGAGGAGGGGATGCTGACTATACCGACATTCTCCGTAACGGCCTGCGTTCTCAGATACTTGTTGTCCGTGGTATTATATACGCTGCCGACCACGGCTTTGCCGTTTATTACTATGACGTACTCGCCGTTCTCCTCAAAGTGATCTACAAGCTGGTAGATGTACTCGCCGCTGCCGCTGTTCTGGGTCCAGTGCGCGTGGAGCGTGGTGCTGCCCGTTACAGTGGAGGAGCCGTTGACCTGAGTGCCGCCCGTCGCGGAAGTGTACCAGCCCGCGAAGGTGTAGCCCGAGCGGGTGGGAGCGCTGGTGAAGGCGGTGTTGGTGTTGTACGCCGAGCCCGCGTTGTAGGTCGCGGTGGAGGCGCCCGTCAGAGTACCGCCATTCGGGTCGAAGGTGACGGTATAGGTGGTGGGAGCGTTCTCCGTCCAGTGAGCGTACAGGACGCCGCCGCTCGTGACGGTGGAGGAACCGTTGACCTGAGTGCCGCCCGTCGCGGAAGTGTACCAGCCCGCGAAGGTGTAGCCCGAGCGGGTGGGAGCGCTGGTGAAGGCGGTGTCGGAGCCGTAGGTCGCACCGTAGGCGTAGGTCGTGGAGGGAGAGCCCGTCAGAGTACCGCCGTTCGCATTGAAGCTGACGGTGTAGGTGATCGGGGTCCACTGCGCATACAGCGTGGTGTTCGCGTTGATGGTGAAGGTCGCACCCTGAGCATAGCTCGTGCCGTTACTGTTCGCCTGCGTGTTCCAACCGTTGAAGTTGTAACCGGTCTTCGCAAGATTGCCGGTGTTGCCGAGAACGGTTACCGTCGCGCCGCTCGCATACGGGCTGTTGCTGTCCGTGGGAACGGAACCGCTCGTCGCACCGTTGGCGTTGTAGGTGACGGTGTAGGTGGTTGCCGGTTGTGTGGAAACCTTCTTGTAAATCGTTACTCGCCCATAAACATTGCTGGAAACATCAAACACTCCGTCGATAAGACAAATGTAGGGATAGGTCTCGTTTTGATAGTTCTGGACTTCATTGGATGTCAAGTAATCCCATGTTGTTGATCCTGTCGAATCCAATGCAAGATAACCGCCAATAACAGCCAAATAGCTGCTGCTGCCAACGCTTTGCAGGTTAAAGTGACCGCTCTTAGAAGTTGCCTTCCAAAGGATTGTGTTGGGATCGACCCCCGAAGGAATGACGACCTTATCGGAACTAATAGTCACGCTCTGCGGAGACAGCGTATTGGTGGTACCGGCCAGCTGGTTGGTTACTGCCGAAGACACACCGCTGTTAGTGTAAACTATGACATACTCGCCATTGGCCTCAAAGTGGTCGGTAAGCTGGTATTCATAGGTCGTACCGGACGGCGTATCTTCAACAAGGCGGTAGAAGGTGAATCTGTCACCGGAGCTACCCGAGCTGTTAAGATAATATCCGTTCGAAGAATAAGTCAAATACGGATAAGATCCGGAACTGCCCTGCATCTGTCCATTAGAATCAATGGACCATGTATAGGTCGATGTACCGGTGACGAAAGAGGGATAGGTTCCACTGCTGACAAGGTAGCCAGCGGTATCGTTATAGAACTTCCATGCACCAGCCGATCCGCTAAGCGTAAACAGGTATGCGTCAAGAGCGGTACTGAACTTGTAGTAACTGCCGCTTGCTGTCCTTGTTAGCGATGAAGTAAACTGCGGACCGTAGGATGAATATATCGTGTTCATAACAGCTTTATAAGTAGAACCGCTGTTGTAAACGATCAGATACTTGCCGCCCGCAGTAAGATTTGCGGGAGAAACAAGCTCATATTCGCTGTTCACATCCTTTGCAAACCCGCTAACATCCGTATTCCTCGGTTCGGGAGTCACCTCGGGAGCCTCGGTATCCTCCGCCTTGGGCTCGGGAGTTACCTCGGGAACCTCGGGATCATCCGTATTGGGCTCGGGAGTTACCTCGGGAACCTCGGGATCATCCGCATTGGGTTCGGGAGTTACAACGGGAGCCTCGGTGGGAGCATAGGCGGTATAGTCATAATCGCCGATATCCACGCCCGCGGCCTCCGCGCCGGCGATGACCGCCTCTACTACGACGGCGGTATCGGGCTCGGCCTCGGTTGCTTCGGTGGTCTCGGTGTTATCGGGAACACCGGCCTCCTGTGCGTGAGCGGAAGAGGCATTCAGCATGGCGTTGATATCGACGCCCGCGGCTTCGGCGCCCGCGATAACGGCTTCGACCACAACGGGTGTCTCATCCTTCTTAGCGTCCTCAACGGGTTCGGGTACGTTGATCTCGAGCTCGCCTTCGAGCTTGTAGAGCTTGAAGCTCAGGTCGCCGCCCGCCTTGCCCATGCTCGTGGTGAACTTCGCGGTATCGCCCGTTACGAAGGAGAGGAAGCGGTAACCTTCGCTGTCGGCGCCCTTGTCGAGACGCCCGTCGGAGGTGTAATGCCACAGGTAGGCGACGGATACGGGAGCCAGGAACTCGTTCTCATCAAGGCCCATGTACCTGCCGGCCGCCGTATTGTGCAGAGTGTAGCCGGTGGATTTGGTGCCGGAAGCGTTCCAAAGGATGTTCGCTGCAACAGCGGAGGATACGGTCAGAGTGCCGTTATCGTTGACGGTGACCGCAACGGGGGCAAGGTAATGCCCGCGGGAAACGGCGAAGTTGCCGACCGCATAACCGGTCCTGCCGTTTATGGAGCTGTTGGCGACGATGATGTAAGCACCGCCCCTCTCGAAATTATCGACGAGAGTGTAGGTCACGGTGACGTCGGGAACTCTTTCGGGCTCGGGCTCGGGATCGTTCTCGGCAGCCTTGGGCTCGGGAGTCTTCTGCGGCTCGATAATATCGGGAACGTCAACGCCCGCGGCCTCCGCGCCGCTCACAACGGTCTCAACTATCGCGGAACGGTTGGGAGTTTCCTCGGCGGGTTCGGCAGCGTTCTCGGCGGGAGCTTCCTCTATCGCATCGATATTGGAAACGTCAACGCCCGCAGCCTCCGCGCCGGAGATAACGGACTCGACCACAACGGGACGGGTATGAGTGGTCTCATTGCCGGTCTCGGTCACATTAGAGGTAATGTTGAGGCTCTCAACGTCAACGCCCGCGGCC
The DNA here is from genome assembly GCA_017394835.1 of Clostridia bacterium. GTDB lineage: Bacteria > Bacillota > Clostridia > Christensenellales > CAG-138 > UBA3857. The sequence continues at coordinate 90,095 of JAFPXD010000040.1, forward strand.
TCCGCGCCCGCTACGACCGTCTCAACGATCACGGTGCGGGTGGGAACGATTTCGGGCTCGGTGGGTTCAATGATGGTGACGGGAGCCGTCGGCTCGTTCACCTTAATCAAATCGTCGGGCGCGTTCTTGAGACCACCATTTATAGGAGTAGGCATGATCGAAGGAGCGAATTCTGCTGCATTATAGTCTCCGGCATAGTACATCCATACCTCAAATGCAGTCGAGCTCGATGTCATCCAACGGTAATAAGGGGTTGAAGTTCTATAATACAGCTTCCGGCCATTAGTGTCCTCAAGATAGAACCTGTTACTTCCGGCGCTTACAAGTTTAATGTTATAGCCAGTTGTATTTGCATATCCATTATAGTTTGAACCGGATTGGTTGGAATTCATATAGAGGTTAGTATATTGATAATTATTCAAATAAACATAACCGCTAGTGCTTCCGGTTCTTGAATACCAAAGTGCGCTATTATACAGACCATCATTCGTTGCAGATCTGGTCAAGTTACCTGCACTGCTCGGAGCAGCAACAGCATACTCATAAGTTGTATTGGAAGGATCAATGAAGCAATACAAACGATCAACAACAAATACTCCGGAAGTATCTTTGATAAAATACTCTCCATACCAGTGAGCATATAGAGTTATATCTCCGGTAACCTGATCAGTAGAAGTAATCTGAGTTCCGCCGTATTCCTGAGTGAACCAACCATAGAAAGTATACTCATTATCGGAATAAGTCGGCTCGCTATTGAACCCGTTTACATTGCCGTACTGAGTACCGCTTGCAACGCCGCTGGTCGAAGATACACCGGTAAGCGTACCGCCGTTGGCGTCGAATGTAACGGTATAGCCGGAGGGCGTCGGCGTAGTGGTGGGTGAAGCAGTCGGTGTCGCCGTAGGCTGAGCCGTCGGCGAAGTACTGCCCTGCGTCTGCGAATAGAGCTGAACGTAGCTGATGCTCGTTGTCTGGCTGGTAGGAGCGTAGCAGAAGTTGGTGTTGCCGTTTACGGTATCTTTGTAGGAAGCGTACTTATAACCGGTTCCATAAGGATACTTCAGAGTATGATCCGAACTCGTCCATACCCAGCTGGGATACGTGCTATTATCCTTCGGATACATATCCGCATCGGTACCGGAAGTATAAACTCCGAGATAACGACCGCCCTTGGTGCTGGTGATCGAACCGCCGTTCACAGAGGAGAAAGTCCACGTACAATCGGCAAGATCTGTAGTCCAGTCGGAACAGCCAACAACGTTATTGCCGCTCATAACGGCTTCCGCCACATAACCGTAATAAACATTGCTATAGACGTAGCAGTAATTATTACTTGAAGTTACGGGGTTGGGACAATAGTTCATGATGAGGTATACATCATTGCCCACCTTAAAGCCGATCAGGTACTGTTCCCCGACAACGATGTCGTTAACGGGATACCATACTACCTGTTCGACCTCCCACTGCGCATACAGCGTGGTGTTCGCAGTAATGGTGAGGGTATCGCCGGGAGCGTAGCTCGTGCCGGAGCCATTCGCCGCAGTGTTCCAGCCGGTGAAGGTATAGCCATTGCGCGCGAGGGTGCCCTTGCCCGCAACGGTCACAGTGTCGCCGGATTCATAGGTGCCGCCGGTGGGAACGATACCGGTGACGTCACTACCGTTCTTATTATAGGTAAGGGTATAGGTGGTGACGGCATTCTGCTGCCACTGCGCATACAGCTTGACGTGATCGTTAAGCGTGATGGTCGCGCCGGGAGCATAGGAGGTGCCGCTGCCATCGGGCTGAGTGTTCCAGCCGGTGAAGGTATAACCCGCACGGGTGAAGGAGAAGTCGGAGTTGACGTTCGGCTTCACGGTCGCGGTGATGGGATCGTTAGCACTCGCCGCGCTGTAGGGACCGTCGTTATAGAGCTGGCCGGTGCCCTCGTTCGGGTAGTAACGTACGTAGAACTGCCTGTCGCCCGTGGTGGAGTAGGTGGGCTCTGCATAGACGGGAGTATAGGCGTAAACGTCATCCTCCTCGATGGAATACTCGATGAGATCGCCGTTATCGTCATACGCGGGCAGATCGTTCCAGGTGTAGGTCCAGCCGTTATCAGCACTCAGTATAGCGTACTTACCGGTGGGCTGGCCGTTCGCATACAGGCGGACGATTATGGACTCGGGACGGAGCATGTACTTATCATTCTCATCATCCCAGGACTTGGTAACAGTCGCCTTCGCGCCGGTGGAGGTCTCCTCCTCAACGGGCTGATCGGGAGCCTGGATAACGGGCTTATCGTAAGGATCGTTCTGAGTCTCGCTGCCGATGTTATAGGTCACGCGGGAGGCCGCATCATTCGACCAGTAGCCCATCTTATTGGAGCTCGAGGTGTTGCCGGGGTAATCGGTGCCTTCATCACCGACGTTATGCGCAACGCCGTTATTCTCCGCCAGATACGCCGCCTGAGTTACGGTGACGTTGAAGGACACCGTGAACACATAGCTGGGATCGGCAACGAATTCGGGATTGAATTCGACCTCTACCGTACCGGTGGAGGAGGTGGGCACCGCACTCGTATCGCCCTCCGTATAGGAGACGCGCCTTATGTAGTCCCTGCCGTCAACGGTATCACCAGTCGCAACGCCGCCAACATAGACAGGCGCATTATTGACGATGTGGCCGTTTTCGTAAATAGTCGCTTCCTCATAGATGGGATCGCCGGTCACGGAGTCCGTGCCTATCTCGCGCTTCATGGTGACCTTAAGGTCAGCGTCCGCAGAGTAATAGCGAACGTACTTGGAGAGCGCGTCGGTTATGACTATGGAGGAAGGATAGATCTGCGCCTTGAGCGCGGCAAGCAGCCCCTCATAATCGGTGGCACGGAGCGCGACCGCGGAGGAGTTGGGATCGCCGTTCTTGGCGTAGTAGTTAAGAACGTTGGTATCGAAGGAGGTGCCGAAGCCGACAGACTCGGTATGCACGGCGGGGAACGCGGCATGGAACCAATCGTAAGTCGCTTTGGCGCCCGCGGCAGTCTCCGCATTGATGGAGGACTGGGTGCCGTTACCGTAGCGGCGGCCTGCGGTGTGGTTAGTCGTATTGACGCCGTTGCTGACGTCGATCCAGAAGGAAGGCTCGCCATCCGAGAGGAAGATCATCAGCTTGTTGGTGTCATCGGTATAGACCTGCTCCCAAGCCTCGCCCGCGAGCAGCAGCGCCGCGGAGTAGTCGGTGCCGAAATCGGTGGGAGCGGTGATGTAGCCGCTCTGAGGCACGGACGCGTCGCGGCCCCAACCGCGGATGAGGTTGGAATCGAGGCTGTAATCATAATTGGCGTCGTTCTGGTGGCCGTTTGTCCTCTGGCCGCCGAAGCCGATCATGCAGATGCGGTTCTTGCCGTCATTCGCGGAAAGGAACTCGGCAAGCAGACCGTCGTTATCGTTCGGCCCGAAGAGGACGCGGTTGACGGCGTCAATACGAGTCATGCCATTGCCCGCGCTCTCGTTCATGGAGTTGGAGCGGTCAATGATTATCATCAGGTCGCAGCCCTTGTTCTGCTTACCGGACATATCGAGATACAGGCGGTAGATATCCTCAAGAGCTTCGCCGGAGAGGGTATCATCAACATCGGTATCGGGATTGGCACTGCCGTCGCCCAGCCAGTCGATGACCTTACTGTTATGGAAGTTGGTATCGGGCTTCTCCTCGCCTTCGACCGTTACCTGCACTACGGGGTGATCGTAATGCTCGACCACGTCATGACCGAAGGTATAGGATACCGTCGCGTCATGGTTGGAACGGAAGCCGGGCATACCGGAACTGGTATGGTTATTGTTGGAGATGCCCTGCGCGTTGTAGCTGTAATCGGTGCCGGGATCGCCGATGTAATCGCCGGTATCGGTAATTCCCTCGGGGCAGTAGAGGTTGAGCATGGAGTCAACATACGCCTTGGTGGGGTTGGTCTCATCCGTGAGCAACTCATAGTTATCAAGTATGAGCTGACCGTCCTGATCGAAGAGATGATAGGTATTGCCGCCTACCGTGAAGGTGGGATCGGTCCTGACCCATGCATCGTAAACAGCTATCTTCGCCTGCTTCGCGGCCTTCGCCTCATCGGAGACGTGGACGTTGAAGGAGAGGGTATATCTGTAATCGGGATCGATTATGAAGCCGTCAACGAACTGCAGCTCGATCTTGCCGTTGCAGACCGCGTCGGGATGCGCCGCCTTCTCATCGGCGGTCATCTCATTCCACGGGGTGTACTTCGGGTAGCCGGGCTTGATGACGCCCTGACCTAACGTCTGGATGCCGCCTTCGCTTTCCTCATAGAGCACGACGATCTCACCCGTGTTCTTGTTAACGCTGGTGACCTTTATATCGCCGCCCAGCGCGGGATTGAACTCGACGTACTGGCTGAGGTAATCGGTGACTACCATGTTGGAAGGCGAGGTCATCATATTGAAGTATTCAAGCAGCTCGGCGCCGCTCTCAGCAACGTAAGCCTGACCGGAGGTGGAAATCGCCTGAAGGACCTCCCTAGCGTTCTCAATAACGGTGGAGTTCGTATTGAACATGACGCCGTACATGGGCACGTTGGGGAAGGCAGCCTTGAAGGAGTTCGCCGCGTTGATGGAAGCGGTCTTCGCGTTGGCGACATTGGTCGCATTGGAAGACAAGCCGGTGCCGCCGCGCTCGGTATCCGATATGAGCCAGTAGGTAGGCTCGCCGTCGGAAAGGAATATGACTATCTTATTCTGATGCGGGGAAGTCTGCAGCACCTCACGCGCAAGACGGAGACCCGCCGCGTAGTTGGTGCCGGTATCATTCCTTACGTTGAGATCGACGTCGAAATCGGTATTCGACCAACTGTGAACGACCTGTGCGTCATACAGATAGCTGTACTGGACGCTGGTCTTCTGATTGACGGTGAAGGTATCGCCGCCGTTGTAGATCATCCTGAAACCGGTGGTGTAGCTCGAGCCGTACTGGAGATAATAGCTGTAGCCGTAAAGCTTGATCTTGTTGTCGGAAAGGGTGAAGTTTGTGACGTAATCTGTATTGGTCAGGTAAACATCGTAATACGAACCTGAATTATTGACCAATATATTTCTTCCCGTCTCAACGTTCGAGAAATAGATGCCGTTACCGTCCGAAGGTACGCGAACCGACCACCACTGCCTATGATCGGTGGGATCGGGAGCAACGCGGCTTATGTTGCCGTTATCCTGACTGCCGCTTCCCATATCCGCAAGGGCGTTGCTGCCGGTATAGAGCATGACAGCCGTTTCGTTCGTGAGCGTGGTAACGGTATTCCAGCTCGCCGCGGGGAGCCTGGGATCCGGCTCGCCGCCGAACTTGATGACCGCAGCGGAGTTGTTGCTCTTATTGGTGGTGGTGTTCCAGTTGGCGTTCAGGAACCTGTTGATAATACCGTTCTGACCGTTGAGGATGCTTTCGACTATTGCCTCGCGGGACTGACCGGCCGCGGGGTTAGAGGTGCCGTCAACGCCCCCCAGCATGGAGGCGGAAACGTCAACGATGACGAGCAGGTCGTAAGGCGTGCTGAACTCACCCGACCAGTCAAGGTAGAGACGGTAATCGTCCTCACCGGAGAAGTCGGTATCGGGATTATCCTCACCGTCGCCAAGCCAGTCGATGACCTTTGCCTTATCGAAGTTCTCGACCGTGGTCTCACTGCCGGAGGAAGCTTCGACCTGGACTACGGGGTGATCGTAGTAATCGGTAATATCCTCACCGCCGAGGGTCAAGGAAACATAGGCTTCATCATTGGAGTGGAAGCCGGGCATGGTGGAGCTCGTTGTGTTATGGTTGTTGTAGGTAACGCCGCCCTGCGTGCCGGTGTAAGTGAAGTCGGTGCCGACGTCGCCCGTCACGCCCGCATAACCGGTCGAATCGCCTTCGACGTTATGCTCGATATTATACGCCTTCTCGTTTTCGGCCGTCTTAGTGGTCGTGACGTTGAAGGAGACCGTATAATCATAGGTAGGATCTACAACGAAGCCGTCAACAAAGTTAACGGTGATGGTACCGGTGGAAGCGGTGGGCTCCATCGAGGTATCGCCGGGAGTATAGACCACGGACTGGATTATGCCCTGACCGGTCGCGGTAATGCTGCCGTTCTCATAGAGCACCTGGATCGCACCCGTGTTCTTGTTGACGCGGGTGACCTTCAGCGCGCCCGTTGCGGGGTTGTAGCTGACGTACTTGGAGAGCGTATCAACTATCTTGACGTCCGAGGGATAAATGAACGAACTCAGAGTATTGAGCAGCGCCTGATATGCGCCGGTGTTGTCAGACTCGATCGTTGCGGCGACGCCGGTATCATCGATATAGTTCAGCGCACTCATATCAAGGGGTCGGAACGCCTTGATGTAGCTGTAGCCGTATGACGTATTGGCCCACGTGTTCGACGAACTGACGTAATACTGCAGATAGCCGGTATTCGGATCCAGCCTGAAGAGCGTCGCTGAAGACGAACTCGAAGTAGTGCTGAAGGAGCTTCCGTTGTAATACAGATAGCTTCCGCTGCCGTTACGGGTGCGCAGATAGGCATAGCCGCTGGATTCAACGCAGTAGTACCACGTGCTGTTGTTTGCTATGGTAAGATTCGTTCCGGAGGTATTCCTGAATGTATAGGCAAACCCGGGGGAGAAGGAAATCTCCTGGTTCATCGCACTGCCGAACAGCAGAGCTCGGGTGGTAACGGTAGGACAAGCCGAATGGAATACATCCCACGCCAGCTTGGATTCATAGATGGATCCGTTTTCACTGGTACCATGGAGGTTGCTGTAAGTCGTTCCGCCTGTACCGCCGCGATCGCCGTTGCTCTTTACCCAGTAGGTAGGCTCACCGTCCGAGAGGAAGATCATCAGCTTGTTCGGGTTGGTGGAAGACGCCCACTTCTCCTGAGCCTTCAGGAGTCCTGCCTCGTAGTTGGTACCGGTGTTTTCCTGAACGTTCAGATAGAAGGCATTGTAATTGCGGCCCCAGTCACGAGGTGCTGCGGAATCGATCTCATAGCTGTAGGAAGCGAGGTTTGCTTTTCTGCAAGTAAACGTGGTAGAGTAAGTACTAATTATGTATCCGTACGAAGAATCATAGTATACATAATACTGCGAAGTTGCGGTGGTGGAAACATATAGCCTGTTGTTATATAACCTTACACCACAGCCATATTCAGAATCAGTGTACAGACTATAGGAACTGTTAAAATTAAGCGCGCGACCGGTGGCAACGTTCTTTAGGTAGAAGTAGCCTGAACTCTGGCTCTCGAGAGCTACCCATTTAGCATAATCGGTAAGGCTCGAGGTAGGAGTGATAGAGGTTCCGCTGGTGCTGGCAGCCATATAATAACCGCCATAAGTAAGCGTGTAGATACCGCCCGCGGTAAAACCGGTTGCACTCGACCACGAAGAGATATCCATCCTCTCCTCGGGCTCGCCGCCAAAGGTGACTATGGAGATACGGTTCTGGGGGTTAGCATCAAGGAACGTCTTAATAAGACCGGCGTCGCTTCCGTAACCGTTCAGAACGTACTCGACCAGTGTCTCACGGCTGGGGTTGCTGGTGGTCGCGGTAGATCCGTCGGGAGCGTAAAGCATCGATGCGGACCTGTCGATGACGAGCATCAGGTCGTAGGGCTTGGAGAATTCGCCCGTCCAGTCGAGGTACAGGCGGTACGTGTTATCGCCGGTAAGCTGGGTATCGGGGTTGGGATCGCCGTCGCCGAGCCAATCGATGACCTTATTGTGCTCGAAGGTAGCGTCCTGAGCGGGAGTGGGGGTATCGGACTGCTCAGTCTGAACGACGGGCTTGGAGTATTCCTCAAGGTAATAGCCGCCCGCGATCTCATAGCTGACTTCCGCGGAGGTATTGGAATAGAAGCCGGGCTTAAAGGAGCTCGTCGTATTTGTGCCGTAGTCGGTATTGTAACCGCCGGTCATACCGCCGTAGCCCTGGTTGGCTGTATACTGATCTTTGGCGTACTGATTGATCTTTACGTTGAAGGAAACCGTGAATACCTCATCCGACTGGAGAAGATAATCATCCTTAAGATCAAGCTTTACCTGACCGTTCTCAAACGCGCAGGATTCGATAATGCTCGAACCGGCGGTGGTGGCGGAGCCGTTCTGCCAGAGGACAGTGGTGACGCCGTTTTTGGTCATCGTGACCTTAAGGGCGGGGTTATCGGTGTTGTAGTCTACGTATTCGCTTAAGGTATCGGCGATCACAACGCCGCGGGGCATCGTGGCCGAGAGGATAGCGTTTTCAAGTTCCTCGGTGTTGGTCGCCTCATAGAAGGCGCCATTGCCGCGGCTCGCGATGGACTGCAGATAATCCTGCAGGAAGTGCGAATCCGTCGCGGGGTTATGGAAAGCGATGGAGTTGAACTGAATATTGGAATGAGCGGCCTTCGCTGCGTTTACGACCTCGCGAATAGCCTCATACGTGGGATCGCTTACGGTGATGGCGTTATCGTCGTCGCTCGCCTGACCGTTGCCGAGACGCGCGGTAGCCGACTTGCTCGCAAGAGCAAAGGTGGGCGAACCGTCTGAAAGGAATATGACCAGCTTGCGGCGGCCGTCGTTTGCGATCAGCGAACTGCTCAGCATATCGTCCAGTCGGTACAGACCCGCGCAGTAGTTGGTGCCCGCGCCGCTTTCGACCTTATTGGGATTGATCGTGGTCTGGGATGTAGTCGTGGGCCTTGACCAATCGAGCAAGACGGAGGAATCTACCTTATATATAGGGGACTCGCTGGCGTTCTCGTCGCTGCCGAAGGTCACGATGGCGATCTTGTTATAGGGGTTGGCGGTAAGCAGAGTGTTGACAAAGCCGTTGCCCGAATTGTTGACGCCGTTCAGGAAGTTGTTCATAGCCCTGATACGGGAGATGGCTTTTACACTAACCGTATAAGAAGTTGAACCGGACGAACCGAGCGTGAAACCGCTTGAGTAGTTTACGAATACCTGGGTAGAATACGAGCTGTCCGAAGAACTTGCGTTACACCACATTACAAGATAACCGTAGGCGTTGATCCTAAACAGAGAAGAATATCCGTAAGAAGTAAGACCAAAACCGCTGCCGGACGAAGAGTAATCGTATCCGAGATACTTCTCGGTTGCAGGGTTCCACAAACGGAAGCAATTGGTATAAGTTCCGTCCTCGGTAACATACCAGCGCTGATACTGGCTCGTTTCATCCAGTGCCGCCCTTGTGACAGTTGTTCCGCTGGAGGGCGCAGTAAGCGCATAGGATGTGCCCATCCTCAAAATAATACCGGTATTATCGGTCAGTACCGAGGTGCTGAAGGTCTCGCCTGCACCGGGAGCCATATCGGAATCCTCCATGGAGGAGGAGAGGTCGACTACGAAGAGGATGTCGACGGGTTCCTGCCTGCCCTGTACGTCGAGATAGAGGCGGTAATCGTCCTCAGTCGGGGAAGCAATGCCGGCGTCGCTGTTTGCGTCTCCGTCGCCAAGCCAATCTATCTGCTTCTTATGGGAAAGCAGAGGGGCAGCGGGATCGACAACTTCCTGCTTGTGGAGATAGATGGTGAAGGAGGATGTCTTGGTGGTGGAAGAGCTTGCCCACGCCCTTACGAATACGCCGTAATTGGACGCGCTCGAGGAGGAGGTCACGCCGACAAGATCTTCTTCTTCACCATATTTATCGAGATCGTCCTTCATGAAGAACTGTGTCGCGGTAGAGCTGGTGCCAACCTTCCTGTAGGATGAGATCGTTCCGCCGTAATCACCACTGCGGGTGTAGTAAAGGCTGTAATAGTCATCATGCACGGCAGTATGGGTACCGAACGAATACCCGGAGGAGGACATTCCGTCTTCCCAGAGGTAGAAATACCTTGTGATGCCGTATTCGGAACTTGATGCGCCAACGCTGAAGGCGTCCGCTCTCAAATAACTGTCGCTGCGAGCAGAAACCTGCCACTGGGCGTTATCGGGAATGAAGAGAGGATAACCGTTGGAACCCGCGATAACGGGATAATTCTCAAGGAAGTCGGAGAATGTGCCGGTCGCGCCGACGGCCTTATAGGTATAGGAACCGGAGGAGCCGGTGCGCCTAACAATGGCATAAACGTTGCCGACTGTAAACGTGCTTGCGGTAAACGGAGTCCAAGTCGCGGTGCGGCCGGACTGAACGTCGATCTGCTCGGAGTAACCGTGAGGCACTCCATATTCAAGATGATAATTGTTGGCGGCGGTAAGGCCGGTAAATGCGTAAGTCCAGTTATTGGAGCTGTTAAGGACCGCGGTCTGAACTTCGGTGGCGCCGCGGAGAAGCCTTACGGTAACGGAGATGCTGCCGTAAGAATTGTCGTCATCATCCCAAACGATATGGGCGATAACGGTATCGGTGCTGGTATCGGCGTCTACCACGCCGCGCTGTATGAAGATGGGCTCGGGCTCCTCGGTGGGTTCGGGGACCTCGGTGGAGTCGGGCGCATCGGTAGCCGCGGGCTCATCGGTCGCCCTGACGTCGCCGGGCTCAGCGGTCTCTTCGGGCTCTTCGGAGGGAACGGGGGTATTATCAATATAATCGGAGTTGAGAACGGAGGTATGGACGTAACCTAAGATCCAGTTGTTATCGACGGTCATTACGGTCTCGCCTACGGCGCCGTCCATATCGCCCATTACGAAGCGGACGGTGCGGCGGGCGGGAGCCTCTTCGACTCTGCTGCCGGTGGAGGTGGTAATGAGATCGGCGCCGCGGTCGTCATAGACGTCGGCAATGATGCCGAGCTTATCGGCGGAGCCGTCGCCATCGGTATCGAGAAGGATTATATCGCCGGGGAGAGGCTCACCGGAGGTCTTATCTATATAATTGCTGTTGACGCCGGCAACAAAGGCTTCAACGCCGGCATTGGGAGCGAGAACGGAGGCGGGGACGTTGGAGTAGTTAAGGCAGAAGGAGACGAACATCGCGTTCCACGGAGCATAGGGGCTGCCGTACCACGCGCCGAAACGGGTATAGCCGTTGTGGGTGCCGTCCTCTTCAAGCGAATAGTTCCTTTCGGATTCCTTATATCCGACCTGGGACTGGGCAACGGCGACAATATCCCTCGCCCATTCGCCGGTCATGACTTCCTGGGCGGGAAGGGTGGCTTCCCAATCCTCGGGAGATTCGACGTCCGCGGAGGTATCGGGATAACAGAGGGCCGTATGGGTATGCTCCTCCTTATCGCAGATCAGGCGCAGCTCATAGCATTCATCCGTATGAGTATGCTCCTCCCCTTCCGGAATATCGCAGATCAGCACGCGCTCATAGCATTCCTCGGTATGGGTATGCTCGAGCAGTCCGCAGCCTGCCTCATCGGTCATGGTGATGCCGATGAAGCGCAGAGTCCAGAACACTGCCGCAAAGAGCACGATCGCAATGATGGCGACCATCAGCGCGAAGCGAGTACGCTTTGCTTTGTCGTTCCTCAGTGAGTCGATGTAAGCCTTGACCATTTTTATCTCCATTCCCGATCAACAAGTCCGATTCTTTTTACCGGATAGACGCGCAGCCAAACCTGGCCGATTATCTGGTCCTTATGGATGCACCCGATAACGGTGCTTCGAGAATCAATGCTCGAGGATCGTTTATCTCCCATAGCAAAATATGAATCTTCCGGTACCTGATAGGGGAATTCGATATCGCATTCTCCCAATCCCGGCTCCGATACGTAGGGTTCGTCCATCGGAACGTCGTTCACGGTGACGTGCCCTTCTTCATCTATCACGACCCAGTCGCCCGGGCCGGCGATGATCCTTTTAATAAGGGTCCTGTTGTTCCAGGTGAAGCTGCAAAGATCACCCGGTTTCAGGTTTTTGATCTTGAGGAGGACTATTATCTCGCCATCTACCAAGGTCGGGTTCATGCTTTCACCGGAGATCTGCATGACGGGCAGTATCAGCGACGAGATCAGCACCGCGAGGGCCGCCACCATGAGGAGCGCATACACCGTGCCGCGGAGCGCCTTTCGGTACGCCGCCCGGTGCTTGATGCGCTTTCGTTCGAGCCGAACCTCATCGATCGTGGGCACCTTCACGTGCCTTGCGTTCGCGGTAAGCTCCGACAGGGGGTTAGTCTCTTCCTTCATCGGACTCTTCCCCGGCGCCGGCGGCGGGCTCTTCGGGCGCTTCCCACGCGGCCCATCCGGGCTCCGCTTCGGAAGGCTCCTCGGGCGATGCCGGCTCTTCCGCGAAGCTCACGCCTTCCGGGAATTCCGGAGGAGCCTCCTCCCCCGCCCTTGCGCCGATCTCTTCCATATAAAGATCTGCGGCCCTTTGGGCGGCTTCGAATATCCCGCTGAGCGAGAGCGCCGCTTCCGCAACGCTGCCGGACCTTTCGATCCTGATGCGGCGATCTTCAAGCTGAGCCTTGAGCGCGGCCACCTCGCCCCTCAGCGCCTCCTCAGACTGCTGAAGCTGGTAGATGATCTCAATGAGATCCGCACGCCTCATGTGCATCAGTTTTTTATCCTTCACAGATCCACCGCCTAAATCCGCTTTTTTGTGAAAACTATTTTCAAAAAAGCACATAGTACCGATAAGTACACTGAGTTTATACTCATCCAACTGCTATTATAACATCGCTTTAATGCTAATGCAATAGTTTTTTATAAAGAGTCCAAGAAGTTTTATGGAACTTTATGAACTATTTATTAACGGGAGCCGTGCTCGCACATTTTTTCGGTTTCCCGTTTCGTCAAGGAGGCTTTGTTATTAAGGGTTGCTTACAGCTAACGAGCGCGCGCATTTATGTAAATATTTTACGGCCATTCGGATAAACACAGTCCATACAAGCGGTGTTTTCCCCTTTTTTAGCTGTATTTTTGGATTTAATATATTTTCAAACAAGGTGTCCACCGTTAACCTTTCCGTTTTCCATCGCTTGCGGAGGCCGCCGGTTCGTGTTATACTGCCTTAAAAGGAGGCGCTTATGGAAAAAAGAACCACCGGGGCGGGCGCCGTCGCTCTTGCCCTATCCATCATAATAATACTGGCGTTCGCCGCGGTGCTCGCGGTGACCCCCACGCGTGAAGGCTTCAAAGCCCTCTCCGCCGAGCATCCCTACATAATGGGCTTCATCAAATTCGCCCTGCTTGCGACTGTGGGCGAGGTGCTTGCCCTCACCATCAAGAGGCGTGCGGCAAGTCTTCCTTATTATATAGGCTGGCGGATGCTGATATGGGGCCTTATTGGCGTCGCGATAACGTTCATGATGAAGACCTATTCCTACGGGGTAGAAGGGCTCATGGCGAACAAGCTCCTCCCCGGAGCGGGCGAGGGCTTTTTACCGAGGCTCCTCAAGGCCTTCTACACCGCCGCGGTGATGAACCTCACCTTCGGACCGACTTTCATGGCGTTCCACAAATGCACCGACAAGTATCTGGAGCTGCGCCGCGCGGGCGAAAAAAAGCCCGGCCTCAAGGGAGTGGTGAACGGGGTCGATTGGCATTCCTTCGTATCGTTCACGCTTTTCAAGACCATACCGCTATTCTGGATACCCGCGCATACGCTGACCTTCCTGCTCCCGCCGGAGTATCAGGTGATCGCCGCCGCTGCGCTTTCCATCGCGCTCGGGCTCATACTGAGCCTTCGCAAATAGTATTGATTTGCCGCTCCGGGGCTGATATAATCGGGGTATGAGAAGAAATCCTTATAAAATAGGAAGATCGGAGGGCCGCTTCGCCTCTTTCCTGAAGCGTTCCGGCATAAAGCTCACGCTCAAGGGGCGCGAGGGGCGCTTTCTGCGCACCGTGCTCATCGCGCTGGGCGCAATTATCCTTCTCATCGCGCTCTTCAAATTCCTGAAGCCGGAGACCCAGCTGATGAGCTCGGTCGAGATCCGCCGCATCGAAAGCCGCGGCACGCTGAACGTGGGCGTGCGCGGGGATATGCCCGGCTTCTGCGAGGGGGGCGAAGGGCTCGAAGCGGAGCTTGCAAAGCTGCTCGCGAAGAGGATACTCCCCGATTCCGCGGATCCCTGCAGGCTGAACGTCTGCAGCCCCAAGAGCGTTTCCGCAAAGCTTTCCGATGGGACGGTCGATATTGCGATAGCCCTCCTGCCGAGGGGGAGCGTCAGCTCGGCCGCCTATTCCTACACGTACTTTACCGATAAGGTGCATCTCGTCACGCTCGATCCTTCGAAAGTCTCCCTTGAGCCGCATGAAATGGTCATAGGCTACATACCGGAGACCTCGGCGGGCGGCGTGTTTGCCTCCTACGTTTCGCGGGTGACCTCCACGGGCGAGCAGAGCCTTATCGACAGGCTCCTGCGCCGCCCCAAGGCGACTCCCGACCCGGCTTCGGTCGTAACGATGGAGACCCGCAAGTACGGCTCCTATGACGAGCTCATCGCCGCGCTCAGCAGGGGAGACGTCGATGCGATAGTCATGGCGGGCGCTTACGTTTACAGGTATTTCGAGGCGGAGGCCGGGGAAGGCGCCGCGCCGCACTACCTTTGCAGCGCGGAGATAGGCTCGCTCGATTACTGCATAGCGGCGTCCTCGGATCAGCCCGCGCTCACCCAAATAGCGGATATGCTCATTTACGAGATGCGCGAATCCGGCCTCCTGCACGAGCTCATAAATAAGTACGTTCCCGCCTCCGTGCGCTGAAAATCGGCATTGTTTACACAGATTTTACAGGAGTTTGCCCCTATTTTAAGCCGTAGGCGTATTCCATTCGGGCAAAACAAGTGATATAATTAAAAAGAGGGATCGAACAGCGAGCGAATTCCCGAGGTTCGAAATGAATAAAGAAAAAAACATCTGCGTCTTCGGCGCATCCTCCAATAAAATAGACGGTATATTCAAGACAGAAGCGTTCGCTGTCGGCAGGTGCATCGCACTCTCCGGCTGCGGGCTCGTTTTCGGCGCGGGCGATTCCGGGCTGATGGGTCAGGCGGCGCGCGGCGCGTTTTCCGCGGGCGGCCGCATAATAGGCGTCATACCCGAAAAGCTCAACAAGAAGGGCGTCTATTTCGAGGGGTGTACCGAGCGCATAGAGACCCCCACCATGCATGAGCGCAAGGCCCGGATGGAAGCGCTTTCCTGCGGGTTCATAGCGCTTGCGGGGGGGCTCGGCACGTTTGAAGAGCTCCTTGAGGTGATGACCTTGAAGCAGCTCGGCTATATCGACCCCGCGATAGTCCTCCTCAATACGGAAGGCTATTACGATCATCTCATTGAGCAGTTCCGCCTGAGCATTGAGCGCGGCTTCACCCACGGCGAATACGAAAAGCTGTGGCACGTCGCCTCCTCCCCCGAGGAAGCGGTGAGGTACTGCGTCGAATACGGCGGAAGCGCCATTCCCGACAAGCTCATTTACGCGTTGAGGGGGTGAAGGCATGGAAGAAATCAAAAAAAAGCGCGGGATAATGGTCTGCGTGACGGGTCAGCGCTCCTGCGAAAGGCTCATCATGCACGGGGTAAAGCGCAGCCAGCCCGATGAAAACGGCGAGCGGCCGCCCCTCTACATAGTTCACTGCGTCCTGAACGGGCAGAGATTTATGAATTCCCCCGACGAAGCGGACGCGATAGAGTATCTTTTCACCTGTGCGCAGTATGCGGGCGCGGAGCTGACCATACTCCGCACCGACAGCGTGCAGGCCTCCCTTGCCGAGTTCGCCTACGAGCACGACGTGGGCGTGATAATACTCGGCGCGCCGGGCGAGCAGGGCGAGCACAACGGCAAATTTGCCCGCAGCCTGCAGGAGCTCCTGCCCGACATAGAATTCGACGTGCGCTGATATTACCAATAACCATAAGGAGAATTTATATGGAAGAAATGTTTGACAGGGACGAAGCCGTCAAGTACGTCATGAACGACCTTTATATCGAGGGCGATTTCGATTTTATGAAGCCCGAGGAGCTCGAGAGCGCGATCTCCGCCTTCGTCGATATCGATTACAAGTACATGCAGGAGCTCGGCGAAGAGCCCTACGACGAGGACGCCGTTTACGAGATGCTCCTCGCCGCCGCGAACGAACGCCTGCCCCAGTACAAGACCTACCTCATGCGCCTCGTCGAGGACTATATGGACTTCATGGAGCAGTTCCTCGTTGATGAGGGGTACGTGGAGTGGGATTGAGACCCGCTGCACACTGTGCCGATCCGCGGCGGAGCCGATATTTGACGGCTCCGCCGTTTTTTTGTTTACGAACGCAGCAAGGCGGGACAAAATGGGATGGTTTATGAGGAAAAGGGCAGTTTGCTTGATTGAAATCATCCAGCCTTCCCCCTTGCGGGAAGGCTGAAAGCTGCGTGCCGCCATGCTGTGTTTTTACTCACCAATGGGGACGGTTCTCAGTGGTTAGTAAAACCTGTGTTAAGCATTGATCCGAATGCCGTAACTCACCGCTGAGAACCGTCCCCATTGGTGAGTAACTCGCGCCGCCTTACCTGTGCGGTTTTTTATATTCCCCGTTTCGACACGATGCGATTGACTTTTCCCGGCCGTTCCCGTATAATAGTTACGGGGCAAACGTTTTTGTTTTTGTTTTGTTTCGTCCCCGCGGCACGGAGCGAGCGCGGCTTTGTTCGGATCTTTATCAGGCATTTTTATTTATTTCCCACCGAAAAAGTCAAAAAACACGCTCCTTTTTTCCGTGCGTTCAAAAATATGTCAAAAGGAGCAATTATGATCCTGACAGTCATTTGCGACGTCCTCGGTAAGGAGAACAACGGCACCACCATCGCCGCTATGAACCTTATCCGTTCGATGCGCGCCAAGGGGCACACCGTGCGGGTGGTCTGTCCGGACGAGTGCAGAAGGGGCGAGAAGGACTTCTTTGTGACGCCCACGCTGAACCTCGGGCCCCTCAACAATTATCTTGCAAAGAACGGCGTAAGCCTTGCCCGTGCGGACGAGGCGATCCTCCGCGAGGCGCTGGACGGCGCGGACGCGGTGCATTTCATAACGCCCTTCCTCCTTACCATGCGCGGCGTAAAGCTCGCCCGCGAAATGGATCTGCCGATCACCTCCGGCTTTCACTGCCAGGCGGAAAACTTCACCAACCACATATTCCTGATGAACGCGCATGTTGTGAACAGGCTCGTTTACAAATACTTTTGGAAGCACGTTTACCGCTTTGTTGACTGCATCCACTACCCCACCGAATTCATAAAGAACGTATTTGAGCACGAGATAGGCCGAAGGACGAACGGCCGCGTGATCTCGAACGGCGTCGATCGCGCCTTCGTCTGCGCCCCGCGGGAAAAGCCCGAGGAATATGCGGACAAGTTCGTGATACTCTTCACGGGGCGTTACAGCAAGGAAAAATCGCACAAGGTTTTGATAGACGCCGCCGCGCTTTCCCGCCATGCGGATAAGCTCCAGCTCGTTTTCGCGGGCTGCGGTCCGCAGGAGGCAAAGCTCAAAAAGCGCGCCCGCAAGCTCAAAAACCCGCCCGTGTTCAAATTTTTCGACCGCGCCTCCATGGTGAACACCCTCAACATTGCGGATCTTTACGTCCACCCCGCCGAGATCGAGATAGAGGCCATATCCTGCCTTGAGGCGATCTCCTGCGGACTTGTGCCCGTCATCTGCGATTCGCCCCGCTCCGCGACCAGGTATTTTGCCCAGAGCGAGCGCAATCTTTTCCGCTGCGGGGACTCTGCGGATCTTGCCGAAAAGATAGACTGGTGGATCGAGCACCCCGCGGAGCGTGCGAGCTGCAGCCACAGCTATCTGGGCTACGCGCGCCAGTTCGATTTCGATCACTGCATGGACGAGATGGAGAAAATGATACTCTCCAATATGGTGGAGAAAAATGAAGCAAGGTGACGTTATCCGGTACCGCGACGAGCTGAACGACGATTTTGCCGAAAACGGCATAACCGCGCAGAAGGTCGGCGCCGATTTCCCCTTCTGCCCAAAAGGATTTTTCTGGAGGATAGGCGAGTTCATCGCGTATTACCTCTTTGCGATACCCATCGTTTTTGCGATCTGCACGGTATTCGGCGGGATGCGCTTCGAGAACCGCCGCGAGATCTCCCGTCTTTTGAGAAAAAACGGCGGGCGCGGCGCGTTCCTTTACGCAAACCACACCCACTGGCTGGACGCCTTCGTGGGGCCGCTCGCGGCGTTCCCCTATAAGGCGCACGTGCTGGTCTCGCCCGATACGGTATCCATAAAAGGGATACGCGCGTTTGTGCAGATGCTCGGCGCGATCCCCGTTCCCACCGAAAAGGAGGCCGTCCGACCCTTTACCGATACGATAGAGGAGCGCATTAACGAGGGGCGTCCCATAATGATATTTCCCGAGGCTCACATCTGGCCCTACTGCAATTTCATCCGCAATTTCAATGCGGGCTCGTTCCGCTACCCCGTGAAGCTCGGCGTGCCCGCGTTCGCCGTCTGCGTATCATACAAGCGCCGCCGGGTGCTCCGCTTCATCAAAAAGCCGCGCCGCGTTGTGACCGTCAGCCGCCCCTTCTTCCCCGATACCGCCCTGCCCGATCCCGAAGCAAAGCAGAAGCTTCGCGGCGAGGTGTATGAGTGGCTCCGCAAAACGGCTGAAGAAAAGAGCGATTATGCTTACGTGACCTATATAAAACAGGAAGACGGCGAATAAGGCGCCGCACATGAATAAAGCCCGGGGAGCAATGCTCCTCGGGCTCTTCGGTTTCATACGGGATCAATACACTCCCCACCGCATCATGTACATATACATATAGACCAGGTAACAGACGATGAGGGCCGCGAATACCGCGCTCCTTCCGCCCTTCTTTTCGCAGGGGAGGGCGACGGCGGCGGCAATGGGCAGGGCGGCGGAAAGATACCGCACGGAGGATAGGAGCCAAGTGCAGCCCACCGCGACGGCAAAATACGGCAGGAAGTAAACCGTATGCGAAGCGGGGAGCCTGCGGGCGGCGGGTATCATGATCATGAGCGCGCCGAATATGGCGAGCACCTGCGGCAGCCACAGGCTGAAAAGCTTTTCCGGATCTTTGAGGGCGTCGATACCGTACTTTACGGTATAGCGAGCCGTATCGAAGAAGGGGCAGGCCTTCTGATGCCAGTTTGACCACTGGAATTCAAAGAATTTCAAGGGATCCCCGAACACGGCGTAATTGATCCACAGGTATGCGAGCGTGCCGAAGGTCGAAATGACGAGCGCGGCGATAAGCCTTGCCGCGAAAGCGCCGGCATTCTCCTTCGCCCTTATCCTCCTCACGAGCTCCCCCATCCCGACGAGCGCGAGCGGCGCCGCCAGCAGCACGCCGAGCGAGCGGGTGAACCCCGCCAGCGCGGTAAAAGCTCCCGCAAGAAGGAACCTTTTGTTGTTGAGGAAATAGAAGAAGCAGGCCGTGAAGAGCATGAAAAGCGGCTCCGTCATGGGCGAATTCATGAATATCGCGCCCGGAAGGAGCATGTAAACGAAGGCGCCCGCCTTCGCCCGCTTCCGCCCGAGAGCGGGAAGGAGCGCAAGATAGGTCATGCAGGCGGCGCCGACCGTCGCTATGGCGTTCAGCACCAGCGCGGAGGCAAACCCGTTATGGAATATCACGTTCAGCCCGCGCACGAGCATTGGGAACATGGGGAAGAACACTATGAAAAGCGCCTCGTTCCCCTCGTTCACGTACCAGTGCTCCGCAATATCGAGATAATGCTGCGCGTCCGTATTCGCCTTCATCCACGCGTGATGGAAAAGCGTGGCAAAATCGAGGTTCTTCGCAAACCCATCTACGACCCTGAAAATGAGCACGCCTATGAATATCGCGGCGAAATGTATTATGAGCGCCGCAATGCCGATCCGAAGCAGGTCGCGCTTCGTTTCGGCCTTTTTGCTTTCATAGGGAGCGGGAATATCTCCCCCGCCCTTGAGTACGCGCACGAACGAGGGCGCGGCGCAGATGAACAGCGCGGCAAACAGCGCGAGCGAAACGAAGGGCGCAATGAACTGATGCCATGCATACCCTCCGCGGTGCTTCAAATAATAGATCGCGAACGCTCCCGCTGCGGCGAGCGCGGCGGCGGCCCTTAATATTATGACCGCAATGTTCCTTTTTTCGGTCTTCGCTGCAATTTCCATCGCTTATTCCTCCGCTCTTTCGACTGCCTCCCCTATCCTTTCGGTGAGATTCCCCTTCCGCATGAGGTACGCCTGCTCTATGCACTTGGCAACGGCCGCGTCGTTCGAGGACCCGTGCCCCTTTACGACGGTCTTTTTGCAGCCCAAAAGCACGCTCCCGCCGTAATTGCGGTAATCCATGAACGCCTTTTCCTCCGCGAACATCCTTCGCATGAGGAACGCGCCTATCTTGTTTATCGTGCGGGAATATATATCGCGCTTGAGCTTTTTGAGCATTTCAAGGCACGCGCCCTCCGTGGATTTTATGAGCACGTTCCCCGCGAAGCCGTCCGTCACCACAAGGTCGTAATCGCCGGAAAGCAGCTCGCGCGCTTCCATATTGCCCACGAAATTGAGCCCTTCCATCGCGGAAAGCGCAGGATAGGCGGATTTTCGGAGCTCGTCGCCCTTCGTTTCCTCAACGCCTATGTTGAGGAGCGCGACCCGAGGGCGCTCTATGCCGTAAACCGTCTCGATATAGAGGCTGCCCATGCGGGCGAACTGGGTGAGCATTTCAAGGGATATATCGACGTTCGCGCCGCTGTCGCACACGCCGACTATGCCGCCCTTCATAGTGGGCAGTATGGGGCAGAACGCGGGGCGCTTTACCCCGCGGATGCGCCCGATGCGCAGAGTCGCGGCCGCGATGAGCGCGCCCGTGGAGCCGACGGTGACAATCCCATCGACTGTATCATCGTTCCTTGCGAGCTCGACCGCGCGCATGAGCGAGGAATCCTTCTTCTGCTTTATCGCCATGGTGGGCGTTTCGTCACAGCCGATGACCTCCGGCGCGTCGGCGATCTCCACGCGGGCCTTATCGTATTCCCTGCCCGCGAGCTTTTCCGATATGAGTTTTTCATCGCCCGTCAGTATGAGGGCGAGATCGGGCAGCTTTTCAAGCGCCAGAAGCGCGCCGTCTATATTGGCCTCGGGGCTGTGATCGCCGCCGAAGCAATCGAGAGCTATCCTTATCATTTCCGCTCCTCCAGCTTTTTAACGTAAGCCCTTCTGCGCTTGTGCTTGACCTCCACGAAGCGCTTCCACTGGTTCTGTATCATGAGGTTATCCTCAAGATTGAGGTTGGTTTCGGCATATTTTATGCCGGGGGCGCGGAGCATCCGCTCGAGCTCAGCCGAGATCGCCACCGAAACGCCGCGCATCGCCCACGCGGGATCGACGCCGATAAGCCCCAGATCTATTATTTCGGGCTTTTTCATTGCGCGGAGTATCCTGAATACCGCCGCGGGAGTGAGATGCCCCTTGGAGGGGCGCACGGCCTCCGCTATCGAGGGGAAGCATACTCCCAGGCAGACCACGTTATCATCCTTATCGAGTATGACGGCGACGTGATCGAGATCGATGATGAGGCGGAAATTGTCTATCATCAGCTTCTTCATGCCGGGGGTGAAGGGCACCGTGCCGTAGAGCTGATCGTATGATTTATCGAGCAGCTCGAAAAGCCCGTCGGCGTATTTATTGAGGAAATCGTTTACGTTCTTCGCGGGGCCCCAGTGCAGGTCGTAGCGCTTCATGAGCTTATCCGCAACGCGCTTCAGCGCGCCGTCGTCATTTTCGGGCGGGAATATCATGCTCTCCGTCCAATCGACCTCCTTGCCGTAGCCGCAGGCCTCTATCAGGGAGCCGTAGTATTCGTAATTATACTGCTCCTCGAACGTGGAAAGCTTATCGAAGCCCTCGATGAGAAGCCCCTCTCGCTCGAGATCCGAAAAGCCCAGCGGGCCGCAGACGGTGTCCATGCCCTTTTCGAGCGCCCATTTTTCGACGGCGCCGAAAAGCGCCTTCGCGACTTCGGTATCGTTTATGGAATCGAACCTCGTAAAGCGCACGCGGCGCTCGCCGTTCTTTTCGTTGGCGGCCTTCTGCAGTATGCCCGAGATGCGGCCGACCATCCGCCCGTCCTTATAGGCGTTGTAATAGACCGCCTCGCAGGTATCGTAATAGACGTAATTCTTTTTGAATATCTTTTTTTCATCCATCCAGAGCGGCGGGACGAAGCAGGGCTCGTCCTTGTAAAGCTCCAGAGGGAAATTGAGGAATTCCCGCTGTTCGCGGCGGGTAAGCGCTTCGCGTATCTCTATCATGGTATCACCCGCACGGCCTCAGCGATGAACGGAATGGAAGCAGATGCCGACTCCGTTCGGGCCGCAGTGGGAGCCCGCGGTGGGGTTGACGTCGATCCTTATCACCTCGAGCTCGCTTCCGTATTTTTCGTGCAGACGGGCGGTGATCTCCTCAACGATCTCGGGCGCGTCGGTGTTGCCTATGAGCACCCTGTGGCCCTTCACGTCGTCGCCCAGCTCGTCAACGTAGGCGAGCAGGCGGTTTATCGCCCTCGCCCTGCCGCGCTCGGTGCCGTTTGAAAGCATCTTGCCCTCGGAATTGATGTAGATTATGGGGCGCACGCCGAGAAGCGTGCCCATCGTGGCGGCAAGGCCCGTGACCCTTCCGCTGTGCTTGAAGAATTTTAAGTCGTCCGCGAAGAAATAGAGCGCGAACTTATCCACCTCGGTCTCGGCCCATTTCATTATCTCCTCAACGGGGACGCCCGCCTTCATCATGTCGCCCACCTCGAGCACAATATTGAGGCTCAGAACGGTGATGCCCTTGGTGTCTATCGCGTAGAATTTGCGCTCCGGATATTTTTTGAGAAGCTCCGCCGCCGCCTGATCCATGGCGTCGAAGGTGGCGCTCAGCGCTCTCGAGAAATGGACGTAGATTATGTCGTCGCCCGCGGCGAACACGGGCTCGAAATAGCTTATGTACTTTTCGCGGTTTATGGCGAAGGTGTTGGGGAGCGCGCCGCCGCGCAGCCTGTCGTAAAATTCGTGCGCGTCGAATGTTTCATAGCTTTCATAGGGGTAAAAGGTCTCCCCGTCTATTGAATAGGGCATGCTTATGAGCCCCATACCGTATTTTTCCGCAATGGCGGGAGTTACGTCGCAGTCGGTATCCGCAAAAAGTTTAAGCATAAAAGATTCCTCCGTATGATTCCTTTATTCGAGTATCATTATGTAATCGTAAACGGGCTGGCCCCCGTCGAGAAGTATCACTTCCGTCATGGGGAACAGCTTTTCGAGCCTCTCCTTTAGCTTCATGGAAGTCTGCGCTTCGGTATCGCAGCCGCAGACGAGCATAAGTATGCCGTAATCCTCCGCATGGAGGGAGGCCATGAGTCCCGCCGCGGCGTCCGAAATATCGGGCGAGGCGGAATAGATGCGCCCGTCGGAAAAGCCGATGAATTCGCCCTCGCGGACGGCGAGCCCATCGCGCACGGTGTTCCTCGAAGCGCGCGAAACGGTGCCCGTCATTATAGAGGCCATTATCTGCTCGGAGCCGCGCTCGATCTCATCTATATCCCCCGAGGAGGTATCGAGCAGCGAAAGCGCCGCATAGCATTCGCCGACGGACTTGCTCGGCAAAACGCGCACCTCCGCGCCCTTATAGAGGGAGGCGGCCTGCTTTGCCGTAAGTATTATATTGCTGTTGTTGGGATAGACGAGGATATGTTCCGCATTTACCTCGGAAAAAGCGTTTATGAAGCTTTCGGCGGAAGGGTTCATGCTCTGCCCTCCGTCAACCACGGCGTCCGCGCCGAGCTCCTTGAACGTCTTTTTGATCCCTTCGCCCGCGGCGACCGCCACGATCCCGAACTTTTTGCGGACCTTGGGGGGCGTATAGCCGTTCCTCACCTCGGATTCGTTATGCTGCAGGAGCATGTTTTCCATCTTCATAGTGAGGAATTCGCCGAAGGCGTGGCAGTGCTCAAGTATCCTTTCGGGCTCCATGGAATGAACGTGCACGCGGATGAGGCTCCCGTCGCGGAAGAACACGAGCGATTCGCCGTTTTCCGAGAGCCATTGTTTGAGGGGCGTTTCATCGAATTTATCGACGGGGCCGACCTTTTTGGTCTGGAGCCTCAAAAGGAATTCGGTGCAGTAACCGAATTCGAGCTCCGTATCCTCGGTAAAGGAGGCTATATCCACCTTCTGCACCTTGGAGGAGGAAGCCGTTTCGCCCCTTTCGGGGAGCTCCCGCCCGAGGAGCGCATCCTGCATGCCCTCCGCTATATAGACGAGCCCCGCTCCGCCGGAATCGACCACGCCCGCTTCCTTCAGCACGGGAAGCAGCTCGGGCGTCCTGTCAAGCGAAGCGCGCATCTCGCGGCCGAGATCGTCAAAATAGGATTCGAGATCGCTCTCCGCTCCCAGACGGGAATTGGCATAGCGCACGCCGTCCGCTATAACGGTCAGTATAGTGCCCTCAACCGGCCGGGAAACGGCCCTGTAAGCTTCCTGCACGCCGTTTTCCATGGCGGCGGCAAAATCGCGGGTATCGGCCGCGGAAAGCCCCTTCAAGCCCTGAGATATCCCCGCGAATATGCGGGAAAGTATCACTCCCGAATTTCCCCGTGCGCCAAGCAGCATGCCCTCCGCGATGCGCCCGGAAGCGCCCCCTATCGAGCCTTCCTCCCCGCCTTCGGCGGCTGAAACGCCCGAATCAATGGTCATGTACATATTGTCGCCCGTGTCCCCATCGGGAATGGGGAATACATTAAGGTCGTTAACGACCTTGCGGCTGCCGAACAGCCTTGCGGCTCCGCCCTCCACCATGCGGGTAAAGAGCCTGCCGTCAAGCTTTTTGGTCTGCATATGATACCTTTCATAAAAGCGTATGGGTATGAAATTATAATACGCCTCTTTAATTATAGCCGTTCATGTGACAAAATTCAAGCATAATCGTATTATTTTGCGAAAGCGCGCGGTACTTTTCGCTCCGGGTGCGAATGTTGACAAAGCCCGCGGGTTTATTTATAATTTTCATATGACCGCAGATCGTTTTTCCCCGGAGGCAAAAAGCATGTCGAGTTCCCGCAAGGCTTTCGTTTTCGCCGCGCTGCTTATGCTCACGGCGCTCGTCTTCGTCTCCTGCGGGAAGAACGCTCCTTCCCCCGAGGGCGGCTCATCATCGTATTTCGAGGCGCACTTTTTAGACGTGGGCGAAGGCGACGCGGCTCTCATACTCTGCGACGGGCACGCCATGCTGATAGACGGGGGCGAGCCCAAGTATTCCGATCTCATTTACGCATATCTTGAAGCGCATTCCGTTGAAAGGCTCGATCTTGCAGTCGCCACGCATCCCCACGTCGATCACATAGGCGGGCTTGCCGCCGCGCTGCGTGCCGTTCCCGCGGGCGAGGTATGGTGCCCCGTTTCGAGCTATCCTTCAAAGGCGTTCGCTTCCCTCGTTCAGTATGCGGGGATGCGCGGCCTGCGCCTGCGCCGCCCCTCCCCGGGGGAGACCTTCCGCTTGGGTTCCGCCGAGGTCAGGGTGCTGGCGCCCCACGCCGTCACGGATGACGCGAACAATTCCTCCATAGTGCTGAGGATAGTTTACGGGAATACCTCCTTCCTTTTCGCCGCGGATATGGAGCGCGAGGAGGAACGTTCCATACTCGATTCCGGCGCGGAGCTTGCCTCAACGGTTTTGAAGGTCGGCCACCACGGCAGCGGCAACGCGACGAGCTACCCCTTCCTGCGTGAGGTAAGCCCCACGATCGCGGTCATTTCCGTCGGCACGCCCAACCCCTATTCCCACCCGCACGAAAGCGTGCTCTCACGCCTTCGCGATGCGGAAACTTCGGTTTACAGGACCGATCTGCAGGGGCATATAATAATAGTTAGCGACGGAGAGCGGGTCAGCGTCACCCCCACGAGGAACGAAAATGCCGACGTCATGGAGCCGGGCTTCACGGCGGAGCCCAAACATCATTGATCTTATTTTATTTTAAGGAGATAAACATGACCGATTACAGCTTATTCGAAATGACCATGCGCGGGCTTCTGGATGGAGTCCCCCACCCCATCGCAAACCTCGCCAACGCCTCCGCGCATATTTGGGAGACAATGGACGGTCTCAACTGGGCGGGATTTTATCTTATCGAAGAGGGCAGGCTCGTGCTGGGGCCCTTCCAGGGCAAGCCCGCCTGCATAGAGATCCCGCTGGGCAGCGGCGTCTGCGGGACCGCCGCAAAGGAGGACAGGACGCTCGTCGTAGATAACGTCCACGAATTCGAGGGTCATATCGCCTGCGACTGCGCCTCCAATTCCGAAATAGTCGTACCCCTGCATAAGGACGGGCGCGTCGTCGGCGTGCTCGATATCGACAGCCCCCTCTTTTCAAGGTTCACTGAGGAGGACAGGATAGGGCTCGAAGCGGTCGCGAAGGCGATAGAAGAAAATTTGTAAGAGAGCCGAAAAGGTTTTTGGGATACTAACCAACGGGGACGGTTCCCGGTGGTCAGCAGCCAACGGGGACGGTTCCCCGTCTGCACACAACCCCTCCGTCTCTCACGGCTTTGCCGCTTCGAGCCACCTCCCCTTGCACAGGGGAGGCAGTCGCGCAAAAAGGCTCTCCTGTGTAAGGAGCAAAAAGCGCAATAAAAGGTCCGGTGAACCTTTTATAGCTTTTTGCCGAGGCTGCCGTGACTGTGGCTGCCGAGGAAAACAGCCGAGCGAAGCGAGGATGACTGAGAGGTTGAAAACCATTTGGGACAGCGCCGTAATGGAGACCTTCGTTCTTAGCCTATAAAAGCGCCTCTTGCGTAGAATATATTATTTCATCACTCTTGACAAATATCGTTTAACGATATACACTAATATCGATAAACGATATTTCTTTTTTATGGAGGTGACCGCAGATGCCGAGAGAATCGCTGAGCACGCTTACCGAGCCCATGTATTACGTGCTCCTTGCTCTTACCGAACCGCTCTGCGGCATCGAGATAATGGAGCGGGTGAAAGAGCTTTCGCACGGGCGGCTCGCGATAGGGCCGGGAACGCTCTATACCATGCTTGCAAAGTTTGAGGACAACGGCATCATCTCACAGACGGACGAGCGCGGCTCCTCTGGCAAGCGCAAGACTTATTCGATAACCGTGCGCGGAGTCGAACTGCTAAAACAGGAATACAGGAGACTCAAGAGGCAAGCCGAGGACGGAAAAGCAGTCATGGAGGAATTGAAATGAGCAAGCAAACCCTCAAAAGGATCACAGTATTTGATTCCACCGATCTCACCGCTGCGGAGGAATATTTTACCAAAATGGCGGAAAGCGGATGGATGCTCAATAAATTCGGTCCTGTTTCCGAATTCACCCGCTGCGAGCCACAGAAGCTTCGCTTCAGCGTACAGATCCTTTATTTCGAGCGCGGAACGGACTACGAAAAGACCGTCAAGGGTTACACCGAGCTATGCGGGGAGGCCGGCTGGAGATCGGTTTCAAGCTATGCGGGAATGCACGTATTCGTTACCGGCAGGGACGACGTCCCCGAAATAGTTACCGATCCACTCGAGCGGATCAAGGCTGTCACTAAGCAGAGCCGCGCGGGCGTAATTCTGCTGTGGATACTGCCCTTGCTGTTTATCGCGGGAGCTGCACAGTTTATACTCAGCATTGCAGAAGGAAAAAGCTTTGCTTCCCTCCTCGCCCTTGAGTTCCCCCTTGCGCTGTGTTTTGCTGCGTTGTTACTGTTTGCTGTCACAAAAACCGCAAGCTTTTTGAAGTGGCGCCGTGCCGCGCGCAGATCCGCCGCCTCAAATATGCCGATCCGTTATTATTACCTTCGCGGAATGAGGCTGCGCCGAGCGCTTATATACGTCGGCTTTGGGCTGATGGCGGCTGCCGGGCTTTTATCTCTGGTTGGCGTCTGCATATAAGGAGGGCTTATGAGCAAAAAAGAAAAAACCACAAAGCATGAGTTTCTGTCCTACACATACACCGATCTTACCGCGATGGAGCAGCATTTTGAAGAGATGGCTGCGCAGGGCTGGATGATCAAATCCATCCGCGGCGGGATGACCTATACCCGCTGCGAGAGCAGAACCCTTCGCTTCAATGCCCAGATAATCTCCTCCGCCGATCCGTTTGGAAACGAGATAAGCCCGGAGACCGGTGATCTCGTTTCCTTCTGCGAGGAGGCGGGCTGGCGCTTGGTCGATCACTCCGGCGCGCTTTACGTATTCTATAACGAGGATCTTGTAGCGCCGGATATTGTGACGGATGACGCCGAAAAGCTCGAAACTATAAAGCGTTCCATTGCCAAGACCAATCGCTTTTCATGGATCGGCGCCATCGCCTCCACGCTAAACCTCGCGCTCGCCGCTCTTATGTACTTCACCGGAGAGGACAAAAGCTCCCACGGGCTGATCCTTCTGGTATTCTTGTGCTCATGGATTTTGAGCTTTTACTCCGCCGTTATCAACACCGTGCTTTCCCGGCGGTGGATCAAAAACGCCGAGGAAGCGGTCTTAGAAGGCAGGCCGATACCCTTCAACGATAAGGAAAAGGTCAAATGGAAGAACGATCTCGGGAAGCTCATCGGTATCCTTACCGCGATAATACTGTTTGGCATGGTCATTTGGGCGCTTGCTTTGGGAGGTGACTCCATAAAGCCGGTATTGTCCGGTTTCATCTTCGCGATCCCCATCGTGCTCTTTGCACTTCATCTGGCTAAAAAGGATCTATCACGCTCGAAGATGGCGCTTTACATTACCCTGTTAGTTTTAGCACTTTCCGCTGTGATGACAGGCTTTATTCTGCTTATCAAGTGAGCCGCGAGGTCCCGATCAAAAGCGGATCGACATGAAGACAGCTCCCGTGTTTTTGCTCACGGGAGCTGTTGTTGATTATTCAAGGTGCCGATCATGCTTTGCCGGATCGGCGTTCGCCTATAAACGCTCCACAGGAGCGTTTATTAACTGTGGTACCGATCCGTCGGAGCCGGATCGGCGTTCGCCTATAATCGCTCCACCGGAGCGTTTATTAACTGAAGTACCGATACGTCGGAGCCGGATCGGCGTTCGCCTATAAACGCTCCACAGGAGCGTTTATTAACTGTGGTACCGATCCGTCGGAGCCGGATCGGCGTTCGCCTATAATCGCTCCACCGGAGCGTTTATTAATTGAGGTACCGATCCGTCGGAGCCGGATCGGCGTTCGCCTATAAACGCTCCACCGGAGCGTTTATTACGGCTCACGCCTTGCAGACTTCCTTTACCCAGCCGTGGGTATCGGGGATGCGGCCCCACTGGATGCCGGTGAGGGTGTTGTAGAAGTCCATGGTGAGCTTGCCGATCTCGCCGCCGCCGATGACCATGTGCTTATCGCGGTAGCAGAGCTCGCCGACGGGGGAAACGACGGCCGCGGTGCCGGTGCCGAAGGCTTCGGTGAGTTCGCCGGACTCGGCGTAGCCGATGAGCTCGTCGATGGAGATATCGCGCTCCTCGACCTCTATGCCCTTTTCGCGGGCGAGGGCGAGAATGGAGCGGCGGGTGACGCCGGGCAGGACGGTATCCTTAAGATCGGCGGTCAGGAGCTTGCCGTTTACGATGAACATCATGTTCATGGCGCCGACCTCCTGAACGTACTTAAGATGCTCGCCGTCGAGCCAGAGCACCTGCGCGAAGCCTTCCTTCGCGGCCTCGTCGCCCGCCAGGATGGAGCAGGCGTAGTTGCCGCCGGTCTTGGCAAAGCCGGTGCCGCCGCGGACGGCGCGGACGTACTTATCCTCAACGCGGATGCGGATGGGCTTCAGGCCCTCCTTATAGTAAGCGCCGGAGGGGGAGCAAATGATGAAGTAAACGTAGTGCTTCGCGGCATGAACGCCGAGAGCCTCGTCGTTTGCGAACATGGTGGGACGCAGGTAAAGGCTGGTGCCCGCGGAATGGGGGACCCAGTCCTTCTCGATCTCGACGAGCTTACGCATGGCCTCGACGTTGAAATCGACGTCGATCTCGGGCATGCACATACGCCTTGCGGAATTATTGAGACGCTCGGAGTTCGCATCGGGACGGAACATGAGGATGCGGCCGTCGTCGGTGCGGTAGGCCTTAAGGCCTTCGAATATCTCCTGCGCATAGTGCAGAACGGAGCTGGAGGGATCGAGGCTCAGGCGGTGATAGGGCTCTATGCGGGGATTGTGCCACTCGCCGTCGTACCACTCCATCATGAACATATGGTCGGTAAAGCGCTTACCGAAACCGAGGCTGCCCTCCTCCTCAAGGGTGGGCTTCTGCTTGAGATCGCAGCTCAAATTTACGCTGATTTCCATAATAGACCTCCGGATGATTTGTTATTATTTTTGCCCCGCGCCCGGGGTTTTTTACTCTGTAAGGGGGACGGCGGTGAACCTTTCGCCCGTTTTTTCGGGCGCCGCTCTGCCATCCGTCATATCGACTATCGCTTCCGAAAAAGCCTTCGCACTTTCGGAAGGAACGCTCACGCGGAAGCGGACGCATTCAAGAAACTCTATCGAATCCACTATCGCGTTCTGCTTAACAAACCCTTCCACCGTGCCGTATCTCGAATAATCGACGGCAAATTCCATTGTATCGCAAGGGGCCATGAGCCCACAGCCCGCGGCGTTCAACGCATCGGAGGCGGAGCGGGAGTAGGCTCTCACCAGCCCGCCGCTGCCAAGCAGTATGCCGCCGAAATATCTCGTCACCACGATGAGCGCGTCCTTTATTTCGCGCTTTATGAGCGTATCCATAATGGGCATGCCCGCCGTACCGCCGGGCTCGCCGTCGTCGGAGAAGCGCTGCTCCCCCGTCGATAGGGCGAACGCCCAGCAGTTGTGGGTGGCGTCGTAATGGAGCTTCCTGACCTCGGCAAGCCTTTCCATGGCCTCCGCCTCGCTCGAAACGGGAAAGCAGCGGCCAATGAAACGGGACTTCTTTTCGGTGAAGTCCGTCTCCGAGGGGCGAAGCACGGTCTTGTAGGGTCTTAACACTATAATACTCTTCCTATTTGCCTCCCCTTTCTAAGGGGAGGTGTTCATCCGGCGCGATAGCGCAGATGAACGAAGGGGTCTTTTGCCTCCCCTTTTTGAGGGGAGGTGTTCATCCGGCGCGTAGCGCGGATGAACGAAGGGGTCTTTTGCCTCCCCTTTCTAAGGGGAGGTGTTCATACTGCGCGATAGCGCGGATGAACGAAGGGGTCTTTTGCCTCTCCTTTCTAAGGGAGGTGTTCATCCGGCGCGGAGCGCGGATGAACGAAGGGGTCACCTGAGCTCCTTGAGCAGATCGCCCAGCCTGTGGATGCCCTCGACGATCCTCTCTTCAGGCTCGGCGGAGAAGTTCATGCGGAAGGTATTGTCGCCGATGCCGGGCTTCGTGAAGAAGGGCGCGCCGGGAACGAAGGCGACGAGCTTTTCGGCAACGGAGCGCTTGTAGATCTCGGAAGCGTCCATACCCTCGGGCAGGGTCACCCACACGAAGAGGCCGCCTTCGGGCACTTCGTACTTCGCCCACTCGGGGAAGTACTTGCCCATGGCGTCAAGCATAATATTGAGGGACTTGGAATAGACGGAGTTGATGAACTCCAGATGCTCGGGCATCATGCCCTGATTGATGTATTCGGCGATGAGCGCCTGGTTGAGGTTGGGGGAATGGGTATCGGAGCCCTGCTTGGCGATGACCATCTTGCGGACGAGCTCCGCGTTGCCGCAGCAGCAGGCGACTCGCAGACCGGGGGAGATGGTCTTGGAGTAGCTGGTGAGCAGTATCACGTTATCGGAGGTATCGAAGGTCTTGATGAGGGGCATGACCTGGCCGGAATAACGGAGCGCCGCATAGGGGTCGTCCTCGATCACGAGCATATCGTAATCGGCGGCGAGCTTGGCGGTCATCTTCCTCGCCTCGATATTCATGACGGCGCCGGTGGGGTTCTGGAAGGTGGGGATGGTGTAGAACATCACGGGGCGGTACTTTTCGACTGCTTCCGCAAGCTCATCGGCATGGACGCCGTCCGCGTGCATGGGGACGGAGACTATGTTCGCCTGAGCCAGCTTGAAGATCTGGATGGCGCCTAAGAAGGTGGGCTCTTCAACGAGGACTGTGGAGCCGGGGTTGATCATGACCTTTGCAAGCAGATCGAGGCCCTGCATGGAGCCCGTCATGGTGATGACGTTATCGATCGTGGCGTCGGTAATGCCGAGGGGCGGAAGCACCTTTTCGAGATATGCCTTCCGCAGGGGCATATAGCCTTCGGTGGGGCCGTACTGGAGGAGCACATCGCCCTTTTCGGCGATGAGATCGCGGGCGGTATCAGCCGCCCACTGCTTGGGGAAGCATTCCTTGGCGGGATTGCCGCCGCCGAAGCTGATTATAGCGGGATTGCCGAGCACCTTGAAGAGCTCGCGGATGGCGCTGCCCTTAACGCCCTTTATACGTTCGGAAAACTGCATTTGATCTACCTCCGTATGGATATATTGATACAAGCCTATTTTAGCTCTTTTTCGGGCTCAATTCAAGTATATTTTAAGGTATATAAAAACGGGACGGTTTTTTCATTTTTGGGGTTGACAAGCTCAATACTTCGTGTTATGATGTATTCCACGAGAGGAGGTATCCTATGGACATACAGCTTAAAAGAGGGCTCCTTGACGTCTGCGTGCTCGCCGCGATAAAAAGCGGCGAATCCTACGGTTACAAGATGATAAAGGACATGAAGCCCTATATCGAGCTTTCCGAATCCACGCTCTACACCATATTGAAGCGCCTCGAAAACGCGAAGATGCTCACCGTCCGCACGGCGGAGCACGGGGGCAGGCTCCGAAAATACTACCGCATCACGGAGGCGGGCACGGAAAGGATCAGGGAATTCAAGGAGGATTGGAAGGAAATGCTCGCGATCTTCCGTTTCGTAACAAGGGGGGAAAACATCAATGAATAAGAAGGAATTTACAAAGACGCTCACGAAGCTTTTGAAGGATCTGCCGAGGGCCGAACGGCGCGACAGGCTCGCGTTTTACGAAGAGATGCTCGCCGACCGCATGGAGGAGGGCATGACCGAAGCCGAGGCGGCCGAAAGCATAATCCTCTCCGCAAGGGAGGAGTTCCCCGCGGAGGAGCTCCCCGCAAAGCGCAGGATGAGCGGTCTGACCATCGCGCTCCTCGTGCTGGGCTCGCCGATATGGATAGCGCTCGGCGTCGTGTTTTTCGCGGTGCTCATATCGCTCTTCGCGGCGCTGTGGGCGGTCGTTATAAGCATTTTCGCCGTGGGGATCGCGCTCATGATCGGCGGCCTCGGCGGGATGGTATTGGGAGCCATGCATATCTTTCGCGGCCGCGCAGGCACCGGGCTCGCGTTCATAGGCGCGGGGCTCTTATGCACGGGGCTCGGGATACTTGTGACTATTGCCGCCGTCGCCGCCTGCCGCGGCGCTGCAAAGCTCACCAAGAGCACGGCGCTTTGGATCGCTTCCCTCTTCTATACGGGGAAGCACGGGAACAATACGGGCTCGGAACACGCCCGATAATGAAAGGATAATAATATGAACAGGACTCTTAAAACGATACTCATTCTCGCCGCGTGCCTCATCGCCGCGGGGCTCATCGTATTCGCCGCCGCGTACTTCATTTCGGGCGGAGACTTGAGCAAGCTCCAGCCCGCCGATTACAAGGAGGTCACCTACCCCATCGAGGGCGAATTCTCAAACGTCGATATAGACGTCGATGTTTCCAGGATCGAGTTCCGCATATCGGAGGACGGCTCGGCAAAAGCCGTATGCTTCGAAACGGAAAAGCACCCCCACCGCGTGACCGTTGAGGACGGCACGCTTCACATCGTCTGCCGCTATTCCTCGAGCTTTGCGGATAACGTGATGAATTGGGGCGTATTTCAGGCGCCGCGTGTCACGGTATATCTGCCCAATGCGGAGCTTAACAAACTCACAATACAGACCGATACGGGCAAAGCGGCAATACCCTCTGGCGTCAGCGTTTCCGACGTATCCGTAAAGGGCGACACGGGCAGGGTGACTATCGGCGCGATAGAGGCCAAGACCATCAGCATCGCTCTCTCTACGGGCGATATTACGATAGACGGCGCTAAGACGGGCGTTCTGACCGCCGGCTGCACCACGGGCAGCATCGTGCTTATGAATATCGAGGCGGCGGAGGGCGTCCTCGCCCAGACCGATACCGGGGCGATCGCGATCACCGGGCTTACCGCCGAGACCCTTCACGCCTCCACAGATACGGGCGCGGTCGGATTGAAGGATACGGAGATCTCCCTTTCCATGAAGATCGCGACCGACACGGGCATGGTCGTACTCGACCGCTGCGGCGCGGGCAGTATGGAGATCACCACCGATACCGGCTCCGTCCGCGGCACGCTCACCACGAGGATGAGCTTTGACGCAAGGAGCTCCATGGGGAGCGTCCGCGTGCCCGAATCCGATTCCTCGGGCGGCAGTGCGAAGATCACCACCGATACCGGCTCCATCAAAATAGAGTACGCGGAGTAAAATACAAGCTCCGCCTGCAAGAAACCAAAAAGGCTCCGGCAGATCTCATGCCCGATAGTCGTAAGGCTGTTATTGCGGTAATTGCAGATAATGAAACGGGCTATGCCGCGACCAACGGGAGCGTCGTAAAACCTTTTGGGTTTTGCTAATCGGGTCAGCGCGACCGCGCCACATGAAGCGTTAAAAAGGGGCAACAGTGTTGCGCCTTTAGCGGAATGCCGAAGCAGCTATGCTGCGAGGGAGAGGCGCTTAAACTGCGACAAGCCAA
>JAFPXD010000041.1 GCA_017394835.1 Clostridia bacterium
ATCAGCCTCTCAGCTCGGCTACCCATCGCGGACTTGGTGGGCCGTTACCTCACCAACTATCTAATGGGACGCGAGCCCCTCTCAAAGCGAATTTCTTTGACCCCTAGAAGATGCCTCCCTGTGGTCTTATGCGGTATTAGCAGCCGTATCCAGCTGTTGTCCCCCTCTCTGAGTCAGGTTGCTCACGCGTTACTCACCCGTTCGCCACTAAGTTAAAAACCGAAGTCTCTAACACCGATCGACTAGCATGTATTAGTCACGCCGCCAGCGTTCGTCCTGAGCCAGGATCAAACTCTTGAGTTAAAATCCTGAACGTCATCTTTTCGATGACTGCTCTTTACTTTGTACGTGGTCCCCTTCCGGGGACCTTCTAAGTCAGTCGTTATCCGACCGACCGCTGGTCGTCTCAAAATTACTTGAACATTATCTCATGTTCTTGCGTTTTGTGCACTCACTTTCGTTTGTGCTGTTCATTCTCACTATACGGTTTTCAAGGTACTCTTGCGACGTCGCTTCTTGCGAAGCTCCTTACGCTTCAAGGATCGCAGGCGATCCTTGCGCTCATCACTTTCTTGCGTTTTTCCGCGCTCGTTCGTGACAGCTTGTGTATAATAGCACTTTCGCCACCCTTTGTCAACACTTTTTTTCAAACTTTTTTGTCCCCTTTTTTCGCGCTCCCCCGCCCTCCGTTTTCCCTTTTGTCCATTGACTTTTTGCCGTTTCCGCCTACCCTCTTTTGAAATATTTGTTCTAATTATATTTTTAAGTATATAAAGAAATTTCTTCGTTTTTTTGTTTATACCGATAAATAAAGGTATTACTATCGCGGAAAAGCTCCCGACAATGGTAATACCTTGGTTTTGCCGAAACGGCATTGAGATGAGCGATACGGCTTTTACGCCGTTTTCTTCATATTATTATAATGCCGGTTTTATTTTGTATCGAACCAGCTCCTGCCCTCCGCCACATCAGCAATGAGGGGCACGCTGAGCTTGAGCCTTTCGCCGATCTGCGTGGTTTCACGAAGCTCGCCTTCCACGGGCGTTCCCATCATGCAGTCATGCAGCAGCACGGCCACCCTGTCCTTCTCTTTCGAGGGGCAGTCGATAATGAGCTCGTCGTGGATCTGGAGAACGAGCTTTGCGCCGAAGCCGCCCTTCTTTAAAGCGGAATGGACCCTTACCATCGCAAGCTTTATTATATCCGCCGCGGTGCCCTGCACGGGCATATTCATCGCAACGCGTTCACCGAAGGAGCGCGTATTGTAATTGCCGCTTTTGAGTTCGGGAAGCTCACGCCGGCGGCCCGTCATGGTGACGGCATAACCGCGCTCCCTGCCTTCCCGCTTGGCGCGTTCCATATAATCGCGCACGCCTATGCAGCGGGCGAGATACTTCTTTATATATTCTCCCGCTTTCCAGCGCGATATTCCGAGCTGATTTGCAAGGCCGAATTCGCTTATGCCATAGACGATGCCGAAATTGACCGCTTTAGCCGCGGAGCGCATCTCCTTTGTGACCTCATCCTGCGGGACGCCGAATACCTCCGCCGCGGTGCGGGCATGGATGTCGCCGCCCGAGATGAACGCTTCACGCAGGGTCGTATCCCCGGACATTTCAGCAAGCACGCACAGCTCGATCTGGGAATAATCCGCGCCGACGAGCACGTTGCCGGGGCTTGCTATGAACGCCTTTCGGATCTCCCGCCCCTGGGCCGTGCGGACGGGGATGTTCTGCAGGTTAGGCTCCGCAGAAGAGATCCTGCCCGTGGCAGTCACGTTTTGATTGAAGGTGGTGTGGATGCGCCCGTCCGGGCCCATCTTTTTGAGCATCGCTTCTATAAAAGTGGAGCGAAGCTTAGTCAGGAAGCGGTATTCCACCACGACTTCAACTATCGGGTGCATACCGCGAAGGCTTTCCAGCACGTCGCTGTCGGTGGAATAACCCGTTTTGGTCTTCTTCTGCGGGGGAAGGCCGAGCTCTTCGAAAAGCACGGCGCCGAGCTGCTTTGGCGAGAGGATGTTGAAATCATGCCCCGCGAGCTCATGCGCTTCGTTTTCGAGGATAGATATGCGCTCCGCCATGCCCGTGCCCAGCGCTTCAAGCGCTTCCGCGTCAACGGCAAAGCCCGCCTGCTCCATATCGAACAGGACGGTGACGAGGGGCAGCTCCACGCCGTAATACAGCTCCTCCATAGAACGCTGCCTGAGCTGCGACCCGAGTATGTGCGTGACCTGCATGAGGGCGGAGGCGTCACGCCCGGAGACGCCCAGCACGCCGCAGAGCGATTCGAGGCTCTTTGCGGGATCGAGCGCATTGATGAGATAATCGGCAACGGTCACGTCGAACGCAAGCCCGCGGAGCTCCGCGCCGCTGCGGGCAAGCTCGGTCATGAACCGCTTGCCGTCGAATACCGCTTTCCCGACGCCGGCGTTTTCGAGAACGGGCTTTAATTCCGTGTAGATCTCATCGGGATCGAGGCCGGGTTCAAGCAGAGTGCCTCCGGTTTTTATGACGTAAAGATCGCCGCCTTCGGTGAATACGGTGAGCTCGCCATCCGGGTGGACGGCGATGAACTTTTCATTTGCAAGGCGTTTCGCAGCGGAAACGAGCTCCTCATGGGTCGTGACCTCTGTGACGGACGAGACGGCGACGCCTTTGGTTTCCTCCGCCTGCGCGGGCTCGGAAACGGGATGCGCCTCCTTGCCGGGCTTATCGAGATCCGCCAGCGCCTTGAGCCTTGCGCCGTTTGCGCGAAGGCCGAGCTTCGCCATCTGGGGGACGCCGCCTTCGAGGGCTTCCATGCTGAACTTGCAGTCCTCCAGGCCTATCCCGATGGGCGCTTCGCGGCAGATCGTTCCTATCTTATAGCTCATGCGGGCGGAATCCACCCCCTCCATGAGCTTCTTTTGAAGGGCGCCCTTCTCGTTTTCGGCGTTTGAAAGCACGCCCTCAAGGTCGCCGTATTTCTGCAGAAGGTTCTTCGCCGTCTTTTCGCCTATGCCCTTTATGCCGGGGATATTGTCCGAGCCGTCGCCCATGAGCGCCTTCAGATCGACCATGTGCGCGGGAGTGAGGCCGTAATCCTCCATTAGGGCCGCCTCGTCATATACGACGGTCTCCGTAATGCCCTTTTTGGTGAGCATCACGTGCGTCCTTTCCGAAACGAGCTGGAGCGCATCGCGGTCGCCCGTGACGAGGAGCGAGTCTATCCCCTGCTCTTCCGCCATGCGGGAGATCGTGCCCAGAATATCATCCGCCTCATAGCGGAAGCATTCGCAGACGGTGACGCCCATGCTTTTCAGCAGTTCCTTCAATGCGGGAAACTGCGGGCGAAGATCCTCGGGAGTTTCGCGGCGGCCCGCCTTATATTCGGGGTAGGTATCGTGGCGGAAGGTGCCGCCCGCTATATCGAACGCGACGAGCATATAATCGGGCTTCATTTCGATGAGCTTCAAAAGCATTGCGGTGAAGCCGTGTATGGCGTTTGTGGGAGTGCCGTCGCGGCTGGTCATGGCGGTCTGGATGGCGTAATACGCCCGGAACAGGAGCGAGTTGCCGTCGATGGCGATGAGTTTTTTCATGGTTTTTTCCTCGTTTTCTGTGCGGTCGCGGGGATGGATACCGGCCGGAGGATCACTCCTCCTCATCCGTTTCGATCTCCGGCATGGGGGGAAGGTCCGTCAGGGAATGCAGACCGAAGCGGCGCAGGAAGGCGTCGGTAGTGCCGAACAGCATGGGGCGGCCGACTACGTCCTTGCGTCCCAGTTCCTTTATGAAGCCCTGCTTCAAAAGCTGGGACACCGCGTATTCGCAGCGGACTCCCCTGACCGCCTCAATATCCGCCCTTGTAACGGGCTGACGGTATGCGATCACGGAGAGCGTTTCGAGCATGGAATCCGAAAGGTTCTTTTCCTTTGGTGGGGCAAGGAGCTTTATGAGCCACGAATTGTATTTGGGCTCGGTCACGAGCTGGACGGTATCATCCGTGGTGAAAAGGCGGACTCCGCGCTCATTCAGCTCATATTCACCCGCCATTTCATCGAGCAGTACGTTGAGCTCCAGCGCGGTGAGTTCGAAAAGGTCAGCTATTTCCGCTTTGGGAAGCGGCTCGCCCGTTACGAAAAGTACACTTTCGAGCGCGCCCATCATCCCCTTGCGGGAAAGGGGCACGGGCTCGTTTTCGGCATTTTCGGTTTCGGCGTTTTCCGTTTCGTGTTCCTCGGGAAGGAGCTCTCGGGTCTCTTCATCGGGGAGAAGGGGTTTGTCTTCCATCGGGTCCTCCTGTTATCAATCTTCAAGCTCGTCGTCGTAGCTGATGTTTTCGTCGTCGGAGATGAGCTCCGCTTCGGTTATCGCAATGTCACCGAAATCACGCTCCTGACGCATGCGGATCTCGCCGCGGCGCATCATTTCGAGAAGGGCCATGAAGGTGACTATTATCTCCATTTTCCCCATGTTTTCAACGTAATCGAGGAACATGAGCCTGCCGCCCGCGGCCTTCAAACGCCGCCTCACAGCGCCCGTGCAGGCGCGGATGGTGTATTTATCCGCATCGACGGAGCGGACGGGCGCCTCCTTTTCCTCCTCGGGAAGGCGGTTCAAAGCGACGAGCAGCGCGTGATAAAGCCCCTCGACCGTCGTATCCTTCAATACGATCTCACGCGGGGGGAGGGGAAATTCCATGGGGAGCCTCGTATGCATGAGCGAAGCTTCCGAAAAGAGCCCGCGCAGGCCCTCCGAAGCTTCCTTGAAGGCCTTGTATTCGCGGAGCTGACGAATAAGCGCCTCGCCGGGATCCTCCTCCTCTTCCTCATCATCGCGCCGGGGCTTTGGCATGAGCGAGCGGGATTTCATATAGACGAGAGTCGCCGCGACGGATATGAAGGCGGAGGCCTGATCCATATCGAGCTCGTCTATTTCGGAAAGGTAGGAAAGGAATTCGGAGGTGATCTCCGAAACGAATACCTCTCTTATATCGAGCTCCGCCTTTTCAATAAGGAACAGAAGCAGATCGAGAGGCCCATCGAACTGCTTTATGTGGACGTGATAGCCCTTATTTTCGTAAAGCTCCTCCATATCAGAACACGAGCCCCGCAAGCCAAGCAAACAGCGCGCAGAACTTATCGTAGATCCAATAGGCCGCCGTGCCTATGGGCGAGAAATCGCTCACGCGGGAAAGCACGGCGGAAAGTATGAGCAAGCCGTAAAGGATGTAGGTGCCGTTGCGGTGGAGCCACATGAGCGCCTTCGCTCCCACGAGCTTGCCGAAGAAGAGCTCGAAAATATGCGAGCCGTCAAGGGGATAAACGGGGATGAGATTGAATACGGCAAGGCAGCAGTTGAGGCCGCCGAGGATGTAGAGGAACTGGTATATCTGCCAGGGAACGGTCGTATCGGAAGCGCCGTAGGAAACTATGCTGATAAAGGGCGCCGTTACCTCATAGCCCATTGCCCTCAGATCGAAGGAGGCGAGCACCGAAGCGATGAGCGCGGCGATAAGCGCGAGCATGAGGTTCATGAATATGCCCGCGAAGCTGACCATCAGCTCGCCCTTCCGGTAATTCCTGTAATTGCGGGGATTGACGGGAACGGGCTTTGCCCAGCCGAAGCCCACCACGAGCAGCAGTATAAAGCCCATCGGATCTATATGCGCGATGGGGTTCAGGGTCATCCTGCCCATGTTGCGGGCGGTATCATCGCCGTTTATATGGGCGGCGTATGCATGCCCCCATTCATGCAGGCTGAGCGAGAATATGATGGCGATCAAATACATTACAAGGTAGGTGGCCTTGGTAATGATATCGCCTTCACCCAAAAGAACGGATATGAGCATCTTTACCTCCTGAAAGGTTTTTCGGATCAATGCACATAATGCACCGTTTATATTATACCCGTTTTTATCCCGTTTGGCAACAGGATACGGGCGGGCTTCCCAAAAACTGTTGCAAAGGGCGGCGGAATGCGGTATTATATACAAAAGCCGTAAAAGAAGCGGACGCAGTTCCGTACAGACAAGCGGCAAGGAGGTTCCGATGGAAACAGAACGCAAGGAGAAGAAGGCAAAGAAGCGCAGCCCCCTCAAAACGGTCCTCAAGACGCTGTTCGGCATAGTGCTTGCCGTTATAGTTCTTTTGAGCGCGGGGCTCATTGCGCTTTCGATAGGCGAATACAAGCCGAATGATACCGAAGCTGTCGCGGCCCCCGCGGGCACGCGCGCCGTCGATACGGGCAAGCCGCTTACGGTAGTGACGTACAATATAGGCTATGCCGCCCTCGGCGAGGATATGGATTTCATAATGGACGGAGGCACGAAAACCCGGCCCGACAGCGCCTCCGTAATAGAGCGCAATCTCAAGGATATAGCCGATACCGTAAAGGGTCTCGGCGCGGACTATCTTCTCATACAGGAGATAGATCTGAATTCGAGGCGTTCATACAACGTGGATGAGCTCGAATACCTTAAGGAAGCGACCGGGCTCCCCGCAAGCTTCGCGCTCAATTATTCCGCGCCTTTCGTGCCCTACCCCTTCCCCGATATGCTCGGCAGGGTGAACAGCGGCGTTGCGGTATTTACCGACCTCAATGTGAAGGAAAGCACCCGCATTCAGCTCCCCGTGCCCTTCTCATGGCCTGTCAGCACCATCAACCTCAAGCGCTGTATGCTCGTGAACAGGACTCCCCTCGATAACGGGAAGGAGCTCGTCATAATAAACGTTCATCTTGAAGCCTATGACAGCGGCGAGGGCAAGATCGCCCAGACCAAACAGCTTTACGAATTCATGGACGCCGAGGCGAAGAAGGGCAATTACGTGATCGTGGGCGGCGATTTCAACCAGACCTTCCCCGGAGCAAAGCTCTTCCCCGCGATTTACGAAGGCTGCTGGATGCCGGAGGTGGTCGAAAAAGAGCTGCCCGAAGGCTTCAGCTTCGCATTCGACGCGGAGGAGCCCACCTGCAGGCTCCTGAACAAGCCCTATAAAGGCAACGACGACCCCATGTACTACATACTCGACGGTTTCATAGTCTCCGGCAACCTCCGCATTGAGGAACTGGAGGTCATCGACACCGCTTTCGTGAGCTCCGACCACAGACCTGTGAAGCTCACCGTATCCTTCAACTGAACAAGCCGAGTGCGGAAAGGAGCACCATGACGAAGCTGAAAAAACAAAAACCCCATTACATCTGGAAGGACAGGAAGCGCATACTCGGGCTCCCCATAACCTTCATACGCTACCGCATGAGCGAGGATCGCCTGTTTTTCGAAACGGGGCTGTTCAATCTTCGCGGCGAGGAGATACTGCTTTACCGCATACGCGACGTGAGCGTTACCATTTCGTTCTGGCAGAGGTTCACGGGGGTTGGTACGGTCACGATCAACGCGGCGGATACCTCAGTACCCATGCTCTCCATGCGGAACATAAAACAGCCCAGGGAGGTCAAGGAGCTCATCCACGCGCAGGTGGAAAAGGCGAAGCTCGCCTACCGCGTGCGCTACACGGAGATGATGGGCGACATCGGCGGCCCCGGCGGAGGCCCGTGCATACACGGCGGCACGATAGACATGGACGGCGACGGTATGCCGGATATGATCGAAAATCTTTGATTTTTACGAATGCAAAGGGCGCTTGGTCTATGCACCAAGCGCCCTTATTCATCCCTTATCCCGCCGGATCGAACGCGGCGGGCGGCGCGGCGGTCTCCGGGGCAAAGGGCTCGCCGTTCACACGGAGCTCGAGCTCCTTTACGCCGAAGCGTTCCGCAAGGGTGAGCAGTATCGTGTTATATGCAAGGCTGTAAAGGCCCTCGGTTTGGGCGGTCTCCCTGAAATCCTCCGAAAGATCGACCACCGCCCTGCCGTTTTCCGCAGCGGCGCCCAGCAGCAAAGTCCCTTCCGGGAAGCAGTTCATAAGCCCGCCGCCCTTTGCGCCGTCGATCAGCGCGGAAACGACCGTGTAGGCGGAGGGCCCCTCGCCGAGATACCTTGTTACCGGCACGGTGAGCGCGCCGCTCGAATTTGGAAAATAGAGCGTTACGGGAACGGCCCCTGCCATTGCGGGGACCTCCTCTTCCTCCGGGTTAAGCGGGACCCTCTCCTCCTCCACAGGGAGCGCGGCGCCGTTTTCAAGCGTGCCGCCCCTGCCGTCGCGCAGGACGGTGACGGTATCGACCGTATTGAACTCCGTCATTGCGTTGACTATCGCCGCGAGCATCGCACGCTCCTCCGCCTCGGAGCCCAGCGCGGGCATTCCCGCAAGATCCACCACCGCATTCCCGTTTTCCACCTTGATCGAAATGCGCGTGCCTTCGGGGATCACCGGCTTTATGCCGAGCCTTGCCGCCGCTTCGCGGTTAACGGGAGTCGCCTGCATATAGCCGAGGCAGGCCTTCGCAATGCCCGTTTCCTTTGGGATGAGCTTCGTTACGGGCACAACGTAGCCTTCGTCGGAAAGAAAATAGAGCGTTGCGCGGTGGAAGGACGCCTGTGCGTCGGGGCCTTCCTTCTCGGTGGGGATGGGGTCTGCGCCCTCCTCCCCCGCTTTTTCGGGCTTAGGGATGCAGCCGAAAAGCGCCGCCATGAGCGCAAGCGTCAGCGCAAGCATAAATGCAAACAGTTTTTTCATGGGCACCTCCATGTGTTTTGCTCCATGTTTATTCCCGTCCCAATAAAAAAATGATTTGCAGATCCGCTTCGGAGTGATATAATTGATTGTAATTGTTCTCGGAGGGAAACATGGAACACGGCAAGACCAAGTCCGAACACGAGGGGCACCGCAAACGAATAAAGGAAAGGTATCTCGAATACGGGATCGACTCGCTCGACGATAAGGATATTATCGAGCTTTTGCTCACCTACGCCATTCCGAGGAAGGACGTTTACGAGATCGCGCGCGGGCTCTTCCATAAATATGGGTCGCTTGCGAACCTGCTTGCCACCGATCCCGAGGTGCTCGCTTCCGAAAGCAGGCTTTCCACGCATACGGCGGTGCTTTTGAAGCTCGTGAACGATCTGCGCAGCCGCCCCGACCGCTCCGTGGAATACCGAAGCGAGCCCATTACCAATCTCTTGGCCGCCGCGCGCTACACCCACAGGATTTTGGGCGGCTTCACCAAGGAGACAATAATAGAGATATTCCTTGATCACGACAATGTTGTGACGGAGATCACCAAGGCCGCTCACGGGGATGAGGATTCCGTCGTTCTGCCGATAGAAAGGATAGTGCGCGACGCCGTCCGTATGGGCGTGGCGAGGATGCTCATCGCGCATAATCACCCTTCGGGCAATCCCGCCCCTTCCGAGGCGGATATACTCGCCACGACCACGCTGGAACGCGCGCTCATCTCGCGCGGGATAGTGCTGCTTGAACACTTCATAGTGACGGGCAGCGAATGCACCGCCATACTGCACGATCAGCGCTTCACAATGGAAAAGGAATCGTTCGCCCCGTGGAGGGAGCCGGAGGGTCAAAGGGACGTTAGGGCGGAGGAGCCCGGTGAAATTTGATATTGACATCTGTTTACAGCAGTGCTATCATATTGATACATCCCAAAGACGCTTAAATTTCGGAGGTTAACATGCGCAGTCTTACTATCAAGCGGGCGAAGAGATACGTCGCGAGTCTTACCAAAATGAAGGTCTATATCGAGGATCCCGAATACGGCGATCTGACCATCAACGGCGCCCCCTGCCGCAAGCTCGGAGAGCTCAAAAACGGCGAGGAGGCGACCTTTGAAATAGGCGAGGACGCGGCGAAGGTTTACGTTATCGCGGACAAGCTCACCCGCGGATACTGCAACGATTATTATCAGCTTGAAGCGGGCGCGGAGGATATTTATCTAACCGGCCGCAACGATTTCGATCTTGGCGCCGGAAACGCATTCCGTTTCGATAACAACGCGAACGGGCCGGATGAAACGCAAAAAAAGAAAAGCCGCAGGACGGGACTTATCGTCACGATCGCCGCGGCGTTGGTTGGCGCCGTATTGGGGTACCTGATCGTTTCGGGCTTGCACTCGGCAAAGGCGGCCGCTCCCAAGACCTTTACCGCGGAGGAGATGAGCATAACGCTCACAAAGGAATTCTCCGAGACCGACGCGGGCGACTTTACCGCCGTGTTCGAATCGAACGATTCCGTCGTGCTCGCGCTAAAGGAGCCGTTCTCGCTCGGCGAAGGGTTCGGAGATCTCACC
This sequence comes from Clostridia bacterium, assembly GCA_017394835.1. Lineage (GTDB taxonomy): Bacteria > Bacillota > Clostridia > Christensenellales > CAG-138 > UBA3857. Next base: position 10,191 of record JAFPXD010000041.1, read on the forward strand.
CTTGACGAGTACGTGGATATTGCCATAAGCTCCAACGGGATAAAAAACGCCGAAAAGAAGGATCTTGGCGGGGTCCCCGGCTTTACTTATACCTATGACAACCCAAACAACAACGAGTCATACAAGTATTATGTCTATACCTACAAGCTCGGCGACGCCTTCTGGATGATCCAGTTCGCCTCGCTCGAAAAGGACGCCGAAAAGCTCGCTCCGCAGTTTGCCGAATGGGCAAAAACCATAAGCTTCGCCCATGCTCAGGCGGAGTGACGGGAGCCGCAGTATAACGATCGCATAATGAAAAAAGCCAAGCACGGTACATTCCCGATGCTTGGCTTTTTAATGCACTTGGATCATTTGAGTATCAGCCCCACAGGGCAATGGTCACTGCCCATAACGTCCTTATAGATGAGGGCGTCCTTGACGTTCGGGAGGAAGCGGCGGCTCGCAAGGAAATAGTCTATGCGCCAGCCTACGTCCTTTTCGCGCGCCTTGAACATATAGCTCCACCAGGTATAGGCGGCGCGGTCGGGATAGACGGTGCGGAAGGTATCGGCAAAGCCCGAATCCAAAAGGATCGAGAACTTTTCGCGCTCCTCATCGGTGAAGCCGGCGTTCCCGCGGTTGGACTTCGCGTTTTTGAGGTCTATCTCGTTATGGGCGACGTTCATATCCCCGCAGACGATCACGGGCTTGTCCGCATCGAGCGAAAGGAGGTATTCGCGGAAGGCGTCCTCCCACTCGCAGCGGAAGGGCAGGCGCGTAAGCTCCCTTTGAGCGTTGGGCGTATAGACGGTGACGAAATAGAAATCCCCCATATCGAGGGTGATGACCCTGCCCTCGCCCTCGAAGCGCTCGCCCATGTCCATTCCGTTGAACACTCGCAGGGGCTCCTTTTTGGTGAACACCGCCGTGCCGGAATAGCCCTTCTTTTCGGCATAATTCCAGAAGCAGTGATAGCCTTCGGGGGCGAAATCTATCTGCCCCTCCTGCAGCTTGGTTTCCTGCAGGGCGAAAATATCCGCGTCCTCGCTTTCAAAGAATTCGGCAAAGCCCTTGCCCATGCAGGCGCGGAGGCCGTTTACGTTCCAAGAGATGAGTTTCATATGATACTCCTTTATCGGTTTGCTGTGATGAGAAGAATCGCGAAGCCTATGAACAGCGCCTCGGCGCAAAGGATGGCGATACTCGTCACGGCTTCGGCCCTTCGCTTGAATATCCTGCGGATGAGCAGCCAAAGGAGTGCTCCCATAAAGGCTCCGAGAGTATTTGTTATCACGTCGGTGATATCGGCACGTCCCAATGCAAACGCATATTGCACCGCTTCAAATACAAGGCTCGATAAAAGCCCGAGCAGCGCCGCCTTCCATACCCCTCCTCTGTTGGAGAAGATCGCCATGAAAAGCCCAAGCGGGATGAACACCAAAGCGTTCTCGATGATCTCTCCCGTATTGACACTTCCGTTATTGATAACGGAAGCACCGAAGGGCACGAGATTCACGGGCGTTCTTGCGCCTCTCTCCTCAAGTACTCCCACTATATCCGTCTTGAAAACGACTATCCAAACAAGCAGGAGCAGATAGATCGCAAACGCCGCACAAGTGAGCGCATGAACGCGTTTTTCGTTTTTATTCATAGAAGCCTCCATCAGTATTATGTGTATTAACAATATTAATACACTTTTCTCATTCTGTCAAGAGGCTGTCATCCGTTAATTATAAAATGTGTTCCCGCCAATGAACTCGCGCAGGACGGAGGTCGGCGGGATCTCGTCCTCAACGTTCGCTTCGAGGAAGTAATTGAGATACTTCACTATCGTGCGGGCCATGCAGTAATACTCGCTTTCGGGCGGGACGGTCAGAAGCAGCGGATAGACGTGCCGCTTCATTATGGCGGGCTCATAGTGGAGGATGGTGTTGAGTATCATATCCGCTTCCTCCTGGAAGGGGAATATCCAGCGCTTTTCGCCGCGGCGAACGCTCGCCCACATCGAGAGCGTGCGCTCCATGGAGGCGCCGCGCGTCTCGTAGTCGCGCACGAGGCGGCGGAGTATGCGAAGATCGGTGGTGCGGACGCGGTTATGGTCGTCGAGATTGATGGTGGTGAGGGCTGAAACATAGACCTTGAACACCTTTTCGCGGTCGATCCCTTCGCCCAGCATCATGGGATTCAATCCGTGTATGCCCTCGATTATGAGGAGCTGATCCTTACTGCAGCGAAGGACAAGGCCCTCATCTCTGGGCTTCTGCGTGACGAAATCGAATATGGGAGTCTCGACCTCCTCCCCCGCCATGAGGAGCTTAAGATCGTGATTGAAGCGCTTTATATCGAGGGCGTTTATGTGCTCGAAATCGAGCTCGCCGTTCTCATCGCGCGGGCAGAAGCGGCGGTCGCAATAATAATTATCGAGCGAGATCATTATGGGATCGAGCCCTTCCGCGCGGAGCTGAGTTGCGATGCGGTTAGCGGAGGTGGTCTTGCCCGAGGAGGAGGGCCCCGCTATCATGACAGCCCTTGCGCCGCGCTCGATTATGGCGTCCGCGGTGCGGGCGTACATCTTTTCATGAAGCGCCTCGTTTACCCTTATAAGCTCGCGCACGGAGCCGTTTTCGACCCGCGTATTCAGTTCGTTCGCGGTGGAGCAGGTCATGAGCTTGCCCCAATCGTTGGTGCGCTTGAACACCGCGGACATTTTGGGATACGGCACGAAGGGCGCGGGACGATCGGGCGCTTCCCTTGCGGGGCGCATCATCATGAGCCCGCCTTCTAACCAGTGCACGTCGAAAACGCCGACGTAGCCCGTGGAGGGAGCTGTTTCGCCATAGTAATAATCTATGTAATCGCTGTAATCGGGGCAGCGATAGACGTCAAAATAGCTGAAGCGGCGCCATTTTAAGAGCTTCGCCTTATCGGTCTGCCCGTCCTTTTCGTAAAAATCTATGGCGTCCTGTATGTTCATGCGCTTTCTTTGGAGCTTCAGATCGAGCTTCGTCACGCGCTCCATCTCCGCTTTAAGAAGCTCGCAGTCCTCCTTTGAGAACGCGGGCTCCTTATCGACCGTCATATAGACTCCCTTGCCGAGCGAATAGTGAACGAACACGCGCGCATGCCCGAAGAGCTTCCTCATGCACATTATGAGCACGAACTGGAGCGTCCTTTCATAGACGCGGACGCCCTCCTCATCCCCGAAATAGACGAGGTCTATTTCCGCCTCATGCATGGGGGTATAGGAAAGGTTGAATATCTCCCCGCCGATGCGCGCGGCAAGGGGCCTTTCGGCAAGTGAGGAGCCTTCCAGCCCCAGCTCCTTTATTTTTTCGAGAATGGTCTGCCCCGCCGCCATTTCGCAGGGCTTGCCTTCGAGGATCATATTCATAGCGGACCTCCCGGTTTTCGTTTCTGACGATACAATTATATTATAACATATGCCTTATGGCAAGCGCGGATTTGGGCTTGATTATTTTTTCACAGGTGGTATAATGTGGCTGAAAAGCAAAACAGCTCCGCTGGGCGCGCTTTAGGGGGCATCCCCCTTAAAGCTGAGATCGAGCCTTTGAACCTGTTGGGGTAATACCTGCGTAGGGAAGCGGTACGGAAAATAAAAGCGCAAGCCTTCCGCACCGTGAGCGGAAGGTTTTGTTTTCAGGAGGAATCATGTTTCTTGTTGTATTGGGTATCCTGTTTCTGCTGATAGGCGGAGCGGGAGTAGTGCTCGGCGTTATGAATCCCGAAGCGCTCGCAAAGCTTTTGGGCGAAAAGGTTGCCGAACTCGGCAGCTTCGCTCCCCTCTTCTTCATAGTGGTCGGCGGCATATTCGCGCTCATCGGCCTCGTAATGCTCATAGTCGGCTTGAAGAGCAAGCCCCGCGTGACGGTGCTCCAGCTCGTTGAAAGCGCGATCATGATAGGCGTTGCGACGGGCCTCAGCTTCGTCAAGTTCGATCTGCCCTACGGCGGCGGCGTTACGCTCGTCAGCATGCTGCCCATTATTATCATCAGCCATCGCTACGGCCCCGCATGGGGGATATTCACCGCGTTCGTTTACAGCGTGCTCCAGCTCATGTTCGGCCTTGACAACGTGGGCTACGCGACCAACGCAGTTATGGCCGTCGGCGTCATTCTGCTCGACTACATCCTGGCGTACACCGTCATAGGCCTTTCCGGTATTTTCGGTCAGAGCCGCGGCGCCGTTGCGGGAGGCATCTGCTTCACGTTCGCGCTCCGCTTCCTCTGCCATTACGTCACCGGCGTGTGGATCTGGCGCGAATGGATGCCCGAAGAGTTCATGGGCCTCAAGATGACCACTCCCTTCGTCTATTCCGCGCTCTATAACGGCTGGTATATGCTGGCCGAGCTCGTGCTGACCATGATCGTTGCAATGATCATCTACAAGCCCCTGGAAAAATACTTCCACGGGCCCGCCAAGAAATAATCTGCGGATCCCAAGGGAAGCGTCCAAAGGGTGCATTCACTTAAGGAGACGCAGGTTTTCAGCCGTGAAAACCGAGCTTTACTGAAAAAGAAACCGGGGATGACGATCCATCCTCGGTTTTTTGTTCTCTAATGGCTGTAAACCGCGAAGCGTCTCAAAAGAGGAGATTTTTGTGCCGGACAAGGAGAAAAGCGCAGGAATACTTACTGAAGTCTTTCGAGCATTTTTGACGCGGTGCGGCGCAAAAAGATCCCTTTTGAGGCTGTGTATCGTTAAGTGAATGCGCCCAAGCGGCGCTTCCCTTTTTTGCTCCCGCCTTTTTCAATTCAATATTCGTCCCTGTTTTTCAATTCAATATTCGTCCCGCGCTTTATTTTTTGCTCCGTTTATGGTATGATGGAGTATTGAAGGGAGGTGCGGCTATGATAGGCTTGACAGGGGGCATTGCCTCGGGCAAGAGCACGGTGACGAAAAGGCTCCGCGAGCTCGGCGCGTTCGTTGCGGATGCTGATATCGTCTCGCGCGAGGCGATAGACTTTCCCGAAGCGAGGGCGCGCATAGCGGAAGAATTCGGCGCGGACGTCTATTTTGAAGACGGCACGCTCGACCGTGCGGCGCTCGCCGCAAAAGCGTTCGCCTCCGAGGAGAGTACGGAGCGCTTGAATTCCATACTCCACCCGGTCATAGCTTCAAGGCTTGCCGAAATGGCGGGTGAAGCCGCAAGCCGTTACCCGCTCGTGTTCGTTGACGCGGCTCTGCTCATAGAGGCCGGCTTCGACCGTCTTTGCGACGGGGTGTGGCTTATAACCGCGAATACCGAAACGCGCATAAACCGTATCATGGAAAGGGACGGCCTGACCCGCGAGCAGGCGGAGCTGCGTATAGCGCGGCAGATGCCGGATGAGCAAAAGCGCGCATACGCCTCCGTTGTGATAGAGAATGACGGCACGTTCGATGAGCTTATTGAAAAGACAGACGCCGCCTATGAAAACGAGTTGTTCGGTTCATCCGAGCTCGATGAGATAAGGGATGTTTATGAAGAATAACGGCAAGCGGTCATCACTCATATTGGCGGCGCTCATAACGGCGCTCATGATCGGCGCGGCGGTGCTCGTCTTTTTCTATGCCAAGGGGAAGCTGAAAAAAGCCGCATATCCCATCGCCTATACCGATGAATTCACTGCCGCCGCGGAAAGGTACGGGCTCGATAAAAGCCTCGTCGCCGCCCTCATCTGCACGGAAAGCCGCTTTCGCTCGGACGCCGTTTCGGGCGACGGAGCGGTGGGGCTGATGCAGCTTCTGCCCTCCACCGCCGAATGGATCGCCATGCGGCGCGGGCTCGATTTTACCGAGGAGCGCCTTTACGATCCCGAAACGAACCTCGATTACGGGTGCTGGCTGCTTTCATGGCTTCTGGAACGCTATAACGGAAGCGAGCGGAATGCGCTCATCGCCTACAACGCGGGCGTGGGGAGGCTCGACGAGTGGCTCAAATCGGGAGCGGATGAAAACGGCGAGCTTACCGAGATCCCCTTTGCCGAAACGAGGAATTACGTTCAAAGGATAACAATGCTTAAGGAGAAATACGGAGAGGTCTATGCGAAAGAGCTTGGCATCGACAATTAAAAAGGCTTTGGCCTGCCTGATGGCCTGCCTTGCGGCGGCTTCGCTTTGCGCCTGCGGCAAGGGCGTAAAGCCCGCGCCCGCGGAAACGCCCGCGCCATCCCTCTCGCCGGAGGCGACGGCCGCGCCCGAGCAGGGCGGCATTCTTCGCATGCCCATTCCGGTCAACGCCCCGCGCAGCGATCCGATGAACGTCAACACGAAGGAAATGCTCTACCTGTTTTCACTGATATACGAGCCCCTTCTCAATGTCGGCCCCGCGGGCGAGCTCGAGCCCTGCCTCTGCGAAAGCTGGGTGAGCGAGGGGAACGGGCTGTGGCTGCTGCGGCTTCGTGAAGGAGTCCGCTGGCATGACGGCAGCGCCTTGAAGACGGAGGACGTTATCTCATCATACAACGCCCTTGCCGCAATGGAGGGCGGGCATTACAAGCCCTGCCTCACCCATATCACCGGAATGAGCGCCGCGGGGCCCTCCTCCCTGCGAGTGCAGTTCGATATCCCCGGCATGGCGGCGCTCTATGCGCTCAGCTTCCCCATCAAAAAGGCCGCTCCCATGATGGGAACGGGCAGTTATATGCTCGAGTATTCCGACGACAGCTCCGTAATACTCCGGGTCAATGAGAATTGGTGGGACAGGCGCCCCTATATAGACCGCATCATATTCGAGGAAAGGGACAATAACACGACGGCGCTGGCCTCGTTTGAAGCGGGGCAGTTCGATCTTGTTCCGACCGACATATTGACGGCGGGCAGGTATTTCGAAAGCGGCGTTTCAAACGTATTCGATATAATGACCCAGGGCATGGAAACGCTCATGTTCAACGATTCCGCGGCGGCGCTGAAGGACGTGAGGATAAGGCTTGCCATAGCCCACGCGATAGACAGGACCCGCATCATCACCAACGTTTACAGCAACCGCGCGAGGGCGGCGGACGTGCCCTTTGCGCCCGATAATTGGCTTTACGATACAAGGAGCGCGGTGTTCAATTACGATCCCGACGTCTCGAAGGAGCTCATTGCCGAAGCGGGCTACACCGTTATGAGCAAGGAGGGGCTCCTCTATTCGAAGGCGGGCGGCAATCTTTACGTGAGACTGCTCACCAGCGCCACCACGGATAACACCGTCAGGAGCGACGCGGCGGCCGTCATTGCCGAAAACCTCACCGAGATCGGATTCATGGTGGAGATCGTGACCGCTCCGCATACCTTGGGCGATCCCGAAAGCGAATTCGTAAAGGCCCTTGCCGAAGGGAATTGGGAAATAGCGCTCGTGGGGTTCAATCTGGGGTTCGGCTGTGAGCTTTCGGATTATCTCGAACCCGAGGGCGCAAACAATTACGGGCATTTCAGCATACCCGAAACGAGCGCTTTGGCAAAGGCCCTTATGAACGCCGAAAACGAGGAGGAGCTGCGTGAAGCGGCATACACGTTCCAGGGCAGCTTCGTTGAGAACGTGCCTTTTATCACCCTCTATTTCAGGCTGAACAGCCTTATCTGCTCCGCGGCGCTCAAAGGCACGGAGAATGCGAGGGAGCCTTACTTATTCGCAAACGAAAAGGATTGGTATTTGAAAAAGGCGCAGTAAAGAGCGGATCCAATACGGTTTCAAGACAACAGAACGGGGACCATAGTCCCCGTTCTGCTCTGTTATGGATGCAAATATGGAATTTAGGAGGTTTCCATGAAAGACATTCGCACTGTGCTTTTCTTTCGCATATAGAGTACCATTATTTGTTCCCTCCGTCAATCGTGCTTTCCCGCTTTATTATTAACAAACTGTTAAATTATTTCAGCGCGGAAAGAAGGGAAGCGTACAGCCTTTCCTCCATCGCGGCGAAGTCTTCCTCACTGCCGAGCATTACCGCCGCCCCGTATATCAGGGAACGGACGGTGAATATCCTCCCGCGGAGCTCATCCCTCAAAAGCGCATGCTTTCTGCCGTATATGACGAAGAGCCGCTTTGCCGTTATGCTTATGCCTATGGGTTCTGCGGCGGAGGGAGTATCCAGCCCCGTCTCCTTAATGAGCAGTACGGATCTGAAATGAGGATTGCGGCAGAGGAAGCCGATGTGACTGCACGCAAGGCGCGCTATCGCGTTTTCGACGCCGTGCTTCATGGAATTGCCGAGATCGATGCTTTCATGCCATTTCACCTTTATGTAATCGACCATTGCAGCGAAGAGCGCATCCTTATCGGCAAAATGCTTATACGGCGCGGCGCATGATATGCCGCAGTTTTTGGCGACGCGGCGAAGCGAAAACCCCTGCAGGCCGTATGCGCGTATTTCTTCCATTCCCGAGAGGATGAGCCTTTCCCTTGTTGATATGGTTTCCATTATTAAGCTCCGTTCGTTTTTTCGATTATACCACACTGCGGAGCCGTTTTCATCTGTTTTTGGCTGAAAACGCCAAATATACGTTTCTTTCGGGATTGCCCGCAGCCCGGGGTTGTGATAGAATAAGGGGCGGCGCGGGCGTCACCGCGCCGTGCCCCGCTTCACTGCGGGAGAAAGGAAGATAACACAATGAAGAAACTGCTTTCGATCGTTCTCGCGGCGCTCATGCTCGCCGCCGTATTCGCCTTTGCGGGCTGCAAAAAGGCGCCCGCCGATGATACCGTCATCCGCATCGCCGCCCTCAAGGGCCCGACCGGTATGGGCATGGCCCCCCTCACGAATAAGGAGACCTACCCCCGCTACAATATCGAGATCGGCTCCGATCCTTCCGCCGTGACCTCCGCGTTCATCGCGGGCGATTACGATATTGCCGCCCTGCCCGTGAATGTTGCCGCCGTGCTTTATAACAAGCTGGAGGGCGACGTTGTGATGCTCGGCATCAACACGCTGGGCGTGCTCTACGTGCTTGAAAACGGCAGCGAGATAAACTCCATGGCCGATCTTTCCGGCAAGACCCTCTATGCGACGGGTCAGGGCTCCACTCCCGAATACATTTTGAACTATCTGCTCGATAAGAACGGCCTGACCGACGTTACCGTTGAGTTCAAGGCCGAGCATTCCGAGCTTGCGGCCCTCATGGCGGAGGGCTCCGTCACCCTCGGCATGATGCCCGAGCCCAACGTGACCGCGACAATGGTCAAGAACGATCAGCTCCGCGTGGCGCTCGACTTGACCTCCGAGTGGAGCAAGATCACAAGCACCAAGCTCGTTCAGGGCGTTATAATCGCAAGGCGCAGCTTCGTCAAGGAGCATGAGGCGCGAGTCAAGACCTTCATCGAGGATTACGGCAAGGCGGTCGAGCTCATCAACACCGCTTCCGACGAGGCCTGCCAGATGATAGTCGACGCAGGCATACTCCCCGCCGCGCCCGTTGCCAAGAAGGCCATCCCCCGCTGCAACATAGTGCTCATCACCGGCGACGAAATGAAGGCCGCGGCATCCGCCATGTATGAGGTGCTCTTCAATGCGGACGCGAAGTCCGTTGGCGGCAAGATCCCCGCGGAAGACCTTTACTATTGATGAAGCGTCTGCTCAAAAGCAGAATATTCAGGAAAACAGCCGTTTTCGCCTGCTGGATGCTCGCCTGGCAGGCGGCGGCCTGGGCGGTCGGGAGCGATCTGCTGCTCCCCTCCCCCTTCGTGACCGCAAGGGCGCTCGTTTCCCTTTGCGGCACGGGTGCTTTTTGGCTGAGCTGCGCGCTGACGCTGCTCCGCGTGTTCACGGGCTTCATACTCGGAATACTCGCGGGGAGCGCACTGGGCGTGCTCACGGCGGCCTCGCCCATTGCGGAGGAGCTGCTTTCCCCCATCCGCTCCATAGTCAAGGCGGCGCCCATCACTTCGTTCATAATACTCGTGCTTTTATACCTTTCCTCGGCGCTTACGCCCATGTTCATTGCATTTCTCATGGTAATGCCCATCGCATGGACGAACGTTGCGGCGGGGATACTCTCAACGGACAAACAGCTCCTTGAGATGGCGCGGGTATTCGGCTTTTCAAGGGCAAAGACCTTAAAGACGGTCTATGCGCCTTCGGTGCTGCCCCATTTCGTTTCCGCCTGCACCGCGGGGCTTGGCTTCGCGTGGAAATCGGGCGTTACGGCGGAGGTCATCGCGCACCCCGCATTCGGAATGGGAAAGGCGATCTACGAGAGCAAGCTCTACCTCGAAACGCCGGAGCTCTTCGCTTGGACGGCGGCGGTCATAATAATGAGCTTTGCGCTTGAAAAGCTGATAACGGCTCTTTTGGGGAGGCTCGCGCCATGGAACTGAAAAACGTTTATTTTTCCTATGAAAACGAGCCCGTGATAAACGGGTTTTCGCTGAAGCTCGAGGGCGGCCGCCGCGTCGCCGTCATGGGCGGGAGCGGCAAGGGAAAGACTACGCTCCTAAGGCTCATGCTGGGGCTTATCGCGCCCGACTCCGGCGAAGTCATAATTGATGCAGGCGAGCGCCCCTCCGTGGTGTTCCAGGAGGACAGGCTGCTTTCGTGGTTCACCGCCGAGCGGAACGTCGAAGAGGTGCGGCGCGAGGGCTCGCCCGAGGCGCGCGAGCTGCTCCGCGACATGGAGCTTGAGGAAGCCGCGAATAAGCTCCCGAAGGAATTATCGGGAGGCATGCAGAGGCGCGTCGCGATAGCGCGGGCGCTTGCTTTCCGCGGCGATCCCCTGCTTCTCGACGAGCCGTTCAAGGGGCTCGACCCCGACCTTCGCGAAAGGGTCGCGGGCGTTATCCTGAAGCGTGCGGGAAACGCTTCGATCCTGCTCATCACCCATGACGAGCGGGAAGCGGAGCTTCTGCGGTGTGAAGAGCTCATCAGGCTGTAAAAGACAAAACCAAAAACAAGAGGCTGCGGTGCATTCAAAACCGCAGCCTCTTAGTTTTCAATTATTCAGTTGACTCCCTCCGAGAACATATACGCGACGCCCTCGAGCCCGTAGAGCCGCTCTATCGTTTCCGCATCGCCCGTCAAGGCTATGCCATAGACGGAAAAGCCGTTTTCTGCGATGTATTCGGCGGATTCGCGCATACCGTCCGCGACGGAGTCCACCTCCGCGTCGGGATAGAAGAGCTTCATATCGCTCCTGTTATCCGAGAACCAGTTGAGAAGGCTCACGATATGCTTCGTCATAAGCTCCTTTCCGGCATAGTTCTCCGTTCTGTCGGCCGCCTCGGAAAGGGAATAGACCGAGAGATATGGGTATTTTTCATCATCAAAGCCCTGCATTACGCTCGTGAGCGCGAACCTTGCCCCGAAGAAGCGGGAAGTCTTCACCTCGTCCCCTGTACAAACGGCTCCCCACATCGCGCTGACGTCGTTCCGTTCGCACCATGCTATGACCTCGTCATAATCCATAGGTCTGTTGAAGGTAACGTAGATCACGCGCTGTTCGCCCTCCTTGGCGCCGTTCAATGCGTAATCGAGGCCATATAAGCCTTCAAAGCTGACCCGAACGCCGCCATGAACGCCCGCGGCGACGGTATCAAACAGATTCATAACGGGGAGCTTTATGAGATTTGGATCGTACAGCGTGAGCTTGCCTCGGTCTATAACGCCCGCGACGTCGCGGAAGGAGCCGCCGTTGGCAAAGTTCTGGTGAACGCAAATGCTGTATCTGCCGTAGCCTGAGCTCTCGGCGCTGACGAGCTCTCTGAACCCCGCGGGCAGCAGCAGCTCGGAATAAACGGCGATATCGCGGCTTATGCGGTTGGTCTTGACCTGATCCCACACCTTGCCGTCACTATCCTTATACATGCCGACGATTTCGGTGGGATCATAATTCAAGCGGTCAACGATCTTGGGCAGAGCGTACGTGCAAAATAACACTATGCCGAGCACCAAAAGCCCCGTGATGAGCCCTGCCTTCAGAAACGCCCTGCGGATCTGCCTTTTGATCTTCTTCGTAAAGTCAGCGGCGCCGTCATTCTGCGCGGCTTCGCCCTTATTACCGTTTGAGCGAAGCATTTCAAGCTCAGGGATATCCTCCCTCTCCGCGAGGTAATCGGAGATCGCCTCGTGCTTTTCTATATCGCGCTCGACCTCGCCCGCTTCGGTTTCATTGAGCTCGCCTTTTTCGTATTTTTCGATCAGTTCGGAATACTTCATTTTTGATTATCCTCCAAATATTTTTTCAGTTCTTTCTTCGCCCTGTACGCCAGTACACGAACGTTTTCGAGCGTCAGCCCCATGACGGAGGCTATTTCGGAAAACGACAGATCCGAGAAGTAGTGGAGCCGGATCACTTCTCGCTTTCTTTCGTCGAGCCTTGATACAGCCATTCTGAGCCTTTCGTTTTCCTGCTTCTCGATCATCAGCTCTTCGGGAGAAGCGGCTCTGTCTTCGCCCTCCGACTCAAGCCCCGGAGTCTCGAATCTTGATCTTCGCGCTCTGTCAAGAAAAAGGTTCCTTGCGACGGTATAGAGCCATGCGCGCGCATTCGAATGCGAATCGGGAAGTGAGAGAAGCGCCTTGACGAAGGTTTCCTGCATAAGTTCCTCCGCGGTCGCTTTGTTTCCGCAGAGGCTCAGAAGATAAAGGAATATCTCGCGGCTGTACTCTTCGTAAATAAGCTTCAGCGCGTCGTTTTTCAATCCGCTTCCCTCCTTTCCTTTCAATTCGACCATATAACGAATGGGCGCGTTTTTTGTTACGCGCCCACGGTAATATATTATTTCAACCTACGCTCTGCCTTCCTCCCGGCGGTAGCCCGTTTCGGGATCGACTATGTTCAGAAGCTCCTCGCCGGCGATGAGACGGCGGAAATTCTCGGCGCCGATATGGATTATCCTGTCAAGCGTCTGCTGCAGGTGGAAGAAGCCCGAAACGTGCGGCGTGATATAGACGTTCGGGGTGTTCCAGATCGGATGATCGGCGGGAAGCGGCTCGGGATCGGTCACGTCGAGAGCGGCGTAAATGCGCCTCTCACAGCAGACCTTTTGGAGATCGTCGGTAACTACCGCCTTGCCGCGGCCTACGTTTATGAGCACCGCGCCCTCCTTCATAAGGCGCAGACGGCGCTCGTCCATGAGACCCGTCGAAGCAGGCCCCGAGGGGAGCGACAGCGCGACGACGTCCGCTTTTGGAAGGAGCTCGTCAAGCTCGTCAAGGGTATGGAGCTCATCCAGCCACTCGGGCTTTTCGCGCACGGTGCGGCGGATGCCCATCGTGTAGGCGCCCAGAAGCTTGCACTTCCTTGCAAATTCGCCGCCTATATCTCCCATGCCCACGGAAAGCACCACCGCGTCCTCTATGGAGGTGACGGGGCCTTCGTCAGTCCAGAAGGAATGGAGCTGATCGGCATAGTAGGTATAGAGCTTCTTTTTGACCGCAAGGAGCATGCCGAGCATGTGCTCGGAGATGGCAAGGCCGAACGCGCCGCTGGAGTTGGTGAGCCGTGCGCCTTCGGGCACTATGCCGGGGTAGCCGTCCGCGCCCGCCATGTTGAGGTGGAGGAGCTTGAGCTTTTTGCATTCGGGCACGAGCGCATGGGGGATGTTGCCTATTATAACGTCGGCGTCACGAACGTCCTCCGCGGTCAAATCGCTTTGCGGGATATAGAAATACCGGGCTTCGGGGCAGACGGCTTCGATCTCCGCCTTATGCTTATCGTTTACCGGGGGCGTGACTATAACTTTTTTTATATCTTTTTCCATGGCTGTTTTCTCCTTGTAATTTATTCGGTACGGTTATATAATACACTTGCAACGGAGGTGATTCAAGTGGAAATTTCACTGGATACTATAAAATCTCAGGCCAAAGCGGCAATTACCGAGCTTTTGAATTACGGCGAGGTCGGGCTCCCCTACGCAGGGACCTCCTCGCACAATATCCCGCCCCTCAAAAAGGGCGATATAGTCGTGGTCGGCTGCTCTACGAGCCGTGTCGTGGGCTTCCACATGGGCACTCATTCCACCGAGGATATCGCAAAGGCGATAATGGAAGCGGTGCTTCCCGCAGTGCGCGAGCGCGGGCTCAATCTTGCCTGTCAGTGCTGCGAGCATTTGAACCGCGCGGTGGTAGTTGAGCGTGAGTGCATGGAAAAGTACGGCTTTGAGCAGGTCTGCGTGAAGCCCGCTCTGCACGCCGGCGGCGCATGGAGCGTGAGAGCGACCGAGGTGTTCGACGAGCCCGTCGTGGTCGAGGATATAAAGGGCATGGCGCGCGCCGGTATGGATATAGGCGGCGTATTGATAGGGATGCACCTGCATACCGTGGCGGTGCCCGTTCATGCCGAGAACGACCGCATAGGCAACGCAAACGTCATTATGGCAAGGGTAAGGCCCAAGCTCATTGGCGGAGCGAGAGCGCAGTATTGACCATAAACCGAATAAGGAGCCCCGTTATTGCAGCGGGGCTCCTTTTGTATTGGCCTTAATTCTTACTTCCTCTTCCTGCTTGATGCAAGAGCGGCGCCCGCGCATACCGCGATAACGCCAACGAAGGCAAGGCTCATGCCGCCCGTCACGGGGGGCTCGGGGTTGGGATCGACGGGCTCGGCGGGCTCGCCGGGCACGGCAGGCTCCGTGGGATCGGCGGGCTCCGTGGGATCGGCGGGCTCGGTGGGATCGACGGGCTCATCGCTGCCGAACACGAACTCATCGTTATAGCGAACGGCTTCGCACCCAGCAAGGAACACGCCGTCGGTCATAACGTCGGCAATGCCGTCATCGGTGAAGCCGAAGAAGCCCATAATATCGTTATAAGCGCGCTCAAGGGCTTCGAACCTTGTGCCGGAGGTGACCACGTCGGAGGGATCTTCAACCGCGGTATAGCGCACGCCCTTGGTATCATCGGAGCGGATATAGTCCCTCTCGTTGAGGCAGACGTAATAGCTGTCAAAGAGGCCGTCTTCCGTAAAGAACTTCATGGCGCGGATCTGAACGGTCATAACGTCCTTGTTGACAACTGAAATGCAGTTATCCTCAACGGTGACCTTGCCCACGGAGAAGTGGGTGGGCAGCCTGTACTGACCGATCGTGACGGAAACGGGCAGCGTTACGAGGGTATCCTTTGCGGCGCCGGTGATGATGACTTCGATCACGTCGCCGGGGAGCAGATCGACAACGAGCGCGCCATCCCTTATATCGGCGTTTTCATAGCCGGGAAGGGGCATGCAGAAGCCGTTGTCATAATCGCAGTAGGAGTTGCCCACAAGGCCGGTGCCCTCGACAAGCTCCGCATTTTCAAGGCCGGCAAGATCCACAAGGAGCTCTATCTGGTGCAGGGCTTCCTCATCATATTCGGCGTAATCCCAGGGAATATCCGCGCGAACGGCAAAAGTCACGGTATCGCCCGCGGCAAAGGGCTCGTCTTCCATGGGGACCCAAACGTTGTAGCTCTCGCCCCAAGGGGTCTGCTCAACGGCGGGCTCGTTTTCAACACGCTCGATCTCAACGGGGAAGAAGGGTTCTTCGACCGTCTCGATCTCGGGCATGCCGGGATCTTCATCATAGCCGGTGAAGGCGAATACGGGGAGCGCCGCAGTCATAAGAAGAGCGGCAAGCAGTACAGCAACGATCTTTTTCATAGTAATTCTCCTTTTAATTATTTTCTCTTTGAAACGCGTATCGCCCGACCTTCCGCGGTCTTGAGCTTGAAGCCGGGGCGGATCGCCTTTTGGGGACAGGACGCTGCGCAGGTCCCGCAGCGGATACATTCGGGGCTGTTGGGATCCTTTACCGGATCGACGCCCATCGGGCAGACCTTTGCGCAGGCGGAGCAGCCCTTACAGCGATTGCAGGCGGTATCGTCTATGCCGTATCGGTAGAGCGAGACCTTATTGAACAGGGAATAGATGGCGCCGAGCGGGCAGATATACCTGCAGAACGGCCTGTAAAGGAACACGGACAGCACCACTATGAAAGTAAGTATGGAGCACTTGAGCACCGTCAGCGTGCCCGCCGCATCCGCAAGGCCCTTATCCATGCTCATAAGCGGAATGCCGCCAAGCAGCATGCCGGAGGGGCAGACGTACTTGCAGAACCAGGGGTTGGCCTTTACCATAAGGGGCAGGAATATGACCATCACTATAAGGAAGGCATATTTTGCGTACCTCAGATACCTATCGAGCCCAAGCAGGAACCTTACGAAGCCGGGATGTGCGGCTCTGTTTATCGAAGCCTCGTTCCTGGGGAGCTTTATCTTCTTTACGGGGATCTTGTAGAGCAGATCCTGCACCCAGCCGAAGGGGCAAAGGAGGCCGCAGACGAGCCTTCCGCACAGAGCGCCTATCACCATCAGGATGCCTATCACATAGACGGCGACCCAATAGAGGGGAGCCTGAACGTATGTGCCGGACTGGGAAACGTAGGACTTTTTCCAATCGAATTCATCGAGTATCGCCTGCAGGGCGCCTATGGGGCAGGAGCCGAACGCGCCGGGGCAGGAATAGCAGTTCATGCCCGGTACGCACATGTATTTTATGGGGCCCTGATAGATGGTGCCCTTTATCCAGCCTATCATAAAGCTGTTGGTGAGGGCGAACCACATCGTCTGGATAAGGAGCTTCGTCCTCTGCCAGACCTTATTGCCGAACGAGCGGACGCGGAGCCTCCCCTTGGCGAGCAATATGATGAAGCCCGCTATGCAGACGGCTATCACTCCGAGCGTGAGCCACGCGCCGAGACGGACGGTGGGATCCGCCGCCATGCTTTCATCTATTCCGAGGAGCCAAAGCAGTTTTTCCATAGCCTACCTCCTCAGCCTATGCCAATGCATTCCATGCAGATCGAGATCGCCTTGCGCAGCACCGCGCCGGCTTCGCCGTCGGTCACGCCATAGACGATGCAGCCTGCGCCGATCAGCACGAGCAGTACGGGGAAGAAATACCTTGTGAACACGCTTTTTTTCATGCTCTCACCTTACCATCCTATTATTCCCTCAATGGTTTTCTTCCATTGTTCAAAAGTCTGTGTTCCCATATGTGGTTCCCCGATAAGCTTTCCGTTTTCATCAAAGAATAATGTGACCGGTAAAGCGGTGGACTTAAGATACCTATCAAAGGCGGCTTTTATGGAATCGTTCCTTCTGAGAGCAGGAAGAGTTATTCCATTCGACGCCATAATGCCCTTCGCCCTTTCTACAGCACCGGACTCGCCGGAATCATACAAAACAGTAAGAATTGTAAGCTTGCTGGAATAAAGCTCAGAGCATTGTTGAATATAAGGCAATTCTACAATGCATGGACCGCATGACGTGGACCAGAAGTTTATCATAGTAAACTTCTTTTCTTGGAACACACTCTCATTGTATTCCTGATTGTAAACAATGTCCCAAGTCTTGAACACATGGTCAGGGGTGGGCTTGGGAGTCGCCGTGGGTTTGGCGGTCGGCTTCGGAGTAGGCGTGGGCTTGGGAGTCGCGGTCGGGTTTGCCGTGGGCTTGGGAGTCGCCGTGGGCTTGGGTGTGGGGGTCGCCTTAGGAGTCGCCGTGGGCTTGGGAGTCGCAGTCGGCTTGGGAGTCGCAGTCGGCTTGGGAGTCGCAGTCGAGCCGGGCTCCGGAGTGGGGCCGGGCGTGGGCTCGGGCTCGGGCGTGGGCTGCTCTGTGGGAACCTCGGTCGGGCTCTCGGTGGGAGCCTCGGTCGGCTCGTCGGTATCTGCGGGCTCGTCGGTATCCACGGGCTCGTCTGAAACAACGGGCTCGTCGGTATCCGCGGGCTCGTCTGAAACAACGGGCTCTTCCGTGACGACGGGCTCATCCGTGGGCTCCCCGGCGGGATCGGGCGCTTCCGTGGTGAAGGCCTCCTTGGGTTCCGCCGTGGGGTTGGGATTTTGGGCTACGCGCCAGGTGTAGCATCCCGCAAGGCTCATGAGCATAGCGGCAAGCAGGAGAAGCGCGGCTGCGGTTTTGATCTTGTTTTTCATCGGCTTTATACCATTCCCATTGATATTCTGAATATGAGGAGCGCATCCGAAGCGTCTATCACGCCATCGGGATTTACGTCGCCGTGGGCGAGCATTGCGGGGGTGCAGCTCATCATATCCATTGCGATTCGCATGGCAACAAGGGCGTCTTCGGTGGTAACGACGCCGTTGAGCGTAATATCCCCATCCGGCTGCATGGGCGCCCATGCGGCGAGCCTTTCGAGGATCGCCGCCGCGGAGGTGAATTCCGCCTGCCACGCCTCAACAATTATGCCCTCGCTGTTGACTATGAAGGTCTGCGGGATGAAGGAAGATCCGTCCGCCGCCGAAAGCCACTGCTCTTCGCAGACGAACGAGGGGAAGGTTATCCCGTGGGAGCTCATGTATTCGAGCGCCGCGGCGGGAGTGCTCGTCGCATCGGTAAGGAGCGCGCCGTAAACGCCGAAATCGGGGCGCGCTTCATGCACCTGCTGCATCAGGGCGAGCTGGCGGAGCGAGGGAAAGCTCCACGTCGCCCAAAACATAACGACAGAAATGCCGTGCTCCGAGAATACGGAGCCGTCGATGGCGTTCCCGTCAACAGTTTCAGATGTAAAACCGCTCATATCCCTGCCGATCTGCGCGCGTAAACCTGCCGCCGTTACCGAAACGGCGAGGATGCAGACGGTGATGGCTAGGGCTGTGATGCATTTCATCATATTATGCCTTCTTCTTTTTGGCGATCAGTATAACAACGAGCGCACAGAGCGCGAGGAGCAGCAGCGAGCCGCCTGCTATGAGGCCCGTCTTGAGCGCCCTTTCGGACGCCGTACCCGGGTCGTGGGGGGATTCGGTGCTTATTTCCTTCGCATTATCGGGAGCCGGGCTGAATTCGGCATTGCCGGGCTCGCCGGAGGTCTCGGGCAGGTTCTCGGTGGGGCCTGCGGTGGAGTTGGGGTCTTCCGTCGCACCGGGATCGGCGCTTTCGCCGGGGCCGGCCGTCTCTCCGGGAGCGGGAGTGGGCTCTGTGCCTTCCGTCCTCCTTGTATTGTTATCGTCGGTATTCGCGGGGCCCGTTGTCTCACCGGGCTTGGGAGTGTTCGCAGGACCGGGGGTATTTATGGCCTTGGGCGTGGCGGTGGGCTTGGGAGTCGCCTCCGGACGCGAGGTGGGCGCGGGAGTCGTACCGGTGCCGGTGCCGCCGGTGATATGGATCGAGAAAGGCTCCGCGGTGTACGGGATGGGTTCGCTGTTGACCGCACCCACGGGCATGTACTCGAACTCATCCACGAGGATGGTAAACGACGCCTCGGGGGAAGCGGTCGAGAGCACCTCGAACGTGAATTCTATGAACTCGCCCGGCTCCGTTGCCGGATCGGTGAGCATCATAAGACCGACCGCGATGGCGTTGCCATCCGGATTGATACTGCTGAGGGGGTATCCGCCAACGCCGATCGCGGCGTTGTAAGCATCCTTATTCTTCTTGCCGACGTAGCGCAGAGAGGTATTGTCGAAGAATACGCTCAGGTTGATAATATGAGCGGCAAATTCTCCGTCAATATGGAGCGTTACCTTTACGGTATCGCCCACTTTGGCGGATGTATCGCCCGTGAGGTAGAACCTTGCTCCGCCGCTTGCGGAAGCGGGGATGGCGGCGAACGTGAGCAGCATCAAAGCTGCGAGAATCAATGCGATCTTTTTCATCTATAATGTTCCTTTCGGTGTACTTTTCAATCGATACCCTTTTTATATTCTATCACAATACCCGCCTCATTGCAACTGTAAAATTGACCGTTTGAGGATCGGTATTGCGAATATGCGCGAATGCGTCTATAATGTCTGTGGATGTGAAAAAAGGAGGTGCGCCGCAATGAAAAAGAGCCAAGCCGCAAGCGCGAAAAACAAGGAATGGGGCTTTACGGAGCTTTCGCTCCCCCGCTCCCATAAGGGGAGTGAAACGGGCGTGCTCATATGCCATGGCTTCGGCGGGACGCCCGACAATATGCGCTGTTTGTATGACGCCGCCGTGAGCCGGGGGTTTTCCTGTGTTATGCCCCTTCTTTCCGGCCATGCCAAGACCCTTGGGGATATGGACGCCTGCTCGCTCGAGGACTGGCGGCGCGACGCGGAGGCCGCATACGGCGAGCTCGTTTCCATGGGCTGCAGAAGGATATTCCTTTGCGGGCTCAGCATGGGCGCGCTGCTCATGGCGGATATTGCGGCGAGGCGCCGTGAGGATACCCGCATAGCGGGGCTCATACTCATGTGCCCGCCCGTGAAAATGAAGCTGTACCTGCGTTTTCTGGGGCTCGTCTCCCCCGCCGTCCCCTTCATTCTGACGCGCGACACATTTGAGAGCAAGGATACGGAGATCTACTGCGGGACGGCGTCAAGGAAGCTCCGGGACCTCATGCGGCCGGGAAGGCTCGTGAGGGACGAGGCGGGCGCGATCGCCTGCCCCACGCTGCTCATAAAGGCGGGCGCGGACGACCGGGTGGATGAAAAAAGCTTCGACATACTCATGAAAAAACTGCCGGATGCAAGGCTCGTGCTTGTGCCGGGAGCACCCCACGGGATAACCTACAGCCCGTATAAGGAAGAGGCCGTCCGGCTGTTCCTCGAAACGGTGAAGCAAGAAGCATGAAAAAAACGGAAGCGCGGTGCGGCGCTTCCGTTTTTATGTGATAGCAGAAAGTCTTAGTCGGTGATGCTCTCGTCCTCTTTGGAGACGGCGCCGGGCATCTTCTTGTTGATCTGGATAATGTTGTTTACGGCGATGATGGCAAGCATCATGAGCTCATAAACGATACGCACGACGATGGGCCCGATGATCATGGTGAGCAGACCGCCGAGAAGGTTCGCGCCGAAGTTGCCCTTCGTGAAGATCATGAAGAAGCCGGCAAAGATGACGGCCGCGGTGCAGAGGATGTAAAGGAACCTCAGGATCTTCTCAATGAGAAGGGTCTTGAAATGGAGCACATCATGCAGCCAGAGCAGGAACTTGTTATCCTTGAACTTTTCCTTTTTCTCTTCCGGAAGGAAGAAAATGAAGGCAAGGATCGTCACGATGAGACCGAAAATACCGCCGAGTACACCGGCAAGAGCAGTAGGCATAGAATTCCCTCCTAAAAATAAATACTTATGTTAAGCCCGTTTGGACTTACATCGATATTATTATACCACGTTCGCGCTTATTCCGCAACAGCAAATATATAAAAATCGAGCTGTTTTGTTACATCAGATAATCTTCTGTAAGCTCGTCGCAGGTGCCGAAGTCAAAGCCCTTTGCAATGAGGTCGTCCAGTATTCGGGGCAGAAGCTCTATGCTTTCCGGCACCGTATCGTGGATTATGAGTATGAGGGGATCCTTATCCTTATACCATGAATAGGTCTCGAGATAGCTCTGCCAGAAGTATTCGGAAACGGGAAGATGCTCCGTATTGCCCGCAAGCCATTTATCGTTTGTCGCAAGGTTCCAATCCATTGCGATATAGCCCTTTTCGTGCATGGCTTCAACGTAAGCGCCCCTGCCCGCACGCCCGCCGACGGAGGAATTGTTGGAGCCGCCGGGGAAGCGGTAAACGTAAGCGCCCGCATCGTAACCGACCGTCGCAATGACCTGCGCCCGCCATTCGTCAACGTCCTGCACGAACGCTTCGGGGCTCTTGTAAATGATATTGAAATCATGGCTCATGGTATGGCAGGCGAGAAGATGCCCCTCCTCCGCTATGCGCTTCGCCTCGGCGGGGTGGCTCTTGATGCTGCGGCCTATCGTGAAGAAGGTCGCCTTTATGCCGTATGCGGCGAGAATATCGAGCAGCTCGCCCGTATGCTCCCACGGGCCGTCGTCAACGGTCAGATAAACCCTGCGCTTGGTCGAAGGGTTCAGGGGCGGGTCGGTCGGCTCTTCCGTCGGAACCTCGGTGGGGGCTTCCGTGGGGACTTCCGTAGGGACCGCCGTGGGGGCCGCCGACGCGGGGGCGTCCGTCGGTATCTCTACCTCGACGGGGATGCTTTCATGCGGTTTGCAGGCGCCGAGCGCCGCAAAGCAGGCAAGCGCCAGAAAGAGCGCCGCAAATCTTTTTATCATTCCTTTTGCTTCCTTTATGCTCATATTGCAAATGCGCGATGCCGCGCATTCCTTTCATTGAATGGAACGCCATTCATATACGTTTACAATATAATACCGTTCATCCCTTTTTTCAATGCCATTCGTCAATATATTTACAAACGGGCGCAAAAAAGCGGAGGCCACAGGCAGCGGCCTCCGCTTCGGAGCGTATCATCTTATTTTTTGAGCTCCGCTATCCTCGCCAGAAGCTTTTCCATAAGGTCCTTCGCGGCGGCGAGCTTGCCCCGCTCCTCCTCTATAACCTTTTCGGGAGCCTTGGCGATGAAGCCCTGATTCGCGAGCTTGCCTTCGGCGCGCTTTATCTCGCCTTCGACCCTTGCACGCTCCTTCTCGAGGCGTGCGAGCTCCTTTTCAATATCGATGAGCTCGTTCAAGGGAATGAACGCGTCGCCCACGGCGGATACGACGGAAACGGCGTCAGGCGCGATGCCCTCCTTATCGGTCCTGACGGTGACCTCGGAGGCGCCCGCCAGCTTGTTGAAGTAGGGCGCGGCCTCGCGCACGGCGGCCTCGTTCCCCTCGCCCGTCACTATGAACATGTGCGCGCGCTTTGCGGGGGGCACGTTCATCTCGGCGCGGACGTTGCGGATGGCGCGGACGAGCTCCATAATGCCGTCCATGGTCTCCGCGTCCTTTATGAAATCGAACCTCTCCTCCGCCTTGGGCCAGCTTTCGAGCATTACGGTCTCGCCCGAGCCGGGAAGGCGCGTGTAGATATCCTCCGTGATGAAGGGCATGAAGGGGTGCAGGAGCTTCATGGAATCGCCCAGCACGCGCACGAGTATCGCGCGGACGTTCTTCTTGGCCTCCTCATCCTCGCCGTAAAGGCGGGGCTTCGCCATCTCGATGTACCAGTCGCAGAGCTCCGTCCAGATGAAGCTGTAGATCTTCTCAACGGCAAGGTTCAGATCGAACGCGTCTATATTGGCGGTCTCCTCGCGGATGACGGCGTTCAGGCGGGTCAGTATCCACTTATCGGCAATATCGAGCTTATCCATATCGATCTCGCCGATGGGCTCCTCGCCCAGATTCATCATCACGAAGCGGGAGGCGTTATAGACCTTGTTGCAGAAATTCCTTGCGGCTTCAACCTTTTTGATCTGGAAACGCATATCGGTGCCCGCTGCAGTGCCGCTCGTTAACGAGAACCTTAACGAATCCGCACCATAATCCTTGATTATGAGCAGGGGGTCTATGCCGTTGCCCAGGGATTTCGACATCTTGCGGCCGAGCTCGTCGCGCACCATGCCGTGTATGAACACGTGATCGAAGGGGACTTCGCCCATGGCGTAGAGGCCGAACATTATCATCCTCGCGATCCAGAAGAATACGAGATCGTAGCCCGTGGCAAGGGTCGAGGTGGGATAGTAATACTTGAGCTCCTCCGTCTTTTCGGGCCAGCCCAGAGTGGAGAAGGGCCACATTCCGGAGGAGAACCAGGTATCGAGCACGTCCTCATCCTGATGCATCCTGCCGCCGCACTTCGGGCATTTTTCGGGAGCGGCCTCGGCAACGACGGTCTCGCCGCAGTCGTCGCAGTAATAGGCGGGAATGCGGTGCCCCCACCAGAGCTGACGGGAGATGCACCAATCCTTGATGTTGTACATCCAGTTGAAATAGGTCTGGGCGTACCTTTCGGGAACGAACTTTATGCGCCCGTCCTCGACCGCCTTTATCGCGGGCTCGGCAAGATCCTTTATCGCAACGAACCACTGCTTTGAGACCATGGGCTCAATGGTGGTGTGGCAGCGGTAGCAGGTGCCCACGTTATGCGTATAGGGCTCTATCTTCACAAGATTGCCCGCTTTTTCAAGATCCTCGACGAACACCCTGCGGCATTCCTTGGTGGTAAGGCCTTCGTATTTGCCGCCGAGCTCGTTAATGTGCCCGTCCTCGGTGAACACGCACATGCGGGGAAGCCCCGTCCTTATGCCGACCTCAAAATCGTTGGGATCGTGCGAGGGGGTTATTTTGACGGCGCCGGTGCCGAAATCCATCTCGACGTATTCATCCGCGACGATGGGGATCTCCCTGCCCACTACGGGCACGACAACGGTCTTGCCGACTATATCGGTATAGCGCTCATCCTTGGGGTTTACCGCGATGCCGGTATCGCCGAGGATGGTCTCGGGGCGGGTGGTGGCGACGGTTATGGAATAGCTCTTATCGGGCGCGTCATAGCGGACGTGCCAGAGGTTGGAGGGCTGCTCCTCGAATTCCACCTCCGCATTGGATATGGCCGTTTTGCAGCAGGGGCACCAGTTTACTATGCGGTCGCCGCGGTAGATCATACCCTTGTTGTAAAGATCGACGAACACCTTCTGAACGGCCTTGGAACAGCCTTCGTCCATTGTGAAGCGCTCGCGCGCCCAATCGCAGGACGAGCCCAGCTTGCGGAGCTGGGAAACGATCCTTCCGCCGTATTCGTCCTTCCACGCCCAGGCGCGGCGCAAAAAACCTTCGCGGCCGACGTCCTGCTTGGTCAAGCCCTCCTCCGCCATCTTGCCGACTATTTTCACCTCGGTCGCGATGGAGGCGTGATCCGTTCCGGGAAGCCAGAGCGTTTCATACCCGCACATGCGCTTGTAGCGGATGAGGATATCCTGCATCGTTTCGTCGAGCGCGTGCCCCATGTGGAGCTGACCCGTGATATTGGGCGGCGGTATGACGATGGTGTAGGGCTTCTTTTCGGGATTGGGAGCGGAATGAAAATAACCCGACTCCTCCCACTTTTTGTAGAGACGATCCTCAACTGACGAGGGATCGTAGGTCTTGGGCATCTCGTTTATGAGATCCGCGCCCGTTTTGTGTTCTTCACACATTTTTTTGTACCTCCGAACAAAATAATACGTCCCTCCCGCCAAAGGACGAGAGGGACGCTCGTGGTACCACCTTTGTTGAGCGGGCAGACCCGCTCCACTTGATATGCGCTTTATCGGGCGCTCCCGCTTCCGCTCCCCGGGCGACCTTCACGAAACCTTTTGCCGGCGGCTTTCACCTTGCCCGCCTCTCTTTGGACACCGGTTTTTCGCTACTCCTCCCGCATCATCGCGGAGAATATTCTTTTCGGCTTGGGATGCTTCCCTCCCCCGCCAGTATAATTATAACCGCAACGGGAGGGATCGTCAAGGGGCGATCAAAAAGATGCGGACGCAAAAAGGAGTCCCGAGGGAGACACTTCGCAAGGAAGTGCCTCCCTTTGGGCTCTGAGGAAAAAGCGATTGACAGTGCCTATCATTGATGGTATGATTCTTTCATCCAATCAGAGTCGATGGAGAGATAGACATGACCGATGCGCAAAAAGAAACCCTGCGATTTTATACAACGAATGATTATTTGCTGATAAACGGTCTTCTTTGGGGAGAAGACAAGGAAACGATCGATCAGTTTATCCAATTGATCAATGACGATGGCAGAGGCGTGATAGCCGAAGCGATTGAGCAAGGATTTGATGTGCGGTGGAATTGCAGTAAAGAAGAGGGCGAGAGACTATATCAAGTCTACCAAGAGCGATTTCCGCCGCTTGACGGCCAAAAGGCCAAGGACAGGATTCTTGAGCAGGCAAGGGCAGATATTTCCAATATGATGTCCTGTATGACGCCCCTTCCCTCTGAAATGGTGCTATACAGAAATATCAAAACCAAGTTTGTCGAAAATATAAAAGAAGGAATGACCCTGAACTATTTGGGCTTTTCCTCTTGCAGCCTGAGCCCTCACATTGCTGAAAATGCCAGCTATGGCTCAAGCGGATGCACCTTGACTGAGATACTCGCCCCAGTCGGCACACCCGCAATCCGACTTGACTTGATGCCCGACGTGCAAAACGAAGCCGACGAAGTCATTTTGGCTCCGATAGAGCTTTTCGTTTCCATGGTTGACATAGAGAACAACAAGATATATATGGCTTGTCGTAAACCGCTGAATGAACATATATGCGGGTTATAGGGAAGATCACCCCCTGTCCACAGTGATAACGAGCATCGGATATTGCCCCACAAAATCCAAGAGACAAAACAGGCGTGACCGCAATGGCCACGCCTGTTTCATATCCTTTTGAGCCGGTAATAGCTGCCTCAAAGCAACCTCTTTACGGAGTGCGCCCCGAAGGGCTCCTTTTGACATGGTCGGTCATTTTAATTAAACTTCGGATCCATTATCTTGACGGGCGAATCGGCGCGTTTGGTGCCGCCGTTGCCGATAAGGCCGTTTTCGCCGGAGCCCCACGCCCAGACCGAGCCGTCCGACTTCACCGCGTAGCGGGTGGTGGCGTAATCATAGCTGGGCTCGTCGCTGTCTTCGGGAATACTTTCATAGATAAGGATCTGATAGACCTTCAAAACGTCCTTGGTGATCTTCTTGAACTTTTTGACGGTTTCATAGGAGCCGTCGCCTATGCCGCCCTTATAATGCCCCTTTACGGTCAAACCGCAGCCGTAAAGGGCGCCGTCCGACTTTATCGCGTAGGAGCTTATGCCGTTTGTGAAGACCGCCTTGACGTCGCTTAAGACCTTCCTCGGCACGTCGAAGGGCTCGTTTTCCTGCGTAGTCTCTGCGCCGAGCGCGGCAAGCCGCGCGGGTATGTAATACTCCTCGTTCGTCCACGAATACAGATCTCCGTTTTCCTTTATGGCAAGCATAACGGGTACGGGCTCGTAGCCGTACAGATAACCGCCGACGACCAATTCCCTGACTTTTGAAAGCACTTTTTCCTTCGCGGGCTGCTCGATCTCATAGTCATAGCGGAAATACCAGAGCTCGCCGTTTGTCTTCAAATAATAGTACTGCCAGTCGGTGACCCCCATAAGCTCTTCGGGATAGCAATGGAAGGAGCTGACGTCTCTGTCGATGTAGTGCAGCTTCGCTTCATCATACGCATCGCGGGCTACCCAAAATATCCCGTCGGATTTGAGATAGTAGACATCATACGAGTCGGCAAAGTCAAGAAACTCTTCGACGGAGTAATCGATCGTATTGCCTTCGATCATCGCGACAAGCGACCCGTTCTTCAGCAGAGCGGCCTTATGACCGACGTCCGCAACGCCCGTCATATACTGAACGGGCTTATTGTGGCTCTCCGCCCCCCATTTCAGCGATCCGGCGATATCGAGCGTGCCGTCCTTATGAAGTATCCTCGCAGACCCTTCGTCAACGAGGACCTTTTCAACGTTTTCGGCGGCCTTTTTGGGCTTTTTGACGATTTCATCCGAAGAACCCACGCCGAGGCGCCCCGCGGCGTTCCAGCCCCAGGCCCAAAGGCTCGAATCGGTCTTGATCGCGAAGACGCTCCTTTCCTCGGTGTAAACGGATCTGACGCCGTCCATTATTTTGACGGGGGAGGTGCGGTCTTTGGTCGAATTATCACCGATCTGACCGCTGTCGTTTTTACCCCATGCCCAAAGCTCGCCGTTCGGATAGAGCAGATATACCGAATCCTCGCCCATTATCATCTCCGGTATCATCGCATCTGGAGCGGCCGTGGGCTTCGGAGTATCGGTCGGCTCGGGAGCGGGCGTTGCCGTAGGCTCGGTCGTCGGCTCCTCGGTCGGTTCCTCGGTTACGACGGGCTCGTCCGTTACGGCGGGCTCATCGGTAAGCGCGGGCTCATCGCTCTGTACGGGTTCGTCGGTAGTCTCCCCGGTAGGAAGAGCCGCCTGCTGCTCCGTGGGCGCGGGGGTGGGATCGTTGTTGCCGGAGGGCTTTGTGCATGCCGCAAGCGGCAAAAGCATCAGCAAAGCAAGAATGAAAGCAATCGACTTTTTCACGGTATCCTCCTTTTTGAGCCGAAGCGATCGGCGCGGTATTTCACATGAATATATTTTACAGCAAATAGTCGGAAAAAGCAAGCATTCGACGAAACCGAGATCATCCGGAAACAGCTCCCGCGCGAAGCGGAAGGATCCCTCCGGCATTGACCCCGGCCGCAGATAATTGCCTCCGCATAAAAGGAAAAATGGTGTTTTTGTTCTCCAAGCGATCACCTATTTGATTGCAAAAGGCGGCGCGGTATGCTAAAATATCCTTATCCATTCGATTTGGAGGATGATCACATGAAACTCAAGTATTGGCGCACGATATGCGTCGGATTCGCTTTCTTCCTCATCTGCGCCTTCTGGCAGGCGTATGACAACATAATCCCCAAGATACTTACCGATAAATTCGGCATGGCGCAGGGCTGGTCGGGCGTTATAATGGCGCTCGATAACGTGCTGGCGCTGTTCATGTTGCCGCTCTTCGGCGCGATCTCCGACAAGTGCAAGAGCCCCCGCGGCAAGAGGACGCCCTTCATAGTGGTCGGCACGATAATAGCCGTCATCGCATTCATAGGGCTTTCGTTCATTGACAACGCACAGCTTGGCAAGCTCGATACCGCGGCGAATTTCGATCAGAAGGCCGTGCATACCGTCTATGCGGACGCCGATATTGCGAAAGCGACGCTCAAGACCCATGAGGGCGAAGAATACGTGCTTTCCGAAAGGTACACCTTGGAAGAGCTCGATTCCGTGATAGGCAAGGCCATGCAGGGCGATAAGGAAGCGCTTGCCGAATGGGAGGAATACTTCGTTCCCGCCCGTCAGGCATACGCCGCAAAGACGACCGCGGGCAATAAGCTCATTCTCATTGCGTTCATGGCGGTGCTGCTCGTGACGCTCGTTGCGATGAGCACGTTCCGCTCCCCCGCCGTCGCGCTGATGCCTGACGTTACCATAAAGCCGCTCCGCTCGAAGGCGAACGCGGTCATAAACCTCATGGGTTCCTTCGGCGGCATACTGGTGCTGGCGCTCGGCATGGTATTCGGCACGGGCAAGACACAGAATTCCATGATGAGCTACATAGTCTTCTTCACGGTGATCGCCGCGATAATGATCATTGCGCTCATCGCGTTCCTCATCACGGTCAAGGAGCCCAAATTCGTCAAGGAAATGGAGGAAGAATCCAAGCGCTTCGGCATAAACGATTCCGAAGAGAGCGCCGAGGGCTCGAGGAAGCTTTCAAAGGGCGAGCTCGCCTCCCTCATACTGATACTCGCCTCCGTCGCGCTGTGGTTCTTCGGCTACAACGCGGTAACGAGCAAATACTCCGTCTATGCGGGCAAGGTATTGAATCTCGACTATAACATGACGCTCATAATCGCGCAGGCGGCGGCTATAATCTCCTACCTGCCCGTGGGCATGATCTCTTCGAAGATAGGCCGCAAGAAGGCGATCCTCGCGGGCGTCGTGATGCTGTTCACCGCGTTCACCGTCGCGGCGTTCCTGAGAGCGGGCAGCCCCGCCATGCTCATGAACGCGATGTTCGCGCTTGCGGGCATCGGCTGGGCGACGATCAACGTCAACTCCTTCCCGATGGTGGTAGAGCTTGCCAAGGGCGGCACGATAGGCAAATACACGGGCTATTATTACACCGCCTCCATGGCGGCGCAGGTGCTGACTCCCATCCTTTCCGGCTTCCTTATGGACGCTTTCGGCTTGAAGATACTCTTCCCCTACGCGGCGGCATTCGTTGCCTGCGCGTTCGTGACGATGCTGTTCGTCCGCCACGGCGACAACAAGCCCATAGCGAAGACGGGTCTGGAGGCGCTGGATGTCGGAGACTGATATCCTCGTCACCGCATTCATGCCCTTCGGCGGGGACAGCATGAACCCCACCGAGGCGATACTTGTGCGGCTTCCCGCCAAGATCCGCGGGGCAAGGCTTTTCAAGCTGCTCCTCCCCGTGGAATTCAAGGCGGCGCCCGAAATGCTGCTTGACGGGATGCGGCGCATCTCCCCCGCCGCCGTAATAATGCTCGGGCAGGCGGGCGGAAGGAGCGCGGTCACGCCGGAGCTTTTCGGACGGAACGTTATGGAGGCGCGGATCCCCGACAACGCGGGCTTTTCGCCCCACGGCGAACCGGTTGCGGAGGGCTGCGCGGAAACGCTTTCTTCCACCCTTCCGAACGAGCGGATAGTCGGGGCGATACGCGCGCTGGGCCTCCCCGCGGAGCTTTCCGAAAGCGCGGGGACCTACGTCTGCAACACGCTCCTGTATTCGGCGCTCAGCGCCGCGGGCGGGAGCCTCCCCGTGGGGTTTATCCATATCCCCTTTGCAAGGGAGCAGACGGAGGGCGTTACCGGCCGCGAGCAAACGCCCTTCATGGAGCTTTCCGATATGGAGCGGGCGGTGATCGCCGCGATAGAGGCGGTCGCGCAAACGCTTGAAGCCGAATGAAGGTCTAAGTTAATAAGGATAAAACGGCGGCTCCCGTTTATGGGAGCCGCCGATCGTTGCTTATGGGAGCGGTCATGCCGCTCTTTTTTATCCCTGGATGTACGAATACAGCGCGGAAAGATCCGCCGCAGTGAGGAAGCCGTCGCCGTTCATATCGCCGTTTGCGACGCCCTGAGCGGTGACCTCGCCCGCGGACATGGAATATGCCGCAGCCAAGGTTATATCGGCGGAATCGACTATGCCGTCGCAGTTGACGTCGCCCTTGAGATACTGGGAGGGAGCGTTCTGCTCATACAGAGCGGTGACGGTGAGATCGGTCGTCACAAAAGAGAAATCCGTATCCCAGCCTATGAATGTGTAACCCTCGCGCCCGGGGACTTCTGGAGCGGCGGCCGACGCGCCTTCCTCGACCTCCTGCACGGAAAGCACTGTGCCGTCCCAATCAACGAAGGTCACGGTGTGATAAACGTGCGCGGCGGGGATGAATTTGTATAGGTACAGATCCTTAGCGTTGCTCAGCAGATAGGGGCGGAAATCGCTCTGATATATGCTTATGCCCCTGCCATTTGCCGAGGAGTCAGTGCTTTTCAGGAAGAAATTCGAGGTGGAATTGCCGTTCCTGTACTCAACGGTAAAGCCCGACTCCGCGGTTTGGGCCGCTGCAAAGCCGCTCGTGCTGTCGCCGTTTATAACACAGTAGATGTTCTCCGCGGCATTGTAAAGGGTAACGGAGCCATCCGCCTGTTTTTCGAGGCGCCAAACGACCTCCGCGGCGGGATCGACCACGGTATCGCCCGAGATCGTGACCGCTTCGGCCGCAAATCTGCCGCTGCTGCTGAACACAGCGCTCATCGCTCCCTTATTGTTTCCGTTCACGCCGTAAAGCACGTAATCGCCGTCGGTTATATCCGCAATATCCGTCACGAGCACGTAGCTGCCCTCGCCCGCGGGAGTGGGCGCGGCGGTGGGTTCCGCGGTGGGTTCCGCGGTGGGCTCGGGAGTGGGCGTGGGATCGGGCTCGGCCATCAGTATTGCGCCGTCATAATCGTCATGGGGGATCGGGGAAGGCATTGCCTGGCCAATGGGAGCATAATCAAAGGAAACCACGTTTATGTGAAGGGGCTGATCCTGCGTGCAGTTTTCGGAAACGGTAAAGCGCAGGTTCGCGAGCACGCCGCTGCCCGTCACGGGATCGCTAATGCCGAGTATCGTAAAGGCCGCGGTCCCCTGAACGGAGGTCTCGGGGAAGAACATCGCCCCTTCCGCAGCGGAAACGAGCGGCCCGGAGGTCACGGCGTTAAGCGTGAGCATATCGGGATCGAATTCGACCTTGACCAGAATGGAATGAGCTTCATATTCCCCGCTGACTGTCACGGGGACGGTCACGGTCTCGCCGGGATGGACGCCGGTCGCCGTGCCGACGGATATTATGCAGGGAGTTTCGGGAACGCCCGTACCGTCCCACTGCGCAAGAGTATAGATCACGCCCGCATTGCCGCCCATCCAACCGCTCCAGCCGCTCATGCCGTTCACGTAATAGATCTTGAGACCTTCGGGCAGTTCATTGATATCGGAGCCGGAGATCAGGGGGTTGACAATATCCTCGTTTTCGAAAACGGGGGCTGCGCCGCTGAAATAGACGCCCGTGAGCGAGGGGCATCTGCGCAGAGCCCTGCGTGCGAACGTGACGGCGGAAGCCGACTGCACGTAAAGCGAAGCGAGGGCGGGATCGTTATAGAAGGCGTGGGAGCCTATCTTCGTTACGCTTTCCGGGAGCAAGACGGAGGTAAGCTCCGTGTTGTTCGCAAAGGAAGCGCAGCCGAGCTCCGTTACGGGGCAGCCGCCGAGGGTATCGGGAACGCTGACAGCGGAGGCGGAACCGTTATAGGAGACTATGACCGCGGAGCCGTCCTTTACGTAATAGGTGTAATCGCCGCTCGTCACGGGAGTATAGTCGAAGCCGTTTTCGGCGGAGCCGTAAACGAGCCTGCCGAATTCGGGATAATCTATAAATACGTTGCGGTTGCCCTGAACGCTTTCCGCATAGTCGTTGCGGGTCTGTTCAGAGGTATCGGCGGGATCCAGAAGGTTCCATTCGAGAAGAGTTTGGAAGGTATCGTCCGAAACGGGGCTCTTCAGATCCTCGCCCCAGCGGGCGGCAACGTAGAAATAGATGCGCGCTACGTCGCCTTTCACGGTGTCGCACGGCTCTATCTCATTGCCGGCGTTGATATAGCACTCGGTCTCGATCACAGCGGAAGAGCTATGATAAATGATCTCGTCTCCGGGAGAGTCGATCCACGCCATCAGACGGCTGCCGCGGGCGTTGTTGACCGAAGGATCCGTGGGGCGGATATGGTGCAGATCCGCGCCGGCATTGCTCGTTGAGAAGGAGCCGAGCGACTGCGGCCATACGTGCTCGCGGTTAAAGGTGACTCCGGAATCCCATGAGCCGTTTGCGGAAACGCGGCTGTAGAAAAGGATCAGATTGCCGGGAACGGCGGGATCGGGATCGGAGCCTACAAGCATATCCCTTATCTCGTTATAGCTCGTAATATGGGTATGGGTGCGCGTCATCAGGCTGTTCAGATCGGAAAGAAGCGCATTGCCGCTTTCGGCAAGCAGAGCGCCGATGTTGACGCCGTTATCGGTATAGTACGAGCCGGAGTATTCCGTCTCGATGGGAGCGGCCTGCGGGATCGCATAAGCGGGCAGGACCGCAAGCAGCATGAGCGCCGCAATGAGCAGCGCGGCTATTCGTTTGAACACAGTTTCAGCCTCCTTGCAGAGAATACCCTTAAATTATAAGCCATAACGCCGGGATGTGCAAGAACCGTATAGAAAAAGCGCCGATTTTTTCGCAGTAAAGCGCGCCTATCCCGAGCTTGACTTCACTGCGGCGTTAATGTAAAATCTTTTGTATGAACAGTCAGGCCACGTTCGGAAAGAATAAGGGGCTCGGCAGGCGCGGGAAGCTTATCCCGGCGCTTGTTTTCGCACTCATTCTGAGCCTTGTTCCCGGCTGCGCGAAGCGGGCGCGGCTGGAGCTTTTCGCGATGGATACCTATATGGAACTCACCGTTTACGGCAATAAAGCGGAGGAAGCCCTCGCCGGGGCGGAATACGAGATAAAGGATCTGGACGGGAAGCTTTCCGCAACGGACGGATCGAGCGAGCTTTCGAGAATAAACCTTTCGAACGGCGAGCCCGTATCCGTTTCATCGGATACTGCCGAGGTGATACATAACGCGCTTATCGCGGCGGAACCGCTCCGCGGCGCGCTGCAGTTAACGCTCCGCCCCGTGAGCCTTGCCTGGGGCTTCACCACGGGCGAATACCGCATCCCCGCGGAGGAGGAGCTTGAAGAGCTGTTAAAGCTCGTTGACGACGGCAGGATCCGGGTGGACGTCGGCTCGAACACGGTCGCCCTTCCGGAGGGGATGGCGCTCGATCTGGGCTCCGTCGCAAAGGGTTACTCCTGCGATATTGCCGCGGCGATCCTTCAAAAGTATAACGTGAGCGGTTTTTTGCTCAACATGGGCTCGAGCACCATTATGGCTTGGGGCAAGAAGCCCGATGGCGGCAGATGGCGCATCGCCGTGCGCGATCCCGCGGGCGAAGGCTATGCCGGCGTTATCGAGACCGACGGCGCATGCGTGAGCACCTCCGGCGGAAGAGAGCGCTTTTTCACGGGAGAGGACGGCAATACCTATTGTCACATACTCGATCCCGAAACGGGCAGGCCCGTGGATAACGGTGTGCTCGCGGTAACGGTCGTTACGGAAAGCGGGCTTTGGGGCGACGCGCTCTCCACGGCGCTGTTCGTGATGGGCGCCGAAAAAGCGGAAGAGCTGTACAACTCCGCGGATATGAGCCCGGAGCGGAGGCGCTTTGAATACCTGTTCATAATGGAGGACGGGAGCCTTGTGCTCTCCCCCGGCATGGAGGAGCTGTTCACACCTCTCGGCCGGTTTGCGGAAGGCGGCGCGGCGCAATGAAAACGAGGGTCTGGATCGTCATTTTCGCGGCTCTTATCGCCGTTTGTCTGCCGCTCGCTTTCATTTTGGGAAGGCTCGGCGGAGGGCATATAGCCAACATCTACCGCGACGGGAAATGCATCTGTTCGATAGATCTCGATTCCGTGACGGAGGGCTATTCAATGACGCTCGACGACGGCGAAGGGCATATAAACACAATAAGGATAGAGCCCGGGAGCATCTGCGTTGAGGATGCGAACTGCCCCGACCGCGTGTGCGTGAACACGGGCCGTATAACGGGCGGCTCAAAGCCCATAATCTGTATGCCCGCGAAGCTCGTGATAAGGCTCGAAAGCCGCCCTGCGGAAGGCTTCGACGCGGAAACGGGAGGTTAACGGGATGAGCGTTAAAAGACTTACAAGGCTTGCGGTTTTGACGGCGCTTGCGCTCGCTCTTCACGTTTTGGAAGCGCAGATACCGCCCCTTGCCCCCATCCCCGGCATAAAGCCCGGATTTGCGAATATAGTGACGGTTTGGGCGCTCGTCGCTCTGGGGCCGCTCGACGCGGCGCTCATACTCATTGCGAGGATACTCTTGGGCTCGCTCTTTGCGGGGTCCGTAACGGCGCTTATCTACAGCCTTGCGGGCGGGACGCTCTGCTTTATCGCGTCGCTCGCTCTGCGGCGGTTCGTGAGCGAAAAACAGCTTTGGGCGCTCGGCGCGGTCGGCGCTATCGCGCATAACGCGGGCCAGCTCGCCGCGGCTTCACTTATATTGAAGAGCGCCGCAATTTGGAGCTATGCGCCCGTGCTTACCGTTTCCGCGATAGTGACGGGCGTATTCACGGGACTTATCGCACAGCTCGTTCACGCAAGGCTCAAAGGAAAAACAAGCAAGTAAAAAGGCTCGGGAGCGAATGGATCGCCCGGAGCCTTTTTTTGCGGTACTATCGGCGCGTTTCGCCTCTTAATGGGGAAACGCGCCTATTCTGTTTCAGCTCGGTATAGCGGGTTTTATCCCTGGATGTACGAATACAGCGCGGAAAGATCCGCCGCGGTGAGGAAGCCGTCGCCGTTCATATCGCCGTTTGCGACGCCCTGAGCGGTGACCTCGCCCGCGGACATGGAGTATGCCGCAGCCAAGGTTATATCGGCGGAATCGACTATGCCGTCGCAGTTGACGTCGCCCTTGAGATACTGGGAGGGAGCGTTCTGCTCATACAGAGCGGTGACGGTGAGATCGGTCGTCACGAAGGAGAAATCCGTATCCCAGCCTATGAATGTGTAACCCTCGCGCCCGGGGACTTCGGGAGCGGCGGCCGATCCGCCGTAACCGACCGTCTGAGTTGAAAGCACTGCGCCGTCCCAATCGACGAACGTTACGGTGAAGCCCTCCAGCATGGGAATTTCGACCTCATAATACTGGGTCTCGAACGCCTCGTTTTCGAATTCGGCGGAATACCTGCCGAGGCCGGGAGCGGTGTAGGTGGGATCGGTCACAACGGTATAAACGGAGGCGGCCGTCTCGGTCTCAACGTGGGAAGCGTCCCTCGTGCAGGTGCGGGAAGCGGTGCATTCGCTGTGATCCGCGTTCCAGACGTATTCGGGCGCGTTCCAATCGTGACCGAGAGCGGGGATCTCGACGTTCTTCTGATAATCGTCGTAATAATCGGCGTCAACGGCGCTGCAGGTGCAGTAGCGGTAGCCGAGGCCCGCTTCCGTGCAGGTGGGCTCGTGCCCCTCGTAGGGAACGTAGGTATAGGTGTGGGTATGGGCGGGCCTGCCGCCGTCGGCGTTTTCAGCGGTGTAGAGGCTCAGCGTATGGAATCTCGCGCCGGGATCGCCCGCTTCATTGATCTTGGCCTGTATAACGGTGTAGGTATCCATGAAATGCGGCTCGGTGAGCTTTGTGGCGTAGGGGACGAGGCTCCATTTGCCGAAATCGAACTTATCCGCAAGCTTGTTGCTGGTGATGAACGAGGAGGCGCCGCTGATGATATTGCCAACGCCGCCCTGACCTACCTCGGCCAGCAGCTCGACGAGCACCTGCATGCAGTATGCGGGGGTCTGGCAGATGCCGCCGTCCCAATAGCTGTACTTGCGGAGGCGGACGGGATACTTATTGTAGTAATCGGTCTCATACGGCCCACCGATCAAAGCCCATGCGCGGAAGGTAGTGGACTGATAATTGCCGTTCGTTTCGCCCGCATGGTTATGACCGCAGTGGTAAACATATACCTCGCGCCAGCCCAATATCTTGCCGGGGTTATCGCGGTCCGCATTCTCGCCGGTGATGCAGATGAACTTGCCGAGCAGGGTGTTCATATCGCTCGCGGAGATATAATTGCCGTCATAGGTAACGCCCGTGAGGGTCTTTATATCGTTCTTCCACTGGGAAGCGTCAACCATCGCCGTCTTGCCGTAGCGGGTGAAGCCCCAGGCGGTCATGGGCAGCATGGGCACGAAATCGTTGGAGTTTACCAGATTGAATATGCAGTCGTACCTTTCCGCCGAAGCTTCGGTATTGGCAGTATTGTTGGGCGACGCATAGGTATAGGCGTAGATCTCGTTACCCTCGTCGATAAGATAGGAGGCCATGAGATTTGCCACCGCCGCGCCCCTCGAATGGCCCGTGAGCCAGTACGTGAGCGACGCGCCGGGGTTGGCTTCGAGCTCGGAAGTCACGTATTCATCAAGATAATAGGTTTTAAGATAGTTCAAAAGCCTCGTCGCACAGACGTCGAAGCCGCGGTGATTTGTCTTGCGCGTCCAATCGTCGTTGCGCTGACGGAGGGGCTTGTCCGCGTTGGAATCGTACTCGTCAAAGAAGCGCACGAGATCGCCCACGTTGAAATTCGAGCTCCACTCCTCGGCGGATTTGGGCTCCGTGCCGCGCACCCAGATGGCGATTATTATTTTGGTTTCGCCGTTGTAGGTCACAGCCTGGTGGCCTATCGTGACTTCGCAGATATCGTCGTCGCCATAATGATCGAGAGTGTAGTTGACAACGTCCTTAAAGCCGAAAACGGGCATGAGCGCGGGGCCGTCGAACTGAATGCCCGTGCCGCTTTCCCAACTCTGATAATCATCGAACCTTATATAGGTGGGCGGGGAATCCTGCGATTCGGTATTGTAGTACGCCAGCGCGGATCCTATCGCCGAAAAGCTCGCAAGCTCGGGGTGATAAACGGTGTTGTCCCCAAAGAAATCGCGGAAGTCCACCGTGAACGAAACCGTGGTGGTCTGGTTTTCATGGCTGCTGCGGAGCTGCCCCGTGAAAACGTTGCTGCCGGGATCCGCATCGTAAGCGTCGGGGATGCCGTCATAATCCGAATCGGGCTCGCCGGGATCCTTTAGGACCGAGGGGCGTGCGCTGTGGGCAAAAACTCCGTCGGCCGCGCATATTGCCGCGAGCATAACGACTGCCAGCAGGATCGAGAGCATTTTTTTGAACAGTTTCATGATCGGTACCTCTTTTCTTTTTTTGCCGCGGGCTTGCCCGCAGTGTAACTGCGCTTATATTATACAAAGCGCGGCGGCGGTGAGTCAAGGCGGAATACAGCAAAATAAGAAAAATCGAGCTCCGCCGGATAAAAAAATCGGGGGAGAGCGGCGCTCTCCCCCGTGTTTCGGATCAGCCCTGTATGAAGCTGTACAGAGCGGAGAGGTCGGCAGCGGTCAATACGCCGTCGCCGTTCATGTCGCCGTTGGCAATGCCCTGCTCGGAAACGCTGCCCGCGGACATCGCGTATGCCGCCGCAAGGGTGATATCCGCGGAATCAATGACGTCGTCGCCGTTGACGTCCCCCGGCATACCGGTATCGACCTTGCGGAAGAACTGTACGTATCTGTTTTCCGGGACGGAATAATTGATTCCCATCACCTCGTGCAGACCTTCTCTCCAGTGCTGAGCATAATAAGTCGTCGATCCATACCAGTATTTCGCTTCCCATGATAAGGTTTTATTAACGGGATCCCACTGCCAAGTTGAGATCCTGCCGCGCTCGGCCGCAGGACACAGATCGCCGTAATAATAAATACTGTTTGTATTGCTCGACAGGACGTATTCAGGCTGATAAACGCTCCGGAAGACGTACCCATCGTCATTGATCTCCACAGTCCAGGAACAGTGAAGAAGATCTTCCGCATTTCCGTGAACTCCGATAACTGCCTGCCCGGACATAAATGCCGGAGCGGTGAAACCGAGACCTGCCTCGCATATAACGGAAAAGTAGCAGTAATGATCGGCATTGAAGGGACTGTAACTGACGGCAAGATAGATCACATCATTATCTGCAAATCCGATCAGATATTCACCTTCGTTCGTCAGCTCGTCGGTTGGCTCCCATCGAACGGACTTCTTTACCTCGACGTCAACGGTATCGCTCATAACGGTCCCCGCAGTCGTCGTTAACACCGCAGTAACGGAAGCGGATCCAACGCAGATCCCGTTGACTTTACACGATCTGCCGTCGGCGCTCGGCTCTATCGAGGCATTGCCGTTTGAGACCGTCCATTCAACACTGTACCGGTTGGCGTTCACGGGCGTAGTTTTAAGCTTAAGGTTGAGGCTCGTGCCCTGCACGACAGCCGACTGCTCTATATCGATGCCGTGATCATCGACGATTCGGAAGCTGTTGACGTTCACCGGATCATTCGCGAAAAGGACCCAATCGCAGTTGACGGACTGATGACTGTTGGGATCGTCCGGGAACGGATCCGAAGCGCTCATAACTATCGGGTAAGCGCCGCACGAACTAAAGGGCTCGTAATACTCCATTGCTGCGGCAGTCGAATCGAAGGCTTCGGCAACGGTGGCTCCGTTGATCATTTCATGCCAGAAGACCTCGCCATATTTGTATCTGCATCGATCCAAGCCTTCTGAAAAGCCGAAAACGCAGCCGGCTCCCGCGGCAAGAAGCGCGTTGCCGGTGGTGCCCTTGCCTGTTTTCGACATTATGCCGCACCCCATCCAAACAAAGCTGTTCTTGAGCGGGCCGTTTGCGTGATTTTGAATGTAACGTCCGTCGATATAGGTCAATACAAGCGTTGCCCCGGAAACACCCACTTCGTATCCATATACCGCCCATCCGTTCAAATAATCATCGGATGTAATGCCCTCATCTGTTGTGAGCTCTATATAGGAGCTGCTTCCGGTTACCATCTGGGATGAATCGACAATGATAACGCCGCTGTTTCCGATCCATGAAGCTACAAGAGGTGCGGTGGCATCGGTACCCAACAGCGCCCTGAACGAACCGTTGATGGCTTGAGAAACTGCATAGGCCTGATCACCTGACTCATGAGTATAGCCAATG
This sequence comes from Clostridia bacterium, assembly GCA_017394835.1. Taxonomy (GTDB): domain Bacteria; phylum Bacillota; class Clostridia; order Christensenellales; family CAG-138; genus UBA3857. The sequence goes on from JAFPXD010000041.1 coordinate 49,673, forward strand.
TCATAAAAATCTATACCTCCGCCTTCAATATCGACCATAGGGCAAATATAAAGCACGGTGTTTGAGCTTGGCCCGCCGGATCCGCTTCTTGTCATATCCGTATTTATTTCGTCTAATGCAGGGCTTGTTTCGGAAAACGTATGACCGTTGCGGCTGCTGTAGCTGTAAACGCAGTGCATACCGTCAACAGTGAAAGCAAACTGATCCTCGCTTTCCCATACGATACTGCCCTTATCTATGAGCGGGGTGTTCAGCGCCGCTATATAGAGCGCTTCCGCAGTTTCGCATGCAGTGGCTTTATGCTCGAGCATCTCGCTTTCAACATCCGACATCGTTGACCAAGCTTCCTTGAGCTTTGCAAGCTTTCGTGTTTCCGAAGCCTCCTGTGCAAGCGACGATAACGGAACTACCGCCATTATCATCAGCACGGAAAGAAGCAATACCAACAGTTTCATGACCCTTGACATTTCGTTGTCCTCCTTTTTGGTTATGGCATTTATAAGTCTTGGTTTTTCACTTCTGATAACACAGGAGCGAGCCTGCAGATCCCGGCAAGGCCGCGGCGGCGAGTCAATGCGGAGCAAAATAAAGAACAGAGCCCCGTCGGGTAAAAAAGCTTTGGGGGAGAGCGGCGCTCTCCCCCGTGTTTCGGATCAGCCCTGTATGAAGCTGTACAGCGCGGAAAGGTCGGCCGCGGTGAGGAGGCCGTCGCCGTTCATGTCGCCGTTCGCAACGCCCTGCTCGGAAACGCTGCCCGCGGACATCGCGTATGCCGCCGCAAGGGTGATGTCGGCGGAATCGACAATGCCGTCGCAGTTGACGTCGCCCTTCAGATACTCGGAGGGAGCGTTCTGCTCATACTGAGCGGTAACGGTGAGGTCGCCGGTCACGTTGGTGAAGTCAACGTCCCAACCGGTGAAGGTGTAGCCTTCGCGCTCGGGATCCGCGGGAGCGGTGGCCGCACTGCCGTGCTCTACCTCCTGAGTGGAGATCTCGGTGCCGTCCCAATCGA
>JAFPXD010000042.1 GCA_017394835.1 Clostridia bacterium
GACAAGCGCTCTCGATAATGGTAAAGTTTAATCAACGATTTCAAAAAATGATTGCCTACGATATCGCGAAGAACGGCGAGGTATTAGCCAGAGTCGAAAGCACCGGCGTTTACGTGCACGAGGAGGATGAAGCCGCCCATAAGGCAGTAGTCCCCACCGGAAGCATGTATTACCGTGTATGGACTCCCTCGAACGACTTCGAGTCCCTGTTCCTCACCGTATTCGCCATCAGCGAAAGCGAGCAGACGATAGTCGAGTAACAACATAGCCGGATCCAATTCAAAAAGCATGGCCTCCGACCGGACGATCACGGCCGGAGGTCTTTTGCGATAACGCTTGGGATAATATATTAGATGCTCCTGAAATAAAACGCGCTCCTTCCGCGTTTACAGGATGAAAGGAGTGAAGAAAATGCCGTATCCGCTTAAAAAGACAGAGCCCGCCGAAACGATGGGCGAAAACGCCCTTCTGGAGGCCCATATCGAAAGTCTTGCCTTGGGGGATGTAAACGCCATTGGGCCCATTTATGACATGACGAGGACATCCGTTTACGCGTACTGTCTTTCGCTCCTTAAGAATTCCGCGGAGGCGGAGGATGCGATGCACGATTGCTATCTGCGCATCCATTCTTCCGCATCGTTGTACAAGCCGAACGGGAAACCGATGGCGTGGATAATAACGATAGCGCGGAATCTGTGTCTCAGCCGATTGAGAGAACTCAAGAAGCACGTCAAGCTTCCCGATGAAGACTGGCACGGATTGCTCAGGACGGATGAAATTTCAACAAATCTGCATGCCGCCGATATGCTGAACGCTCTCGGCGATACCGAAAGGCAGATAGTGCTGCTGCACACGATATCCGGCTTCAAGCACCGTGAGATCGCCGAGATCATGGGACTGCCGCTTGCCACGGTGCTTACAAAGTATTCGAGGGCGATCAAAAAGCTGAGAAGAATGTTCAAGGAAGGAGAAGGAGAAAAATGAACGAAAAAGAATTTGGAGCCGAACTCAAGAATGCTTTCGATTCAGTCACTCCCGATATAAGGGACTCCGTTCTTTCCGACTGCAAAAAGAAAGGAAAGGTAATCAAAATGGAAAGCAGCAACACCAAAAAGAAGAGACCGGCCCTGAGGATCGCCGCGGCCGTAGCCGCAGCGTTACTGCTCCTCGCGGCAGCCCCGTTCGCGATAAAGGCCTTTATGGGACAGAAGCATACCGCGGTAGCTTCGGTAATGATCGACGTAAACCCCAGCATCGAAATGACGGTCGATAAGGACGAACGCGTTATAGAAGCGATCCCCCGCAATACCGACGGCGCGGTCCTGCTCGAGGGCATGGATCTTTCCGGCAGCAAGGTAAGCGTAGCTCTGGACGCGATCATAGGCTCGCTCGTCCGCAAGGGATACTTAAACGAGCTTGCGAACTCCGTTTTGATCAGCGTCAACGGCGAGGATCTCGACCTTTGCGCAAGACTGCGCGAGACCCTTTCGATAGACGCCGCCGCGCTCCTCAACACGAGCGATTTCGGCTATGCCGTTATGAGCCAGCAGATCGAAGCAGACGAGAACGTCTCCCGCATAGCGGAGGACTACGGCATCACGACGAGCAAGGCGCAGCTTATCTACTCACTGCATGAGCTCAATACGCATTATGAGCTTTCCTCGCTCGCGGCGCTTTCGATAAACGAGCTCGGTCTGCTCTACGGCAAAAAGGCGGACGGCGCCATCGAGACTAAGGGCGCTTCCAGCGACCGCTCCTTCATCGGGGAGGAAGCCGCTCTCGCAATAGCTTACGGTGACGCCGGCATAACCCCGGAAGAAGCCGCGGATACCGAAATAGAGCTGGATCTTGAAAACGGCGTGATGGTTTACGACATCGAATTCAGGGCCAACGGCGTCGAGCACGATTACGAGATCGACGCGGTCACAGGCGCGATCCTCAGGCATGATACCGAGAACGAGGGCGCCGCTCCTACGGAAACCGCTCCCGTAAACACCCCCGAGGCGACTCCGGCGCCCGAATACATAGGCCGCAAGGCGGCGCTCAGGGCGGCGTATGAGCACGCCGGCGTCAGCGAAGACTCCGTCTATGACGTTGAGATCGAGACCGACCGCGAAAACGGCAGACTCGTTTACGAGATCGAGTTCAAGTCCGGCGCCAAGGAGTATGAATACACCGTGGACGCGCTCACCGGCGAGATACTGCATCACGAATGCGAGTCCCAACATACCGATAAGCCCACCGCGAAGCCCACAGCTAAGCCCACTCCCAAGCCCACCGCAAAGCCGAACTCCTCCTCCTATATCGGAAGGACGGCCGCTCTCAACGCGGCGCTCGACCATGCGGGAGTCAGCGTTGACGCGGTGCACGATATAGAGATCGAGCTGGACCGTGAGAACGGCAAGGCGGTGTACGAGGTCGAATTCAGCGTCGGCAAGACCGAATACGACTACACCGTAGATGCGGTGACGGGGGAAATACTCGCCCACTCGTCCGAGGGCGGCCACAGCGGGCATCACTCCGGCGGCGGCTCCATAGATTTGATCGGCGAGGCCCGCGCCTGGGAGATCGCCCTCAATAAGGCGAAGCTCACGATGGAAGACATAACCGAAAAGGAGATCGAGCTCGATCATGAAAACGGCGTTTACAGCTACGAGCTCGAGTTCAGAAGCGGGAAATATGAGTATGAAGTAAAGATAAACGCCGTAACGGGAGCGGTCATGCGCTTTGAAAAAGAGCTTGACGATTGATCCCGACAGGACCTGAAAAAGAAAGCTTCCCGGGGCTATGCCCGATAGTCGTAAGGCTGTTATTGCGGTAATCGCCGATAATGAAACGGGCTATGCCGCGACCAACGGGAGCCGCGCGGGTCAGCGCGACCGCGCCGCGAGAGGCGCGGAACTGCGATCACGCAACAAATTAGGATCGCTCCTGCGAGACATATCCCCGTAATTACAGCAAAAA
>JAFPXD010000043.1 GCA_017394835.1 Clostridia bacterium
GTGCTTGATGCCGTCTTTTATTACCAGCTCACACGCTTTTACTTTGAATTCCCTGCTATAGTTCTTCTTCATTTTGAACACCTCTCTGAATGCATTCTATCATTCATTCTTCGATGTGTCCATTTTTATTGTACAACTTTCGGTCGTAATTATTCATTATTCATTCTTCAATATTCATTACCTTAATCTGCCCGACCGCGGGGACGCGTCTCTCCGGCTGTGCCCGACACCACCTCATCCACCGCCGCCTTTGACCCTGCGGGGCGGCGGTCCCCCTTCCCCTCGTAGGGGAAGGAGCGGAACACCCTTGCTGATTGCGAACCAAAGGGCTCCCCTGCGAATGGGGTGCAAACTGTCTCTTGAACGGCGGGCGGAGGTATGATATAACAGGGTCAAAGGAAACCCGACGGAGGTGTGCCTTATGAAATTGGGCGACAGGATAGCCGCGGCGCGAACGGCGGCGGGCATAACCCAGCAGGAGCTGGCGGATAAGCTCTTTGTTTCGCGGCACCTCGTTTCGAAATGGGAGCAGGGCTTGCGGCGCCCCGATTATAAGACCGCGGAGCTCATCGCCGCAGCGCTCTCCGTTCCCTCCGATTCGATAGTCAGCAGGAAGGAATGCGTTTTCAGCGAGCTTCAGGCCCTCGTACCGAAGGGGACGGAGCTTTCCGAAGAGCGCCTTTCCGCGCTGATAAGCCGGTTTCTCAAGCAGCGTTCGGAAAAGGAATCCGATATTTTTATCAGCAGGTACTATCTTATGGAAAGCTTTTCGGAGATCGCACTGGATCACGGCATGGGCGAAAATCAGGTCCGCAGCCGCCTATCGAAGACGGTGAAGCGGCTCGGGAAATTCTTGAAGGAGGAATGCGAAAATGACGGGCACTGAAATGTACGACGCCATAGCGCACATGGATGAAGAGCTTATCGAAGGCTGCATAGCCAGAAAGAAGGCGCGCTCCTCCGAAAGGCGTGCGCTCGCCGCAAAGAAAGCGTGCCTCGGTGAGGAGAAAAGACCCTCCGCGTTCAAGAGGGCCGCTCTCGCCTGCGCCGCGATCGTCGCGGTGATCGCTTTGGCGATAGGCATGGTTGCGCTCCTGCATATAGGCGGGAAGAGCCCCGTGCAGATAGCGCCCGTCGGATCCGATGCTCCCGCGCCGACGGAGACCGCCGAGCCGTCCTATACGCAGGATCCGGCGGGCGATCCGATCTTTACTCAGGCGGAGGCTGAGGACGGTGCGTTCGCGCTGACCTTCATTCGGTATCCGGAGGGGAATTATTATGTTTCGGATGGCAAGAGCGCGAGCATTCAGCTCCTGCTTCCCAAGGGCTGGAGCGTCATTCGCGGCGTTCCCGATGGAGATTGGATCTATCCCGACAGTGAGATAGCGGGAAGGAGCCCCAAGGCGCTCATGGGAAGAGACGATCGCAGCTTTACGCTGCTTGATGAAAACGGGGCCGAGGCCGGGCATATATTTACCGCGGCTATGATATGGACGGACGAGTACAAGCAGCTCGTTGATTACGATCACCTGACGGATAACAGGCGTGTGTCCTGCGGTATGGACGCGGCCTTCGCGGAATTCAAGCACGCGAGCTGCTTCTCCGTGCCTATTGGACTTGGAGAAGCGGCGGCGCGGCAGGTCGTGTCGGAACCCCCTCGCCGAGCGTTCGTGGGCGAGGAGTTCGTCACGGGGCTCATGCACGAGGATGGGACCAAGCCCTCCTTCGCCTGCCCGGCGCTCAGCGCCTACGATGAGACCTGCGGTATTGGGATCGTTGCCGATTTTAAAGACGGCCTCTTTACCGAAGAGCAGCTTGAAAGCATCGCAAAGTCTGTGAGGATAATCCTTGTGGGCGGGAACGGTTCTGCGGCCGATCCGTATCCGTATGATAAGTATAACAGGCACGACTACGACGCCCTTGCCGCCTTCCTCGAAACGGAGTCGGACGGCAAGAAAAACGGCAGGAGGCTGAACCCGGGTTACGATCCCGCCTACCCGAACACGTGGACCTATAAGCGGTGGAACGATTCCTTCAATATCGCTAAATGGGATGAGGAGGGGTATCTTATCGAGATAAACGCGCTCGTCGAAAGCTATGGGCTCGTCGGCACGCTCGACCTTTCGGGCTGCGAGAGGCTCGATAAGGTCACCTTCTCATCGGAAAGCATAGCTGTGCTCGACCTGACCGGCTGCCCGCTCATGAAGGGCGTAGTGCTGCAGAACTGCAGCGGGGTGGAGCTTCTGCCCGATCCCATCGTGACTCCGAGGCTCAGCGCGTCGCCCTGTTTTTCTCATCTGCACTGGGTCGCCGTGCCGGATGAGGAAATGAATAAAAATATGTACGATTTCGAGCTCACTCTTGACGCCGAGGGTGAAGGTCAGGTGGGTGTTTGGACTTCCGATAACCTCGATTGTCTTGACGTGACCATCGACGAGATGCCCGCCGAGGGCTGCCATCTTGCGGGCTGGTACGACGCGGAAGGCAATTTGCTTTCGGATACGGAGCCCTTTGGCTTATCGTGGTTCTTCGTGCCCGAGGGCGAGGAAAAGCCTATCGAGGGCAGCTACTCGTTCACGGCAAAGTTTGAGGACGGGCTGCTCCCCTTCGTGACAGGATCCTCGTATGACGCATATACGGATGCGGCTGCACGCCTTTTAAGCGGGGGCGTGCCCGATGACTCCGCGTGGGATATAAAGTCCTGCGACGTGTATTTCCACCTTGACGACGACGCCTTCCGCGCTTACAGAGTGATGACGGACTACCCGCCCGAGACGTCCGGCGGCAGCGGCGCCCGCGTTTATTCGGAGCCCCTTTTCGAATACCCGCGCGAGGTCGGCGAGGAGGCGCTCGATTGGCTCTGTAATGAAGCGCCTAAGAAAGCGGGCTTGGATTTGGATTCCGTTGGCAGGCTTGAAGGAGCCGAGGGCTTCGCGGGAGAGGACTGGTTCGTTTTGAAAACCGTTGACGACTCCATACAGGATATCCAGTTCAGCGCCGTCTATCGCACGGACGGTAAAAGTTGGTACAGGTACGGGGATAACAACGCGCAGCTTTTCCTGCCGCTCTTCGGCGCCTGCATAGTGGACGAAAACGTGGGCTTCCTGAGCTATTACTCCAAATTCCTTGATGAACCCGACGAGACCTACCGCAAGATCTATCTGTTCCGCACGGACGACGGAGGGAAAACCTGGCGCGATACAGGCCTCGTGCTGCCTGAGGAATACGGCACGGTCTATCCCGGAAGCTGCCTCTCGCCCGTATTCGACGGCGATCACGGCGCGATGCTGGTAAGCGCTGTCAGGACCGACCTGTCCCAATATACTCCTTCTGATGAATTGCTGCAAAAGCTCTGGTATGAAACCTACGACGGCGGAAAGACCTGGACGCTGCACGATGAGAAGAAAAGAGGGGCGGCCGGATCGGGCGTCGCCTCATGGCCTGTCGATACGGACGGCGACGGCATAGACGAGCTGTTCTGCGTCGACGCGGGGCTTATGCAGAGGGACGCCTTCTCCCGCGCATGGCTCGAGGACGGCTCGGGACGCGTACTCGGGAACCCGATCTACTGCGGATCGGCAAGCGTCGCACAGGGCACCTTCGCCGTTGTCGAAAGCCCCGAATACGGCGTCTGCATAATGAGGCTCATGCCCGAATTCGAGGGGGAGGAATTCGGCTATATGCTGTATAAATGCGTATCGGGCTCGCTCGAATGTGTTTACTGGGAAACGCTCTGGTCGTACAGCGGCGAAGAGGGAGACGAACCTCCTTCCAGATCCGAAGCGAAGGATTACGAACGCCGCGTGAACGAGCTGCTCTCGTCGGGGCGGGTGCTTTTCTCCTGCGACAGCTGGGGAGCCATGCACCGCGATTTTTACAATATCAAAACCAATAAGAGCCTGAAGAACGTAATAGACGGTAAAACCTTCTTCATCAGCACCTACAACAGCGCGGGAAGGACGGGCGAACTCGAGGACGTGCTTGACGGCGAAACGGCGCTCGTGCTGGACGTGCCCGTGGGGTACCGGTTCGTGTATGAGCCGTTCTACGGCGGGCCGGCGGAATAACCGCAAAAAAGGCATAAAAGCATAATAAAATACGGCGGAGCCCGATCGGGGCCCCGCCGTATTGTTGTTTGCTTTATGCAAGATCCATGGAAAGGCGCAGTATCATGAGCGCGTCGGCCGCGGTGAGTACGCCGTCGCCGTCAAGGTCGCCTATCTCGATCTGGAGTTCGGAAAGCTCAATGAGCTCCATTGAATAGCGCAGGGCGAGCAGCGCGTCCGCCGCCTCCACGGCGCCGTTCATGTCTATATCGCCGGGCAGGTAGTCCGCCGTATAGCCGGGCACGAAAACGTTATCCACCCAGCCGCGGTCCTCGCCGGTGCTCACGCTGTAGTCCTTCTTGTATTCCCACATGAAGGTATAGCTGCCCGTTGAGGGCGCGGTGTAGGAGCGGGAGGTCCAGCCGACCTCGCCGGAGATGGCGGCGCCGTTCGCCGTGCCGTTCACGTAGAAGGTGAGCATATCGAAATTCGATTCGGAGGAGACCTTCCAGTCGAAGGTCATGGTATCGCCCGCGCTCATGTTTACAGTCACGGTGAAGGAGGATGTGGAGCTTGGAACGTTCACGTTGGTGCTCCTCGCGGCAAGATGGGGCGCGGTGTCGTCCATATCGACCTCCCACGCGTAGCCGGTGCTTGCGAAATGCAGCGTGCCGCCGGGCACGTTCAGCGCGTCGTCAAGCGTGGGAGCCGCCTTGACGGTGATGCGGGAGCTTGCGGTAAACCACGTGTCGCCGATGAGGTCGTGCGCGCGGCAGGTGACGACCGCCTCGCCCACGGAAACGCCCGTGACTGTCACGCGGCGGCCGGTGCCGGTGACGGATGCGACCTGCGGAGCGGAGCTTATCCACTCATACTCTATGTTGTTGGCGTTGGAGGGCTCGCGCACGGCGGTCAGCACGGCGGAGGTGCCTACGTAAACTGTCGCCGCGGCGGGGTCGAGGGTGAGCCCGGTGAGGGGAACGGGCTCCGGGGGCTCGGAGTTCAGGGTGACGCCCACGTACTGCAGGGAGCTGCCCGCGCCGGAGGGGGGATAATAGACGCCGTCCACGGGCTTTACGCAGATCGCGCCGCCGCCGTAGATGGAGCAGTTGTTCCCCGTGAACACGACGGGTGCAAGCAGGGAATAGGGGTTTTCAACATCGTGATACTCGGCGGGATCGTACCCGGGCTGCGGGATGAAGCCGTAAACGCCCTCAAGCACGGAAGGCGCGGTGTTCGCCGTGAGCGCCACACGGAAATTCTTGACGAATTCGGCGGTGTTCTGCCCCGTGATCTGCTGGAAGGCGCTCGTGAACGATATGCCCTGCCCGAACTTGGTGAGGAGCTGACGGAACGTGGTGTTGCCGTACTGAGTGTAAATGTACTGCGCGAAGAGCGATACCTGCGCGTAGAGGCAGAGCAGGTCGTCCATTTCGAGGTAATTATCCCAATCATACATCGAGAAGCCGTTATGAAGCTGCCATGAGGAAACGTATTCGTGCTCCGCGGGGGGATCCTGCCAATCGCCGTTTTCGGAATAGAAATAGTTGATCCAGCTCTGTATCCTCGAAACGACGCTCGAACCGGGATAGCAGATCTCCTCCGCCGCGGCGCTCATGCACTCGTTTATCCAGGTCACGGAGCTCGAGGCGTTGGAATAGTGGATGAGGTGCTGGTATTCGTGCACCATGGTGTTGAAGGTATCCTCTATGCGGTCATAGACCTCGCCGTTCGGGCGGACGTAATGAACGCCGGGGTAGGTATCTATATTGAGTATGGGCATGCCGTTGGAGGAAAGATCCCCCGCGTAGAAGAAGCCCGCGACGTAACCCTGACCGGGCTGCCAGCCGTCGTCTATGTTGTAATAGAGCATGTTGAGCCTGCCGTCGCCCTGGGAGCCGTTAGTATGGTCGCCGAAGGAGCTCTGCATGAGGTCGAATTTGGAATCGAACTCATCCGCGCAGCGCTGGGCAAAGGAGGGATCGATCGAATCGAGCGGATAAACGTTCGACGCGGTGGAGGTGGGGGTCCAGATATAGCAGTGCTCGCCCTTGGCAAGGACCTTGAACTGCAGCGAGCTGCTCGAAACGGGGGAATAAGTGCTGTAAATGCTGAAGGTATGCGTATCGCCCACGTTGAAGGAGACCTGCGCCTGCATATCCCTTTCGGGGGCGGGGAGCTCCTTCGCCTCTTCCGCAAGGCGGCCGTCAACGTCTATAACGTAGGGGCGGTCCGTATCGGAGGGGCCGAGGGGAGCGGATTTCGAGTCCCCGATCTCCGTTTCGATAAGGCCGGCCATGCTGCCGGTCGAAACGCCGGTATAGGAGCTTGTGCCGGGGTTGTAGATCACGACGTAATCTCCGGAATAGCCGTCGGAGCCGTCGAAGTCGAGCTCAACGCTGCCGGAAGCGACGGCGCGCTCTTCCGCCTCCTGCGGGGCGCCGTAAGCGGGCAGTATCGCAAGCGCAAGGAGCGCCGCGAGCAGAATGCTGAGGGCTTTTCTCATGGTGTTCTCCTTTCGGTGGCGCGGCGTTTTCGCCGCTCATATCACACATACAATATAACACACAAAGCAGCGGCGCGCAAGGAGAATATGGGCGGGCGGCGCAGCCGCCCGGCACTCCATACGCGGGATTTGACCCGACTTTCTTCTTTATTATAATTAAACACTTGCTTTTTGGGGCTGCTTGATGTATAATAAATACTGTAAAATCGGGGTAGTATCGGGGGTGAGTTTTTGCGCATCAGGAAGCTCGTCTTAAACGGCTTCAGGAGCTACGATCACGTGGAGATAAGCCCTTCCGCGGGGCTCAATCTGCTCTATGGTGAGAATGCCGCCGGCAAAACAAATCTGCTGGAGGCGGTGTTCCTCTGCGCTTTGGGCAGGAGCCACCGCACGAGCCGCGATCCCGAAATGATAGGCCATAACAGGGCGGGCGCTTACGTCGGGCTGGAGCTCGAAACCAAGAGCGGCACAAGGCTCGTTGAAATAAAGCTCCGCACGGGGGATGACGCCTCCAAAAACCCCAAGGACAAGAAGCAGATCTTCATAGACCGCCAGCGGGCGGAAAAGGCGGGGGAGCTCATGGGCGTTCTGAACGTCGTCATGTTCTCGCCGGAAGATCTTGCGCTGGTCAAGGCCTCGCCCGAGGTGCGCCGCCGCTTCATGGATATGGAGCTCTGCCAGCTCCACCCCGCGTATTACCGCAAGGCCGCCATGTATAACGCCGCGCTCCGCCAAAGGAACGCCCTCATAAAGGAAGCGTTCATGAACCCCATCGATCCCGAAGTGCTCGATATGTGGAACGCGCAGCTTGCGCGCACGGGCGCGGAGGTCATGCGCAGCCGCCTTGAGTTCATGGATGAGATCTCGACCATTGCCTCCGATATGCACAGGCGCCTCACGGGCGGCAGGGAGCAGCTCTTCACTTTCTATGAACCCAACGTCCCCTTTGAGGGAAAGGAAGCGGAATACGCGATCTACGAGGCGCTTGAAGCCTCGCGTGAGGAGGATATCCGCCGCGGCTTCACGTCAAGGGGCCCGCACAGGGACGATATAGGCATAAAGCTCGACGAAAAGGACGTTAAGGTGTTCGGCTCGCAGGGGCAGCAGAGGACTGCGGCGCTCTCCTTAAAGCTTTCGGAGCTTGCCCTGATACGCGAGGTCGTAGGCGAAAGCCCCGTGCTCCTGTTGGACGACGTGCTCTCCGAGCTTGACGACAGCCGCCAGAAGGCCCTCATGGAATCCGCGTTCGACTGCCAGTGCCTGCTTACGGCAACGGGAGTCGAGAGCGCAGCGCGAAACCGCGCCGCCTGCCTTTTCGAGGTGAAGGACGGGCGCGTTACCCAAGTGGAATAAAGCCGCGAAAAGCGTTATAAATAAAGAAGAAAATTATTATAAAGGAAAGCGATATGGAACAGAACAACAGCTACAATGCGGATCAGATCCAGGTCCTCGAAGGGCTTGAGGCGGTGCGCCGCCGCCCCGGCATGTATATCGGCTCGACCGATTCGAGGGGCCTGCACCATCTCGTCTATGAGATAGTGGATAACGCCATCGACGAAGCCATGGCGGGCTACTGCACGCACGTTTATGTGACCATCCACCCGGATAATTCCGTCACCGTTGAGGATAACGGCCGAGGCATCCCCGTCGATATCCAGCAGCAGACGGGCAAATCCGCGCTCGAGGTTGCGCTCACGATGCTCCATGCGGGCGGCAAATTCGGCGGCAGCGGCTATAAGGTCTCCGGCGGTCTGCACGGCGTGGGCCTTTCCGTCGTTAACGCGCTCTCGTACCTGCTCATTGCGGAGGTCAAGCGCAACGGGCATATCTACCGCCAGATCTGCGAGCGCGGCATAAAGAAGACGGAGGTCGAAATAACGGGCGACTGCGATCCCGCGGATCACGGCACCACAATCACGTTCCACCCCGATCCCGAGATATTCGACGAGGTCGATTACGTTTACGAGATCCTCATCAAGCGCCTGCGCGAGCTTGCGTTCCTTAACGCGGGCGTCACCATAGTCGTGACCGACGAGCGCCCCGAGGAAAAGCTCGAATCGACCTTCTGCTACATGGGCGGCATAAGGGAATTCGTGGGCTTCCTCAACAAGAACAAGACGGTGCTGCACGCGGAGCCCATCTATTTCTCCGCCGCGCAGAGCGAAAACCCGCTCGAGACCGCGAGCGTTGAGGTCGCCATGCAGTATAACGACGACTATACCGAAAACATTTACACCTACGCGAACAATATCTGCACCACCGAGGGCGGCAGCCACCTCGTCGGCTTCAAGACCGCGCTGACGAGGGTTATAAACGACTACGCGAGGAAGAACAAGATACTGAAGGATAACGACGCGAATTTGACAGGCGACGACGTGCGCGAGGGCTTGACCGCCATCATTTCCGTTAAGCTCGTCGAGCCCCAGTTCGAGGGCCAGACCAAGACGAAGCTCGGCAACGCTTACATAAAGGGCATGGTCGATTCCGCCGTTTCGGAGGGGCTCTCGATCTATATGGAGGAGCATCCCGCCGAATCCAAGCTTATAATAGACAAGTGCCTGCAGGCTTCCCGCGCGAGGGAGGCGGCGCGAAAGGCGCGCGATCTTTCAAGAAGGAAGACGGCGCTGGATTCCACCGCTCTGCCCGGCAAGCTTGCCGACTGCTCCGATAAGGATCCCGCCAAGTGCGAGCTCTTCATAGTCGAGGGCGATTCCGCGGGCGGCTCCGCAAAGGAGGGGCGCGACAGGCATTTCCAGGCGATACTCCCCCTCAGGGGCAAGATACTGAACGTCGAAAAGACGAGGCTCGACAAGATGCTGGGCAATGCGGAGATCCGCTGCATGATAACCGCCTTCGGCGCGGGCATAGATTCCGAATTCGATGAATCGAAGCTCCGCTATCACAAGATAATCTGCATGACCGATGCGGACGTTGACGGCAGCCATATAAGGACTCTGCTCCTCACCTTCTTCTTCCGCCACATGCGCCCCATGATAGAGAAGGGCTACGTCTATATCGCGCAGCCGCCGCTCTATCTTATAAAGAAGCCCAATTTCGAAAAGTACGTCTATTCCGATGAGGAGCTTGAAGCGACGCTGAACGAGATAGGGCGCGACAGGATAACCGTTCAGCGCTATAAGGGCCTCGGTGAAATGAACGCCGATCAGCTCTGGGATACCACCATGGATCCCGAAAAGCGCATAATGCTTCAGGTCACTATGGACGACGCCATCGCCGCCGACCAGATATTCACCGTCCTCATGGGCGATCAGGTCGAGCCCCGCCGCGAATTCATAGAGACGAACTCGAAGCTCGTCTCGGATCTTGACATCTAAGAGGTATCGACAATGGAAGACAACAGGAAAAACAAAAAAAACCTCGAAATGCTCGGCACTAACGAGCTCCCCACGGATATCGAAGGCGGCAGGGTGCTGCCCATAAACCTCGTCGGGGAAATGAAGAGGAGCTTCATTTCCTATGCCATGGCGGTTATCATCAGCCGCGCTCTGCCCGACGTACGCGACGGCTTAAAACCCGTCCACAGGCGCATACTGTACGATATGGATGAGCTGGGCATGCAGCCCGAAAAGCCCTTCCGCAAATGCGCGCGCCTCGTCGGTGACGTGCTGGGCAAATACCATCCCCATGGCGACGCCTCCGTTTATGACGCGACGGTGCGTCTGGCGCAGCCCTTCTCCACGAGGTACCCCCTCGTCGAGGGCCACGGCAATTTCGGCTCCGTTGACGGCGATCCCGCCGCCGCCATGCGTTATACCGAGTGCAAGATGAGCAGGCTCGCAACGGAGATGCTTTCCGATATAGAAAAGAACACGGTCGATTTCTACCCGAATTTCGATGAGACGCTGATGCAGCCCGCGGTGCTCCCCGCAAGGTTCCCGAACCTTTTGGTAAACGGCTCCAACGGCATAGCCGTCGGCATGGCGACGAATATCCCCCCGCATAACCTCGGCGAGACCATAGACGCGGTGGTCGCAATGATAGACGATCCCGAAATAACCGTCGATGAGCTTATGAATTACATCCCCGGGCCCGATTTCCCCACGGGCGGGGTCATAATGGGCGACGCGGGCATCCGCCACGCTTATTTCACGGGCCGCGGCCGCATAATCGTCCGCGCAAAAACCGAGATAGAGCCCATGAAAAACGACCGCTCCCGTATAGTTGTCACCGAGATACCCTATATGGTGAACAAGGCAAGGCTCGTCGAAAAGATCGCGGAGCTCGTTCACGAAAAGAAGATAGACGGCATATCCGATCTGCGCGATGAAAGCTCCAGGGCGGGCATGCGCATAGTGATAGAGCTCAAGAAGGACGTCAATGCGAACGTTGTTTTGAACCGCCTCTACAAGCACACCCAGATGCAGGAGACCTTCGGCGCGATAATGCTCGCCCTCGTTGACGGCGAGCCCAAGGTGCTCAACCTGCGCGAGATACTCTACTATTATCTGGAGCATCAGAAGGACGTTGTCACCCGCCGCACCAGGTACGATCTCGAAAAGGCGGAGGAGCGTCTGCACATCATAGAAGGCCTCCTAAAGGCGCTCGACAATATAGACGAGGTCATCGCCATAATAAAGGCCTCCCCCAACGTGGGCGAGGCGAGGACGAACCTCATGGAGCGCTTCGGCTTCTCCGAAAAGCAGGCTCAGGCGATACTCGATATGCGCCTCCAGCGCCTCACCGGGCTCGAGCGCGAAAAGCTTAAGAACGAGGAGCAGGAGCTTCAGGCCAAGGTCGAATACTATAAGCGCATCCTCTCCGATGAAAAGCTGCTGCTCTCGATAATCAAGACGGAGATACTCGATATAAGGGCGCGCTATTCCGACGCACGCCGCACCGAGATCACCCGCATAGTTGAGGATATAGACATGGACGACATTATCCAGGAGGAGGATATGGCCGTCACAATGACGAGGCTCGGCTATATAAAGCGCATCGCGGAGGATACCTACCGCACCCAGTCGAGGGGCGGCAAGGGCGTTACCGGCCACACCACCCGCGATGAGGATTTCGTGAAGGATATCTTCGTCACATCGACCCATTCCCACATTCTGTTCTTCACGAATACGGGCAGAGCGTTCCGCATAAAGTGTTACGTGATCCCCGAAGCGGGAAGGCAGGCCAAGGGCACCGCTATAGTGAACCTCCTGCAGCTTAAAAACGGCGAAAAGGTCGCCGCCGCGTTCCCCGTCAACGATTATACTAACGGCGGGAAATACCTCGTTATGGCCACGAAGCAGGGCGTTATAAAGAAGACCGCCCTCAAGGATTTCGATAACATCAACAAGGGCGGCATAATCGCGCTGGGCCTCCGCGAAGGCGACGAGCTCATAGGCGTGCAGCTCACCGGCGGCAATGACGATATAATGATCGGCACTGCGAACGGCATGAGCATCCGCTTCCATGAGGATGACGTCCGCCCCATGGGCAGGACGGCGACGGGCGTGAGGGCGATCAAGCTCGACGAGGGCGACGAGGTCATAGACATGACCAAGATAGAACCCGGCTGCTACGTGCTCGCGATAACCGAGCGGGGCCTGGGCAAGCGCACAGAGGAGGCGGAATACGGCACCCAGTCCAGGGGCGGCAAGGGCGTTAAGACCCTGAAGCTCACCGAAAAGACGGGCAGGCTCGTCTGTCTGCGGCTCTGCACCGATGAGGAGGACATAATGCTCGTCCGCGACGACGGCGTTATAATCCGCGTCCCCGCAAAGGATATAAGCGTAATATCGAGGAACACTCAGGGCGTAAGGCTCATGCGCGTTGACGACGAGCACCGCGTGGTATCCATCGCGCGCGCTCCCCATAACGAGGAGGAGGCCTTCGAAAAGGCCGCGCAGGAGCATGACGCGGAAGCCGCGCTCCACGGCGAGCATCCCGAAGGCGCCGCGGATACGGAGCTTTACGATTCTCCCGAAGAGCCCGAGGCCGAGCCCGAAGGGAACGATACCGAGGAAGAATAATAAGCGCGGGGCAGAGCGGAAGCTCTGCCCCGGTTGGTTAAGGCGGCCTCCCCTTCGCAAGGGAGCCGGGTATGGAGACTGCCTCCCCTTGTTAAGGGGAGGTGGCGCGAGCGGCGAAGCCGCGAGCGACGGAAGGGTTTTGAGCGCAGAAGAAGAGAAGATATGGCTGCCGTGAAGGCGATCCGAAGGAATAAGCCGACCCCTCAGTCGTCCTCGCTGCGCTCGGCCGACAGCTCCCCTTCGCAAGGGGAGCCGGGAATGGCGGCGGCCTCCCCTTCGCATGGGGAGCCGGGTATGGAGACTGCCTCCCCTTCGCAAGGGAGCCGGGTATGGAGGCTGCCTCCCCTTGTTTAAGGGGAGGTGGCGCGAGCGGCGAAGCCGCGAGCGACGGAAGGGTTCGATTATGCAAGCAATGCCACCCAAATCCAACAAGGAACTTGTTCCTTTAGCAAGAACGCTTCGCAAAAACATGACAAGGCAGGAGCGTAAGCTGTGGTATGACTACCTTTCGCACTGCCCGATCCGATTCTATCGTCAAAAAATACTTGGGCACTGCATAGTGGATTTCTATTGCGCGGCAGCCCGACTTGCGGTGGAGATAGACGGATCGCAGCATTACAAGCCGGATGAGCGAGCAAAAGATGAAGAAAGGACTCGCTTTTTGGAGGGATACGGAATAACCGTCCTCCGTATTTCGAATTATGAAGTGGATACCAACTTTGAAGGAGTCTGCTTGTGGATATTGAGGCACGCCCAAGCCTTGATCGCGCAAAGAGAGGGTCGCCGTGAAGGTGATCCGAAGAAATAAGCCGACCCCTCAGTCGTCCTCGCTGCGCTCGGCCGACAGCTCCCCTTCGCAAGGGGAGCCGGGAATGGAGGCTGCCTCCCCTTTGCATGGGAGCCGGGAATAATGGCTGCCTCCCCTTGTTAAGGGGAGGTGGCGCGAGCGGCGAAGCCGCGAGCGACGGAAGGGTTTTGAGCGCAGAAGAAGAGAGGATATGGCCGCCGTGAAGCTCCGCGGGCGCCAACCGACCCCTCAGTCGTCCTCGCTGCGCTCGGCCGACAGCTCCCCTTCGCAAGGGGAGCCGGGAA